>NZ_JAZBJP010000011.1:0-189573 GCF_036352915.1 Streptomyces bugieae
GCGCCTGCGGCGGGCTGGGTGGTTTGTGGGTGCGGTGACGGGCCTCCGGGGCCGGTTGTGTGGACTGCTGACGCTTTACGTCCACACAACCGGCCCCTCCGGCCCGTCCCCTCCCGTTGGGGGGAAGTGAAGGACGGTGGGGGTGCACGTAATGCCCATGCGCCCGCGGGCAATGGATCAGGCTCGCCCCCCTCACGTGGGCTGGACTACTTATCTGCCGTCAGGGTGCCTGCTGTGCCCCAGCTGTCGGTCGGGACCTCCTGGATCCAGACCTGCACGGTCTCGGCGGGGATCCGGTAGGCGTCCACGAACGCATCGGTGATCTGCCGGACCAGCTCCCGCTTCAGCTCGACGCTGCGCGGACCCTGCTGGACGGTGACGATCGGCATGACGAACTCCCTTGCTTTGCAGGCCATTTGGCCGTTCGCGGCGGTTTCGCCGGCGTGCCCTCAGTTCATCGCGTACGGCCCGCGTGACCAAGAAGCGGATCGCGCACGCAGCGATCACGGATCGAGATGGGTCGGCTTCAGGCGGCGGGCCACACCCCGCCGCCGCCCGCCTCCGCACAGGCCCGCAGCAGCGGCTCCAGACCGGCCGGCGGATTGCTGCGGCGCACCGCGAGGTGGGTGGTGAGCTCCATGCCGGGGTTGCGGAACGGCAGGAAGGCCACCCGGGGTGTGTGGAGCCGGTCGGCGTGCGAGGCGTAGACGACGGTCCACAGCCCGTCCGCCGGGCCGGCGGCGCCGATCGCGGTCAGGGTATTGTCCAGCGAGCCGTACCGCGGGCCGGGAACGGGCGCGAAACCGGCGTCATGACACGCGTTGACGACGAGGTCGACCAGGGCGCGGTTGTTGCGCCGCTCGGTCAGCAGCAGCGGCACGGCGGCGAGTTCGGCCAGCGCGATCGTGCCGGGTGAGGCGGCGAGCGGATGCCGGGCCGGGACGACCGCCACCAGCGGGTCCTGCCACAGCGGGAGGAACCTCAGCCCCTCCCGGCCGCCGTCGTCCGGCTCACCGCGGAGGAACGCCGCGGACAGCTCGCCCGACACCACCCGGTCGAGCCGCTCCGCGGCCCGCGCCGAGACCAGCTCCACCCCGATCTCCGGGGCGAGCCCGGCCAGCGCGTCCAGCACCCGGTCCAGATGGGCGCCCAGGCCCGTGCTCGTCCCCAGACGCAGGGTGCGGGCCCGGCCGGCGGTCAGCTCGGCGACGACGGCGAGGGCACGTTCCTCGGCCGCCAGCAGCGCCCGCGCCTCCGGCAGGAACCGCGCACCGACGGCCGTCAGCCGGACCTGACGCGCGGAGCGGTCGAACAGCTCGGCCCCCAGCTCCCGTTCCAGCCGCCGGACCTGCTGGCTCACCGCCGACTGCACGATGTGCAGTCGCTCGGCCGCCCGCCCGAAGTGCAGCTCCTGCGCGACCGTGACGAAGTACCGCACCTGGCGCAGCTCCACGTCGTCCCCCTTCCGCCCCGGCACCCCCACCGGTCAATTTCAGTTGCCGCACCGTCCGCGGCCCGCCATCATCCCGACATGATCGACCCCACCGCACTCTCCGAGAAGCCGGTGCTCACGGGCGAGCGCATCCGGCTCGTGCAGCTCACGCTCCGCCACGCGGATGCCTTCCACGCCACCTTCCTCGATCCCGAGATACGACGGCTGACCGGCACCCACCGTGACTGGACGCTGCCCGAACTGCAGGAATGGTGCGCAGCCGCCGCCGGGCGCCCCGACCGCCTCGACCTCGTCATCGAGGACCGGGAGTCCGGCGGCTACCTCGGCGAACTGGCGCTGAGCCAGATCGACAAGGACAACGCCCACGGCACCTTCCGCATTTCCCTCGCCGCCGACGCCACCGGCCGCGGCATCGGCCCCGAGGCGATCCGCCTCCTCCTGGCCTACGCCTTCGACCGGGTGGGCCTGCACCGCGTCGAGCTGGAGGTCTTCCCCTTCAACCCGCGCGCCCGACGGGCCTACGAGAAATGCGGCTTCGAGGTGGAGGGCCGCTTGCGCGAAGCGCTGTACTGGGACGGCGAATGGCACGACGTCCTGATCATGGCAGCCCTGGCGAGTTCTTTTTGATTCCCCACATAGCCGTCTGTCCCCACGCGGGTCGCCTCGCCGTTGCGCCTGGCAGCAAGCCTCATCCGTTGCCTGCGCGCCTGTAGGCACCACGTGCACCCCCACCCACCGTCTCCTTTACCCCTCACGGGAGGGGACGGGCCTCCGGGGCCGGTTGTGTGGACGTAAAGCGTCAGCAGTCCACACAACCGGCCCCGGAGGCCCGTCACCGCACCCACAAACCACCCAGCCCGCCGCAGGCGCAACGGCGAACAACACCCGCGGCGGAACAGACGGGTACGTGGGAGGCGCCGCAAAGCGCACAACGGCGAGCAAGCCCCGCGGCGCCGCAGACAGGTACGTGGGAGGCGCCGCAAAGCGCAGCGGAACGGCGAGACGCCCCGCGGCGGGACAGACGGGCACGTGGGCGGCGCCGCAGGTGCAACGGCGAGCAACAACCACGGCGGGAAAGCCAAGTACGTGGGACGCTCTTCCCTCGGCAGACGTAGAACACAGGAGAGCGCACATGCGGACACCGATGACGATCGCGGACTTCCTCGACCGTGCCGAGCTGGGCTTCCGGGACAGTCCCGGGGTGGTCGACGAGCCGCAGCAGCCCGCCCCGCCGGTGCCCGTGGCGAGCTACGGGCGGTTCGCCGAACGGGTCCGTGCCTGGCAGGCGGGGCTGGACGCCCTCGGGGTCGGTGAAGGGGAGCGGGTGGCCGTGGCGAGCCACAACTCCGCGCGTCTGCTGGAGCTGTTGTTCGCGGTGCCGATGAGCGGCCGCATCTGCGTCCCGGTGAATTTCCGCCTCAAGCCGGAGGAGGTCGACTACGTGGTGGCGCAGAGCGGCGCCTCGGTCCTCCTCGTCGACCCGGAGCTCGACGCCGGGCTGTCCGAGGTCAAGGCGCCCCACCGCTTCGTCCTCGGCGAGCAGACCGAGGCCGGGCTGATGCGGTTCGGGACCGAGCCGCGCCCGTGGTCGCAGCCGGACGAGGACGCCACCGCGACGATCAACTACACGTCGGGTACCACCGCCCGCCCCAAGGGCGTGCAGCTGACCCACCGCAACATCTGGGTCAACGGCATGACCTTCGGCCTGCACACCCGTGTGTGGGAAGGCGACGTGTACCTCCACACCCTGCCGATGTTCCACTGCAACGGCTGGGGCATGCCGTATGTGATGGCGGGGCTGGGCGTCAAGCAGGTGGTGCTGCGCAAGGTCGACGGCACCGAGATTCTGCGGCGCGTCGACGAGCACGGGGTCACCCTCATGTGCGGGGCGCCGGCCGTCTGGAACATGGTGCTCGACGCGGCGGCGACCTGGGAGGGCGAGGTCCCGGGCCGCGACCGGGTACGGATCGTCTGCGCGGGTGCCCCGCCGCCGACCAGGACCATCCAGCGCGTGCAGGAGGAACTGGGCTGGGAGTTCACCCAGCTCTACGGCCTGACCGAGACCTCCCCGATGCTCACCTTCAACCGCACCCGGCCGGCCGATGCCGCCCTTCCCGCCGAGGAACGCGCGCGCAAACTGTCCCGTGCGGGGTTGCCCGCGCTGGGGGTGAAGCTGAAGGTCTCGGAGTCCGGTGAGGTACTGGCCCGCTCCAACACGGTGCTCGACGGGTACTGGGACAAGCCGGAGGAGACGGCGGAGGCCTTGGAGGACGGCTGGTTCCACACCGGCGACGGCGGCACCCTCGACCCCGGCGACGGCCACCTCACCATCTCCGACCGGAAGAAGGACGTGATCATCACCGGCGGGGAGAACGTGTCGTCGATCGAGGTGGAGGACACGATCTTCAGTCACCCGGCGGTCGCCGAGGTCGCCGTCATCGGTGTGCCGCACGAGAAGTGGGGCGAGACCATCAAGGCCCTGGTGGTCCTCGCGGAGGGCGCGACGGCCGACGAGTCCGACATCATCGCCCACTGCAAGCAGCACATGGCCGGCTACAAGGCCCCGACGTCCGTGGAGTTCCGCGAGTCCATTCCCCGTACGGCCACCGGCAAGATCCAGAAGTTCAAGCTCCGCCAGCCGTATTGGGCCGGGGTCGAGCGGGGGGTCAACTGAGGGGAGAGGGGCGCCTGTTGCTCCCGGTGGGGCGGACGCGGCGGCCTCGGGGGACACCCCGCGTCGCGCCGTCCCACCCTTGCCCCCGGGGAACCTAGTGCCGGACCGTCACCACGATCTTGCCGATCTGGCTGTTGGACTCCAGATGGCGGTGCGCTTCGACGATCTCCTCGAAGGCGAAGGTGCGGTCGATGACCGGAGCCAGGGTGCCCGCCCGTAGGCCGGCGTCCAGGAAGTGCCGGACCCGGCGCCGTACCTCCGGCTCGCCGGTCACCTGGAGGTTGCCGTAACCGAGGATGCGCAGGGTCCAGTTGAGCGGCAGGGGTGCCGGCCGCGGGTCGAGCCAGCCGTAGACGATCAGCAGCCCGCCCGGGGCGACCGCCCGCGCGACCTCCGCCAGTCCGGGACCGGACACCGGGTCGAAGACGATCTCGGCCCCGCGCCCGCCGGTGACCTCGGCGACCTGGTCGGGCAGCCCGCCCTCGTCGAGCGCGATCACATGGGCCGCGCCGAGCTGCGCCAGACGCTCCCGCTTCGCCGCGCTGCGGGTGACGGCCACCGGGATCGCGCCGAGGTGGCGGGCTATCTGGATCGCCGCCACGCCCACGCTGCTGGAGGCGGCGGTGATCAGCACGGTGTCGCCCGGCCGCAGCCCGCCCTTCTCCACCAGCGCGCCGTAAGCGGTGCTGTACGACAGCCAGAGGGCGGCCCCGGTCGCCGCGTCCGTGTCGCCGGGGCGGCGGAGCAGGCTGTCGGCCGGCAGACGCAGGTGGTCGCCGTACACGCCGTTGGTGCTCATGCCCCCCGTGCCCGCCGTCAGCACCGGGTCGCCCACCGAGAAACCGGTCACCCCTTCTCCGACCGCGAGCACCTCCCCGGCCGCCTCGTAGCCGATCCGGGACCCCGGCAGGGTGGGCTGGTAGTAGTAGCCGCCGGAACGGAACAGCGCCTCCGCCCGGTTGAGGCCGAGCGCGTCCACCCGGAGCAGCACCTCGCCCGGACCGGGCTCGCCGAGTTCCACCTCCTCGATCCGCAGCACCTCCGGGCCGCCGAGCTCGTCGAACACCACGTGTTGGGCCATCATCACCGTGAATCCATTTCTGTCATGGGGAGTGCGTACATCACCGACGAAGCGGGAGATTTCCTCTCCTTCGTGGATGCGGATTCACCGTACGGAGAGCTCGTGCGCCGGGCCCATGCCGCAACGTCTCGCGATCATGTGCGGGCGTCTCCTCGGTACGCTCACCGGCATGGACGTACTCAGCGACGCGATCACCGCGATGCGCGCCGGGCGGCCACACGCCTCCCGCAAGCAGCGGCACGGTGCGTGGGGCCAGCGCTTCCCGGCCACGACCGGCGTCGGGTTCCACGCCGTACTGGAGGGCTCCTGCTGGGTGCTGCCCGAGGACGGCAGCCCGCCCCTCCGGCTCACCGCCGGTGACCTCGCGTTCGTCCACGGCATCGCCCACGGCCTGGCCGACGACCCCGGCACCCCGCTGGTCGAGGTCCGGCAGAACCCGGACGGCTCCTGGCCGTCCGGCCCGGACACCCCCGACGACGGAACGCCCCGCACGCTGACGCTCTGCGGCGCCTACCGCCTGAACCGGTCCCGCCCCCACCCGCTGCTGACCTGCCTGCCCGGCGTGGTCCGGCTGCCCACCCAGGGCCGGCCGTTGGGCGCGGTGCTGGACCTGCTCCGCACCGAGACGGCGCACCCCCGGCCCGGGGCGGAGGCCGCCGTCTGCGGCCTGCTCGACACCGCCCTGCTGTACATCCTGCGGGCCTGGTACGAGGAACACGCCAAGGCGACGAACGGCTGGGCGGTGGCGCTGCGGGACCCGGCGATCGGGCGGGCGCTGAGCGCGATCCACCACGATCCGGCCCGCCCCTGGACGGTGGAGGAACTGGGCGCGGTGGCGGGCCTGTCCCGGGCGGCCTTCGCCAAACGGTTCACCGCCCTCGTCGGCGAGCCGCCGCTCGGCTATCTGACGTGGTGGCGGCTGACCCTGGCCGGCCGCCTGCTGCGCGAGGGGGACCAGCCGCTCCGCGTCATCGCCCAACGCACCGGCTACGCCTCGGAGTTCGCGTTCGCCAAGGCCTTCAAGCGGGAATACGGCACCGCCCCGGGACGGTACCGGGCAGAGCCGCCGCTGCTCCTCGGCACCGCCGGCTGAGCGCCGTCCCGCGGCCACGTGCGCCTCAGGCGTCACGTGTGCGGGTCTCGTCCGGGGTAACTTGCCGAAAAGGGGCTTCGCGCGGCCTCGTCGTGCCTTCACGATGGCGATCGTGAATGGTGATCGCCATCGTGCCATGGACCGTCGCCGGGCTCTTCGGGCCGGTCTGGCCACCCTCAGCATGCTGTCGCTCGTGTCCGCCCTACCCGCCGCCGCCCAGCCGGCCAACTCCCGTACACCAGCGTCGACTTCCGCCCGTCCGCGCACCGCGGCCGAGGCGCGTACCGCCGCCTATCTGGAGTCCATCCGCCAGGAGCCGGCCCGGCTCCGCGATTTCTTCCGGCGCCTGCCCAAGGGCGGTGATCTGCACAACCACCTGTCCGGCGCCGTCCCCACCGAGTACCTGATCGCACTCGCCGCCGAGGACGGACTGTGCATCGACGAGAAGACGATGACCGCGGTCGTCCCGCCGTGCGGTCCGGGGAAGCGGCCGGCCGCGGACGCCCGGACCGACCGGGCGTTCCATGACGCGCTGGTGCGGGCCTGGTCCATGCAGGACTTCCCGCCGGGCCAGTCGGGCCACGACCACTTCTTCGACGCCTTCGGGAAGTTCGGGGAGGTGACCTGGCGCCACCGCGGCAAGCTGCTGTCGCGGGTCGCCGACGACATCGTCGCGCAGAACCAGTTCTATCTGGAGACGCTGGTCACCCCCGCCTCCGAGGAGGCCAAGCACCTTGCCGACCAGGTCGGTTGGGACGACGACTTCGGTCGTATGCACCGGGCCCTGGTCGCCGACGGCAAGCTGGACCGTCTGGTGGCCACCGCCCGCAAGGAGGCCGACGACGCGGACGCCGAGTTCCGTGCCACCTCGCACTGCGGTACCTCCCGTCCGGCACCCGGCTGCCGGCTGACCGTGCGCTGGAACGCCCAGGTGTCCCGGGGCAGCAGCCCCGAGCGGGTCTTCACGCAGATGGAGCTCGGCATGCGGCTGGCCGAGCGGGACCCGCGGTTCACCGCGGTCAACCTGGTGGCGCCCGAGGACTGGGACAGCTCGCTGCGCAACTACACCCTGCAGATGCGGATGCTCGACTTCCTGCACCGCAGGTATCCGCGCGCCCACCTCACCCTGCACGCCGGCGAGCTGTGGCCGGGCCTGGTCAAACCGGAGGACCTGAGGTTCCACATCAACCAGGCCGTCACGATCGCCCACGCCGAACGCATCGGCCACGGCGTCGACCTGGTCCACGAGGACGACTGGCAGGAACTGGCGAGGACCATGGCCGCCCGCCAGGTGGCCGTCGAGGTGCCCTTCACCAGCAACGCCCAGATCCTCGGCGTCAAGGGCGCCGAGCACCCCTTCACGACCTACCGCGCGTACGGGGTGCCGATCGTGCTGGCCACCGACGACCCCGGCATCTCCCGTATCGACATCTCCCACGAGTACCGGTACGCCGCCACGACGTACCACCTCGGCTACGGCGATCTGAAGGACCTGGCCCGGGCCTCCCTGCAGTACGCCTTCCTGCCCGGCCGCAGCCTGTGGCGGGGCAACCCGACGCGGGACGGCTACCACGTCGTCGACGCCTGCCGCGGCCGGTTCCCGGGCAACGGCTCGCCCGGTGCCGCCTGCCGGCAGTTGCTCGCGTCCAGTCCCAAGGCGGCCGTCCAGTGGCGGCAGGAAGCCGGCTTCGCCTCCTTCGAGCGGCGCTTCACCACCCACCGCTGACCGCCCCCTCCCTCGGCCTCGGCGCACCCGCCCGCAGCGGGGCGCCGAGGCCGTCCGCTGCCCGGGCCCGGATGAGCTCGAACTTTTCTTCGCGGAGCGAACGGATGGGTGGTTGTGACCCCGTCCGGGCGCGCCGGACGCCATCCTGTACACGGCGCGCACCGGGTGTCCTTGGAGTGGCTCGTCCCCTCCGGCGGGCAACCTTGCGGTGTAGTGCAGCGATGGCCGATGTCGGGCTTCTGGGAGCAGCCGATGAACGCAGTGGTGGAGGCGCCGGGGGAGGCGCCACCGGAGGGCGGAGTGACGCTTCCGCCCTTTGAACGACGGGGACGCGCCGGTCCCCGCCCGAGATGCCCGGAGACCATGAACACGCTCTCCGGGCACTCCCGTGAAGTCCTGTCCCCCTACAAGCGCATCCGGCGGCTGGAGTTCGCCGACCTGCCGAAGACCGTCCCCGGCACCCTCAGCCGCAGCGAACCGCCCGCGCGCACCGCGCCGGGCGACGGCGGTGCCGCGTACTGGGAGGAGAACCACCGATGAGCCCGTCGCACCAGGAGCTGTCGTACGCCAGCGGGGCCGCCGAGCGGCCGCTGCTCGGGCACACCATCGGCGCCGACCTGGCCCGCACCATCGCCCGGTGCGGTGACCGTGAGGCGCTGGTCGAGGTGGCCAGCGGCCGCCGCTGGACCTACGCCGAACTCGGCCGGGCCGTCGACGAGGTGGCGCTCGGCCTGCTCGCCAAGGGGGTCGGCAAGGGCGACCGGGTCGGCATCTGGGCGCCCAACTGCGCCGAATGGGTGCTCGTCCAGTACGCCACCGCCAAGATCGGCGCCATCCTCGTCAACGTCAACCCGGCCTACCGGGTGCACGAGTTGGCCTACGTCCTCCAGCAGGCCGGCATCACCGTGCTGGTCTCCGTGCCCCGGCACAAGACGAGCGACTACCGCCGGATGATCGAGCAGGTCCGCGCCGAGAGCCCGGCGCTGCGCGATGTGGTCTACATCGGCGACCCCACCTGGGGCGGGCTGCTGGCCGCCGGCGCCGGCGTCCCGCACACCCGGCTCGCCGAGTGCGAGAAGGCACTCACCGCGGACGACCCGGTCAACATCCAGTACACCTCGGGCACCACCGGCTTCCCCAAGGGCGCCACCCTCTCGCACCACAACATCCTCAACAACGGCTACTGGGTGGCCGAGACGCTCGGCTACACCGAAGCGGACCGGGTCTGTCTGCCGGTGCCCTTCTACCACTGCTTCGGCATGGTCATGGGCAACCTCGGCATCACCTCGCACGGCGGCTGCATCGTCATCCCGGCCCCCGCTTTCGACGCCGGCGCCACCCTGCAGGCCGTCCAGGACGAGCGCTGCACCTCGCTCTACGGCGTGCCCACGATGTTCATCGCCGAGCTCAACCACCCGGACTTCGCCGGCTACGACCTGACCTCCCTGCGCACCGGCATCATGGCGGGCTCGCCCTGCCCCGAGGAGGTCATGAAGCGGGTGGTCTCCGAGATGCACATGGCCGAGGTCTCCATCTGCTACGGCATGACCGAGACCTCGCCGGTCTCCACCCAGACCCGCCGCGACGACGACCTGGAGCACCGCACCGCGACGGTGGGACGGGTGCTGCCGCACATCGAGGTCAAGGTCGTCGACCCGGCGAGCGGGGTGACCGTCCCGCGCGGCACCCCGGGTGAGCTGTGCACCCGCGGCTACAGCGTGATGCTCGGCTACTGGGAGGACCCCGAGCGCACCGACGAGGTCATCGACCCGGCCCGCTGGATGCACACCGGGGACCTCGCGGTGATGAACGACGACGGTTACGTCCGGATCGTCGGCCGCATCAAGGACATGATCATCAGGGGCGGTGAGAACGTCTACCCCCGGGAGATCGAGGAGTTCCTCTACACCCACCCCAAGATCGCCGACGTCCAGGTGGTCGGCGTCCCCGACGAGCAGTACGGCGAGGAGATCGCCGCCTGCGTCATCCTCCGCGATCCCCAGGACCCGCTCACCCGCGACGAGTTGGCCCGCTACTGCCGCTCCCGCCTGGCCCACTACAAGGTGCCGCGCTACCTGGAGATCCTCGACGCCTTCCCGATGACCGTCAGCGGCAAGGTCCGCAAGGTCGAACTGCGCGAACGGCTGGCGGAGGAAGTCGGGAAGGCGGCGGCGAAGGAGGCGGGGAAGGTAGCGCGCTGACTCGCCGTCAGCCTTGAGGCGTGTCACCCGGGGTGAGTGGGGTCGTTCGGTGATCCAGGGACCGTCCGGTGGTCCGTAAATCACTGGACGGCCCCACTCCTCGGCGTAAATATATACCGTATGACGAATATTCATGCATCGGCGTCCGGGGGCGAGGCCGACGCCCTCTCCTGGCCGCGCGGATTCCGCGCCTACACCGGTCACGGCGGACTGCGCGACCAGGGCGATGACATCTCGGTCGTCGCCTCGGACCGTCCGGCGGTCAGTGCCGCCATGTTCACCCGCAGCCTCTTCACCGGACCCGCCGTGGTGCTCAGCCGCGCGCACGCCGCCGGGCGGGACCTGCGTGCCGTCACCACGCTCGCGCAGAACGCGAACGTCGCCACCGGGCGCCAGGGCGAGGCCAACGCCGCCGAAGTCGTCGGGCGGGTCGCCGCCCTCCTGGGCATCGACGACCGTCACGTGCTCATCGGCTCCACCGGAGTCATCGGGCGCCCGCTGCCGATGGACACGATCCGCGCCCATTTCGACGCCGCCGCCGGACGCGGCCCCGAAGCCTTCGGGGCCGGGCCGCTGGACGTGGCCCGCGCCATGATGACCACCGACACCCGCCCGAAGACCGCCGTCCGTGCGGTCGGCGCCGCGCGGATCGTCGGTGTCGCCAAGGGCGTCGGCATGCTGGAGCCCAACATGGCCACGATGCTGGCCTACCTCTTCACCGACGCCGAACTGCCGGCGGACGACCTGGACACGGCGCTGCGCACCGCCGTCGACCGGTCCTTCCACTGCCTGAGCGTCGACACCGACACCTCCACCTCCGACACCGTCGCGGTCCTCGCCAACGGCGCGGCCGGGCCGGTCGACCTCGCGGAGTTCACCGCGGCGCTCACCGACCTGTGCCTGGACCTCACCCGGCAGCTCGCGAGCGACGGGGAGGGCGCGACCAAGCTCCTGCGCGTCACGGTCGGCCGGGCGCGGGACGAGGCCCAGGCCCGGCGCATCGCCAAGAGCGTGGTGAACTCACCCCTGGTCAAGACGGCCGTACACGGCGCCGATCCCAACTGGGGCCGGGTGGTGATGGCCATCGGCAAGAACACCGAGGACCGCGATCGCGACATCACACCGGACCGCGTCACGGTCGCGTTCGGCGGCATCGAGGTGTATCCCGAGGAGCCCACGCCGCAGACCCTCGACGCGCTCACCGACGCCATGCGGCAGTCCGAGGTCTCGATCACCATCACCCTCGGCCTCGGAACCGCCGAGGCGACCGTCTACGGCTGCGATCTGTCCGCCGGCTACGTGCGGGTCAACGCGGACTACACCACCTGAGCGGGGACCGCCCTTCCGGCCGGATCAGCCGTGGGGGACGTACCCCAGGCCGACCGGGGGAGGGGCCGGGGAGGAGGCGGGAGCGGCGCCCGTGGCGTGGCCGACGGGGTCGCGCCACGGCGCGAGGATTTCGGGCAGCTGCGGCGGCCAGAGCGGATCGGCGGTGGCGGCCAGCTCCGCCGGGGGCCACCCCCGGTCTCCTCGGCCAGCTCGCGCAGGGCACCGGTGCGCGGCGCCTCCCCGGGGTCCAGCCCGCCACCGGGCATCGCCCAGTGCACACCCACCTCCTCGTTGTCGTAACGGAAGAGGAAGAGCGCGCCGGTGGGGTCGAGTACGGCGATCCGCGCGGCCTGCCGGGGAGTTCGCATCGGGGCAGCATAGGCGAGGCCCGTCGGCCGGACGGCCGCGGAACCGGAACCGCGGCACCGGATTGTCAGTGGTCACCGCTACGTTGCCGGCATGACCGCATTCGTATTGGTAGCAGGGGCGTGGCTCGGATCGTGGGCGTGGGAGGAGGTGGCGGCGGAGCTGCGGGCGGCCGGCCACGACGTCCATCCCGTGACACTGTCCGGAGTCGCCGAGAAGCAGGGCGTACCGGCCGGACAGCAGACGCACGTCCAGGACATCGTCGACGAGATCGCGCGGCGTGATCTGCGCGAGGTCGCCCTGGTGGGGCACAGCTACGCCGGCATACCGGTCGGCCAGGCCGCCGAGCGGATCGGTGACCGGCTGGCCCGTGTGGTGTTCGTCGACTCCAACGTCCCGGTGAACGGCGGGTCGTTCGTGTCCGCCTGGCCCAGCGGCCGCGCGATGGTGGAGGCGTCCATAGCCGAGACCGGAGGTTTCTGGGCGCCCCTCACCGCGGCGGACTACGCGGGCCAGGGCCTCGACGACGCGCAGATCGCGCGGATCGTGAGCGGCTCGACCCCGCACCCGGGAGCCACGCTCACCGAGCCCGCCGTGCTGGCCCGCCCGCTCGGCGACCTGCCGGCGACGTACGTCAAGTGCCTGCTGGACGGCCCCGAACCGAGCGACGAGGTGGCCGAGCTGCTGAAGAGCGAGCACTGGCGGCTGGTCGAGCTGGACACCGGCCACTGGCCGATGTTCTCCCGACCGCGGGAACTGGCGCGGATTCTGCTCGACGAGTGCCGGTGAGTCACCGGGCCGTGCCGTCGCAGTCGACAAACCACCCCCGGCGCGGGCGAGTTCGCCCCCGCGGGGCGTTCAGCGTCGTCGCGACTCGCCCGGCCAGTCGAGCAGCAGCCGCTGGGCCCGCGGCAGCGAGGCGACCACCAGGTCGTAGGAGTCCTCGATCATGTCGCGGACGAGCTGATCGGGCAGCGCTCCGGCCAGGGAAACGGTGTTCCAGTGCCGCTTGTTGAGGTGGTAGCCGGGCACCACCTCCGGATGGGCCGCCCGCAGCCGTTCGGCCAGCTCGGGGTCGCACTTGAGGCTCACGGTGAGCGGGGTGTCGGTGAGCGTCGTCAGCGCGAAGATCTTGCCGCCGACCTTGAAGGTGCAGACGTCCTGGTGGCGCGGGAAGGGGAACTCCTCGGTCGTGCCGTTGAAGGCCAGGCAGTGGTCCCGGAGCGCATTCGCGTCGATCATGTCCTCATTATGGGCGGGTGATGTTTCCGACTGTCCTGAGTGACTGACGCGCCGTCAGCTGGGCCGTGCCCCCGGCCGCACGCCCGGCTCGCGGCGCATGCACACCCGCGGCCAGCGGTCCAGACCCAGCTCCGCTTCCCGCGCCCGGATCGCCCTGAGCCCGGGGGTCAGTTCGGCCTCGGTGAGCACCCGGAAGCCGAGGCGGGCGTAGTACGGCGCGTTCCACGGCACCTCGGCGAAGGTGGTCAGGGTCAGCGGCGCCGAGCCGCCGTCACGCTCCGCCCGGTCGATGAGGGCCCGTCCGATGCCCTGGCGGGAGTGATCCGGGTGCACCGACACCTGCTCGATGTGGGTGCACCCGTCGACCGGCTCCCAGAGGAGATAGCCGATCGGCCGGCCACGGACGGAAGCGGCCCGCGCATCCCCCTCGTACGCCGCCAAAGCCCGACCCGCTTGCTGATACCTCGTCAGTTCGGCTGGCGAGGGCGGTTCATCGTCCGCCACCGGAGCCATGTCCAGGTGGCGGCGGAAGGGCTCGCCGGCGGCGCGTTCCAGGGCGCGCAGCAGGGGCAGCTCGGCGGGCGACGGGGCAGCGATGATCACTGTGCCAGTGTCGCCGGTTTCGCCGGGCGCGGCGAACGGGTTTCGGCGGCCCGCGGCACCAGGGTGTCGAGGAGGTCGACGTACGCACGGGCCACCTCGTCCGCGGGCGTGCCCTCGGCCGGGTCCAGACCGAGACCGGCGAGGGTTTCGGTGATCCAGCCGGGGCTGACCACGTCGAGCCGCAGCCCGCGGGGGAGCTCGACGGCCGCGGCCCGTACGAAGGCGTCCAGGCCGGCGTTGACCAGTGCGCCGAATGCGCCGCCCGGCGTCGGCTCGGCGAAGGTGCCGCTGGTCAGGATGACCGCACCACCGTCCCGCAGATGGTGCAGCGCACGCCGGACGAGGTGGACCTGGCCGAGGAGTTTGCCGTCCAGGCCGGTGGTGAACTCCTCGTCGGAGGGGGAATCCAGGGGCGTCAGCCGGCCGCTCGCGGCGCAGCAGATCACGGCGTCCACGTCCCGCACGGTGGCGAAGAGCGCGTCGAGGGAGACCGGATCGGCCAGGTCGACCGGGACCGGGCCGCGGCGCGCGGCCCGCACGACCTCGTGTCCGCGGGCCGTCAGATGGCGGGCGACCGCACTGCCGAGTGTGCCGGTCGCACCGATGACGATGATCTTCAGAGGCATGGGCACGATGCTGCCGCGCCGCCGCCCGGTTACCCAGCCCCCTGTGGAGGGCAGGAACGCCGTTCCTACCCCTGCCAGGTGCAGGCTGCGTCCGCCCCGGCACACTGAACGCATGGATCACGGGCCGGACTTGGGGGAATTCCTGCGGAGCCGGCGAGCGCGGCTCGCCCCACAGGACGTCGGGCTGCCGGACCACGGCGGTCGGCGGCGGGTGCCGGGGCTGCGCCGGGAGGAGCTGGCGCGGCTCGCCGGAATCAGCCCGGGCTACTACACCCGGCTGGAACAGGGCACCGCGGCCGCCGGCGCCTCGGACGCCGTCCTGGACGCGCTCGCCCGGGTGCTGCGGCTGGACGGGACCGAACGGCGGCATCTGTACGGATTGGCCCGCCCCGAGGGCGGTGGCGGACCCGGAGCGGAAGCGGCCGCCGAGGAGCGGCTGCGGCCGTCGGTACGGAACATGATCGCATCGCTGGGGGACACCCCGGCGCTGGTGCTGGGCCGCTTCGTGGACGTACTCGCCTGGAACCATGCGGGGCATGCGCTGCTGGCCGGGCACCTGCCTTTCGACGCCCCGGACGCCCCCGCTGCCACCCAGGGAGCCCGCGACGCCGCCCAGGGAACCCACGACGCCACCCCGGGGACCCGCGACGCCACCGCGCGTCCGAACGTCGCGCGGATGATGTTCTTCGATCCGCGCACCCGGGCGCTGTATGCGGACCGGGCGGCCAAGGCCCGCGACACGGTCGGCGATCTGCGGCTGATCGCCGGGCGGTGGCCGGACGCGCCACAACTCACCGGACTCATCGCCGAACTCCGCCGGGGCAGCACGGAGTTCGAGGCGTTGTGGGCGGAGCACCCGGTACGCACCTGCGCCACCCATGCCCGGGACTACCGCCACCCGGTCGTCGGTCCGCTCACGCTCACCGATGAGTTGCTGACCCTGCCGGACGACCCGGGGCAGCGGGTGGTGATCTACCACGCCGAGCCGGGATCGCCGTCCGCCGGTGCGCTGCGGCGGCTCGTAGGCGGTGTCGCGGGCGGCGGGCTCACGGCTGTGCCGCGCCGTACCTGATCAGCTCGTCGGCCGGGTCGTTGACCGGCTGCGGGGTGCCCGTGAGGTCCATGACGAACAGCGGGATGTGCAGTTCGTCGGCGCGCGTCCGGGCGTCCCTGGCGTAGCCGGCGAGCGAGAAGAAGACCGCGATGGCCGAGTCGTTGAGGCCGTTGAGCCAGACGCACTCGATCTCGCGGAGCTGGGTGGCGCGGGTGGTCGGGTCGACCTGGGCCACCACGCCGGTGCCCCGCAGGTCCACACCGGCGGCGGTGCGTTCCTGGGCCCGGGCGACGTCGGCGTAGCCCAGCCACTTCAAGTACTGCTGGGCGGCGGTGACGCAGTCACGGGCGGTACGGATCGTCACCGGCCGGAAGGCCGGCCGCAGGACCGCGCGCCGGGGGCTCGGCGGCGGGTGGTGCCTCGGCGGCCGGCCGCCCGGGCGAGGGGAAGTTCGGCGGGGGCGGGGTGGGCGCCGGGACGACCGGGACCCGGACCACCGTGCCGCACACGCAGCCGGACTCCGGTGCCGGCCATTCGTCGTGCCGCCCGCACACGTCGCAGCGCACCTCCACCCAGGACGCCTGCCAGGTGCGGTGCAGTATCTCGACCGGCACCCCGCCGCGCAGCACGGGCATGGTCAGCGGGGCACCGCATGCGCACGGGAAGGTGGGCGGGGTGAAAGCGTTCTCGCGGCGGCACGTGGGGCACCGCACCGGCACGCTGTCGGCCATGGTCGGCTCCTGGCGGTAGGGCGGCAGGCAGTCGGGTTCTGCTGCTGCCCCCATAGTCTCCGCAAAGAAGGGTGCCGTGGGCCGAATTACGGCGAGAGGGCGCGGGGCGGGAAGATTCCGCGGAGGAAACGACGGCGCACGCGGCGCGCACGTCGGCGCACGGCGGCGTACACAACGGAGCGGGTCGGGGCCCGGGCACGACACAGGGCCCGGGATCCGTGACCGTACGGATGCCGGGCCCTGTGCGGTGGTTCCCGTCCGACAGTGCGAGAGTTGGGCGCGACGGGACATCGCACCGCCGGACGGAGTCTGGGGGAGGGGTGGGAAGGGGGAGCAGGCGGGCTCCGCGGTGCGGGGAGGTGGCTCGCCCTTCCCTAGCGGGCGAGCACTGCCACCGCACTGGACTCCCCGGTGACCGCGGAGCTCGCGCTACCTCTCCGTACCGGCCGACCACCCCTCAACGGGCCGGCCGGTACGGAGTGCGCGAGGAGACTGACCTCCCGTCAGTCCTCGCGCAGCTCGCGGACCCTGGCCTCGACGCGCTTGCCGTAGTCCTGGTCGGCGGCGTGGAAGTGGGCGAGGTTCTTCTCGATCACGTCGTCGCGGCTGACCTGGGACAGACCGCCGGCGATGTTGTCCACCAGGCGCTTCTTCTCGTCCTCGGACATCAGGCGGTAGAGCTCACCGGCCTGGAAGAAGTCGTCGTCCTTGGTGTGCAGCGGCGCCTCGTGGGTGCCGGTGTAGCCGGCGACGGCGAGCGGGGCGGAGAGCGCCTCGTTCGTCTGCGCCGGACCGTCGTAGGAGTTCGGCTCGTAGTTCTTGGCGTGCCGGCCGTAGGCGTTGGTCGCCATCAGGCCGTCCCGGCCGTAGTTGTTGGCCTTGGTCGCCTTGGGGGCGTTCACCGGCAGCTGGGTGTGGTTGACGCCCAGGCGGTAGCGGTGCGCGTCGGCGTAGGCGAACAGCCGGCCCTGGAGCATCTTGTCCGGGGACGGGCCGATGCCGGGCACGAAGTTGTTCGGCGAGAAGGCGGACTGCTCGACCTCGGCGAAGACGTTGTCGGGGTTGCGGTCCAGGACCAGCCGGCCGACCCGCTGCAGCGGGTAGTCCGCGTGCGGCCACACCTTCGTCAGGTCGAACGGGTTGAAGCGGTAGTCGGCCGCCTCGGCCGCCGGCATGATCTGCACGTAGAGCGTCCAGGAGGGGTACACGCCCCGCTCGATGGACTGCAGCAGGTCGGTCTGGTGGCTGTTGGGGTCCTTGCCCGCCAGCTCGGCGCCCTGCTCGCTGCTCAGCGAGCGGATGCCCTGGTTGGTCTTGAAGTGGTACTTGACGAAGAAGGCCTCGCCCTCGGCGTTCGTCCACTGGTAGGTGTGCGAGCCGTAGCCGTTCATGTGGCGGTAGGAGGCCGGGATGCCGCGGTCGCCCATGAGCCAGGTGATCTGGTGGGTGGCCTCGGGGGCGTGCGCCCAGAAGTCCCAGACGTTGTCCGGCTCCTGCTTGCCCGTGAAGGGGTCGCGCTTCTGCGAGTGGATGAAGTCGGGGAACTTGATCGGGTCCTTGATGAAGAACACCGGGGTGTTGTTGCCGACGAGGTCGTAGTTACCCTCCTCGGTGTAGAACTTGAGGGCGAAGCCGCGCGGGTCGCGGGCCGCGTCCGGGCCGCCGAGGCTGTCGGCGACGGTCGAGAAGCGAAGGAACGTCTCGGTCCGCTTGCCGACGGTGTTCAGGAAGTCGGCCCGGGTGAAGGCCGTGACGTCGTCGGTCACCTCGAAGTAGCCGTACGCGCCGGACCCGCGGGCGTGCACGACGCGCTCCGGGATGCGCTCGCGGTTGAAGCGGGCGAGCTTCTCCAGCAGGTGCTGGTCCTGGAGGATGATCGGGCCGCCGACGCCGGCGGTGGAGGAGTTCTGGTTGTCGGCGACCGGGGCGCCGGACTCGGTCGTCAGCGTGGGCTTCGACATGGTGACCTTCCGTACGAGAGCGCGGAAGTTGACTTCCGCATGTCGGAGCGTAAGAAGAGCTCCGACCAAACGTCAACAGTTTGTTGAAACAAACCTGGGTGGGTATTCCGGGCGGCGGCCGCGCCTGGGCGCGACAGGACAGGTGTCAGCGCAGCCACCGCCCGGAAGTTCGGGGGCCGGGCACCTCGGCGGGGTGCCTAGGGCCCGTGGGTGTACTCGTGCACCGGCTCGACGGCCGGTCCGCCGGGAAGGCGTACCGGGGGACCGGTCCGGACGTCGACGAGGACCGGCCGCCGGGTGGAGACGGCCTCCTTGCGGGCCCACTCGACCGCCGTGCGCAGCTCCGCCGGATCGACGACGCCGCGGCCCGCGCAGCCGTACGCCTCGGCGACCTTCACGGGGTCCGCGAAGTCCTCGCCGGCCCGGTCCGCGGTGTGCAGGAGCAGCACCATCGGGGCGTCGTACCGTGCCGCGGCCGCCAGTTCCCCGGACAGCGACGGGAAACCGTCGCCGTCGAGGACCACGACGACCTCGGCGTCCCGCTCACCCCTGCCGTCCAGGGCCTTGCGGACCCCGATCGCGGCCGGGACCTCCCAGCCGGGCGGACCGCTGCGGCCGTAGAGGTGCTGCAGCCGGGATCCGCCCGGCCCGGCGGCGGACGGGGCGTGCAGGGGGCCGCCGACCAGGTACGTGGCCGACGCGGCTGCCGCGTCGTGTCCGGTCCCGAAGACCGCGGCGAGCTCCGCCAGGAACCAGGGCGGCGCCCCGCGGACGGTACCGGGGTCGGCATGCCCACCACGGTCCGCCGTCAGGCCCGCGGGCGCCGCCGCCCTGGTCGGCGGGGCGGACCACCGGCCGCCACCGGTGGCCCGCCCCGCGTCGGATGCGATCTCCGCCACCGCCAGATCGGCCGGGACATCGATCAGCACCGGGCCGGGACGGCCCTCCCGCGCGATCCGGAAGGCCTCACGGAAAGCCCCCGGGAAGCGCGCGGGATCCTCGATCCGCTCGGCCCGCTTGGTGACCGGAGCGGCCAACCGGACCAGGTCCGGGGGACGGTGGGCCGCCCGGCGCGGCGGCCCGGCGGCGGTCGGCCGGCCGGTGAGGCACACCAGCGGGACCGCGTCCTGCGCCGCCGCGTACAGCCCGGTGACCAGCCGGGCCGCTCCCGGTCCGGCGGCCACCGCGACGACCCCGGCCCGTCCGTTCGTCCGGGCCCAGCCGTCGGCCATGTGCACGGCGGCCTCGGCATCGCGCACCGGCAGGTGGGCGATACCGCCGGTCTCCGCCATCGCCGCGTACAGCGGGAGCAGCGGGCCACCGGGGCAGCCGAAGACGAGGTCGATGCCCTCGTCCCGGAGGATCTGCACGGCCGCCCGTGCGGCGGGGATCCGCTGTGCCGCCATGGACGTCAGGCCCCGGTGGGGTATCCGGAGAGGCGTTCGACGCCGCGGAGGAGGGCGGAGTGGTCCAGGCCGCCGTCGCCCTGGGTGCGCAGGGAGGCGACGAGTTGGGCGACGACGGAGCCGACGGGCAGGGCGGCGCCGACGGTGCGGGCGGCGTCGGTGACGATGCCCATGTCCTTGTGGTGCAGGTCGATGCGGAAGCCGGGTGCGAAGTCGCGGTTTTTGAAGTTGTCCTTCTTGCGTGTCAGGACGGTGGAGCCGGCCAGGCCGCCGTTGAGGACGTCCAGGGCGGCGGTCAGGTCGACGCCGGACTTCTCCAGGAAGACCACGGCCTCGGCGCAGGCCTGGATGTTGACGGCGACGATGAGCTGGTTGGCGGCCTTGACGGTCTGCCCGGAGCCGTGCGGTCCGCACAGCACGATGGTCTTGCCGAGGGCTTCGAGGATCGGGCGGGCGGCGTCGAAGTCGGCCTGCTCACCGCCGACCATGATCGACAGGACGGCCTCGATGGCGCCGGCCTCGCCGCCGGAGACGGGGGCGTCCAGGACTCGGATGCCCTTCTCGCCGGCCGCGCGGGCCAGGTCGATGGAGGTCTGCGGGGTGATCGAGGACATGTCGATCAGCAGCGCACCGCGCCGGGCGTTCTCCAGGATGCCGTCGGGGCCGTAGGCGATGGCCTCGACCTGCGGGGAGGCCGGGACCATGGTGATGACCACATCCGCGTCCCTGACGGCCTCGGCGATCGAGCCGGCCGCGCTGCCGCCGGCCTTGGCCAGCCGCTCGAGCTTGTCGGCCTCCAGGGTGTAGCCGGCCACGGTGTAGCCGGCCTTGATCAGGTTCTCGGCCATGGGCGAACCCATGATGCCCAGACCGATCCACGCAATCTTGGGAAGAGTGCTCACAACGGTGCCTTTCACATGCTGTTACATCAGTCAGAGGGGTCCGGGCGGCCGTAGTCCGGCGGCGGTCGCGTACCCGAGGGCCGCCCGTGCGGGTTACTTCGCGGCGCGCAGGGGCGCGGGCAGCCACTCGAAGGCGCCGGCGCTGGGGCCGTCGCCGGGCTTGTACTCCAGGCCCACCCAGCCGCGGTAGCCGGCCTTCGTCAGCCGGTCGAGCAGGTCGGCGAAGTCCAGCCCACCCGTGCCCGGCGCGCCGCGCCCGGGGTTGTCGGCGATCTGCACATGCGCGGTCTTGGCGGTGTAGCGGTCGATGACCTCTTCCAGGTCCTCGCCGTTCATCGACAGGTGGTACAGGTCCATCAAGAACCGCGCATTGTCCAATCCGGTGGCCGCGTTGACCGCGTCGACGATCTCGATGGCCTTCGGCGCCGAGACGATCGGGCACTTCGGAGACTCCGGCGCGTTGAGCGCCTCGATCAGCAGCGTGCCGTCGACCTCGGCCACCGCCCGCGCGGCGAACGTGAGGCTCTCCAACGCCAGCGCATCCTGCTCAGCCGCCGCCACGCCCTCGACGCGGTTGCCGTACAGGGCGTTGAAGGTCGTACAGCCCACCGAGCGGGCGAACTCGATCGCCACCGGCACATTCGCCCGGAACTTCTGCGACTCCTCCCCCGGAATCGACAGCGCACCACGGTCGGGACCCGGCAGCTGACCGGCGTAGAAGTTCAGCCCCACCAACTGCGTCCCGGCCTCGGTCAGCGCGGTGCGCAGCGCGGCCAGCTCCGCCTCGTCCGGAACCGGGGCATCCACCCACGGCCACCACAGCTCCACCGCCGTGAAACCCGCCGCCCGCGCGGCCGCCGGCCGCTCCAGCAACGGAAGCTCGGTGAACAGGATCGACAGATTGACGTTGAAGCGCGTGTCCGTGAAACCCATGAGGGCCGGCGCTCCTTCCGGATAGTGGAACTGTTTTTCTGCGTACTGGAACATTGCCCGGCGTGCTCGGAGGCTGTCAAGGGGGCTCCCGAGCAATTTCTGGTGAGTCGGGCCCGCCGCGCGTAGGTTGAGCGACGTGCGATTGAGAGTTGAGTTCACAACGGAGCCGTTCGACCTGGACGAGGCGCCGGCGCATGCGGTGGTGGCCCGCGAGATCGTCACGGGCGCCGAGCTGGACGCCGTGGACGTCGGCCCGTTCGGCAACACGGCCGAGGGCGAGGCGGATCAGGTGCTCGGTGCGGTGACCGCGCTGCTGCGGGAATCCCTGCGGGCCGGGGCCACCCGGGTCTCCCTCCAGGTCAATGTGATCGGGGATGCCGGGCAGGGCGAGGGGGGAACGTCGTGACCGAGCCCGCGGACCACCCGTTCGTCCAGGCGGTCAAGCCGCTGGTGGACGCGATGGGTGGACAGATGGTCGCGCCGGACCAGGCGCGCGGCGACGACGTCGTGCTGGCCTGGGAGGGGGAGGACCGGGTGGCCGTCCGGCTCCCGCACCTCTCGGATTCGCTCGACCACATCCTCGCCGAGCTCCAGCGCCGGCACGGCATGCCGCTGGCCGAGCTGGACCGCAAGACCAAGCAATCGGTGGTCCGGATACTGGAATCCCGGGGCGCCTTCTCGGTCCGACACGGCGTCGAGACCGTGGCGGGGGCCCTTGGCGTCAGCCGTTTCACCGTCTACAACTACTTGAACAGGGAGAACGCCGCGAAGGACGCCGACTGAGGCGAAGGGGGCATACGCCCCGTCCAGGCAGCCGGAGCCGCCGTCCCGTACCGCCGGACGGCGGCTTTTGTGTCGCCGAGTTTTCAACAAAGTGTTGACGTGATGTTGCCGGGGGTCTTAGCTGTTTCCAGCCAAGCAGAGCTGTCCAGCACCAGGCCACGGAGGCTTCCCGTGTCTTCGAGTACGACCCCGGCGCTCGCCCGGTTCAACACCTCCGACGACGGTACGGCCCGGTCCGTACTGCACGAGGTGTGCGCCAGCCGGGCATGGGGGAGCAAGATCCTCGCCCAGCGCCCCTACGCCACCACCGACGCCCTGTTCGCCGCCAGCGACGCCGCCATGGCGGAGCTGACCGCGGAGGACCTGGCCGAGGCGATGGCCGGGCACCCGCCCATCGGCCGGCCGAAGCCGGGCGACCCGACCTCGAACCGCGAGCAGAGCGGGATGGCCGGCGCCTCCGACGAGCTCAAGGCGGAAATGCTCGAACTCAACCTGGCTTACCAGGAGAAGTTCGGGCACGTCTTCCTGATCTGCGCCTCCGGCCGTACCGGGGAGCAGATGCGCGACGCGCTCCGTAACCGGATCGACAACTCGCCGGAACAGGAGCGGGAGATCGTGCGTGTGGAGCTCGGCAAGATCAACCGCATTCGCCTGACCCGTATCGCGGAAACCGCGGAAGGAGACGCAGCATGAGCAGCGAGACGGCTGCACAGACGTCGGTGTCCACGCATATCCTGGACACCAGCGTGGGCCGCCCCGCGGAGGGCGTCGCCCTCACGCTCTCGGTGCGCTCCGGCGGCGACGGTGCCTGGACCGCCCACGGCGCGTCCAAGACCGACGCGGACGGGCGCTGCAAGGACCTGCCGGCACTGCCGGAAGGCACCACCCACGTACGCATCGAATTCGAGACCGAGGCGTACTTCGTTTCCCACCAGCAAGCCGAGGAACAGCAGGACGCCCCCCGCGTAAGGGACAGCGGAGCTTTCTTCCCGGAGGTGGCAATCACCTTTGCCGTCAAGCCGGGCGAGCACTACCACGTACCGCTGCTGCTCAACCCGTTCGGCTACTCCGTATACCGAGGGAGCTAGCACCGACATGCCCACGATTCTCGGCCAGAACCAGTACGGCAAGGCGGAAAACCGCGTCGTCAAGATCACCCGCGACGGCGACACGCACCACATCAAGGACCTGAACGTCTCCGTCGCGCTCTCCGGCGACCTGGAGGAGGTCCACCTCTCCGGTTCCAACGCCCACTGCCTGCCCACCGACACGACCAAGAACACCGTGTACGCCTTCGCCAAGGAGTACGGGATCGAGTCGGCCGAGCAGTTCGGCATCCACCTGGCCCGGCACTTCGTGACCAGCCAGGAGCCGATCCACCGGGCCCGGATCCGCATCGAGGAGTACGCCTGGGAGCGGATCGAGACCTCCGACGCCAACTCCAAGTTCATCGGCTCGGACGAGGTCAAGCACTCCTTCGTCCGCAAGGGCCAGGAGACCCGGGTCACCGAGATCACCTACGACGGCGAGCAGTGGCAGGTCATCTCGGGTCTGAAGGACCTCGTGGTGATGAACTCCACCAACTCGGAGTTCTGGGGCTACATCAAGGACAAGTACACGACGCTGAAGGAGGCCTACGACCGCATCCTCGCCACTCAGGTGTCCGGCCGCTGGCGGTTCAACTGGACCGACGACGAGCAGCGGATGCCCAACTGGGAGCGTTCGTACGAGCAGGTGAAGAAGCACATGCTGCACGCCTTCGCCGAGACCTACAGCCTCTCGCTCCAGCAGACCCTGTACCAAATGGGGTCGCGCATCATCAACAACCGCTCCGAGATCGACGAGGTGCGGTTCTCGCTCCCGAACAAGCACCACTTCCTGGTGGACCTGGAGCCGTTCGGGCTCAAGAACGACAACGAGGTCTACTACGCGGCGGACCGCCCGTACGGCCTGATCGAAGCCACTGTTCTGCGCGACGGTGTCGAAGCCAAGATCCCGGTGGATCTGACGAACCTCTGAGGGCTTCAGACGCAGCGCCGTGCCTCGTGTCCCCTCCTCGCCCCGCAGCGGGGAGGGGGCGCGGAACCCGAGGGGAACGACCCATGGCACAGCATTCGCAAGTCCCGCACCACCCCTCGTCCCCGGTCCATCCGGTGGACGAGAAGCCGGCGGCCAGGCGGCTCCTCCCCGCCGCACTCCAGCACATCGCCGCCATGTACGCCGGCGTCGTCACCCCTCCGCTCATCATCGGCCAGGCCGTCGGCCTGGACACCGCGGGCCGGACCCGGCTGATCGCCGCCAGCCTGCTCATCGCCGGGCTCGCCACGCTCCTGCAGACACTCGGCATCCGGAATTTCGCCGGCAACCGGCTGCCGTTCGTCAACGCCGCCAGCTCCGCCGGCATCACCCCGATGCTCGCCATCGCCGAGACCACCGCCAAGGGCCACCAACTCCCCGCCATCTACGGCGCGGTGATGGTCGCCGGGGTGTTCTGCCTCGCGATCGGCCCGTTCTTCGGGAAGCTGCTGCGGTTCTTCCCGCCGCTGGTCACCGGCGTGGTGATCACCCTCATCGGGGTCACCCTGATGCCCGTACCGGTCGGCTGGGCCCAGGGCGGCGACAAGCACGCCGCCGACTTCGGCGACATGAACAACCTCGCGCTCGCCGCCTTCACCCTCGTGGTGATCCTGCTGATCCAGCGCTTCGCCCAGGGCTTCGTCAAGCAGATCGCGCTGCTGATCGGCCTGGTCGTCGGCACCCTCGCCGCGATCCCGTTCGGGATGGCGAGCGTCGCGGGACTGCGTTCCGCGCCGATCGCCGCGCTGCCCACGCCGTTCTCCTTCGGCCCGCCCGAATTCCAGCCCGCCGCGATCCTCTCGCTGTGCATCGTGATGCTGGTGCTGATGACGGAGTCCTCGGCCGGCATGCTGGCCCTCGGCGAGATCTGCGACCGGCCCACCACGGGCACCACCATCACCCGCGGACTGCGCACCGACGGCCTCGCCACCCTCCTCGGGCCGGTCTTCGGCGGCTTCCCGACCAGCGCCTTCGCGCAGAACGTCGGAGTGGTCTCGCTGACCCGGGTGCGCAGCCGGTACGTCGTCGCGCTGGCCGGCGCCGTGCTCCTCGTCCTCGGCGCCTTCCCCGTCCTGGGGGCCGTGGTCTCGCTGGTGCCGATGCCGGTGCTCGGCGGTGCGGGTATCGTCCTGTTCGGATCGATCGCGGTCAGCGGCATCCGTACGCTCTCCGAGGCCGGTCTCGACGACAGCTCCAACATCATCCTGGTGGCCGTGTCGCTCGGCGCGGGCATCATCCCGCTCGCCGCGCCGACCTTCTACGCGGACTTCCCCGCCTGGGCACAGACCGTGCTCGGCTCCGGGATCAGCGCCGGAGCACTGGTCGCGGTCGCGCTCAACCTGTTCTTCCACCATCTCGGCACCCGGAGCACCCCACGGGCGGCGGTACTGTCAGCCGCCTCGCCCGGCTCCGGCACTCAAATCCCCTAGGGCCATGCCGTGCCCAACCGCCATCACCGAAAGTACGAGGACAGCACCATGGCTGCATCGGCATCCCCTGACAGCGCGGTGAAGCAGCGCATCGTCATCGAGAACTGCGCCATCGCGACCGTCGACGCCGACGACACCGAGTACGCCACCGGCTATGTGGTCGTCGCCGACAACATCATCGAGTCGCTGGGCGCCGGCAAGGCCCCCGAGGGTCTGGAAAACGTCGTCCGCCGGGTCGACGGCACGGGGCACCTGGTCACCCCCGGCCTGATCAACACCCACCACCACTTCTACCAGTGGATCACCCGCGGCCTGGCCACCGACCACAACCTGTTCAACTGGCTGGTCGCGCTGTACCCGACCTGGGCCCGGATCGACGCGCCGATGCTGGCCGCGGCCACCCAGGGCTCGCTCGGCATGATGGTCAAGGGCGGCGTCACCACCGCCTCCGACCACCACTACGTCTTCCCGCACGGCTCCGGCGACCTGGTGAGCGCCGAGCTCGCCGCGGCCGCCGAGATCGGCGCCCGGATCACCCTGGCCCGGGGCTCCATGGACCGCAGCGAGAAGGACGGCGGCCTGCCGCCGGACTTCGCCGTCGAGACCACCGAGGGCGCCCTGCTGGGCACCGAGGAGGCCATCGACAAGCACCACGACGCCTCCTTCGGCTCGATGGTGCACATCGCCGCCGCCCCCTGTTCGCCGTTCTCCATCTCCACCGAACTCCTGCGGGAGGGCGCCAAGCTGGCCCGCCGCAAGGGCGTACGCATGCACACCCACGGCTCGGAGACGGTGGAGGAGGAGAAGTTCTGCCACGAGCTGTTCGGCATGGGTCCGACCGACTACTTCGAGTCCACCGGCTGGCTCGGTGAGGACGTGTGGATGGCGCACTGCGTCCACATGACCGACTCGGACATCGCGGCCTTCGCCCGGACCAAGACCGGTGTCGCCCACTGCCCGTCCTCCAACGCCCGTCTGGCGGCCGGTATCGCCCGGGTCCCGGACATGCTCGCGGCCGGCGTCCCGGTCGGCCTCGGCGTCGACGGCACCGCCTCCAACGAGTCCGGCGAACTCCACACCGAGCTGCGCAACGCCCTGCTGATCAACCGCCTCGGCAGCCACCGCGAGGCCGCCCTCAACGCCCGCAAGTCCCTCCGCCTGGGCACCTACGGCGGCGCGCAGGTCCTCGGCCGGACCTCCGAGATCGGCTCGCTGGAGCCCGGCAAGCTCGCCGACCTGGTCCTCTGGAAGCTCGACGGACTCGGCCACTCCTCCATCGCCGACCCGGTCACCGCGCTGGTCTTCGGCGCGGCCGCACCGGTCACCCTCTCCCTCGTCAACGGCAAGCCGGTCGTCGAGGACAACCACCTCACCAACGTCGACGAGGACGCCATCGCCCGCACCGCGCGGGCCGAGGCACAGCGTCTGGCCCGGATCGCCGCCGAGGGCTGACCCCCGGCGCGGCACCCGCCGCCGACGCAACCCCCGACTCGGCCGGGAGGGACGGCTCCCGGCCGAGCTTGTGGATCCGAGCGGGATCCGCAAGCGCCGGACCCCGGGGGTGCGGGACATCTCGTACCCCCGGGCCGGTCGGCCCAGCTCGCCCGTTCCTGCGCCACAAGCGCGGCCCACCACCCACGCTCACCAGGCGACTTCTCCACCCCGCACCACATGGCAAGCCCTCCGTGACAGCCTCGCCTCGCCGGCCCCGGCGACGCAGAAATCGACAGGAGGCCCGCAGTGGCCGCAATTACCGGGCAGAAGTCGGAGGGGGACCGGAAGCATCCGGTCGACGAGACCCTCCCGCCCTTCAAGATGTTCACCAGTGGCCTGCAGCATGTGGCCGCCATGTACGCGGGCGTGGTGGCCCCGCCGATGATCGTGGGGCCGGCCTGCGGGCTGAGCGCCACCGAGACCGCGTTCCTGATGGGCGCCAGCCTCTTCACCGCGGGCATCGCCACCCTCCTCCAGACCCTCGGGTTCTGGAAGGTCGGCGCCAAGCTCCCGTTCGTCAACGGCGTCTCGTTCGCCGGCGTCACGCCGATGGTCGCCATCGGCAAGGCCCAGAGCCCGGAGCACGCCCTGCCGATCATCTTCGGCGCGGTGATCGTCGCCGGTGTGCTCGGCTTCGTCCTCGCCCCCTACTTCTCCAAGCTGGTCCGGTTCTTCCCACCGGTCGTCACCGGCACCGTCATCACCCTGATCGGCGTCTCCCTGCTCCCGGTCGCCTTCAACTGGTCGCAGGGCGGCAACGCCAAGGCCCCCGACTACGGTTCGCTGACGAACATCGGGATGGCCGCGCTGACCTTCCTGATCGTGCTGGTCCTGCGCCGGGTGCTGCGCGGTTTCCTCCAGCAGATCGCCATCCTGCTCGGCCTGATAGCCGGCACCCTGATCGCCATCCCGGTGGGCATCACGCACTTCTCCGCGATCACCAAGGCGAGCCTGATCGGCTTCCCGACGCCGTTCCACTTCGGCGCCCCGGAGTTCGACATCGCGGCCATCGTCTCGATGTGCATCGTGATGCTGGTCTGCATGACCGAGTCGACGGCCGACATGCTGGCCCTCGGCCGGATCGTCGACCGCCCGGCGGACGAGCGCACCATCGAGGGCGGACTGCGCGCCGACACCCTCGGCACGGCGATCAGCCCGCTCTTCAACGGCTTCGCCAACAGCGCCTTCGCCCAGAACATCGGCCTGGTCGCGATGACCAAGGTGCGCAGCCGGTTCGTGGTGGCGACCAGCGGCCTGATCCTGATCGTGCTGGGACTGTGCCCGATGGCCGCGTCGGTCATCTCGCTGGTGCCGCTGCCGGTCCTCGGCGGCGCCGGGATCGTGCTCTTCGGCTCGGTGGCCGCCAGCGGCATCCAGACGCTGGCCACCGCGGCGATGGAGAAGGGCGACAACGCGCTGATCGTCGCGGCCGCCGTCGGCATCGGCCTGATCCCGATCGCCGCGCCGGACTTCTACCACAACCTCCCCAAGGACCTGCTGGTCGTGCTGGACTCCGGTATCAGCACCGGCTGTCTGGTCGCCATCGTCCTCAACCTCGCCTTCAACCACTTCGGGAGGCGGGACGCCGAAGCGGAGGCCGCGGAGGCCGCACACGGCGCCGATCCACAGATCCCGCAACAGCCCGCCCGCGGCGCGGTGGACGACAGCGGGGAGCCGGCGACGACCCCGGCCCACTGACGTTGGGCCCCGCGGCATTACGGAACCCGCACGGCGACGGCCCGTAGGGAAGCGGCAACTGCCGCTCTCCTACGGGCCGTCGTGCGTCTCGTGGCTCAGCCGATGTGGTAGCCGTCCCCGTAGACCTTCCAGTCCAGCGGGGTGTGCAGATCGAGGTTGCCCTTCTTCAGGAACACCCGCTGCTCGGTGTCCACCCGGCTGGTGTCGCTGTGCGCCTCCTCCTGCTTCATCGCCCAGACCCGGGCGTCGAGGAAGGCGTTGAGGTACGTCTTCTCGTCGCCGCCCTGGGCCGGCGGCTTCGCCTTGGCCAGCGCCCGCTTGCGGATGCCGGAGAAGCTCGTCGGGTCGTCGCCGTCACCGTGCATCACGATCGCGTCGTAGTACGCGAACTGGCCCAGCACGCCTATCCCGTCGGCCTTGCCCCGCTTGACCGCGGGGTTGAAGTAGACCCGGTCCCGCTCGTCGTTCTGGGCCTGCTGGAACGCCGGGTCCTGGGCGGCCTTCTTCCAGTCCTTGGTGTAGTTGGGGTCCAGGCCCTCGTGCGAGTCGCTGCCGTCCACCTTGCGCAGCGCGGGGAGGTACTTGGCGAGCACGTTGCCGGGCTTGCGCTGGGTGTAGAGCTCGACGAGTTCGAGCATGTCGTGGGTGCCGGAGCAGAAGCCGATGATGCCGCCGGTGTAGCCGCGGCCGTCGCCGATGTCCTCGATGTACTTGTACTGGGCCTTCCAGTCCAGCGAGGAGTTCTCCGCGCTGGAGACCAGCTGCATGGCGATCTCCTTCTTCGCCGGGTCGTCCAGGCCGGTCGCGGCCCGGGTGGTCCGCGCGGCGTCGTGGGCGGCGGCCGGGCGGTGGTGGTCCGCGGGAGTCGCCGTGGTGGCGACGGCGGTGGCGGGGACGGCGACGAGGGCCAGGCCGAGGGCGACCCGGACGGTGGTCCGGGAGAGCAGTGGGCGGGTCGTGCCGCTTGTCGATCGGGTGCGCATGGAGTCGGTCCTCCAGTCAGGCGAGCCGTGGGGGGTTCGGGATTCCCCAATCGTTAGGAAGCTTTCCTACCAGACTTGACGGAGGCCGTACACCCGTCCGGGCGGATCCAACTCCCGTGCGCCGGCCCGCCGTTGCCCACTCCCGGTCCGCGCGGCCCGGCCGGGGGTGAAGGGGCCGCGCCGGGCGCCGCGCCGCATCCCGCCCTTCATCCCATTATGGTCGATATGCTTCCTTTGCCCTGAGATGACGTCGGTACGGCATGTGCGCGCACCATTTTCGGTGCCATGGAGAGGGGTTCCGCGGTGAATCAGGAAGCCAATGATCCGCACGCCCGGGGCGCCGGCGCCGCGGCGCTGGAGGACACCGTCGACGCCCTGATGGACGGGGTGTGCGCCGACCTCAAGCGACTCGCCGCCATCCCCTCGATCGCCGTCCCCGGCTTCTCGCCCGAACCGGTCCTCCAGGCCCGCGACCTCGTGGTGGCCCTCCTCAGGGACGTCGGTGTGGCCGACATCGGCGAGCTCAACCTCCCGCACACCGCGCCCGTCATCACCGGCTCCGTCCCGCCGCCCACCCCCGACGCCCCCACCGTCCTGCTCTACGGCCACTACGACGTCCAGCCGCCCGGCGACGAACGGCTCTGGTCCTCCCCGCCGTTCGAACCCACCGACATCGAGGGCGGCATCCGCGCCCGCGGCATCGCCGACGACAAGGCCAACCTCATGGTCCACATCGGTGCGCTACGGGCCTACCGCGGCCGCCCGCCGGTCGGTATCCGGATCGTCTTCGAAGGCCAGGAGGAGTACGGCAGCGTCTTCGAGGACTACCCGCCCACCGAGCCCGGCCTGTTCGCCTGCGACGCGATGGTCATCGCCGACACCGGCAGCATCCGCCCCGGCACGCCCACCCTCACCACCGCCCTGCGCGGCTCGGTCGTCGTCCACGTCGAGGTCCGCACCCTCAACTCCGCCGTGCACAGCGGCGAATACGGCGGCGCCGCCCCGGACGCCCTGATCGTCCTGCTCAAGGCCCTCGCCACCCTCCACGACGTGCACGGCGACGTCGCCGTCGAGGGCCTGCGCCGCGAACCCTGGAACGGCACCACCTTCACCGACGACGAGTTCCGCGAACTGGCCGGCGTCCCGCACGGCACCCCGCTCATCGGCTCCGGCGGCCTCGGCGAACGCCTCTGGAGCGGCCCCGCCCTCACCGTCACCGGCCTGGACGCCCCGTCCGTCGAGCGCGGCGCCTCGGCCGTCGTCCCGTACGCCCGCGCCAAGCTCAACCTCCGCATCCATCCGCGGCAGGACCCCCACGAGGCCCAGGCCGCCCTCGTCCGCCACCTGGCGCGTCTGCGCCCCTTCGGCATCCCCCTCACCGTCACGCCCACCGACGCCGGCCCCGGATACGAAGCGGCCACCGACGGCCCCGCCTACCGCGCCGCCCGTACCGCCCTGCGCCGTGCCTGGGGCGCCGAACCCGTCCACACCGCCACCGGCGGCTCCATCCCGCTCGTCAACGGCCTGGCCCGGGCCGTACCGGACGCCGAGATCCTGCTCTTCGGTGCCGAGGACAACCTCTGCAACCTGCACGCCCCCGACGAGCGGGTGCTGCTCTCCGAACTCCGCGCCGCGCTGCTCGCCGAGGCGGCCTTCTTCGCCGAATACGCCGCCACCCACCGCGCTTGACGGGTCGGCTCAGCCCTCGACGTGGGCCGTGCGCCGTCGGACGTCGGTCATCAGCTTCTCCAACAGCGTGCTGAGGGCGTCGCGTTCGTCCGCCGACAGATCGCTGACGAGGGTGGCCTCGCGGCCCGGGACGCCCGGCGGGGGGCTTGCCCCGTCCTCCCCTCCTACGCCTGCTGAATCGCCTTCACCAGTCCGGCGACGAGGTTCGCCCGTTCCACCATGGTGTCGACGACCAGGTACTCGTGGTCGGCGTGTGCGCCGCCGCCGACCGCTCCGAGGCCGTCGAGCGTGGGCACCCCCAGTGCGGCCGTGAAGTTTCCGTCGCTGCCGCCGCCGACCGCCCTGGCTTCGATGCCGGGAAGCAGCCGCCGGGCCAGCGCGAAGAGCTCGGTCGATGCCGACTCGGGCATCGGCGGGCGACCGATGCCTCCCTCCACCGTGACCTCCGCCTCCGGCAGATGGGGAGCCAGCGCCGCGAACGCGGACTCGATGCGTTCCTTCTCGTCGGCGGACTCGACCCGGACGTCGACGACGACGGTCGCCTCGGCGGGGACGACGTTGTCGAGGGTGCCCGCGGACGCGACGGTCGGGGTGACGGTCGTGCCGATCCCGGGCCGGCCGAGCGCCGCGATGTCCAGCACCTGGTGTGCCGCCTCGACCAGGGCGTTGACCCCCGCCGCGGGCTCCAGGCCGGCGTGCGACGCCCGGCCCTTGATGCGGACCTGGAACGTGCCGCAGCCCTTGCGGCCGGTCTTCAGGGCCCCGCCGTCCGCGGCACCCTCGAAGACCAGCACGGCGCCGCACGCAAGTGCCCGTTCCTCGATCAGGGCACGGGAGGAGCGCGAACCGACCTCCTCGTCGGCGGTCACCAGGATCTCGACGCCCGACCGGTCGTCGAGCGCCGCCAGGCCGTGAACGGCCTGCACCAGACCGCCGAGCATGTCGAAGACCCCGGGCCCGGTGGCATGCCCGTCCTCGACCCTGAACGGGCGGCGCTCCAGGGTCCCGAGCGGAAACACCGTGTCATGGTGCCCGAGGATCAGTACCTTGGGCTCGCCGCCACCTGACCAGCGGACATGCGGTCCGGCCTCGCTCTCCACCAGGACGGCCCGCCCGCCGAGGCGGTTCTCGAGGACGGCGGCGACCGTTTTCGCGGAGGCCCGCAAGGCGTCGAGATCGCGCGAGGGAGACTCGATGTCGACGAGTGTCCTGAGGTCCTCAATCATCGCGTCGACACTCACATCGACCGCCTTGCGCATCGTCACGGGGTAAGCGTACGTGGCCGGCTCACTCACCCCGCCCTCCGCTCCCGGGACGGCGGTGGCAGCTCCGGATCCACCACCGGCCCTCCGCCCGCCGCGGCAGGAAGCGGTACCCGCTGGCGGCGTGCCGAAGGGCCGGTACGGCGGTCCGTACCGGCCCTTCGGCGTTCTCGCGGGGTGCTCAGCCGAGCAGTTCGTACGCGGGCAGCGTCAGGAAGTCCGCGTAGTCCGCGTCCAGGGAGACCTTCAGCAGGAGGTCGTGGGCCTGCTGCCACTTGCCGGTGGTGAAGGCGTCCTCGCCGATCTCGCCGCGGATGGCGGCGAGTTGCTCGTCGGCGATCGTGCGGACCAGATCGGCGGTCACCTTCTTGCCGTCCTCGAAGGTGACCCCGGCGTCCACCCACTGCCAGATCTGCGAGCGCGAGATCTCGGCGGTGGCGGCATCCTCCATGAGGCCGAAGATGGCGACGGCACCCAGGCCGCGCAGCCACGCCTCGATGTAGCGGGTGCCGACCTGGACGGCGTCCACCAGGCCCTGGTAAGTGGGCTTGGCGTCAAGGGAGTCGATCGCGATGAGGTCGGCCGCCGCGACGGAGACGTCCTCGCGCAGACGGTCCTTCTGGTTCGGCTTGTCGCCGAGGACCGCGTCGAAGGACGCGCGGGCGACCGGGACCAGGTCGGGGTGGGCGACCCAGGAGCCGTCGAAGCCGTCCCCGGCCTCGCGGTCCTTGTCGTTCTTGACCTTGGCCAGTGCCTTCTCGTTGGCCTCCGGGTCGCGGCGGTTGGGGATGAAGGCCGCCATGCCGCCGATCGCGTGCGCACCGCGCTTGTGGCAGGTGCGGACCAGCAGTTCGGTGTAGGCGCGCATGAACGGGGCGGTCATGGTCACCGCGTTGCGGTCCGGCAGGACGAACTTCTCGCCGCCGTCACGGAAGTTCTTGACGATGGAGAAGAGGTAGTCCCAGCGGCCGGCGTTCAGGCCCGAGGCGTGCTCGCGCAGCTCGTAGAGGATCTCCTCCATCTCGTACGCCGCGGTGATGGTCTCGATGAGGACCGTGGCGCGGATGGTGCCCTGGGGGATGCCGACGTAGTCCTGCGCGAAGACGAAGATGTCGTTCCAGAGGCGCGCCTCCAGGTGGGACTCGGTCTTCGGGAGGTAGAAGTACGGGCCCTTGCCCAGGTCCAGCAGCCGCTTGGCGTTGTGGAAGAAGTACAGGCCGAAGTCGACCAGGGCGCCGGGGACCGGGCGGCCCTCGAACTGGAGGTGCCGCTCCGCCAGGTGCCAGCCGCGCGGCCGCATCACGACGGTCGCGAGCTCCTCGGCGGGCTTCAGGGCGTACGACTTGCCGGACTTCGGGTCGGTGAAGTCGATCCGGCGCTCGTAGGCGTCGATCAGGTTGATCTGGCCACCGACGACGTTCTCCCAGGTGGGGGCGGAGGCGTCCTCGAAGTCGGCGAGCCAGACCTTGGCGCCCGAGTTGAGCGCGTTGATGGTCATCTTCCGGTCGGTGGGACCGGTGATCTCCACCCGTCGGTCGTTGAGCGCGGCGGGCGCCTCGGCGACCTTCCAGCTGTCGTCGGCGCGGATCTGCGCGGTCTCCGGGAGGAAGGCCAGCGTGCTGGTCCGGGCGATCTCCGCACGGCGCTCGGCGCGGCGGGCGAGCAGTTCGTCACGGCGCGGGGTGAACCGGCGGTGCAGCTCGGCGACGAAGGCGAGCGCGGCGTCGGTGAGGACCTCGTCCTGCCGTTCCGGGGTGTGGGCGGGGTCGACTTCGACGATGGCCAGCGGGGACGGCGCTGGTGCGGACATGAGCTGTCACTCCATTCAGCGGCGGTGCCTGGCGGCCGCCGGGACACGGGCGGCACGGGGTGCCGCGGGCTCCGAGATACGGTCGCGGGCGCCGTCTGGATTCAGGGCGCTTCTGACCAGTGGAGACTAGTTTCCTTATCGCGGAACTTCAATGGTTTGTTGATGTCGAGATTCTCAGGGTCGACAGAAGTGGTGATCGAATGGCTCTCGGTGCCACGCCGGTCACTCTCCATTACGGTCCCTCCACGGGTGTGCGGGCCCGGTGAACCGCGCCGGCCGGGCCTCACTCCAGGCGGTACAGGTCCTCCGGGGTGTCGATGTCGTACGGCTCGGCGATGTCGCCGCACTCCACCAGCGTGAGCGCGTTCACATGCTGCTGGAGGTAGGCGCGGGCGCCGCGGTCGCCCTCCGCGCTCGCGGCGATCCCGGCCCAGCGCCCGGCCCCGAAGAGGACGGGGTGGCCGCGCCGGCCGTGGTACGCGGCCGCCACCAGGTCCGCGCCCCCGGCGTGGGCCGCGATCAGCCGGGCCACCGCCGCGGCGCCGATGCCCGGTTGGTCGACCAGCGACACCACCACGGCGTCCGCCCCCTCGCCGGCCAGCGCGGCGAGCCCCACCCGGAGCGACGAGCCCATGCCTTGCGCCCAGTCGGGGTTGACCGAGACGCCGTACGCCGCGAGGTCGGCCCGGGTGCGTACGGCGTCGGCGGCCGCGCCGAGCACGATGTGCACCGGCCGGCAGCCGCCGTCCCGCAGGACCCGTGCCGCGTGCTCGACCAGCGGCCGTCCCCGGTGGTCGAGCAGCGCCTTCGGTCGTCCCCCCAGACGTCGGCCGCCGCCCGCGGCGAGCAGCAGACCGGCCACCCTCCCCTCGGGCCGGGGCGTCGCGGACTGCGCCTGCGGCGCCTCGAAGGCTCCGCTCGCTTCCGCGGTTCCGCTCGCTTCGGGGGGTTCGTTCGCTTCGGAGGTGTGGTCCGCTTCGGAGGTTGCGTTCGGCGATGTCGGTGCCATGGGGACTGCTTACCTCATGGCACCGTGCGTCGCGGGCCGTTGGCCGTCGTCGCCCGCGGGATCAGGCCGCGTCGTCGACGGAGCGCTGGCGGGGAATGCTCGGCCGGAACCGGTCCCGCAGGCGGTGTGTGCCGTCCTCCGCGCGCCGCCGCTCGCTCACATAACGGTGTATGTGTTCCAGGGTGATTTCCGAGGCATCGGAAAGGCCGTACGCGCGGCAGATGAGCTGGACGACGCTGATGTCGCGACGGTTCGGTCCGGTGTCGGGGCCGATGTGGGGCTCCATGCCGTTTCTCCGATCCAGTGATATGCCGGATATTTCCTCGGAGGGAAGAATGCTCCAACTTGCCCCCCTGTACGCATCGATCCGGCCACGCCCACGCCAACGGGTGGCATGGGGAACGTATGTACACCCGGCTCATGACGCATGGTCAGTTCGCTACGGGGAACGGCCGCATGACGGTGTGCCGGCGTGCCCTTGATACCCGCGGCCAAGCCCCGACCGCGGCCGGGCCTGCCGTGAAATGCGGTCGCGAAACCGGCGCTTCGGACAAGGTGCCCCCCCTGTCGGCCGGCGATGTCACGGTGCCGCGTGCGGCCGGATAAGGTTCTGCCCCGTTGCGGGCAATCGTGGCTGTCTGCCGGTGGGGCAGACCGGGCCATTTTCTGAAGTCGGGGGACGTTCGTGGTGAACAGTGTGGGCTCGTCCGGGATCTTCCAGCCGCTGGAGGGTGACGACCCGCGGGCGATCGCGGGCTACCGCCTCACGGCCAAGCTCGGCGCCGGCGGCATGGGCAAGGTCTACCTCTCGTACACGCCCGGCGGGCGGCCGGTGGCCATCAAGGTGATCCGGCCCGAGTTCAGCGAGGACGCGGAGTTCCGCCGCCGCTTCAAGCAGGAAGTGCAGTCCGCACAGCGGGTGCAGGGCCTGTTCACCGCGCCGGTCATCGACAGCGACGCGGACGGTCCGAGCCCCTGGCTCGCCACCGCCTACGTCCCCGGTCCCTCGCTCTCCGCGGCGGTCGCCGAACACGGCCGGCTCCCGGTCCCCACGGTCCTGCTGCTGGTCGCCGGCATCGCCGAGGCCCTGCAGGTCATCCATGGCGCGGGCATCGTGCACCGCGACCTCAAGCCGTCCAACGTGCTGCTGGCCGCGGACGGCCCGCGGGTGATCGACTTCGGTATCGCCCGGGCCGCCGACGCGACGTCGCTCACCAGTAGTGGCGTCACGGTCGGCACGCCCACCTTCATGGCGCCCGAACAGGCCGCCGGCAGCGCCATCAGCCCGGCCACCGACGTCTTCGCGCTGGGCCAGGTCGCGGCGTACGCGGCGATCGGCACCCCGGCGTTCGGCGAGGGCACCTCGCACGGCGTGCTCTACCGCATCGTCCACGAGGAGCCGGACCTGACCGGACTCCCCGAGGAACTGCGGGAGTTGGTCGGCCGCTGCCTCGCCAAGGACGCCGCGGACCGGCCGTCGGTGGCCGAGGTGATCGAGCTGTGCGGGGCCGCCTCCGGGCAGACCCAGCTGCGCCGTCCCGAGGACTGGCTGCCCAGCGCCGTCGCCGCCGACATCACCACGCGGACCGCGGCCCCGGCACCCGTGCAGACCCCGCCGCCCCCGCTGGAGGCACCGACCGCGGGCGCCCCGGCCCGGCCGGCGCAGCCGCCCGTGCCGCCCGCCCAGCCGCCGGTCCAGCCGGCGCCCGCGGTCCCGCCGGTGCCGACCGAGGTGAACCACCCGCAGACCCCGCCGCCGGGCTTCGGCCCCGCGGCCTACGCGCCGACCGTCGGCGCCACCGCGCAGGGGACGCCCGCCGCCACGGGTCCCACGCCCACCGCGTCCGCCCCGACCGTTGCCACCCCGGCCGGCCCGACGGCCACCGGCCCCACCGCCGCCTACCCGGCCGCCGCCGCGCCGGCCCCGCAGCCGCCGAAGAAGAAGAAGCGCAAGGGCCTGGTCACGGCGCTGGTGCTGGTCTGCCTGCTGGCCTTCGCCGGCGCCGGCGGCGGGGTCGTCTACGCGCTGATGAAGGACAACGGCCAGACGAAGAAGGACCAGGCCGACGGCAGCACCAAGGCCAAGACCAGCGGCGCCTCGCCGACGCCGAGCGCGGACCCGACCGGGACGCCGGGCGGGGACGGCACGAGCACACCGGCCGCACCCGTGCAGGACCCGAAGCCGGTCGACTTCAAGGACATCAACCTGCCGGACGACTACCACCTGTCGATGGCCGACGAGTCGATGAAGCCGACGAACTCGGACAACGACACCGACGTCGACTTCTCCTACCAGGACAACAGCTACTCGGACGACCAGGTCTCCACCGACAACGGCAAGCTGGTGCTGCTGAACCCGGGCGAGCAGGGCTCGCTCGACACCTGCCGCAACGAGACCCGGTTCACCGAGAGCATCCTGACCAAGCAGCTCACCAAGGGCGCGCAGATCTGCCTGACCACGGACTACGGCCATGTCGCACTGATCACCTTCAAGGGCTTCGCACCCAAGTCCGACCCCAGCAGCTACATGACCGTCGACGTCCGCGTCTGGCGCAACGCGGTCCAGCCGAAGCAGGACTGACCCGCACGACCTCGTTCGCACCACCGCACCCGCGCTGTCTCACCCGCCCACCCCCCGAGGGGTGGGCGGCGGGGAAGTTCGGCTGCGGTGGTTTTTTCGCGCTCCGTGTGGCGCAGGCAGCACACAGTGGCGTTAACTGTCCCGCATCGCGGGACGGGCAACGGCTCGGGAGGGCGCCGTCGTTGTGGAACAACTGCAGGGTGACGCACCGGTGACCGGGGTCGACGGGGACCCGCGGGTGGCGGAGCTGCGCGGGGCGGTGGCCCGGCTGCGGCGCCAACTGGCCGCGCTGCCCGGGGAGTTACCGGACCGGGCGGCCGCCGACGAGGAGCTGGCCGCGCTGGATGCGATGGTCAGTCACGGGTTGCCGGAGGTGCCCCGGCTGCGCCGTTCGTTGCTGCTGATCGCGGGTGCGGTCGGTTCGGTGAGTGCGCTCTCGCCCGCGCTGGGCGAGGTGCGCGCGGGCATCGACCGCTTCGGTTCGCTGCCGGGCGGCCGGTGACCAGGACGGCCGGTGCTCGACAAAGCCGGTGACCGGGGCGGCCGCGATCGATGAAGCCGGTGACCGGGGCGGCCGCGATCGATGAAGCCGGTGACCGGGACGGGCGCGCCGCCCCGGCCGGGGACTCTCGCGGGCGGCGTTATGCCGGCGTCTGGTTGGCCAGGGCGACCGACAGCTGGGCCGCGACGTCCTGCAGTACCGGGACGATCTTGTCGGTCGCGGCCTCCGTCACCCGGCCGGTCGGGCCGGAGATCGAGATGGCCGCGGAGGTGGGGGAGTTGGGCACCGGCACCGCGAGGCAGCGGACGCCGATCTCCTGCTCGTTGTCGTCGACCGCGTAGCCGAGCCGGCGGACGTCGGCGAGCGCCTCCAGGAAGTGCTCCGGGTCGGTGATCGTCTTCTCGGTCGCGGCGGGCATGCCCGTACGGCCGAGCAGCGCGCGGACCTCCTCGGGCGCGTGGTTGGCCAGCAGGGCCTTGCCGACGCCGGTGGAGTGCGGCAGGACGCGGCGGCCGACCTCGGTGAACATCCGGACCGCGTGCCGGGACGGGACCTGGGCGACGTAGACGATCTCGTCACCGTCGAGCAGCGCCATGTTGGCGGTCTCGCCGGTCTCCTCGACCAGTCGGGCCAGGAACGGCCGGGCCCAGGTGCCCAGCAGGCGGGACGCGCTCTCGCCGAGCCGGATCAGCCGGGGGCCGAGCGCGTACCGGCGGTTGGGCTGCTGGCGGACGTACCCGCAGGCGACGAGCGTGCGCATCAGGCGGTGGATGGTGGGGAGCGGCAGTCCGCTGCTGCCGGAGAGCTCGCTCAGGCCGACCTCGCCACCGGCATCGGCCATCCGCTCCAGCAGGTCGAAGGCGCGCTCAAGGGACTGGACACCGCCGCTGGCGCCTGCGGGCTTGGCTTCGGCGGCGGAGGTGCTGGCGCTGGACGGCGGCACGTCGCGTTCCTTTCGGGGCGGGTCAGATCGGTCTCGGCTGGGACTTGCGGGCGCCGGGCCCGACCGCGCCAGCCTACCGGTCCCCGCACGTTGACACATCGGCCTTCGCACACTCGTTCTCGCCGGTCAGGCCCTCTTTGTCCCACCGTAGGGGCTGTCGTGCAGGCCGCTGGCCACGATCCCTTGACGGTGCCAGTGGCCGTAGCTACGTTCTGCTGCGCGAAACCTACTGTCCATTCTGTGGAATCCTCCAAATCGTTGGAGCGTCATGCGCATACTCGTCATGAACCCGAACACCACGGCTTCCATGACCGCGTCGATCCGCGCCACCGCCATCGCGGCCGCCGCCCCGGGCACCGAGATTCTCGCCACGGAACCCCTGTGGGGACCCGTGTCGATCGAGGGACATTTCGAGGGCTACCTCAGTGCCGCGGCCGTCCTGGACCGGCTCGCCACTCTCGATACCCCCTTCGACGCCCTGGTCATGGCCGGTTTCGGGGAACCCGGCCGGGAGGGTGCCCAGGAACTCCTCGACGTCCCCGTCCTGGACATCACCGAGAGCGCCGCCCAGATGGCGATGATGCTCGGCCACGCCTACGGCGTCGTCACCACCCTCGACCGCGCCGTACCGCAGATCCAGGACCGGCTGCTGACCGCCGGACTGCTCCAGCGCTGCGCCGGCGTCCGCGGCACCGGGCTCGGGGTGCTGGAGCTGGAGGAGGACCCGGAGCGCACGGTCGAGGTGATCATCGAGGCCGCCCGTGCGGTCGTCCGGGCCGGCGCCGAGGTCATCTGCCTCGGGTGCGGCGGGATGGCCGGACTGGACGAGAAGGTCGCGGCGGAGCTCGGGGTGCCGGTCGTCGACGGGGTCGCGGCGGCGGTGAAGTTCGCCGAGGCGGTCGTCGGACTCGGGCTGACCACCAGCAGGGGCCGCAGTTTCGCCCCGCCCCGGCCCAAGAGCATCGGCTCCTGGCCGCTGAGTACCCACCTCGACCTGGGGCGCGGCCGGGGCTCCTCATGTCACACCGATTTTTCCGCACAGACATCAGACATCTGACAACCATCGCCTAAGCTCCACCCAATCTGCCTGGGAGGACACGTGACCACATCCCCGCAGCACCCGCAGCCGGACCCGCGGCTCTTCAATGCCGACCTCGCGCCGGCCCCCGAGCGCACCTGGGGCACGTACAGCATCTTCGCGCTCTGGATGTCCGACACCCACGCGATCAGCAACTACGCCTTCGCCGCCAGCCTCTTCGTGCTGGGCCTGCCGGCCTGGGAGGTGTTCCTGGCCCTGCTGGTCGGCATCACGATCGTCTACCGGCTGATGAACCGCATGGGCCATGCCGGCCACCGGACCGGCGTGCCCTATCCCGTACTGGCCCGCGCGAGCTGGGGCGTCTACGGCGCCAACATCCCGGCCCTCCTCCGGGCGGTCATGGCCGTGGCCTGGTACGGCATCCAGACCTGGCTCGCCTCGACCGCCGTGGTCCTGCTGACCCTGCAGATCGCGCCGGGCCTGGAGGTCTACAACCGCAACTCGGTGCTCGGCCTGTCCACCCTGGGCTGGGTCGCGTTCATGGTGATGTGGGGGCTGCAGGCCGTACTGCTCACCCGGGGCATGGAGTTCATCCGCAAGGTCCAGGACTTCGCGACCGGGCCGGTGGTCTGGCTCGTGGTGCTGGCGCTCGCCGTCTACCTGGTGGTCAAGGCGCACGGGGAGATCTCGCTGACCCGCAGCCTCACCGGGCTCAGCGGTTCCGCGCAGCTCCATCAGAGCCTGATAGCGGTCAGCCTGACCGTCGCCACCTTCCTCACCCTGGTCCTCAACTACGCCGACTTCGCCCGCTTCACGCCCGACCACCGCTCCTACCGCCGCGGCAACCTGATCGGCCTGCCGGTGAACTTCACCGCCTTCGCGGTGGTCGCCGTACTGGTCACCGCGGGCACCATCGCGGTCTTCGGGGAGGCGATCTACGACCCGGTGAAGGTGATCCAGAAGATCGACGACCCGGTGGTCACCGTCATCGGCGCACTCGCCTTCATCGTCGCCACCATCGGCATCAACGTCGTCGCCAATTTCGTCTCGCCCGCCTACGACTTCGCGAACCTCGCGCCGAAGTACCTCGACTTCAAGCGCGGCGGCATGATCACCGCGGTGCTGGCCGTCGTCGTCATGCCCTGGAAGCTGTACTCCTCGGCGCTGGTGATCCAGTACTTCCTCGGCGCGCTGGGCGCCTTCCTCGGACCGCTGGTGGCGATCCTCCTCGTCGACTACTACCTGGTGCGCCGGGGCCGGATCGATGTCGACGCGCTCTTCTCGGCCGATGCCGCGGGTGCCTACTTCTACCGCCGGGGCTACAACCCGAAGGCCGTGATCGCCTTCCTCCCGGCCGCGGCGGTCTCCGCCGCGCTCGCCCTGGTCCCGTCCTTCGACGCGCTCGCGCCGTTCTCCTGGATCTTCGGGATGGGGCTGTCCGGCGGGATCTACGCCGCGGTCTCCCGCCGGGGCCGGGTGCCGGCCGGGACCGGCCCGATCCCGGACGCCATCATCCCCGCGCAGCTCAGCCCGGCAGCGGGGGACCGGCCGGACGACGCCCGGGTCGCCGGGCCGGCGGTCGCGCCGGTGGCCGCGGAAGGGTCTTGACGGGCCGGGGTCCGGAGTGAAGACTCATTCAACAGACTGTTGAATCCAGAATTCCAGATTCCGAATTCCGGATTCGGTAGCGCCGCCGGCGACATTCCGCCGCGCCGCCACGCGACCATGAAGACACGATATGAGGAGGGGACCGGGTGTCCGAGATCGAGCTGGTGCTGCGCTCCACGCGCGTCGTGACGCCGGACGGCACGCGCGCCGCGTCCGTCGCCGTCAAGGACGGCAGGATCGCCGCGGTGCTGCCGCACGACGCCGAGGTACCGGCCGGGGCGCGGCTCACGGACGTCGGCGACGACGTCCTGCTGCCCGGCCTCGTCGACACCCACGTCCACGTCAACGACCCCGGCCGCACCGAGTGGGAGGGCTTCTGGACGGCCACCCGCGCGGCCGCGGCCGGCGGTATCACCACCCTCGTCGACATGCCGCTCAACAGCCTGCCGCCGACCACCACCACGGCCCACCTCGACACCAAGCGCGAGGTCGCCCGCAGCAAGGCACACATCGACGTCGGCTTCTGGGGCGGCGCCATCCCCGGCAACGTCAAGGACCTCCGCCCGCTGCACGACGCCGGGGTCTTCGGCTTCAAGTGCTTCCTGTCGCCCTCCGGCGTGGACGAGTTCCCCGCGGTCGACCAGGAGCAGCTGGCCGCCGCCCTCGGCGAGATCGCCGGCTTCGACGGCCTGCTGATCGTGCACGCCGAGGACCCGGGCCACCTCGACGAGGCCCCCCAGCCGCACGGCCCCAAGTACGCCGACTTCCTCGCCTCCCGCCCGCGCATCTCCGAGAACGACGCCATCGCCCGGCTCATCGTGCTCGCCAAGCAGCTCGACGCCCGGGTCCACGTGCTGCACCTGTCCTCCAGCGACGCGCTGCCGCTGATCGCCGCCGCCAAGCGCGAGGGCGTCAAGGTCACCGTCGAGACCTGCCCGCACTTCCTCACCCTGACCGCCGAGGAAGTCCCGGACGGCGCCACCGAGTTCAAGTGCTGCCCGCCGATCCGCGAGGCCGCCAACCAGGACGCCCTGTGGGAGGGCCTGGCCGACGGCACCATCAACTGCATCGTCTCCGACCACTCACCCTCCACCGCCGACCTCAAGACCGCCGACTTCGGCGCGGCCTGGGGCGGCATCTCCTCCCTCCAGCTCGGCCTGCCCGCCATCTGGACCGCCGCCCGCGAGCGCGGCCACAGCCTCGATGACGTCGTGCGCTGGATGTCCACCGCCCCCGCCGCCCTCGTCGGCCTCGACCGGAAGGGCGCCATCGAGGCCGGCCGGGACGCCGACTTCGCGGTGCTCGCGCCCGACGAGACCTTCACCGTCGACCCGCAGGCCCTCCAGCACCGCAACAAGATCACCGCGTACGCCGGCCGGACCCTCTACGGCGTCGTCCGCTCCACCTGGCTGCGCGGCCGGCAGATCAACGACGGCACCACCCTCGCCGAACCCACCGGCGAACTGCTCGAAAGGCCGCACCGCGCATGACCACCGACGGCATACCCCGCTACACCGGCGACGCCAGCCCCTACCAGGGCGGCGACCCGTACGCCGACTACCGCACCCCCGGCGCGGCCGGCTTCCCCTTCACCCACCTCCCCGACCTCGCCGACCGCCGGCTCGGCGCCGGCGTGATCGCCGCCAACGACGAGTTCTTCGCCGAGCGGGAGAACCTGCTCAAGCCCGAGGCCGCCCACTTCGACCCCGAGCTGTTCGGCCACAAGGGCAAGATCATGGACGGCTGGGAGACCCGGCGCCGCCGCGGCACCGACGGCGCGCATCCGTTCCCGGCGGACGAGGACCACGACTGGGCGCTCATCCGGCTCGGCGCGCCCGGCGTGATCCACGGCATCGTCGTCGACACCGCCCACTTCCGCGGCAACTACCCGCAGTCCGTCAGCATCGAGGGCACCTGCGTCGAGGGCACGCCCTCGCCCGAGGAACTGCTCGCCGCCGACGTGACCTGGACGCCGCTCGTCCCGCGCACCGCCATCGCCGGCCACGCCGCCAACGGCTTCGCCGTGGACGCCACCGGACGCTTCACCCACCTGCGGCTCAACCAGCACCCCGACGGCGGCATCGCCCGCCTGCGGGTGTACGGCGAGGTCGTCCCGGCACCCGAGTGGCTCGCCGCACTGGGCACCTTCGACCTGGTCGCGCTGGAGAACGGCGGCCGGGTCGAGGACGCCTCGGACCGCTTCTACTCCTCGCCCACCCACACCATCCAGCCGGGCCGCTCCCGCAAGATGGACGACGGCTGGGAGACCCGGCGGCGCCGCGGCACCGGCAACGACTGGGTCCGCTACCGGCTCACGGAGCAGTCCGTGATCCGCGCGGTGGAGATCGACACCGGCTACCTCAAGGGCAACGCGGCCGGCTGGGCGGCCCTGTCCGGCCGCGATGGCGAGGACGGCGACTGGACCGAACTCCTGCCCCGCACCCGCCTCCAGCCCGACTCGGTACACCGCTTCCTGCTCGACGGCGCGCCCGCCGTCACGCATGTCCGGCTCGACATCTTCCCGGACGGGGGCATCGCGCGGTTGCGGGTGCATGGCTCTTTGACGGATGCGGGCTTCGTACGTCTTCGGGGTGCCGCCCACGTAGTTGGCTGACCCGCCGCGGTTGTTGCTCGCCGTTGCGCTTTGCGGCGCCTCCCACGTACTTGGCCGTCCCGCCGCGGGTGTTGTTCGCCGTTGCGCCTGCGGCGGGCTGGGTTGTTGTTGGGTGCGGTGACGGGCCTCCGGGGCCGGTTGTGTGGACTGCTGACGCTTTACGTCCACACAACCGGCCCCTCCGGCCCGTCCCCTCCCGTGAGAGGGAAAGTTAAGGACGGTGGGGGTGCAGGTAATGCCGACGTGCGCGCAGGCAACGGATTACGCACGCCCCCAACCAGCTTGGAAACTCCCACTCACGGGAGGGGCTGGACCGGAGGACGAAGTCTGGAGGGCCGGCACCGCACCCGACACACAAACGCCCGCCGCCAGGCGCAACGGCGAACAACACCCGCGGCGGGACAGACGGCTACGTGCGGGGCGCCGCAAAGCGCAACGGCGAGCAAGCCCCGCGGCGGGAAAGCCAGGTACGTGGGAGGCACCCGCAAACGCGTTACGCGACGGAACGCCAGAACATCAGCTCGTACGCCTGCAACAGCCGGCCGTAGCGCACCGCTACGGCCGGCTCCGTCTGGCCGGTGTCGAGGGCGTGTTGGACTGCCGCGCGGGCCTGTTCGGCGATCGTGGGGGCCGGTGTGGCGAAGAAGCCGAAGAAGCCGCGGGCCTCCTCGGCGAAGCCGTAGTGGTCCCGCATCGCGGTCTCGACGACGGCGCACCAGCGGGTCCAGGCCGCGAAGTTGGCGGTCAGCGCGATCACCACGTCCGCCGGCTCCGCGCCGAGGGCGAGCCGTGCGGCGTAGGACGGATAGGCCTGGCAGCCGGGCCGCGGCTGGTAGTCGTCGATGTCCCGGGCGGTCAGCCCGCACGCGTCGGTCAGGCCGGCCAGCTGGCGCAGGGCCAGTGTCTCGCCCTGCGCCAGCAGCTCGAAGAAGTCGGCCACCGGCGGATCCGCGTCCGCCCGCCGTGCCAGATGCCGGAAGCTGAGGCGGTCGGCGGTGATCACCTGGTGCTGCTCCAGGGCGAAGGTCGCGAACACCGAACGCGGCGCCTCTCCCGCCTCGATCCGTGCGACCAGCCGGTTCGCGCCGTCGTCCGGGGCGAGTGCCCGTACCGCGTCGTCGAGCACGGCGGTTGCGGCCGGGCGAGGGGCGCCGGGGGCGGGTGGTCGGGGCATGGGGCGGTCTCCTCCGGGGTGGGCCGGGGCCCCAGGTTAGGGCGGGGGACGCGGTGGACCGGGCCAATGCGCCCGGACGCGGCGCGCCGGAGCCGGCCCGCCGCGTCCCGCGTTCCTGCGTCAGCCGGCGTGCCCGGCGAGTGCCTCGTCGACGAAGGCGTCCAGGACCTTGTCCGCCACCACCACCGGAACCCGCTTCCCCTTCAGGTCCACGTACACGAAGGACTTGGCGGTCTTGACCTGCTCCGGAATGCGCTCCCGCAGTTCCTTCGCCCGGGTCTCGTCGCCGGCCTTCGTCGCCTCGATCAGTGCCAGGGCGCTGCGTCCCGCGATGCCCCAGGCGTGGGTCGCGTCCAGCCAGGGGCCGCTGTCGTCGACGAAGCCGCGGTCGGCCAGCCGGGCGCGCAGCACCGAGGGCGCGTCGCGGAGGGTGCGCAGCACCGCGTCCAGTCGCCCGGCGTTCCCGTCCTCGCGGAACCGGTCGAGGGCGGCGGCCAGTTCGGGCGCCTGCCGGGGATTGAGCGAGGAGGCGTAGCTCGCGTCGGCGAAAGCCCGCAGGGCCCGTCGGGTCCCCGCGTCGGGGCCGGCCAGCTCGTTGAGCGCGGCGCCCCAGGACGTACGGGCGTCATAGGCCTGGTCGTTCCAGGCGTAGTCCGCCACGGTGTACAGCGCGATCTTGGACGCCGCGGGCTGGATCATCGGGTTGGCGGTGATCCCCGCCAGCTTCCCGGGCAGCCCCTTCTCCCGGCCGTTGAACGGGCCGAGCAGCAGCCGGCTGGTCACGTAGTCGTTGACCGGGTAGTTGTCCCAGGTCAGGATCGGGTGGCCGAAGACCTCCCGGGCCTGCTCGGCCTGGGTGACGGTCATGGTGGGCGCTATCACCCCGACGCCCGTCCACTCCACCACCACGTCCTTGTCCAGCTGGGTGGCGAGCGCCTTCTTGTACGGCGTGGGCTTCACGTCGTAGTACTCGGTCGGCACCATCTCCAGCGGGCGGGCACCCGGATGCCGGGCGATGAAGTCCTGGTTGACGCGGTTGAGCAGATGGGCCTGCGCCGCGCCGGCCGCCCCGCCGCCGGTGCCGAACTTCTCCTGGTCGGCCGGGCAGTTCCAGTGCGTGTAGCTGATGTCGTCCAGCGGTACCGCGAAGTCGCGTACGCCGATGTCCCACAGTGTCTGGAACTTGGCGGTCAGCGCCTTGAGGTCGGCGTCCGAGCTGTAGCAGACCGAGAGGCCGGGGGAGAGGGCGTAGGTGAAGTCCACATGGCGGGCCCGGGCCCGGTCCACCAGCTCAAGGAGCTGGGCGAGCCGGTCCGCGGGGTAGGGATCGCGCCACTTCTCCCGGAGGTAGGCGTCGTCCTTCGGCGAGTAGACGTAGGTGTTCATCTTGTGCGCGCCGTAGAAGTCGAGCTGGTCGAGCCGGGCGCGGTGCGACCAGGGCGTGCCGTAGAAGCCCTCGATGACGCCGCGCAGCGGGGTGGCCGGCCAGTCCCGTACGGCGGTGCCCGGCACCTGCCCGCCGGGGTGGTCGCGGTGCGGCAGCAGCTGTCGGAGTGACTGCGCGGCGTAGTAGGTGCCGGTGGCGTCCTTGCCCGCCAGCGCGATCCGGCCGGCGCCGACGGCGAGTGCGTAGCCCTCGGCGGGCAGCCCGTCGGTGCCTTGCGTGCCCAGGTCGCGGAGCGTCCGGACGGCGTCCGGCCCGTCCACGTAGACCGTCAACTGCCCGCCTCCGGGCGCCCGGCCGGCCCGTACGACGCGGTCGGCGCCGGCGGCCTGGAGCGACCGCTCGACCAGTTCCAGCGCGGCGGTGTCGGCCTTCGGCCCGGCGACGACGGTGGTGGTGGGGGTGATGACCGCCCGGCCGGGCAGGCGGTGCGCGGACTGCGGGACGGGGGTGATGGCGCCGGCGGCCGCGGTCCGGTCGCCGGTGCTCTCCCGGTCCGCACTCCGGCCGGTGCCCGGCGGTCCGGCCATGCCCGTGAGGGGCAGGACGGCCAGCGCCATGGCCAGCGTGGTGGCCGCCGCGGTGCGCGTACGGTGCATCCTTCGGTCCTCCTCGGTGCGACCAGGTGCAGGGACGAGGTACGGAAACGTGGTCCGGGGACGAGTCTGGTGCCAGGACTGCGCGGCAGCAGGCTTCACCCGCGGGGCACACCGGGGCAATGGACTTTCGGACCGAAGGGATGGACGTTGCCGGGCGTGGCGGCCCGGGGGCCGGAGCCACGGGCCGGGTCCGCGCGGTCGGCGGTCAGCGTGACTTGGCGATGATGACGAGCAGGCTCATGAAGGCCAGCAGGACGTGCGTGGCGACGACGTAGATGAAGACCCGCACATACAGTCCGCGGGGTGGCTTGTTCTCGACGTAGCGGGCGGGGGCGGCGGAGGGGCCGGAGGGGAGATCGGTCGGGGTCCGGTCGGGCACGGCGTACGGTCCTTTCGTTCGGGCGGCGCGCGGGCTCACACCCCGCGGTACCTCGCGTCGTCGCCCAGACACAGCTCGGCGGCGCCGCTCTGCAGCAGCGTGTGGACGAACAGGAGCTCCGTGCCGCCCCGGGAGTCGGCGGCGATCCGGTGCGGGGTGAGCGAGTCGAAGTGCGCCGCGTCCCCCGGGGCCAGCACGTGCGCCGCCGCACCGAGCGTCAGCCGCAGCCGTCCCTTGAGGACGTAGAGCCACTCCTCGCCGGGATGCACCCGCACCAGCTCGCCCTGCGCGCGTTGCGGCACGTGCACCCGGAGCGCCTGCAGGGCGCGGCCGGCGCCGCCCACGGTCCAGTACGCCCAGCCGCCGGCCTCCGAGGGCTCGGCGCGGTCCGCCCGGATGATCGGGTCCCGCTCCGGGGCGGTCTCGCCCAGCAGGTCGGATACCGTGGTTCCGTACGTCCGCGCGAGCGCCAGCAGCATCGGCAGTGAGGGCTGCCGCCGGCCGGTCTCCAGGCGGGACAGGTGCGCGGGCGACAGCCCGACCAGCCGGGCCGCCGTCTCCAGCGTGAGACCACTGCGTCGCCGCAGGTCGCGCAGGCGCGGCGCGACGGTGGGGAGCTCGGCCGGCGGGACGCCGGGAGGCTCGTCGGGGAGCTCGGACATAGCACCGGTATAGCGAGATGCGGCCTGGCAGGCAAAAGTTTTGCCTCAGAGGCAAAAGCCCCTGAGGCATCCCCGTGCGATGTCCCGAGGCCGGACCGGTGCCCCGGTCAGGACCGGTCGGCGTCCTCCGGGTACCACCGCAGCTCGACGGTGTTGCCGTCCGGGTCCTGTACGTAGATCGACTGGGCGTCGCCGCGCGCGCCGTAGCGGCCGACCGGGCCCTCCAGGACGGTGGTGAAGACGCCGGAGTCGATGACCTCCTGCCAGTCCAGCGGATCCACGACGAGACAGATGTGGTCCACGTTGGTGGCCGGTGCCGCGCCCGGCTCGTCCTCGGGGCGGGTGATCAGGTCGATGATCGTGACGGGGTTGATCCGCACCGACGGGAACGGGGCCTCGCCGGCCCGCCACTCCTCGACCCGCACCGGCTCCAGTCCGAGCGGACCGCAGTAGAAGTCCAGTGCCCGCTCGATGTCCCGCACCTTGAGCACCAGGTGGTCGAAGTCCTTGACCCGCATGGAAAACCCTCCCTCTCGTCGCCGCGCGGTGCTGACGGACCGTCCGTGGCACCGCCGGTCCGTTCACCCCTCGGTGATCGTCCGCGCGCTCATCATGCCTGGTGGGGACCGAAGGGGACATCGGGATTTTTCGGGCCTCCAGTTGGGGCGACCGTGTGAACTCCCGGGAAACATCGGCCTCTTGGGATTGACAGGGCCATGTCTACGCGCGTCATTCTGGGAGGCATGAGAATCCCCCCACGGATTACCAGGATCGGCGCCGCGGGCGCCCTCGCATCGGCTCTTCTCCTCGGCGGGACCGCGGTCGCCGCCACCCCCTCCGCCACGGCCGCCCCGCACGCCACGACGGCGTACGCAACGGCCGTGCACGTCAAGGACGTCGGCAGCGTCTGCTACTCCAAGCTGCCCTCGCAGGCCCATGACACCCTCGACCTGATCGCCAAGGGCGGCCCTTTCCCGTACCCGAAGGACGGGACGGTCTTCGACAACCGCGAAGGCATCCTGCCGAAGCAGAGCACCGGCTACTACCACGAGTACACGGTCATCACCCCGGGCTCGCCCGACCGCGGTGCCCGGCGCATCGTGGCCGGTGAGAAGAAGGACGAGGACTACTACACCGCCGACCACTACTCCACGTTCGACCTGGTCGACCGCAACTGCTGAGACCGGCTCAGCCGGCGCACGGGTCGCACGAACGACCCGAAACCATCCGCCGCGGCGGTCGGGGTGCCTTGCGCACCCCGGCCGCCGCTTTGCCGTGCGCCCCCTCTGACCTCGCTCTTCTCGCATTTCTTGGCAGAAGGGGCGCGCGGGGCGCACCCCCCGAGAGAGGATTGTCGGTGGTTCCCGGTAGCGTTTCGGTGGAAACGAGGAGCGGGCGGGCATCGGCGGACAAGGGACCATGTGGGGTCAGCTGCTGCGGCGCGCCCGGGAAAGTGCCGTATCCGCCATGGCCGGGCGGTCCGGCATGGTGTGTCGCAGACAAGGAAGGACGGCGAACTGCCGTGTATCGCTGGGAGATCACCCGGGCCGCACTGGCGCAGCGCGTATTCGCCATCGTTCGCAGCAAGACCTACGACGAGGCGAGCGCCACCGCCGACACCCTGCTGTCGGCCGGCATCACGACCCTGGAGATATCCCTGACCACCCCCTTCGCGCTGGAGGCGGTCACGACGCTGACGCGTGAGCTGGGTGAGGACGCGGTCATCGGCGCGGGCACGGTCCTTGACGCGATGTCGGCTCGGATGGCGGTCGACGCCGGCGCCCGCTTCCTGGTCTCGCCCAGCCTGGATCCCGAGGTCATCCGCACCGCGCACCGTTATGGCGTCCCGGTCTTCCCCGGTGTCTCGACGCCCACCGAAATCGTCCGCGCCCTGGAGCTCGGCGCGGACGCCCTCAAGCTCTTCCCCGCCTCGGCGCACGACCCGTCCTGGCTCCGGGAGGTCCGCGCGGCACTGCCGCAGGCGCCGCTGCTGCCGACCGGCGGGGTGACGGTCGACAGCGCACCCGAGTGGATCGCCGCCGGGGCGGCCGCCGTCGGCATGGGCGCCGCCCTCTCCGAAGGCGACCGCGACACCGTCGCCAAGCGCGCCGCCGTGCTCCTCGCCCGTCTCGCCGAAGCCACCCAGGACGGGACAGCGGGCGACGACGAGGACGGCCTGTACGGCGACTGACGGACTGACGGCCGGCGGCCGGTCCACCGGCCCGCCCTGACGGCTGCCGGGCCCCGCCGGTCCGACGCGCTGACGGGTGGCCGGCTCCCACCCTCCCCGCTCGGCCGGCCGACCGGCCGGGCGTCCCGGTCCCCGGGCAGGGGCTTCACGTCGATCACCGGCTCTGCCAGGCTGAGCGCGCGATCATCCGATGAGGCGTCAGCCCCGCGCCCGCGGCCCAAGGAGCCCCAGGAGACCCGATGAAGCGTGCCGTCACCCTCTCCGCCCTCGCCTGTCTGCTCGCCGTCACCGCAGCCGCCCCGGCGGCGTCCGGCGCCCCCGCCCCGGCACGAAGGCCCACTCCCGCCCACGGACGGCAGGTGTCGGCGCTCGACACCGTTCCGCGGCGCGGGGAGCTGCGGGTGTGCACCACCGGCGACTACCGCCCCTTCAGCTACCGCGACCCCGGCACCGGCACCTACCGCGGGGTGGACATCGACATGGCCCGGGACCTCGCCCGGAGCCTGGACGCCAAGCCCCGTTACGTCCCGACCACTTGGGCCGGACTGGTCGGCGACCTGTCGGCCGGGCGCTGCGACATCGCCATGGGCGGCGTCTCGATCACCCTGGCGCGGGCCCGTGCGGTCTCCTTCAGCGAGCCCACCCGCACGGACGGCAAGACCCCGATCGTGCGCTGCGCGGACAAGGACAAGTACGGCACGCTGGAGCAGATCGACCGCCCCGGCACGACCGTCATCGTCAACCCTGGCGGCACGAACGAGGAGTTCGCCCGCGCCCACATCAAGCACGCGACCCTGAAGGTCCATCCGGACAACACCACGATCTTCGACGAGATCATCGCGGGCCGCGCCGACGTGATGATGACCGACGCCAGCGAGACCCGCTATCAGGCCAAGCTCCACCCCGAACTCTGCTCGGTCCACCCGGACAAGCCCTTCACCTTCTCCGAGAAGGCCTATGCGCTGCCCCGGGGCGACCACGACTTCACCGCCTATGTGAACCAGTGGGTACATCTGGCCACCCACGACGGCACCTACCGGAAGTACGAGAACGCCTGGATGGGGGAGTGATGACGGAAACCGAGCGGGGCGGCGCCGGCTTCGATCCCGCCGCGGCCTTCGATCCCGCCGCGGCCTTCGATCTCGCGACGGCTCAAAAGGGCCTGGACGAGCAGCCGTTCAGCAGACTGCTGCGGGCGCGGCTCACCGCGTTCGGGGACGGCGGGGCGACGCTGGAGCTGGACATCCGCGAGGAACTGCTCCAGCAGTACGGGTTCGTGCACGGCGGGGTGCTGTCGTACGCCGCCGACAACACCCTCACGTTCGCCGCGGCCACCGCCCTGGGCCCGGCCATCGTCACCGGCGGCTTCTCCATCCAGTACCTGCGGCCGGCGCGCGGCCGTACGCTCCGCGCCCGCGCCGAGGTCGTCCACGCCGGCCGCCGGCAGGCCGTGTGCCGGTGCGATCTGACGGTGCTCGACGCGGACGGCACCGAGCGCCTGTGCGCGGTGGCTCAGGGCACGGTGCTGTCCCTCGACGGACCCGCCGGCAACGGTCCGGCAGGCAACGGTCCGGCCGGCGGTGACCCGGCCGGGAACGGTCCGGCCGGCGGCGGCTGAGGAAATGCGGGTGCGAAACGGGCATACGACGGGCAGGCTGATGGTCATGATCCTTCCGTTCGACGGCGTCCCCCGGACGTTCCCTACCCCCGCAGGCAGGCCCACGTGACCGACTGGATCACCACTCCCGTGGAACCGCACTTCCTGCGTGGCGCCCTGGAGGTGGAGCGCACCGCGCACGGCGTGCTGCCGCACCGGCTGCCCGCGTGGGCCCGTCAGCAGTGGCCGGACGACTACCTGGCCATGGTCGAGTCCCAGCCCTCCGGCGTACGGCTGGTGTTCCGCACCCGCGCCACCGCCGTCGAGCTGGACACGCTCCCCACGAAGACGGTCTACGAGGGCGCCCCGCCCCAGCCGGACGGCGTGTACGACCTGGTCGTGGACGGCCGGTTCACCGCCCGGGCCGGTGTCGCGGCCGGCAACGTCCGCACCATCGACATGGCCACCCAGGCGATCGTCACCCGCCCCGGCCCGCCCGGCACCCTCCGGTTCACCGGTCTGGCCGCCGGTGTGAAGGACATCGAGATCTGGCTGCCGCAGACGGAGACCACCGAGCTGATCGCGCTGCGCACGGACGCCCCGGTCGAGGCCGCCCCGGACCACGGCCGCCGGGTCTGGCTGCACCACGGCAGCTCGATCAGCCACGGCTCCTCCGCCGAAGGGCCCACCGCGACCTGGCCGGCGCTGGCCGCCGCCCGCGGCGGGGTGGAGCTGATCAACCTCGGCTTCGGCGGCAACGCCCTGCTGGACCCGTTCACCGCGCGCGCCATGCGGGACACCCCCGCGGACCTGATCAGCGTCAAGATCGGCATCAATCTGGTCGGCCACGACCTGATGCGGCTGCGCGCCTTCGGGCCGGCGGTCCACGGCTTCCTCGACACGATCCGTGAGGGGCACCCGACCGCGCCGCTGCTGGTCGTGTCGGCCGTCCTGTGCCCGGTCCACGAGGACACCCCCGGGCCCGGCGCACCGGACTTCAGCTCCGGGACGCTGCGCTTCACGGCCCTCGGCGACCCCAAGGACCCCGGGCGCCTCACGCTGAACCGCATCCGGGACGAGCTGGCCCGGATCACCGCCGCGCGGGCGGCCGACGACCCCAACCTGCACTACCTCGACGGCCGGGTGCTCTACGGCGAGGCGGACCACGCCGAACTGCCGCTGCCCGACGCGCTCCACCCGGACCCGGCCGGTCATCGCCGTATCGGCGAGCGGTTCGCCGAGCGGGTCTTCGGGGACGGGGGTCCGTTCGCCGTCAGGGCCGACTGACCGTGTGTCCCAGGACGTTGACGACCCGTCCGTCCGGGTCGCGGACGAAGAAGCGGCGTACGCCCCACTCCTCGTCCGCGAGGGGCCGGACGATCGTGGCGCCCGCGGCCCGCAGGGTGGCGTAGGCCGCGTCCACGTCGTCGACCTCGATGCTGAGGTCGGGGGTGACCGGAGCGGTCCGGTCCGCGGTCAGGAAGGTGAGCTGGGCGGTGGGGTTGGCCGGCGCGGCCAGCGTCATGACCCAGCCCTGGTTCATGACCTCCTCCAGGCCGAGCAGCCCGTAGAAGTCACGGTTCTCCTCCAGGGCGGTCGACCGGAGGTCGGGAACGACCCGGCGTACGGACATGGGAACTCCTCACAGGGGACGCGCGGACATGCGGTCGTGCGGACGGGTGTGGTTCTCGGTCAGGGGGTGACGGATGGCGACCGGTGGTGCCGGACGGCGTCGAGGACGTCGCGCAGCACGGTGCGGTGGTCGTCCGGGCGGCGGACCAGGGCGAGTTGGGCGGGCGTCAGGCCGGTGACGGGGCGGGCGACGACTCCGGGACGCCGGTAGATCGCGGCGTTCCCGGCCGACAGCAGGACCACGCCGAGGCCCTCGGCCACCGACTCGAAGGTCTCGTCCGCGTTGGCGACCACCCCGCCGATGCGTACCGGCCGGCCGCCCCGTTCGTCCACCGCGAGCCAGTGGTCCCGTAGCGCCCCGGCGGATTCCGGCAGCGCCAGGAACGGTTCGTCGAGCAGCGCGGCGAACGGGATCTCGGCGGCCTCGGCGAGAGGGTGGCCGGCCGGCAGCGCCACCCACCGCGGTTCGGTGGCCACGACCTGCACGGCGAACTCCTCCTGCCCGGGGAACGGCAGCCACAGCAGCGCCAGGTCCGTCTCGCCGCCGGCGAGCCCGGCGGTGGCGTCCGCCCAGTCGATCTGGCGCACCTGGAGGCGCCAGTTGGGGCGGCGCTCGGCGAGCCGCGTGCGGATCGCGGGGAGCAGCCCGCGGCCGGTGCTCGTCGAGATGCCCAGGGTCAGCACGGCGGCCTCCGCGGCGGCCGCGTCGCTGACCGCACGCTGCGCCTCGTCCCAGAGCTGGACCAGCTCCCGCGCCCGGGGCAGCAGCGCGGCACCGGACGCGGTCAGCGTGACCGTGCGCCGGTCGCGGACGAACAGCTTCACCCGCAGCCCGTCCTCCAGCTGCCGGATCTGCTTGCTCAGCCCCGGCTGGGAGATGAACAGCCGCTCGGCGGCCCGGGTGAAGTTCAACTCCTCGGCCGTGACGACGAAGTAGCGCAGGTCCCGCAGATGAGCATCCATAGCCATGGGTTATCAGAAACGGCCTTGGACGCGCAGGAGATCGGGGACGGAAGATGGCCCCATGGACGCCGACCCTCCCACCGGACCCGTCGCCCTCGTCACCGGCGCCACCCGCGGTATCGGCCGCGAGGTGTGCCGGCAGCTGACGGCGCGCGGGTACACGGTGCTGCTGACCGGGCGCGCGCCGGACGCCGTGCGGCGGGCGGCCGCGGAACTGCGCGGCGCTCCCGGGGCGGGCCGGGACGTCCGGCCGCTGCGCATGGACGTCACCGACGACGCCGGGGTGGCGGCGGCCGCGGCCGAGGTCGCCGAGCGCTTCGGCCGGCTGGACGTGCTGGTCAACAACGCCGCCATCGGCTACGACACCGGGCAGCGGGCCGTCACCGCCGATCTCGCCCGGGTGCGCGAGGTGGCCGAGACCAACCTCTACGGGCCGTGGCGCACCGCGATCGCGTTCGCCCCGCTGCTGCGCGCCTCGGACCATCCGCGGCTGGTCAACGTCTCCAGCGAGGCCGGCTCACTGACCAACATGGGCGGCGGCACCCCCGCGTACACCGCGTCCAAGGCGGCGCTCAACGCGCTCACCCGGATGCTGGCCGCCGAGCTGCGGGCCGACGGCGTGCTGGTCAACGCGGTCTGCCCGGGCTGGGTGGCCACCGACATGGGCGGGCCGGGCGGCCGGCCGGTCGCCGAGGGCGCGGCCGGTGTCGTGCGGGCGGCGACCCTGCCGGACGACGGCCCCACGGGCGGCTTCTTCCGGGACGGCCGCCCGCTGCCCTGGTAGTCCGCCGCGGCCGCACGGTTGCCGCCCATGTCCGGACAATGTGACCTCCGGACTTCCCGTCATCTGTGCGGGCGGATACGCTCGCGAACGTGGGGAAACGCGATACGGAACAGGCCCTGGGCGCCGAGAGCCCCGTTCAGTTCAGCGTGGACCGGAGCAGTCCGGTCCCGTTGTATTTCCAGCTGTCACAGCAGCTGGAGGCGGCGATCGAGACCGGCAAACTGGCGCCCGGCAGTCTGCTCGGCAACGAGATCGAGCTGGCCGGCCGGCTCGGGCTGTCCCGGCCCACGGTCCGCCAGGCCATCCAGTCGCTGGTCGACAAGGGGCTGCTGGTGCGCCGCCGCGGCATCGGCACCCAGGTCGTGCACAGCCAGGTCAAGCGCCCGCTGGAGCTGAGCAGCCTCTACGACGACCTGGAGGCGGCCGGACAGAAACCGGCCACCCGGGTGCTGCTCAACACCACCATCGAGGCCGACGCCGAGGTCGCCGCCGCGCTGGGCATCGCCGAGGGCGCGGAGGTCGCGCTGGTCGAGCGGCTCCGGCTGACCCACGGCGAACCGGTCGCCCACCTGCGCAACCACCTCCCCGCCGGCCTGCTGAGGCTGGACACCGCCGAACTGGAGGAGACCGGGCTGTACCGCCTGATGCGGTCGGCCGGGATCACCCTGCACAGCGCCCGCCAGGCCGTCGGCGCCCGGGCCGCGACCGCGGAGGAGGGGCAGCGGCTGGACGAGCCCGAGGGCGCCCCGCTGCTCACGATGCAGCGGACGACCTTCGACGACACCGGACGCGCCGTGGAGTTCGGCTCGCACGTCTACCGGGCATCGCGCTACGCCTTCGAGTTCCAGCTGCTCGTACGGCCGTGACGGCGGCGGGCGGTCCGCGGGGGACCCGCCGGGGCCGGCCACGGCGTACGTTCGCCCGTCCATGTGCTTTCGTCAGAATGTTCTGACAAAGCATTGACGTGGCTCCGCGCCGCCCGTTACAACTCCTCCAGCCGCATTCCGGCGGCCGTGGAGAAAAGGCGGTTCCACGATGATCAGCGTGCGTACGACCGGCGTCCGGCGGCTCACCCTCCGCAGCGCCGCCGCTTTACTGACCACCGTCGCACTGGTCGCCGGGTGCAGCGCCACCGGCGGCCAGGACGCCAAGGACGAGGGGGCCGGCGGCACCCACATGACCATCGGGATGGTCAGCCACGCCGGCGACGGCGACACCTTCTGGGACATCGTCCAGAACGGCGCCCAGCAGGCCGCCGCCAAGGACCACGTGAAGTTCCTCTACGCCCACGACAAGGAGGGCGGCCAGCAGGCCGAGCTGATCCAGTCCTACATCGACCAGAAGGTCGACGGGCTGATCGTCACCCTCGCCAAACCGCAGGCCGTCAAGGCCGCCGTCCGCAAGGCCGAGGCCGCGGGCATCCCGGTGATCACCATCAACTCCGGCGGTGAGTTCTCCCGGGCGTACGGGGCGCTCACCCACATCGGGCAGGACGAGTCGGTGGCCGGCCGCGCGGTCGGCGAGGAGCTGAACCACCGGGGCGTGAAGAAGGTCCTCTGCGTCCTGCACGAGCAGGGCAACGTCTCCCTGGAGGACCGCTGCGCGGGCGTCCGCAAGGGCTTCCACGGGACCGTCGAGAACCTCAACGTCGACGGCACCAACGCCCCCGCCGCCCAGTCCTCGATCGAGGCCAAGCTGCAGTCCGACAAGTCGCTCGACGCCATCGTGACGCTCGGCGCCCCGATCGCGGCGCTCTCGGTCAAGGCCAAGCAGGACGCCGGCAGCAGCGCGCAGATCGCGACGTTCGACCTGAACGGCGCCGTGGTCAAACTGCTCAAGGCCAAGGACGTCACCTTCGCCGTCGACCAGCAGCCCTACCTCCAGGGCTACGAGGCGGTGGACCTGCTCTGGCTGCACAAGACCAACGCCGACGTCCTCGGCGGCGGGAAGCCGGTGCTCACCGGGCCCGCGCTGGTGACGCAGAAGGACGTACCCCAGCTGACCGAGTACACCGGGCGAGGCACCAGGTGAGACCAGAGGGAAGACGGGACGACCCCATGAACCGGGACAGATCACCGGTAACGGATACTTGGCCGGTTGGCCCTGGCCGGCCGGCGCCGGAGTGCGGCACCGCACCCGCCCCGGCCGGGCGGCCCACACAGCGAATACGACCGACGCAGCCGACACGGCGAGATCAGCGGGAAGGGCGAGTCCTCGTGGCAAGGGTTCGAAGAAGGGGACGCGTCGTGAGCGCCGTGCTGGCGGCGGTGCTCGGCGCCTCCCTGGCGGGATGCAGCAGCACCGGCGGCAAGCGCGCCGAGGACGAGCGCGCCGCCAAGGTCGCCGGCGGCAAGGCCGCGGTGAACACCCCCAGGTGGACGTTTGCGATGGTCACCCACTCGGGAGACGGCGACACCTTCTGGGACATCGTGCAGAACGGCGCCCAGCAGGCCGCCGCCAAGGACAACATCAAGTTCGTCTACGGGCACGACGAGGAGGCCCAGCGGCAGAGCCAGCTGGTGCAGTCCTACATCGACCAGAAGGTCGACGGGCTGATCGTCTCCCTCGCCAAGCCCAACGCCATGAAGGACGTCGTCGAGAAGGCCGAGAAGGCCGGCATCCCGGTGATCACCGTGAACTCCGGCGCCGAGGAGTCCAAGGCGTTCGGTGCGCTCACCCACATCGGGCAGGACGAGACGGTGGCCGGCGAGGCGGTCGGCGACGAGCTGAACCGGCGCGGCCGCAAGAAGGCCCTGTGCGTCCTGCACGAACAGGGCAACGTCGGCCACGAACAGCGCTGCGCGGGCGCCGCCAAGACCTTCAAGGGCAAGCTGGAGAAGCTCTACGTCGAGGGCACCAACATGCCCGACGTGCAGTCCTCCATCGAGTCCAAGCTCCAGGCCGACCCGTCCATCGACGCCGTGGTCACCCTCGGCGCACCCTTCGCACCCACCGCCGTCAAGGCCAGGGAACAGGCCGGCAGCAAGGCCGAGATCGACACCTTCGACCTCAACGCCCAGGTCGCGGCCGGCCTCAAGGACGGCATCCTCGGCTTCGCCGTCGACCAGCAGCCCTACCTCCAGGGCTACGAGGCGGTCGACCTGCTCTGGCTGTACAAGTACAACTCCGACACCCTCGGCGGCGGGAAGCCGGTGCTCACCGGGCCGCAGGTGATCACCAAGAAGGACGCCGGCGCCCTGCAGGACTACACGAAGCGGGGTACCCGATGACCACCACCCTCAAGGCACCGGTCCAGGACGAACGGCTGCTGCACCGCTCCCTGGCCCGCCGGCTGATGGGCCGCCCCGAACTGGGCTCCGTCGTCGGGGCCGCCGCGGTCTTCGTCTTCTTCTCGCTCGTCGCCGAACCCTTCCTGCGGGCGTCCAGCCTCTCCACCGTGCTCTACGCCTCCTCGACCATCGGGATCATGGCCGTACCGGTGGCACTGCTGATGATCGGCGGGGAATTCGACCTCTCGGCCGGCGTCATGGTCGTCAGCTCGGCGCTGATCTCGTCGATGTTCAGCTACCAGATGACCGCCAACACCTGGGTCGGCGTCGGGGTGTCCCTGCTGGTCACCCTCGCCATCGGGGCGTTCAACGGATTCCTGCTGACCCGGACGAAACTGCCCAGCTTCATCATCACGCTCGGCACCTTCTTCATGCTGACCGGCCTCAACCTCGGCTTCACCAAGCTGATCAGCGGCACCGTGTCGACGAAGTCCATCGCCGACATGGAGGGCTTCGACTCGGCCCGCACCCTCTTCGCCTCGCACCTGACCGTCGGCAGCGTCGACATCCAGGTCACCATCGTGTGGTGGATCGCCCTGGTCGCCCTGGCCACCTGGGTCCTGCTGCGCACCCGCGTCGGCAACTGGATCTTCGCGGTCGGCGGCAACGCGGATGCCGCCCGGGCGGTCGGCGTCCCGGTCACCAAGACCAAGATCGGCCTCTACATGGGTGTCGCCTTCGCCGCCTGGGTCTCCGGCCAGCACCTGCTGTTCTCCTACGACGCGATCCAGTCCGGCGACGGCGTCGGCAACGAATTCCTCTACATCATCGCCGCGGCGGTCGGCGGCTGCCTGATGACCGGCGGCTTCGGCTCGGCGATCGGCGCCGCCGTCGGCGCCTTCATCTTCGGCATGGCCAGCAAGGGCATCGTCTACGCGCAGTGGAATCCGGACTGGTACAAGTTCTTCCTCGGCGCGATGCTGCTGCTCGCCACACTCCTGAACGCATGGGTCCGCAAGCGGGCGGAGGACAAGGCATGACAGCGCTGGTCGAGCTGACCGACGTCAGCAAGTACTACGGCAACGTCCGGGCACTGGAGGGCGTGTCCCTGGAGGTGCACGCGGGGGAGATCACCTGCGTGCTCGGCGACAACGGCGCCGGCAAGTCCACCCTCATCAAGATCATCGCCGGGCTGCACCGGCACGACCGCGGCACCTTCACCATCGAGGGCGAGGAGACCACCCTGGCCTCCCCGCGCGAGGCCCTCGACCGCGGGATCGCCACCGTCTACCAGGACCTCGCCGTCGTCCCCCTCATGCCGGTCTGGCGGAACTTCTTCCTCGGCTCCGAGCCCACCACCGGCATCGGCCCCTTCAAGCGGCTCGACGTCGCCACGATGCGCGAGACCACCCGCAGCGAGCTGCTGCGGATGGGCATCGACCTGCGCGACGTCGACCAGCCGATCGGCACCCTGTCGGGCGGCGAACGGCAGTGCGTGGCCATCGCCCGCGCCGTCTACTTCGGCGCCAAGGTCCTGGTCCTGGACGAGCCGACGGCGGCGCTCGGCGTCAAGCAGTCCGGCGTCGTCCTCAAGTACGTCGCGGCCGCCCGGGACGCCGGCCTCGGCGTGGTGTTGATCACGCACAACCCGCACCACGCCTACCTCGTCGGCGACCGCTTCGTCCTCCTCAAGCGCGGCACCATGGCCGGCAGCCACACCAAGCAGGAGATCGCCCTGGAGGAGCTGACCCGTCAAATGGCGGGCGGCAGCGAACTGGAACAACTCAGTCACGAGCTGGCCCGCACCGCCACCCCGGAATTCCCCGGCGGCCACCGGCCCGACTGACCAGGTCAGCAGCATGCCGCGCCCCGCACCGGCCGCCCGGCCGCGCGGGGCGCGGCACTGCCGGTCGCGGTGCGCCGGACGCCGCCGGTGATGCACAATCGCACCGAACCCGCACGCCGAGGCCCCGGCCTCCCGAGACCCCCCTAGGGACGAGACGACTCTTGCGAGCACGCAGCCAACGCATGGGGGTACCACTCACGCCGTTCAGGCAGTGGGGGAGTATCGGCGAAGAGGTGGGTCGATGAGCATGTACCGGGACCGGGTGCACCGGGGATCGGCCAGGGCCACCGTGCTGCGCACGGTCGGCACCCGTGAGCGGCGCTCCCACCTGACCGCCCCGCGCGTGCCCACGGTGGGCATCGACATCGGCGGCACCAAGGTCATGGCGGGCGTGGTCGACGCGGACGGCACCATCCTGGAGAAGGTCCGCACCGAGACCCCGGACAAGTCCAAGAGCCCCAAGGTCGTCGAGGACACCATCACCGAGCTGGTGCTCGATCTGTCCGACCGGCACGACGTGCACGCGGTCGGCATCGGGGCGGCCGGCTGGGTCGACGCGGACCGCTCCAAGGTCCTCTTCGCCCCGCACCTGAACTGGCGCAACGAGCCGCTGCGCGACCGCCTCGCGGGCCGCCTCGCGGTCCCCGTCATGGTCGACAACGACGCCAACACCGCCGCCTGGGCGGAATGGCGGTTCGGCGCCGGCCGCGGCGAGGACCACCTCGTCATGATCACGCTCGGCACCGGTATCGGCGGCGCGATCCTGGAGGACGGCGCCGTCAAGCGCGGCAAATACGGGGTGGCGGGCGAATTCGGCCATATGCAGGTCGTGCCCGGCGGCCACCGCTGCCCGTGCGGCAACCGCGGCTGCTGGGAGCAGTACAGCTCCGGGAACGCCCTGGTGCGCGAGGCCCGTGAGCTGGCCGCGGCCGACTCCCCGGTCGCGTACAACATCATCGAGCGGGTCGGCGGCCGGATCGGCGACATCACCGGGCCGCTGATCACCGAGCTCGCCCGGGAGGGCGACGCGATGTGCGTCGAGCTCCTCCAGGACATCGGCCAGTGGCTCGGCGTCGGCATCGCCAACCTCGCCGCCGCCCTCGACCCGTCCTGCTTCGTCATCGGCGGCGGCGTCAGCGCCGCCGACGACCTGCTGATCGCCCCGGCCCGGGACGCCTTCCGGCGCCACCTCACCGGCCGCGGCTACCGCCCCGAAGCCACCATCGCCAAGGCCCAGCTGGGCCCCGAGGCGGGCATGGTGGGCGCCGCGGACCTCGCCCGCCTGGTCGCCCGCCGCTTCCGCCGTGCCAACCGCCGCCGGGTCGAGCGCTACGAGCGCTATGAACGGGCCGGCCGCCGATGACCGAAACCGAATCCCCCACCATGCGCGACGACCACCACACCGCCCTGCCGCCCCGGGCCAAGCGCCGCCGCCCCCTGCTGACGGCGCTGATCGTCTTCCTGCTGATCGCGATCCCGGCCGGCTACATCGTCATCTCCGCCGAGCAGAGCCGCGACAGCGGCGAGGGCAAGGAGGCCGAGGCGGCCGCCACCGGCCTGACCAACGCCTTCCCCTCCAAGGTCCAGCAGCGGATCTACAACGTCCCGGTACCGATCGGCTCGACCCCGGTCTACTACTACGAGACCAACTCCTGGGAAACCAGCTCGCTGTTCGTCCAGTTCCGGACCAACGAGTGGGGCCTGGAGCACTACCTCGCCGCCGTCGGCACCAGCACCGCCGCCCTCAAGAAGGACCGCAAGACCATCCCGCCGGCCCAGGCGGCGAAGGTCGGCTGGGACTTCAGCGTCGACTGGCCCTGGGCGGGCACCACGGTCACCAGCCGCGGACCGCACCCGTCGCAGCGCATCATGGTCAGCTACGACGAGCCCGGCCATCCCGTGGTGTACACGGTGTCGACGGTCAAGTTCTGACCGACGGCCACGGGTCCTCAACCGTGGGCGCTGATCACGCCGCCGGTGCTGAGCACGATGTACACGCCGTTGGCGTCGACCCCGACGTCGTGTCCCTTCGTCTCCAGAGTGGCGGCCACGCCCTCGGAGCCGATGATCTGCGCGCGGTACCGCAGCTCGCCGACCTTCGTGACCTTGGCCGTCCAGCCGCCCGCGAGCTTGAAGGTGCCCGGTCCCTGGTGCCCGCCGCCCATCCAGGAATGGACCTCGCCGCCCATCGTGAGCACGACGAACATGTCGTTGGCGTCGAGCCCGGCGTCGGCGTCCTGCCCCGTCGTCTCCATCGTGGCCACGACCGAACCGCGGGCGACGATCTTGGCGCGGTAGCGCTGGGCGCCGATCTTGTAGATCTCGGCCTTGCTGATACCGTCCGCCAGGATCTGGGTACGGACCGGGGACGCCGCCTTGCCACCGCCGGTGGCGTGCGCGCCGCCCGACTGCTTGCCCGCGGCGCCCGACGTGGTGACGGTCTTGGCATCGGGGCTCGCCTCGCTCCCGGAGCTCTGCAGTCCGGACCAGCCCGAGGCGGTGGAGTTGGCGGCGGCCGAGCTCGCGCTCGTGGGGCCCGCGGACTTCGCGTCGGCGGCGTCCGAGCCGGAGCAGGCGGTCAGGGTGAGGCCGGCGGCTGCGGTCAGGGCCGCGGCGGCAATGCGCAGGGTGCGGCGGCGAACGGTGCGGGCAGTGGTGCTGGAGCTCATCTCGGGTCCCCCGGGGGCAGTCGGTGTCGCTGTCTCTCGCTTACGTCACCCACTCTGACCGGGGCCACTAGCGCACGGCTGCCGCCCCGCTAACGACCGACTAACACCGGTGTGATCAGGGGGAGAAGCCACCCGACCGAGCGGACACGTTCCCAGCTCGGTACCGTGGCGCGTCCCACTTCCGCATTCCAGGTGGTTTACGTTTCTCCAGGTCAGAGCCCATTTTCTCGTTCCGGTTTCCCCAACTGCCCGGCTGGCAGAACCGTCCTGGCCCCAGAGCCTTCTCCACATGATGAGGATTCAAGAAAGTGCCGGCACCACCGACTTGGAGGTCGAGTTCAGTGCGGATCGTGGCCCGACATACAGAGCGGCGTGAGTTCGATCGATTAGTGACCTCGGCGGCCTGCGGGCGTGGTGGGGCAGTTGTGGTGGGGGGTGAGGCGGGGATCGGCAAGTCGGCGCTCATCGACGCCGCGGTGGAAGCACTGGACGGGTTCGAGGTGCTGCGGGCCGCCGGTACGGAGTTCGAGCAAGACCTTCTCTACGCGACCCTGCACCAGCTGTGCGCCCCGGTACTCGAGCACCGTCTGAATCTTCCTGCAGTGCAGCGGAGGGCACTGGAGGGAGTGTTCGGCCTCGGCGCGCAGACCTCGCCCGACCCGCTGACGGTCGGTCTCGCCGTCCTGGGGCTGCTGCACGAGGTGGCGCGGGACAAACCGGTCTGCGCCGTGGTGGACGATGCCCAGTGGATGGATGACGCTTCGCGGCGGGCGCTGGTCTTCGTGGCCCGGCGAGTGACCACCGAGCGGATCGCGGTGGTGTTCGCCGCGCGCGATGTCGGCTCGGTGTCCGGACTCGCCGATCTGCCGCGATTGCCGCTCGCGGGTTTGGGTGACGAGGACGCCCGGGCCGTGCTGGGAGCGGCGACGCATGCCGGGCTGGATGCCGAGGTCGTCGATCGGATCCTGGCCGAGGCGCGGGGCAATCCGCTGGCGCTGCTGGAGTTCGCCCACCACGCGGAGCCGTTCGGGGTTCCCGGCCCACGGCGCCTCCGGGCCAGCGTGGTGGACGCGTTGGAGGAGCAGTTCGTCCATCGCTTCGAGAGGTTGCCGGATGCCACGCGATCGCTGGTGGTCCTCGCCGCGGCGGAGCCGGTCGGCGATCTCGGCCTGCTGCGTCGTGCGTCGAAGGCTCTCGGGCTGGACGCCGCGGGGTTCACCGTCGCGGAGAACGCCGGGCTTCTGGCCCTGGGGCCGCGGCTGCGCTTCCGGCATCCGCTCGTGCGTTCCGCGGTGTACGCATCGGCCACCCCGGGAATGCGCCGACGCGTGCACGGCGCTCTCGCGGAGTCGACCGATCCGGGGACCGACCCCGGCCGCCGGGCGTGGCACCGGGCGCACGCGGCCGTCGACGCCGACGAGACCGTCGCCGCGGAGCTGGAACGGTCCGCCGATCGGGCCCGCCTGCGCGGCGGATTCGCCGCGGCCGCCGCCTTCATGGAGCGAGCCGGGCAGCTGACACCGGCTTCCGACCGCCAAGCCGGGCGGCTGCTCGCCGCGGCACGGTTGCGGCTGCAGGCGGGGGCACCGAACGCGGCCCGTACGCTCGTCGCCCGGGCAGAGCGCCGTCCGATGGACGACAAGGGCCGCGCCGCGGCGCGCCTGCTGCGGGCACGGGTCGACTACCAGCTCTCCCACAGCCCGCAGGCCACCGCCAGACTCGTCGACGTCGTCACGGAGTTGGCTCCTGACCAGGCGAGGGAGACCTATCTGGAGGCGTTCGCGTCGTTCATGTACAACGACAACCAGCCCGGCTGCCTCAAGGAGCTCGGCGCCCGGATCCGCAAGCTGGCGCCACAGGGGGAATCCGCCCGGCCGGTCGATCTGCTGCTCGACGCCTTGCTGGATCAGACCATGCTGCCCGTCGAGCGGGCGGTGCCCGCGATGCGTGACGCGGTGACGGCGTGCCGTGCGGCTGCCCACTCGTCGAGCCCTTGGCGGATGAACCTGCTCTGCCAGGTCGTCATCGACCTGCGCGACGACGAGGCGATGGAGGAGATGGCGGACCGCCAGGTGGATGTGGCGCGCCGTCAAGGTGCCCTCGCCTCGTTGCCGCAGGCGCTGCGGTACCAGGCGGTCGCCAGGGTCTCGGTCGGCCGGTTCGAGGAAGCGGCCCGCAGCCTCAGCGAGGCCCGGGCCGTCGACGAGGCGGCGGGCACGGTACCGCTCCTGGGGCCCGAGCTCGTCCTCACCGGCTTCCGCGGTGACCTCAACCGCTACCGCGAACTGCGGGAGTTGCTGGGTCGTGACGGGCGGCCTTTCGAAACGGTCGGCGAGCACTACGCCAGGGCGGTACTGCACAACGGGCTCGGCAACTACGAGGCGGCTCTGGACGCGGCGCTGGCAGCCCAGCGCCGCCACCAGGCCGGCTCCTACTCGATCTGGGCCGTCTACACCGAGCTCGTCGAAGCCGCCGCGCGCGTCGGCCGCGGCGAGGACGCCGCCGTGGCCATGAAGCACCTGGAGGCGCTGGCCCGCACCAACCCCGTCCCCTGGGCCGTGGCCGAATGGCTGCAGGCACAGGCCCTCCTCGACCGGGGCGGGGACCGCGAAAGGCTGCACCGACAGGCCATCGCCCACTTCGCCCGGACCCGGGTCCGGGTGCTCCACGCCCGCGCCCGGCTGACGTACGGGGAGTGGCTGCGCCGCGAGAACCGACGCGCCGAGGCCCGCGACGAGTTGCGGGCCGCGCACGACGTGCTGTCGGGCATCGGCGCGCGCGCCTTCGCCGAACGCGCGGCCCGGGAACTGCAGGCCACCGGCGAACAACCGCGCCGACACGGTGAGAACCCCCTCGGCCGGCTCACCGCGCAGGAACGGCTCATCGCCGGAAAGGTGGCCGCCGGAGCGACATCCAAGGAAGTGGGCGTGATGTTGTTCCTCAGCCCCCGCACCATCGACACCCACCTGCGCAACGTGTACCGCAAACTGGGCATCTCCTCGCGCCGCCAGCTGCGCGAGATACCGCTGTGACGCATCGGCCTCAGGTGCCCACGGACGGTTCAGGACTGGTCCCCACCGGACCGGCCGAAGAGCTCGATCTCCGCTATGGCCAGCTGTTTGTCCGCGGACGCGGCGTGGGCCGACTCGATGGTGAAGCGCACTCTGGTCACCTCACCGACGGAGAAGGCGCGGCGCTGTCCGCCCGCGCCCGGATCCAGGGTGAGTTCACGGGTCGTGGTCCCTCCGTCCTTCGTCGTGATCGTCGCCTTGACCCGGTGCGGCAGGGCGGACTTGCCGAGCTGGTCGGCGCGGGTGGACACACCCGGCGTGATGATGAGGTCGAGCAGCCGGGCCGGGTGGGCGAAACTCACCTCGATCCACTCGCCCTGGCCGGATTGCGACACTCCCGGGCCCCACCAGGTGTTGTTGAGCTTGTCGAAGGCCAGCTTCGGTCCGTGGCCGGGGTAGGACCGCGAGGCCCGGATCCCGTCCGGCTCGACCGGAGCACGCTCGGCGAAGTGGTCGCGCACGGCCTGGATGCCGTCGGGGACGTACAGCACACCGAGAACGAGCAGCGTTACGGCGATGGCGGCGGTGATCCAGGTGCCGATGCGGTCGAATGCGCGGCGGAGGCGGGGGCGGTCGCCGGCCCAGGGGGTCTCATGGCGGCCGGGGCCGAGGAGGCGGCGCCACCAGGGGCGGTGTCCGGGCTGTGGGGGCGTGGGTGCGCCGTTTTCGGCGAGGGGCATCGCGCAGTGGTGGCAGAAATGGCGGTCGGGTGGGTTCGGGGTGGTGCACCAGGGACAGGGCGGGCCGTGCACCGTCCCCTGCTGGGGGCCGGGGGCGCGTACGAGGGGCCGGCCTGTGTCGGGTCGGCCGGGGAGGACCGGGGCCACGGCCGGGACAGGCACCGGAGGGGTGGCCTCCGGATCCGTGACGGGGACGACGAGGGAACGGGCACGGTCGGCCATCCGACCGCCCGGGGGGAAGCCGTCCGAAGGGGTGGGCAGCGGCGGGCTGTTGGGGGCGGTGTCCTCCAGGTCCGGGGCGTTGGGGGCGGGCCGGGACGCGCCGCTCGTCCTGGCGCTGTCACGGTCCACGGGGCGCTCCGGGACCGCCCCCGAAGGGTGGCTGCCGGGCAGGCCGGAAGGAGCGGGCGGTACGTCGGCAGCGACGGGTGCCGGCGCCGGGCCGGTGCCGCCGGGGCGGGCGGAGGCGGTCCGGCCGGAACCGGCGTCGGCCGCTGCCGGGGGGCCGGTACGCCGACCGGCCTGTTCCCAGCGGAGGACGGCACCGCAGCCGTCGCAGAACGACTGCCCCGGTTCCGCGCGGGTTCCGCATTCACCGCAGTCCTGCGTGGTCATTTCTCCGAGTTCCTTTCAGCGGCCGTCACGGTGACGGTGTAGGGCATGTGCGCGGGACGGGCCGCGGCCACGAGGGTGTCCAGGCGATAGGTGTCGGCCCGGGTGGGGTCGGACAACCGGAGGGCGACGTGGAGGTGGGGGCGAGCGCTGCCGGGGAAGGAGCCGCGGGGGCGCGCGCTCCAGGTGGCACCGCCGCTCTCCGTGATCTCCGGTTCGACGCCGAACGCGAGCCGTACCGCTTCCGACAGGCCGCGCCGGGTGCCCCGGACGCGGTGCAGGCCGACCGCGGCGGCCACGGCGGCGCGCAGCCGTGGCTCGGGTTCGGTGCCGTCGGTCTCGGCGCCCACCCAGGTACTGAGCCAGCGGGCGAAGTCGGCCGGGGTGAGGGCGGGGTCGAAGTAGGTGTCCAGGCAGTCGAGCACGTTCAGGATCGGCGCGAGGACGTCGTCGAGCCCGGCGACGAAGCGCTGGGCGAGATCGTCGTCGGCGAAGACGGCCGGGAGCATCGCACCGATGGGGGCGGAGGAGCCGAGGCCGTCGACGGAACCTCTCATGGCCGGCCTCCGGTGTACGTCGATGTCGTCACGTCCCGTCTCCGATCACCCGTACGCGGTGGTCGAAGGAGAAGACCAGGGACGGCGGTTCCAGGTCGATGCGGTCGGTCGGATCGCCGCGCCGGCCGGTCAGCGGGTCGGCGGGATGCAGCACGACCTCGTCGACCAGTTCCACTCCGGGGACCCGTTGCAGGATGGCGAAGACCTCGCCCGACTGGACCGGGCGGCCGAAGCGCCAGCCCTGGCCGTCCGCGCCGCCGGTGAGCGGGTCGAGGTGGCGGTAGAGGGCGTCGTGGGCCTGGCGGCGCACCCGGTCGGTGTCGGTGCCGCGGAAGGCGTGGACGGTGGCGACGACCGTGACCCCCTGGTAGTAGGGCGGGCCGACCGCGAGTCTGGTGCCGATGAGGCGGCGCGCGTCGAGGTGGCGGGTGATGCGGTCCAACAGGCGGTCACCGGGGACGAGTTGCTCGAAGCGCAGCCGGCCGCCGGGGTCGGGGACGGCCTGCGGCACGACCAGTACCCGCACCGCGTAGGCCCCGTGCTCGTCCCGGTCGCCTTCCAGACAGGTGATGCGGGCGGTCTCGGGGGCGGCTCGGCGGGCGAGTTCCTCGTAGTCGCGCAGGGTGACGGCGCGTTCCTGGGCGCGGAGCGTGATCGGGGCCCGGACCTTGGCCTCCTCGACGGTCTCGCCGTCGACCCCGCCCCGTGCGGCTTCGCGGTTGACGACTTCCGACACATACGGAATGGAGGTGCGCAGGACCCGTACGGCACCGCGGGTGACATTGCCGGTCCGGCCGCCGCCGGTGCGGTAGCGGCGGGCGCGGATGACCGCACCCTTGGGGGCGACCATGCCGTACTGGCGCAGGGTGCCGTCGGCTTCGCGGACGGCGGGGCCGAAGGCGATGTCGCCGGTCGTGGCGTCGAGCGTGAGGTGGCGGTCGTCCGGCCGGGACCCCGCGAAGTGCGGGACGACCTGCCAGTCCTGCCAGCCGTCGTGTTCGGCGGTCTGGAGCAGCAGGGGCGGGTCGTCACCGACGACGGGTGCGTGGGCGAGCCGCCGGCGCTGACCTGGCAGGCCGGTGGATTCGCCGAGCGCCTCGTCGTACACGGTGGCGGCGTGGACGACGCCGGTGGTGCCGCCGATGGTGCAGGCCTCGGCGGATCGTACGGTCGGTGACGTGGTGTAGAAGGGCTGTCCGGGCAGGGGTGCGGTGACCCGGCAGCGCAGCCAGCCGGCCTCGTGGCCGCCGTTGCGGGACAGGGCGTGGCCGCCGGGGACGTGCAGGACGATGTCGCCGGCGCGGTTGAGGCCGCCGGTGCCGTCGCGGTCGACGTCGCAGGGCTGCCAGCCGTCTTCGGTCCATGCCTCCCACACCAGCGGCGGCTGCCTCGGGTCGACGCCGACGCCGTCCACCCGGCTGTCGAGTTCGAGGGCGACGGCGCAGTGCGGGACGGCGGCCGTGAGGCCGATCAGCATGCAGTCGCCGGGGCCGGGGGCTTCGGCGAAGCACCGTATGTGGGTGCCTTCGGCGAGTGCGGCGGTGTGGTCGGCGACGGGCTCTCCCCGGTGCTGCACCATGAGGCGGCTCATGGCGCAGGGGACGATGTCCAGTTCGTGCTCGGTGGCGAAGACCACCGCCTCCTCCTGCTCCGTGCGCAGCGTGGCCACTTCGGTGCCGACCGGCACCGGCACGGCCTCCTCCTGGGGTGCGGACAGCCAGAAGGTGACGTCCGTACGGGCCGCCGACGGCGGGAAGAGGGTGACGCCGATGAGGTCCAGGAACGCCAGGTGGCTCTTCTCGGGGACCCGGTTGAGGCGGTAGACGATCTGGTCGGCCATGTGGGCGACGGTCTCGACGAGGGTGACGCCCGGGTCGGAGACGTTGTGGTCGGTCCACTCCGGGGCGCGCTGCTGGATGTAGCGCTTGGCGTCGTCGACGAACTGCTGGAAGCGGCGGTCGTCGAGGTGGGGAGAAGGCAGGGACATCAGCGTTCGCTTTCGGGGGAGTTGCCGGAGCCGTCGTCGAAGAGGCCGCCGCCGGAGCCGTCCTCCTCGTGGGAGGGGATGACGTAGAACGGGAAGACGAGGCTGCGCGGGTTGTTGGTGCCGCGGATCTGGTAGCGGATGTCGATGTACAGGACGCTGCGGTCGGTGCCGGCGGTCACCTCGACGTCGGTGACCTCGATGCGCGGCTCCCAGCGGTCCAGGGTGACGTACACCTCGTGCTGGATGCGGCCCGCGGTCTGCTCGTTGACCGGCGCGAACACCAAGTCGTGGATGGCGCAGCCGAATTCGGGCCGCATCGGCCGCTCTCCCGGCGCGGTCGCCAGGACGAGACGGATCGCCTCCTCGATCTCCCGCTCGCCGCTGACCAGCGCGATGCCGCCGGTCGGCCCGATACGCAGCGGGAACGACCAGCCGGACCCGACGAACTGTTCGGTCATCGGCCGTCCACCCCTTCCTCGCACCCACCGGCGCTCATGCCGGCAACACCATCGGTATCAAGCCGTCGATGGTCACCGCGCCCATGAGCGGGACCGTGACGGCCCGAATGCCCACGTTGGCAACGGAGTTGATCTGTACGCTCCCGACCCCGCTGAGCAGCGCGCTGCCCAGTGCGCTCATGGTCAGGGCGCCCATCGCGTCCACCGTGACCGCACCGAGCGACTTGACGTTGACCAGCCCCTTGCCCTCGATGTCGAGCGGGCCGCCGCTCCGGATGCTCACCCGTCGCCGCGCGCTGAGCGTGAGGTCGGTACCGGCCTCCACGGACACCGACCGGCTGCCCTTGATCGTGACCGAGCCCTTGCTGTCCACGATGATCTCGGTGTTGGTCCGGTCCAGGTTGATGGTCAGCTGTTTGTCGCCGGACGCCAGCCGGACGCCCTGCTTGCGGCCACCGGTCTTCTGGCTGAGCAGGTCCATCCGGTTGCCGTCCCGGTCGGAGACGGTGTGCCGGCTCGCCTTCTTCCGGACGGTGTCGTGCAGCGGCACGTCACCGACGGCGGTCGGTGTGTCCTTGCCGTTGTAGAGCCCGCCGATCACGAACGGATGGTCGAGGGCACCCCGGTCGAACGCGACCAGCACCTCGTCGTTGACGTCCATCGGGAACACCCCGCCGCCGCCGAGTCCGCCCATCTGCACCGTCCGGGTCCAGTCGCTGACGTACTTGTCGTCCAGCCACGGGAAGCGCAGTCTCACCCGGCCCTGCTTGAGCGGGTCGTTCACATCGGTGACCAGGGCGTTGGCCACGCTCGGCAGCCTGGGCGCGGTGCCCGTGCCGCCCCCGCCGGAGGTCAGCCCGAACAGCGAACGCCACTGCCGGCCGCTGACGGTCACCCACGACTCGTAGTGCTTCCCGTCGCCGAAGACGTGCCGTACGGAGGTCGCCGTGTACTTGCCCTCGAAGGGCGCGCCGGTCTCCGTGAGCGTCACCGGCACTCCCGGCCGCAGTCTCGTGTTGCCCAACGCCACGACCTCCACCTCGGCGAAGGCCGCGGTGACGTCCTCGGCGAGGGCGTCGGAGGCGAACTTCACCTCGGTCGCCTTGTCGTACGGGGTCGACGTCTCGACCAGCTTGCCCGCCTTGAAACTGGCCGCGGCCCGGCCGGGCGTCTCGCCGATGGCGAAGCCCGGGTTCTGTGTGGCGGGCGAGACGGATCGGAGCGGCTTCTTCTGGGTGACGTCCCAGCCGCGCGTCTCCACCTTGCCGATCTGGTCGGAGGCGGTGACCGCGGCCCGCAGCCGCAGGATGTCGTGTCCGGCCTGGAGCACGAGCGGGCTCGTATCGCTGTCCGTGCTGGTCGGTGGCGCCCCCGAGGCGGGCTTCGGCCTGACGAACTGGAACCTGCCCTTGGCGTCGATGGACATGACGGTCTCGTTCTCGTCGGCCAGCCGCGCCAGGAAGTCCCAGTCGGTGACGTTGGACTGACTGATGAACTCGTACACCGTCTTCGTCGACTCGATCGTGCCGATCGGCACACCGTCCCGCGCGGCCAGCTTCCGGGCGATGTCGGAGGCGGACTGGTTCCGGTACGCCGCCACCCGGCGCTGGCGCATGAGCCGGTGCCCGAAGTCGTAGCCCCGGATGACGGTGAACGTGCCGGTGCCGTCGTAATCGGCCTCGAAGCCGGTGATCTCGCCGGTCAGCAGGGTGTCGCCGGCGCCCTGACCGTCGGTCACGGTCGCGATGGTGACCGGAGCGCCGAACGTGGCGCCCAGCCTGCTGATCACGACCCGGTACGGGTCACGGAAGGTGAGCTGGAAGGCGGCGGGCACCCCGGCGCCCTGGTCGACCCAGCCGTCGACGAGCGCGTCGGCGGCGTCGTCGGGCAGCGTGTCGTCGCCGATGGTTACCTGGAGGACTGCGGACGTGGCGGGATTCACCATCAGTGACGTACCTCCTCGGCGGCGGGCAGGACGAGTTCGGTGCCCGTGGGCAGCTGGGCCGGGTCGTCGATGCCGTTGGCCTCGGCGATCACCCGCCATGCCGTCGCGTCCCCGTACTCCCGCCAGGCGAGGGACGGCAGGGAGTCACCGGCGACGACCCGGTGCACCCGCTGCGCGGTGAGTGCGCCCGATGTCGGGTTCTGCCGCCCGGTCCTGCGCGGGATCTCGTGCAGACGGACCTGGCAGGTGGCACGGATGGGGACACCGGTGGTCCCGAAGAGGGTGTACGAGGCCTCGACGGAGCTGACGTACGCGGTGAACCGGGCGGTGGAGAACGACCCCCACTGGAAGACCACCCACGGCGGCGAGGGCCGTTTGGTCGCGATGCTCTTGGCGGTCACCCTGCAGCAGCTCATCAGGGACTCCACCTTTTTCAGCACCGTGTCGCTGGTCGGCCGGTCGGAGGAGTCCAGGAAGATCTCCAGGGTCATCGAACGCGGCTCGACCCCCATGAACTCGGGTTTCGGGCCGTCCCGTCGGGCCGCGGTCGGCGTCACCTTCCACTGGGCGGACCGGCTGAGGGACAGCTGCGCCGGGTTGAAGTCGAAGCGGAGCGTCTTTCTGAGCGCGCCCGGGGTGGTGCCGGTGCCGGCGGGAGGCTCGTGGATGGCCAGGGTGGCGCGTACCAGGCTCTTACCGGCGCCGTTGCTGCTCTTGGGCATGGGGCGTTCTCTCTCCCGCTCCTCGATCGGTGGTCTTCAGTCGGTGAAGCCGTGGTGGGCGATCTCCAGGACCTCCGTGGCGACGGTCGGGGACGCCGGGTCGAGGGCGGGGCCCTGCCAGCTGACGGGCAGCACGTCGATCAGCCCCCAGCGCGCGACCTCCGAGCCGTCCGCGCGCAGCGCCGTTATCTGGGCGGTGGGCCGCTCGATGCCCGTCTGGACGGAGGAGATCCACTTGGCGACCTTCGTGGTGTCCGGGGTGAGGGGGCGGGTCAGCCGGATGGTGGAGAAGGTGACGCGGGTCGGCAGCTGCCAGACGAAGCCGTTGTTGCCGCCCTCCTGCCGCTGCTCCGTCTCCACCTGCGACGACAGCCCGTCGCACCCGTTGAAGTAACCCAGGCTCTCGCCGTCGATGGAGAGGGTGAACCAGAGGGAGGAGCCCGGGTCCTGGCGGGACATCGCGAAGGGCCTTTCTGTCAGAGGTGCGGTGTGCTGTCAGAGGTACGGCGTGGGGCGGCCGGTGCGGCGGGAGGCCGTCGGCCGGTCACTGGCGGGGGTCGCGGAGCCTGCCGATCCGCTCGCGGTCCAGCCGCAGTTCGGTGCGGATCAGCCGGGTGATGCGGCCGATGATCCGGTGCACCAGCTCGTCGAGCTGGAAGTCGGTGAGTGCGCGCGGGTCGAATCCGCCGGCGGGTACCTCCGCGTAGGAGGGCGGGGGCTGTTGCCCCGGAAGCCGTGCCTGCGTGGGCGGGGCGTAGGCAGGTGGTGGGTCGTCGGGAGCGGGCGGGTTGTAGGCATTGGGTGGGCTGTAGGCAGGGGGTGGGTCGCCGGCGGGCGGCCGGTGCGGAGGCCGGAACCGGGGCAGTGTGTCGGCCACCGTGGCCGCGGCCCCGGCGGCGAGCGCACCGATGGCCGAGCCCTGGGTGCGCTGGACGGTGACGGGGGGAGGGGAGGCCGGGGCGGCGGCGGTCCCGGGGGCGGGCCGGAGCGGGGGCGGCGGTACCGGGGGAGGGGTGAGAGGGGCCACGGGGAGCGGCCGGGGGGCGGTGGTGGCGGTGTGCGGGGCGGGACGGTGCAGCGGTGCGCCCTCATGGGGCGCGGTGCTGCGCTGGACGCCGGCGAGGGGAGGGCCGGTGGCGGTGCGCGCCGGCGGGCGCGGAGCCGCCGGAAGCCCCACGGCCGGAGGCGCGGGAACGGGACCCGGAGCGGGCGTGCCGGCCTCCCGTGCCGGGAATCCGGCGAGCGGCGTGGCGTCCGCGGGCACGCTGGTGACCGGCGCCCCCAGTGGGGAGCGGCGCCGTGCGGTGGCTGCCGGCGCACGCTGGACCAGGGGCGCCGACGACGCGGAGCGCGGGGCGGCGCCGGGACCGTGCGGCGCGGCGGGGCGCACCGGGGTGGTACCCGCCGGGGGCGGGGAGACGGGCTGCCCGGAACTCCGGGGCGCGCTCGGCGCACCGTCCGGCAGGGCCGAGGCGGGGTGTGGGCGTGCGGGAACCACGGCATGGGGCGCGGAGTCCCGGGACGCGGCGGTCGGCGGCGCGGGCACCGAGGCGACCGGGGCGCCGAGGCCCGTCCTGGGGGCCTCACGCCTGACGCTGCGCTGCACCGATCGGCCGGGTGCGGAGCGGGCGGGGTTCGGGTTCGGATTCGGGTTCGGGGGCGGATTCGGGTTCGGGTTCGGCCTGGCACGGGACGTGGCGGACGCCGGCGGACTGCCGGCAGGGGAACTCCCGGCAGGGGAACTCCCGGCGGGGGAACTCCCGGCGGCAGGACTCCCGGCGGGGGGTGGGGACTTCACCGGATGAGCCGGGGAGTTGCCCGGGGCCGCGTGCGGTACGGACGAGCCGGTCGCCGAAGGCACACCGAGTACGCGGCCGTTGGCAGCCGGGAGCGACCGCTGAACAGGAACCGCTGCTTCCGACGCGCCCGAGGCAGACACGGCCACCCGGCCGGCGTCCTCGGCCGTCCCTGCGACGGCACTCGGGTGAGCAGCCGGTGCGTTGCCGGAGGTGGTCACCGGCCGCGGCGCGGCGTCCCGGACTGGGGGCAGCGCGCGCGGCGGACCGGCCGGGGTGCCGGCGGCTCGCTGGACGGGTGCCGCGTCGTTGCCCGCACCCTCCGCCGTCCCTGTCGGCGCACCGGCCGCCGGTCCGCCCGGCGTCGTGGTGGCACGGCCGGCCGACGGGCCCTGCGATGTCGCCGGTCGGCCGGAGCCGACGGCCGGCCGCCGGTCGTCGGCCATCTCCCCGTTCGAGCCGACCGCTCCGTTCGGGGCGACCACTTCGTTCGGGGCGACCGCTCCGTTCGGGCGGACTGCTTCGCTCGGGCCGACCGCTCCGCTGGGGCCGACCACTCCGTTCGGTCCGACCGCTTCGCTCGGGCCGACCGCTTCGCCGGACGCCGCGGCGTTGCGTTGCCGGACCGGGGCCGGCGGTACGCGAACCGGGCCGGAGATCGCCGTGCCGCGATCACCGCGCGGTGCACGGGCCGGGGGCCGGGATCCTGCCATGTCGTCGCTCGTGTCGCGCACTTCGCCACCTGGGGCAGCGGCCCCGTGAGGGGCGGCGGCCGCGCCACGGGGGCCGGACGCCGCGTCGGTGCCGGGGCCTTCCGGTGTGCGGTCGCGACGGACAGCCGCGCGCTGCACCGGGGGGCCGGCCACTGCCCGCCCAGGCGCGGTCGGCGCTGCGCCGGATCCGGAGGGGGACGGACCGGCGCCCACGTTCTTCGACGCGGGCGCGGGCGCGGGCGCGGGGCGGTCGAGCGGGCCGCGCGAGGCAGCCGTGCCCGCTTCGCCTCGGTCACCCTCGGCCGGCGAGACCGCTCCGGGCTCGCCCAAGACACCGCTCGGTTCCCGCACGGCCCTCGTGGTGCGCGCCCCCGTACCGGGGCCTGCCGTAGTCGTTGCCGTATTTCCCGCGGGCACGGAAGGCTCTTGCTGCGCCACCGGCAGAACCCTCCGCTGCACGGTGCCCGACCCGGCCGGCGCCTTGGTCAGGGGCCGCAGCCGGGACGAGGTGGGCGCGGTGGGCGCCACGCGGACACCTCGTGCGGGGAACGGGGCGGACGCGTGCGGGTCCCGAGGCGCCGGAGACGCGGACGCCGCAGGCTGATCCGTCGGTGCCGACGGCTCCGCAGGGGGCATCCGCCGGACCTGGGGAACCGGCGGATGCTCCCGCGTCATCGGCGTCACCGGGGCGGTTGCCCCGCCCGACGCCGTCGGCGCCGGCGTCGACGCCCCTGGATACCTCTGAACGCCCGCGGCGCCCGGGCCACTTGAGGAAGACGAAGCCGCCGGGGTCGAGGCCGCCGGGGGCGAGGCCGCCAGGGCGGACCGGGCCGTGGCAGCGGGCGCGGCACGACGACCACCCGCAGCGGGCCGAGCCCGCGGAGCCTGCGCGGCAGGAGCGGCAGGAGCGGCAGGAGCGGCAGGCCTGGCCGGCCCGGCAGGGGAAGCGGACGCCGCCGCACCACCCACCGGCGCCCGGCGCCCGTCCCCTCCCGAGGACGTTCCTCTTCCGAACGGTGCCCGTATCCCCCCGGCCGGGTCCGGCGTCGGCATCGCCGGTGGCAGGGCCCGCAGCGGCGCCGCGGGCGCCCGCTGCACCGTCGGCTCCGGTGATGCGGTCGGCCAGGACAGCGCGTCCGACGGCCGTTCCAGCCCCGTCACCGGTCGGGCCGGGTCGGTCATCGCCCCCTGAAGCAGGCTGCCGGCAGCGGTGTCCAGGACTCCGATCCGCAACTGTGCCCTCGTGAACGAGGGGTTCTGCCACGTCGGCAGCCGCTTGCCGAAACCGGCGTCCGCGACCCCGGCCCGGCCGTCGGTCACGGACCGCTGGAGGGGCGGCAGCCCGCTCCAGGCGGTCGCCGATGTCGCGCCGTCGGCCACCGCATCGCTCGTCGGCGGTTCCGGGGCGGGGCGGTCGCCGCCGCCCCGGTTGTCACCGGCCTCAGTGCGGAGACGAGTATCCGGCTCTCCACCGTGACCACGACCGCCTCGGCCCCGCAGCCGGTCCAAGAACCCCACGGCTCAGCCCTCCGCCCCGGCGCGCGTCACGAAGGACGCGATCCGGCCCGCGTACCCGCGGCGGTCGTGGTGTTCCAGGTCCAGGATCGTCTCCAGGTCCCAGTGGAAGTGGTAGGCGACGTACGCGATCTCCTCGTGCAGTCGGTCGGTCGCGTACGTCACGATTCCCCCAGGCGGCTCCCGCCGAGTTCCACCTCGAACGGCTCGGAACAGTGCGGGCACTGCACCGCGGCGCGGGTGTGTCCCTCGGCGTTGATCTGGCGGTAGAAGTCCTGGAGGAAGGCGAGGTCGGAGGCGAACATGCTCTCCACGATCCCGTCGTGCACCATCGACAGCGTGCCCAGGCGGGTGATGACCCGGCCGAGCAGCACCACCGACAGGTACGCCGGATTCTCCTGGACACGGACGTCGCGCAGCGGGACCAGTTCGTCCCGTGCCGTCGACAGGCGCATCACGCCGTCCCGGTGCACGGTGCCCGACTCGTCGACGTAGCCCCGCGGCAGTTGGAAGGGGAACTCGGTGCGCAGGTCGCGGGGTGCCGGGTCGGCCGGAGCGGCGGGGGAAGCGGGAGCGGGGAGCTCCACGCCTGCCCCCGCGGCCGGGGAGGCCGGTGGCGCCGCGACGGCGGTGCCCGCGCCGGGCGTACCGGTAGCCGTGCGCCGCATTACTCGATGACCAGTTCTTCGAAGACGATGGTCACGGTCTCGGTGAGCACGGCGGCCTCGCCGGCCTTCAGGCTGCTGGCGTCGATCTTGCTGCACCAGGCGTTGCGCAGGTTGTACCGCTTCACCGGATTGTCCTCGTAGTCCATGAGGATGATCGTGGCGTTCTTGCGGGCCGTGCTCATCCGGCCGTTGATCGAGTCGTTGATCCACTGCGTGAACGAGTTCGACTGGGTCATGCCGCGCACCACGGTGCACTGCCCGTTCTTCTGCACGCCCGGCAGAATGTTGATGTCGATCTTGCCCTGCGCGGTGTTCTGCGGGCTGACGATGACGTCCTGTTCGATGGTGAGACCGCTGACCTCCGCGAGGTACTCGACCATCACACCGTCGATCTGCAGACCGAAATTGTGTGCGGTGAGGGAGTCGCCCTGCATGAGACTCATGTGTTCGCTGTCCTTCTAGGCTTCTTGACGGTGACGTACGGGGGCTGGGGCGTGGGCGGCCCGCTCCTTCGGGGCTACTCCTCCAACTCCCCGTTGCCACTGGAGAACTGGGACAACCGGAAGATCACGAACTCCGCCGGCTTGACCGGCGCGATGCCGATTTCGCACACGACCCGGCCGAGGTCGACCGACTCCGGCGGGTTGGTCTCCTCGTCGCACTTGACGTAGTAGGCCTCCTCGGGCCGCTGGCCGAAGAGTGCGCCGCTGCGCCACTCGTTGACCAGGAACGCCGAGACGTTGCGCCGGATGCGGGCCCACAGCGCGTGGTCGTTCGGCTCGAACACCACCCATTGGGTGCCGATCAGGATCGACTCCTCCAGGTAGTTGAAGTACCGGCGGATGTTGAGGTAGCGCCACTCGGGGTCGGAGGAGAGGGTGCGGGCTCCCCAGACGCGGACGCCCCGGCCGGGGAAGGCGCGGATGCAGTTGACGCCGATGGGGTTGAGCAGGTCCTGCTCGCCGCGGGTGATCTGCAGCTCCAGATCGACGGCGCCGCGTACGACCTCGTTGGCGGGGGCCTTGTGCACGCCGCGCTCGGAGTCGTTGCGGGCCCAGATGCCGGCGACGTGGCCGCTGGGCGGGACCATGCGGGCCTGGCCCGTCGCCGGGTCGAAGGACTTCAGCCAGGGGTAATAAAGGGCCGCGTACTTGGAGTCGTAGCCCGCCGTCTCCTGGCGCCACACCCGTATCTGACGGGCATTCAGACCGGGCGGCGGGTCGACGACCGCGACCCGGTCGCCCATCAGCTCGCAGTGGGCGATGAGCCCGAGCTGCACGGCCTTGACGGCCTCCAGATCGAGCGTGCCCTGCTGGTAGGCGGCCATGAGGTCGGGCACGGCCACCATGGATATCTCGTCGATGGCCTCCAGGCCGCCGAAGCCGGTGCGGTCCGCGGAGTCGCCGAGGTACTGGGCCGGGCCGGGGTGCGCGGCCTGGTCCCGCTCCGCCGGCGCGGGTGCGGGGGCCGGGGCCGACGGCGTGGCCAGGGTGACGGTCTGGTTCTCCGGTCGGGCGAGCTGTGCCGCCGGCGCCGCCTCCGTCACGCTGATGAGCTTGGAGCGCTCCTTGACCTGAGTGACGACGTAGGACCGGGAGCTCTTCTTGGCGGTGACGTCGAACGTCTCGACCGGCTTGTCACCGTCCTTGACGATCAGCTTGAAACGTTCTGCCGGGCCCTCGCCCTCGGGGTCGGCGACCTCCACGGTCAGGGGGCCGGCGGCGCCCGGTGCCGTGGCCGCCACGGCGAACGTGCCGAGCTGCTTCGGCTCGGCGGCGGGCAGAGCCACCGGCGGGACCGGGCCGGACACCTCGGCGGGGGCCGGGCCCGCACCGGTGCTGCCCTCGGCGGAACCGCCGACCCGCACCACGTACGCGGCGGAACCGCCGTTGTTGAAGAAGCCGTAGACGGAGTGGGCGAGGTAGTACCCGTCGGTGAAGTCGCCGAAGGAGGAGACGTACTGACTCCAGTTCGTCACCAGCGTGGGCTCGTTCAGCGGCCCGGTCGGCGCGAGCCCGACGAAGGCCGCCACGGAGGTGCCCACCCCCTCGATCGGGCGCGAACCACTGGCCACCTCCTCGACGTAGACGCCGGGCGACAGGTAGGACGGCATGCTGTGCTCTCCTCCGGGTACGAGACGGGACACTCCTCACCCTGGCGTGCGCGCCGCGCCGCCGTAACGGCCCCGTGGGCCGGTGACCGGGCAACGTCGCTGCCCTCAAGGGCACTTCGCCGTGGACCGGCTCCGGGCGCCCGCCGTTCCCGCCCGGCTCATTGCCCGCGAGGCTGCCCTCGCGGCCCTGCCGGCCCCGGGTGCGGGCGGGTACAACGGCGGGACGGAAGCGGCCCGGCCCGGTGCTGGTCGCCTCTTGGCCGTGAGAGGGGCGGACGCCGAAGCGGGATCGGTCCACGAGCTGACGGCCGGAACGGGCCGGGTAAGCCTCGGGGGTCAGTCCGGCTGGCGCACGCATACATCCGGCCAGGGCCGGGGTGCCTCTGCCCCACGCGGCAAACCAGCAAGTCGGCCATCGCCACATGGTTCGGCATCGCACCGGCGGCGCTACCGAAACAGTGCAAAAAACTGGACAAGGAACCGAAGCAGGCCCGGCAAGCGGATGAGAAGACCAAGGATGAGGTCGTCGGCAGAATGAAGGTCCTTCGACCCGTCAGGACCGGAGGACATCGCCGCCGCCCATCAGGGCAACCAGCTCTGCCCGGCAGCCTCCTGACGGAACCCGCCTCCCCTCCTAGCGTCGAGGCGTGAGCCTTTGGACTTCCTTGGAACCTGCCTCCGCGACCGTCGACCCCGGCAGCAGCACCACCGTGCGGCTGAAGGTGCGCAACACCGGTGACATCGTCGACGAGTACCGCTTCGAACCGGTCGGTGCCCTCGCCCCCTGGACCACGGTGGAGCCGCAAACGCTGCGGCTCTATCCGGGGACGACCGGCACGGTGGAGCTGACGTTCGCGCCGCCGCGTACGCCGGACGCGACCGCCGGCCCGAATCCGTATGCCGTACGGATCACCCCGACCGAACATCCCGACGCGCCCGCCGTCCCCGAGGGCAACCTCACCATCACCCCCTTCACCGAGATACGCGCCGAGCTGGTGCCGCCGACGGTGAAGGGGCGGTTCCGGGGGCGGCCACAACTCGCCGTGGACAACCTCGGCAACACCAAGGTCACCGCCTCGCTCAGCGGCAGTGACACCGGCGACCGGTTGTCGTACGACCTCCAGCCGGCCAACGTCCAGATCGAGCCGGGCCGGGCCGCGTTCGTGAAGGCGACACTGCGGCCGCGGCAGATCACCTGGTTCGGTTCCAAGCAGGAGCAGCCGTATGCGCTGACCGTGCGACGTTCCGGCACCGATCCGATGAAGGTGGACGGAACCTATGTGCAGCGCGGGGTCCTGCCCGGCTGGCTGGCCACCAGCTTCGGTCTCCTCCTCGCGCTGACCATCGCATTCGTCACCATCTGGCTGACGTTCCAGCCGCAGGTGAAGAGTGCGGCGCGGGAAAAGCCCCTGGCGGCCCACAACATCGCGCCGACCAAACCGTCCGCACCGATCAGCAGCGCGCCTCCCCAACCCGACACGAAGCCGACCGACGCCGCCAAGCCCGACGACTCGGGGGGCGGCGATGGCGGCGGTGGCGAAGAGCAGCCCGAGAAGCCCCAGGAGCGGACCGCGGCCACCGCGGTGCGTGAGTTCGCCGCCGGCAGCCAGGGCCGCCATATCTGCTACCGCGTCTACGTCGCGGACGGCGGCTGGCAGGACCCGGTGTGCGACGGGGCCGAGGCCGGGGCGGTGGGCAGTGGCACGCCCATCAAGGCCGTCAACATCGCCGTGTCCGGCACCAAGGGCGTCACCGGCGCCAGCGCCTATGTCGGCGCGGGCTGGCGGAAGGGCGACGAGTGGGCGTCGGCGGTCGACGAGCAGGACATGGTCATCGGCAGCGACAAGGAGGCGGACCCTCCCATGGAGGGGATGACCTTCAAGGTCTTCGACGGCTCGGTGTGCCAGGACGCCTATGTCAAGGACCGGCAGTGGATGGGCCAGACGTGCACCGACCCCGGCGGGTGGAAGTACGGCGGAAGCCCGATGGAGCTGAACCTCCAGATGGAGGCGGTCCGTTTCACCGTGTGACCGAGCCGCCGCGTGCCGGGGCGGATGCCGGTACGCGGGGCGGAACATGGCAGGTAGGGCGACGGCGCCCGCCGTCACCAGTTCGCTTCGCCCGGGACCAGCCGGCCCGCCTTGCGGTACTCGCGGCGGGCGCCCTCCCACAGGTCGCTCGCCCCGACCGACCGGTCCCGGCCGGCCGCGAGGTAGGCGGCGGTGACCACCGCACTGCGGATCGCACCGCCGGCCAGCTCGAAGTCCCGGGCGAGGGCGTCGACGTCGATGTCCTCGGCGCGGGGCACGTGCGACAGGCCGTGCCGCCACAGGGCCAGACGCTGTCCGGCGTCCGGGAAGGGGAAGTCGACCACCAGGTCGAGACGGCGGGTGAAGGCGTCGTCGATGTTGGCCCGCAGGTTGGTGGTCAGCAGCGCGATGCCGTCGAAGGACTCCAGGCGCTGCAGCAGGTACGCACTCTCCATGTTGGCGTACCGGTCGTGCGAGTCCTTGACCTCCGAGCGCTTGCCGAAAACGGCGTCGGCTTCGTCGAAGAGGAGCACCGCGTCCGTGCGGTCGGCCTCCGTGAAGATCCGTTCCAGGTTCTTCTCGGTCTCGCCGACGTACTTGTCCACGATCGAGGACAGCTGGACCACGTACAGATCGACGCCCAGATCGGCGGCGAGTACCTCCGCGGACAGCGTCTTGCCGGTGCCGGACTCTCCCGCGAACAGTCCGAGGACTCCGCGGCCGCGGCCGCCACCGGCACTGAGCCGCCAGTCGCCGAGGACCCGGTCGCGGTGGCGGGCGCGCAGGGCGAGTTCGCGTAGCTGGGTGAGAGGCCCGTCGGGCAGGACCAGGTCCCGCCAGTCCACCGCGGGCCGGATCCGGCGGGCATGCCGTTCGAGGCCCGAGGCCGACTGCTGCCGGGCGGCGAGCCGGACGTGGGCGGCGGTGAGCGGGGTCCCGTCGAAGGCGGCGAGCGCCGCGGCGGCCCGGGCGGCGCGCCGGATGCGCTCACCACCGAGGTGGTACGGGGCCACGGTGCCGGCCACGTCGAAGCCGTCGGCGGCCGGCCCCAGCGCGGTCCGCCAGGCGGCCGCACCCCCTGCCGGATGCCGGGGCGCCTGCAGCACCAGCGGGTCGTGCGCGGACCACTGCGGATCGTAGGGACGAGGATCGGCCAGCAGCACCGTCACGTCCGTCGCCCTCGTCAACTCACCCACCATCGGGCCCGGTTGCTCGGGCAGACCGCACACCACGACCGCCCGGCCGCTCAGCCGGGCCTCCCGCAGCAGCTCGGGGACGTGGTCCGCGGAACCGGAGAAGCGCAGTGCGTCGACGCCCGCCGTGTGCAGAGCGGACGCGAGGGCGGGCAGGGCGTCGCCCTCGCGGTGTTCCCGTAGGTAGGCGGTGAACGGTCCCTCGCCGAGCCGGGTGGCCAGCCGTTGGACGAAGGCCTCGTCGTGCTCCGCGGTGGGCAGCGCGTCCGGCATCGGCAGCAGCTGGCCGAGGAGCGCGGCATCCGGGGTGTCGTCGCCCAGCAAGTGGGCGGTGAGGCGATCGGGCACGCACAACGAACGGGTGAGGAGCGGGCGGTCGGCCTCCTCGACGGTCAGCAGACCGAGGGCGCGCAGCGGCGCCGAGAGGTGGAAGCGGGCGCGGGCCTCCGGCAGATGCGCGGGCACCCCGCACAGGTCGAGGGCGAGTCCCACGGTGGCGCGGCGGCGGCTCACGTCGTCGTTGAGGTAGCCGTAGAGCGGTTCGAAGGCGCGGTCGAGGTCGGGGGCGAGGGCGATGAGCACCACGGCGGTATCGAGTTCGGTCAGCCGCAGCCGGCCGGCCGTCCGGGCCAGCCGGTCGTCGGTGTCCTGCGGCCACCCCGTCGGCCCGGCCGGCCGCCCGGCCGCGTCCGGTACCGGGTGCGGCCGGGTGCGCAGCAAACGGCGCACGGCTTCCTCGGACACGTACAGGCCGCGCAACGGGTCGTTCGCGGTGGGGTCGTCGACGGACCGGTGCTCGACCAGGGCGGTCACCGTCTGCCGCAGTCCGGCCAGCCGGTCGAGGAGGGCGCCGGCCGGGCCCGCGGCCCCGGGGTCCCGGGGCCGGGCGGCCGTGGCTGTGGTGCTGTCCGGGGACGAGGTGGTCATGGCTGCTCCGTGCGGTGGGCCGACTTCTGCTCGCGCGCGGCGCGGGCCGCCGCCACGTGACGGGGCCGGTGGGCGCGTTCCGCCGACCGGAGGGAGTCGCCGTCCACATCGCGTACCCGGACCACCGCGCCCTCCGTGACCGGGGGCCCCGCGTCGTATTCCGGGTACGCCGGGAACGGCACGGTCACCACGACGTCCAGGGAAGGCTTGAGTTCGCCGCCCAGCGCGGACCAGATGTCGGCGAGGGAACGGGATTCCGCAGGGACGCTGCCCACCGTCACCGGCACCGGCAGGCCGAGGACCCCCAGCGCGCCCGGAAGCCGCTGAGGGGGGAGCAGCTCATGAGGCAGCAGTGTCGCCAGCACCGCCGACAACAGCCGGTGTTCGTCCTGCGGAGTCTTCGTCCAGGCCGTCACCAGGTAGGACAGCCGGAACCAGCGCGGAGCCCGGCGGCGGCGGACGACGATGTCCCGGTCGTCGACCACCGGCGCGCGACCGCCCTGCCGCCGGGACACGTCCTCCCGGATGTCGTACAGGTAGGCATTGATCACCGGAGCGTTGCGCCGGGCCGCCCAGTCACGGGTGGGGACGTCGAAGGACACCTCGATACCCGAGCCGTCCAGTGCCCCGCTGCCGAGGACCTCTTTGAGGACCTCGTCCACCTCATGCATCACTTTCCGCGCTCCCGCCCGCCGCCACCCGCCGAGGGTGGCTCCTCGACGCCCTGTCATCGATCGTGCTCCCTGCGCCGTCCCGGGTGCACGCACCGTGGGGACGACGGCGGGGCAGCGCTTCTTGCCTGAAGGGGCCCCTCCGTCGCCCGTCCGGTCAGATGTAGCCCTCGCGGACCGCGTACGCCACCGCGTGCGCACGATTGCGCAGGTGCAGGCGGGTGGTGAGTCCATGCATGACGTTCTTGATGGTGCGTTCGGAGTAGGAGAGCTTGGTCGCGATCTCTGTGGTGTCGAGGCCGTCGGCCACCAGCCGCATGACGTCCGCCTCGCGCGGAGTGAGGCCCAGGAAGGTCCCCGTCCGGTCGGCGCCGCCCCGGTGCAGCTGCCCCACCTGGCTGATGAGCCGGCCCAGCAGGTCCGCGGGCAGATCGCCCCCGCCCTCGGCCGCGGTCAGCACCGCCTGCACCAGCCGGTGTGCGGTGGCCTCGCGGCGCCAGACGATGGCTCCGGCGCCGCACTCGATGACGTCCAGCAGTTCGCTCTCCCGGATCGTCCCCACGACGAGCACCACCCGCGCCCCCTCGCTGCGCACCATCCGCCGCAGCCGGACGAGCGCGGTCTCGTCGAGAACGTCCTCGACCAGCAGGGCCACCGTCGCGGAGCCGAGGTCCTCACACAGGTCGACCTCCGGGTGCCGACGCAGCTGGCTGAGGACACCCTCTTGGCTGATCGGATCGGGGGCTGTGACGGCTACCCGCACCCGGCTCGTGGGAGGGACGGAGACTGTGGCGGCCGGATGCGAGCTGAACAAGTGTTCCCCCTTTGTGTACTGGCGCGTCCCCGGCCGGAACTGTCGCTGTGGGACGCGTGCGCGGTCGCAGACCCGGGGGTTCGGCGATGCCTGGATGCCTGGATGCCTGGATGCCTGGGATGCCTGGCAGCACTGCCCCCGTGGTCATCGTGTCTGCCCCTCGTGTCCGGGGCCGTTACGTGACTGCGGTACCGACCATGCCGCCGGGAAGGGAACCGTCGCGTCGGCAGAAACTACGTAGCGCGGCATCTACGTAATCCCGCGCCGGGCGCGGGAGAACCTGGGCCGGGCGCGGGAGGACCTGGCGCCGGGCATGGGAGAACTGGGCCGTGCCGTCGGGAGGTACGTCGCCGCGCACCACTCCCTCATCGGCAGCTGCTCCCCGCCGCCTGGGTCCTTTCTCCCCGATCCTGAGCCCCGCACGCCGCCCCCGCACGCGCGGCCGGCCAGCACTGCCCCGCTCTCCACCCGCACTACCCGGTGAGGCGTTCCTCCCGCCTTCCCGGGCATTCTCGGGCATGGACACGCCTGCCCCCTCGGCCCTCCCGACCACCGTGCGTCCGCTGGTAGACGCGCCACGACAGGCCCGGAAAGGCCTCGGTCCTGATCGCGAGCAAGGCACCGCATCCGTACCAGCGGATCATGGTGAGCTACCACGAGTCGGGTCGCCCGGTCGTCTGTGTCTGCTTCCGCGGTGAGGCTCTGACCTGCGCAGGTTCCGCTTCGGGTGCCGTCGGTGACCACGCCCGGGCGGTCCTCGTACCGCCTCTTCCTGACCCGCCGGGTGTCAGGACCACGTCACGCGGTCGTCGTCAGCGGCGGCGGGTGTGCCCAGGAGGCGCACCGCCCGCCTCCGCGAACGCCTGGTCTCGCATGGGGCCGGTGGACCGCCGCCCGGAGTACGGTGAACAGGTCGGGACATTTCGAGCGCTCCTTGCCGGAGCCGGAAGGCCGGCGGTGGGCCTGGCCAGCTCATCTCCCCGCCCGTCGGCAACGTGCCGCGGACAGCACGACGGGGCGATGAGGACACTCCAACCGTTCCATGACCGGCGGCGGTGCGTGAGCATTCACCCCGTGGCCACCTCATACGCTTGACAGAGAGGCCAGCATGAGACCTGCAGAACCGATGCCTTCGGCAGGGATGGCCGAGGTCCGTATCGTCGCCGCGTCCCCCGAGGCCGCGCGCCGGGTCGCAGAAGTTCTCCGGCACCGTTTCCCCGCCACCGAACAGCGCAGCTACCCGGCCGGCCACGACGGCGGGACCCGGCTCCACATCACGGTGGACACCACGCACACCTCCGAGCCCGACGCGGCGGCCCGGCCGTGGCTGGCGACCAGCGAGTCGGCCGCGCGTGACCGTCCGCATGCGGACGAGGTCTGAGGAAGCCGGGCCTCGGGTACGCGGCTGCGACGGTGCCGGCCCCCGGACCGGGCATCCGGCACTTCTCCGCCGCGATGCGCGCGCCACAGTTCTCCCCTGAGGTGGCAGTCATGGCATCACTGACCGAGCGGAAGGCGTACCGCGAGAAGATCATGCAGGCTCTGTACGAGGCCACCGAAGGCAACCGCCTTCTGGGTGTCACCGGAACCAAGCTGGCGCGAGATCTCGCGATCCCGGAAGAGGACCTGGCTGCCGCCTGCACGTATCTGGTGGGCGAGGACCTGATCACGGTCGACTGGGCCGCGGGCAATGTGCCGGCCATGGTCACGCTGACGCACCAAGGCATCCGGCGCATGGAGGCCGAAGAAGAAAAGCACGGTTGACGCCCTGCTCGGGCGGCGTCCGAACCGTGCGACCGCCGGCGGAGGCCCGGAGGAACAACCCATCCGGCCGTTATGGCCGTTCCTCCGCGATGGGTACCGGTGAACCATGGCTGGCACCTTCACCACCCGCACCGTCACCCTCGCAACCGGCGCTACTGAGACCATGCACGACCTGACGAACGCATGCTCCGCCTTCCTCCGGGAGGTCGCTCACGGGCGAAACGGGCTGCTGAATGTCTTCACCCCCCACGCGACGTCCGGCCTGGCCGTCATCGAGACCGGCGCGGGCAGTGACGACGACCTGCTGGCGGCGCTTCGCGACATCCTTCCCGCGGACGGTCGTTGGCAGGACCGCCACGGCGGTCCAGGCCGCGGCGGCGGTCACGTGCTCCCGGCTCTGGTCCCGCCACACGCCACGTTGCCCGTAGTGGACGGCGAGCTGCAGCTGGGGCCCTCGCAGTCCGTCGTACTGGTGAACTCCGACCGGGACAGCTCCGAGCGCGCAGTCAGGCTGTCCTTCCTCAGCTGACCGGACGGCCCACGCGGTCGTGCGACTGACGGCCCCCGTTGGCAGCCGATGGCGCACGAGAGTGTCCGGCTGCCCGCGCGGGAGGCGCTGCCTCTTCGACATCCTCTGGCCGGCGGCCCTCAGGCCTCACGTGCCGTTCACCCCGTCGTTCCGCTTCGGTCCGGAGGGTCCTACCGGGAGTAAGCTGGAACTACCGAGGGCACTCCGTACACCAGCTCCCATGCTCGTGTCGTTTTCGGCGATTCACGACACCGGGCCGGACACGGTGGGCCCGGGGCAGGGTCCGCGTCATGACCACGACCATTCCGTACACGCCTGCGGTCGAGGACCGGACCGCTTCGCTCCCCCTCCGACTCATGCTGGCGCCGGCCGGCACCGCTCCGGCTCTGCTCGACGGTGCGTGGTGGCCCCGCTCCCGTGACCTCACGGTGGAACTTCCCGCCCTGACGGCCGTCCTCGACCCCCTGTGGGGGCGGATCACGCGCGTCACGGTGAACCCCACCTTCTGGCCGGTCATCCCACGAAAGGTGCCCGTCGACGGGCATGTGGTGGGTGTCGGCTGGTTCAAGGCCGAGCAAGATCCCCACAAGCTGCTGCTGTTCTCCTACACCGTCGGCCGTTGGGACCTGCTGGTCATCCCTCCGGAGACCGCCCCGGCCACCGCCGCGCGGCTCATGATCGAGGCCGCCGATCCGCTGGGCACCCTCACCGCGAGTGCCCTGATGAACGCAGCGGAGGAACGCCGGATCGCGGAGGAGACAGAGCTCTCCCTGCTATCGGTCTGGGACTCCGAAGGCGGCCATGGAGCAGGCCTTCCGGCCTCACGTTCTCCCGTCCAAGCAGTCATTGCCCAGGCACCGGAGGTGACGAACTGTGTCTGAGCGACGTGTCGGCCTGCGAGAGCGCGACGTCGATCCCGCAGCCCGCCCCGGAGGAAAGCCCCAGGCCAACAGCCTGGGGCTGATCTCTTTGCGGTCAGCGATTCCGCCGCGAACCCCCACTCCCGCCGAGACGTCTCCCCTGGTCAGGCAGGTATGAGGCACGCGAAAGCCTCCTGATTCCCAAGCTTGGAGCGCAGGTTCGCTTCCCGATAGGGGCCTGTCGACCCCTCAGGCGTTGGCGCAGCGGTGACCGTCCGCGCGGTCCGGTGTCGGCCTCTTGGAACGGGTCGCGCGGGAAGATCCCGAAGTCGCGGAGATCACGCTCGGTTCCGGCGCTGGTCGCCGCTGTGTCGGCGGAGTCGGTCGGTGTGGCGGGCGACGTCATCGACGCGCGCTGCGAGGTCGGGGTGGTCGGACGCCAGATAGGCGTGCGTGACCGTCAGGGGGCCGACGAGGGCGGACGCGTCGTTGTCGGCGAGGGCGTGGGCGAGCTCGGCGAGCGGGGTCCGGGCGGCGGCGGGGAGGTCGGTGAGCGCGGTGATCTGGCCGGCGAGCTGACGCAGGTCCGCTGCGTTGGCGCGGGCCCAGGTGGTGACGGTGCGGTCGGCGGCGCGGCGGTCGCGGGTGGCCTGTACCCGCTGCTCACCGGTGGATCCCGGGCTTCCGGGGCGTACACGCAGGTAGCGGCGTTCGGCGGCCTGGCGGCTGGAGACGCCGAGGGGGTGGGCGAGGTCCGCCCAGCTGGCGCCCGCCTCCCGCGCCGCTTCGATCAGGCCCGGTTCCCACTCGGCGAGCTGATCGCGCACTTCGCGGAGCAGCAGGAGTGTGGCGAGTGCGTGCTCCGAGCTGGCCCGGCCGGGCTCGGACCGCTCCCGGTCGTGCGATGTCCGGGCGGTGTGCAGGGCTTCGTGGATCGTGTTCAGCGCTGCTGCGGCGGAGAGGAAGGACGTGGGGGTGAGGCCGCGGGCGCGGGGGCTGGGCTGATCGTCGACGGTCATGGAGTCTCCAGCACGTACTGTCGCCTGATGGACGACGTCTCACTTGTCATCACTTGGATGACATGTTACAACGATGGCAGGTGAAGCGCATTGGCAGCTAAGTGCCTGACCCGAAACGCTGGAGGTGTTTCACGATGTTGATGCGTACCGACCCGTTCCGTGAGCTGGACCGACTCACCCAGCAGCTCCTTGGCACGTCCGGCACCTGGTCGCGGCCGTCGCCGATGCCGATGGACGCCTATCGTGCGGGCGAGGAGTACGTGATCGCCCTCGACCTGCCCGGCGTCTCCAAGGACGCGATCGACATCGATGTCGAGCGGAACATGCTGACCGTCAAGGCCGAGCGGCGGCCCGTCGCCAAGGCGGACGACGTGCAGATGGAGCTCTCCGAGCGTCCTCTGGGCGTCTTCTCCCGCCAGGTCATGCTGGCCGACACCCTCGACACCGAGCGCATCCAGGCCGACTACGACGCAGGTGTGCTGACCCTGCGGATCCCGATCGCCGAGCGCGCCAAGCCCCGCAAGATCGCCATCGGCGGCGGCTCCGCGCACAAGGAGATCAGCGGCTGAGTCCCCTTCCGGCCGCGCCGGAGGACGGGACGGCCTCCCCTCCGACTGCCCCGTCCTCCGCCGGCCGCCGCCTACGCAAGGGAGCAGCGATGGCCATGCGATGGGAGGCGTTCCTGGACCAGGTCAAGGAACGCGGCGAGTACGAGACCACCGAGGAAGCCGAGCGGGCGGCCCGCACGGTGCTGGCACTGCTGGGCGCACACGTGGTGGGCCAGGTACGGGCAGAACTGGCCGCCCACCTGCCGGAGGAATTGGCACTCATCCTGCTCAATCCACTCCAGGCGCACGAGCCGCTGTCCCCCGAGCGGTTCGTACGGGCCACCGCGGCATGGATCGAGGGAGCCACCGAACAGACCGCGGCGTGGGACGTGGGCGCTGTGCTCAGCGTGGCCGCGGACGCCGCGGGTGAAGAGCTCACCCGTCAGCTCCTGCTCCAGCTCCCGGCAGGCTACGACCTGCTGTTCGGCCGTCCCCAGCGCGCATAGCGCAGGAGCGGCCCACCCTTCCCCTGACCTAGCGACACCGGTGGCCGGCGGCGAGCCGGCCACCGCCTCGCGACCACCTCGGACGAGAAAGGCAACCGCGTCACCGATGATTTCCCAGCAGCAGCCGTGCCGCTCCACCGTGGGCATGACGTTCGAGCAGATGCTGGAAAGGGTGCGGTACGAAGGCGCGTACCCCACCCGCGCACGGGCGGAGGAAGCCGTGCACGCCGTGCTGGCCGCCCTCGGGCGCCAGCTCACCGGCGATGAGCGCGTGGAACTCGCGGCCGGACTGCCGCACGAGGCCGCACTCACCTTCACCTCCCAGATCCCCGCCACCGAACCCCTCACCGGCTGGGGCTTCGTCAAGGACATCGCCTCCCGCACCGGCGGCACGATGGCCACCACCCGCTGGGACACCGGTACCGTCCTGCACATCGTGGCCCAGCTCGCCGGCGAGGAGCTCCTCACCCGCATCCTCGCCCAACTCCCCTCCGGCTACGCCCTGTTGTTCGGCCGCGCCGAGCTCACCCAGGCGGCCTGACACGCAAAGAGGCGGTGCACGGCTGTGGAAAGTGGCCGGGTCACCGCGGCTGAGATCTCCTCGTCAGTGCGTGACGTCCTCGGGCAGACGGAGATGTCAGAGCGCGCAGGGCGTGGGTGAGATGTCGGCAGGGCGGGGGTGAGATGTCGACGGACACCCTGCAACGCCGCTTCTCCGGGCCGGACGACCTCGGTCCTGATCGCGAGCAAGGCCTCGCATCCGTACCAGCGGATCATGGTGAGCTACGACGAGTCGGGCCACCCGGTCGTCTGTGTCGTCTCCACGGTGAGGCTCTGACCTGCGCAGATCCCGTCCCGGGTGTGGTCGGTGGCCGCGCCCGGGCGGACCTCGTACCGGCTCTTCCTGACCCGGGTGTCAGGATCGCGTCAGGGAGTTGGATAGCGTGGCCGGGTGAGTGAGAAGAGCCTGCAGCACCGGATCGACGGTCCCGACGACGCCCCTGTACTCGTACTGGGCGCCGCCCTCGGGACCACCTGGCACATGTGGGACCGGCAGATCCCCGAGCTGACCCGCCACTGGCGGGTCATCCGTTTCGACCTGCCCGGACACGGCGGTTCCCCCGCCCACGCGGCGCCCTCCGTCGCCGAGCTGGCCGACCGGCTGATCGCCACGCTCGACGGCCTCGGCGTGGACCGCTTCGGCTACGCCGGCTGCAACATCGGTGGCGCCATCGGCACCCAGCTGGCGCTCACCCGCCCGCACCGCGTCACCTCCCTGGCACTGGTGTCCTCCTCACCGCGCTACGGGACCGCCGACGCCTGGCGGCAGCGCGGCGTCGTCATCCGCACCAACGGACTCGACCCGATCGCCCGCACCGCCCCCGAGCACTGGTTCACCCCGGGCTTCGCCGGCGCCCAGCCCGCCATCGTCGAATGGGCCGTCCAGATGGTGCGGACCACCGACCCCGGCTGCTACATCGCCGCCTGCGAGGCACTGGCCTCGTTCGACGTCCGCTCCTCGCTCGGCCGGATCGGCGTGCCCACGCTCGTCGTCGTCGGCTCCGAGGACCAGGTCACGCCGACCACCGACGCCCGCACCCTGGTCGCCGGCATACCCGACGCGAGCCTCGCCCTGGTGCCCGGCACCTCCCACCTGGCGCCCGTCGAGCAGCCCGCGGCCGTCACCGAACTGCTGATCCGGCACTTCACCAACGCCTGGCACGACAAGCCCGGCCCCGGCGGCCAGGCGGCCATCGGCGCCGCCGCCCCCAAGCCGCAGATCGCACCCCCGCCGCCTCCGCAGGCGCCGCCCGCCGCCATAGAGTCCGGCCTCGCCCAGCCCGAGCAGGACCGCGGCGCCACGTACGAGGCGGGAATCAAGGTTCGCCGGGAGGTCCTCGGCGACGCCCACGTCGACCGCGCCCAGGCCGCCGCCGACGACTTCACCGGCGACTTCCAGGACTTCATCACCCGCTACGCCTGGGGCGAGACCTGGACCCGCCCGGGCCTGGACCGCCGCACCCGCAGCATCATCACGCTCACCGCACTGACCGCCCGCGGCCACAAGGAGGAGCTGGCCCTGCACACCCGCGCGGCCCTCCGCAACGGCCTCACCCCGTCGGAGATCAAGGAAGTCCTCCTCCACACCGCCATCTACTGCGGCGTCCCGGCCGCCAACTCCGCCTTCGCGGTCGCCCAGCAGGTGATCCGCGAGGAAACGACACCGGAGGAGTGAGGGGCCGGGGGCCTTCGCCCCCGTGGTTGCGGGGCGCATCGCCTGCGCGCCCCTTCCCCGCCGCCCACCCGCGCCTTGGTTTTTCCCCGCCGCCCACCCCCCTTCGGGGGGTGGGCGGGTCAGGTGACGCGGGCGCGCGTGTCAGAGACGTGAGCCGGGGGAGCATGCCGGGGCCCCGCCCACCCCCCGGCGCGGCAAGATGGCAGGCATGGAACTCACCAAGAAGACCCATGCCTGCGTCCGGCTGGAGAAGGACGGGCAGACGCTCGTCATCGACCCGGGTGTCTTCAGCGAGGAGGACGCGGCCGTCGGCGCGGACGCGATCCTGGTCACCCACGAGCACATGGACCACTTCCACGAGGACCGGCTGCGGGCGGGCATGGAGGCCAACCCCGGCGCCGAGATCTGGACCCTCGCCAGCGTCGCCGAGCAGCTCTCGGCGGCCTTCCCGGGCCGCGTGCACACCGTCGGCGAGGGTGACACCTTCACCGCCGCCGGCTTCGAGGTGGAGGTGCACGGTCAGCTGCACGCCGTGATCCACCCCGACATCCCGCGCGTCACCAACGTCGGCTATCTCCTCGACGGCGGCGCGGTGTTCCACCCCGGCGACGCCCTCACGGTCCCCGAGGGCCGTACGGTCGACACCCTGCTGCTGCCCGTCCACGCGCCCTGGAACAAGGTCGCCGAGGTGATCGACTACGTCCGCGAGGTCGCGCCCCGGCGGGCCATCGACATCCACGACAGCTTGCTCCAGGACCACGCCCGCCCGATCTACGACTCCATGATCGACAAGCTCGGCGGCACGGACCACGGCCGGCTCACCCCTGGCAGCCACACCGCGCTGGGCTGAACCCCGACGGGTGACCGCGCCCCCCACCGGCCAGCGCCGGAACCGGCTGTGACCAGGGCCGGAACCGGCCCCGGCCGGGACCGGACCCGGGTTGTCAGTGGCGGGCGGTAGGTTTGCAGACATGCGCATCGCGACCTGGAACGTCAATTCGATCACCGCCCGTCTGCCGCGGCTGCTGGCCTGGCTGGAGAGCTCCGGCACGGACGTGCTGTGCCTCCAGGAGACCAAGTGCACCGCCGAGCAGTTCCCGTACGAGCAGCTCCGCGAGCTCGGCTACGAGGCCGCGGTCAACGCCAACGGCAGGTGGAACGGCGTGGCCCTGCTGTCCAAGGTCGGACTGGAGGACGTCGTCATCGGCCTCCCCGGCGGGCCGCAGTACGACGGCGTGGAGGAGCCCCGGGCCGTCTCGGCGACCTGCGGCGCGGCCCGGGTCTGGTCGGTGTACGTCCCCAACGGCCGCGAGGTCGACCATGCGCACTACACCTACAAGCTCGGCTGGTTCGAGGCCCTGAGGACCGCGGTCGCCGAGGACGCGGCGGCCGACCGCCCGTTCGCGGTCCTCGGGGACTTCAACGTCGCCCCCACGGACGAGGACGTCTGGGACCCCGCCGTCTTCGTCGGCTCCACCCACGTCACCCCCGCCGAGCGCGCCGCCCTCCAGGCCCTCCGCGAGGCGGGCCTGTCGGACGTCGTCCCGCGCCCCCTCAAGTACGACCGCCCGTACACCTACTGGGACTACCGCCAGCTCGCGTTCCCCAAGAACCGCGGTATGCGCATCGACCTCGTCTACGGCAACGCCCCCTTCGCCAAGGCTGTCTCCGACGCCTACGTCGACCGCGAGGAGCGCAAGGGCAAGGGCGCCTCGGACCACGCCCCGGTCGTCGTGGACCTGGACGTCCGGCCCACCACGGCGTAGCCGCTCCCCGCAGAGCACGAGACGGCTTCGCCCGGGGCGCGAGACGGCTTCCCTCAGGGCGCGAGTGTCCTCCCGGGCACCAGCGTCCTCAGCTCGATCGACTCGCCCAGCGCGCGCAGCCCCGCGTCGCCCGGGTGGAGATGGTCGCCGCTGTCGTAGGCGGGCAGCATGCGGGCCGGAGCGGCCGGGTCGCGGAGTACGGCGTCGAAGTCCAGGGTCGCGTCGAAGGCGCCCTGCCCGGCGCCGTCGCGCAGGAAGGCGTTGACGGCCTGCCGGCGGGCTTCCACGGCCGGGGTGCAGTCGGGGTAGCCCCCGCACGGCGTGAGGGTGGCCGCGACCGCCCGCAGCCCCCGCTCGTGCGCCCGCCCCGCCAGCGCCCGCAGACCGGCGATGACGTCGTCGGCCGGGGTGCCCGAGCGGACGTCGTTGATGCCCTCGAAGACCACCACGGTCCGCGCCCCGGCCTGGGCCAACACGTCCCGTTCCAGCCGGTGCTGGGCGCTCACCCCTCCGGTGTCCGTACTCACCCCGTCGCCCTGATAGCGGTCGGTGACGATGCGGTTCGCCGAGATGCCGTGGTTGAGCACGCCGTAACGCGGCAGCGTGTGCTGGGCCTGGAAGCGGCGGGCGAGGACGTCCGGCCAGCGGCGATCGGCGCCGCTCGTCGACTTCACCCCGTCGGTGATCGAATCGCCCAGCGCGACGATCGAACCGGGCCCGCCGTCGGTCTCCAGACCGGTCAGGAACGGCCAGAACGCCATGGTCTGCGGATAGGCGCCACCGTCCGGGTCCCGCGTGCGGTCGCCGCTGCCGTCGGCGCTCACGTACGAGAGCTGCGCCGCCTCCTGGTGCACCGGCGCCGCGGTCACCGTCCCGGGCAGATGCAGGCTCACCAGCAGATCGGTGTCCGCGGGGACGGTGAAGGCCGCGGGGTCGCTGAACAGCTCCGCGCCGGCCGGTATCCGGGCTCCGGCCCGCCCTCGGAAGGTCAGCGCCACGGGCCGGCCGTCGGCCGCCGCTCCCGCGCCGCGCACCGCGATGCTCGCTGCCCCGATGGCGACCGGTGCCGCCGCGAAGGTGTTGGCGATCCGGATCCGCGCCCGTGGCCCGCCCGCGCCGCTGTGCACGACCAGCCGTACCGTACGGTCCCGCCAGGGGCCGACGGCGCGGTAGCCGGCCGTGCTCGCCGCCCAACTCCCGGTGCGGCCACGCCCGTTGTCCCGCACCGACAGCGCGAAGACATGCAGGGCGGCGGCCGCGGCCGGGGGCGCGGGCGGCAGCACCACCGACGCCACCGCCCGGCCCGGCCGCAGCGGTACGGTCACCGCGTACAGCCGCGCCGGACCGGCCGACTGCCCGTCCGGGCCGTTGACGTGCGGCAGCGCCACCGCCTTGGTGCTCAGCGGCCCGGAGCGCCAATCGGGAGCGGTGAGTTCATAGGTGCTGTGCGAGCCGTCCCGGTAGCGGACGGTTCCACGGCCGGTCACCTGGCCACCCGTACCGGCCACCAGGAAGGTCAGCGCATCGCCCCGGCCGCGCACCGCGACCGCCTGGCCGTCGGCCCGGACGTTGTCCGGCGTCCCGGCCGCGCCGCGCGGCCAGCCCAGCCGTGCGCCGTCGAGGGTCAGCACGGTCCCCGGCGACCAGCCGGCCGCCGCCAGGTCCTGCGCGGACAGCGAGCGGCCCGCGCCGTCGAAATCGGCCGCACCGGGGCGGGAGTTGTCGCTCACCGCCGTGTTGTCGAAGAGCCGGGGCAGCGGGCGGGGCGCGGGCGGCGCCGTGGTTGCCGCGGCCGCCGGCGCGAGGGCGGTGCCCGGCAGCGCGGTCATCAGGAGCAGCAGTGTCAGGGCGGTGCCCCATCGGCGTAGACGCATCGGTCCGTGTCCCCCTCCGGCCGCAGATCCGCTCCGGGCGCACCGAAGGTAGGGAGCCGACGGGGGCGCGTCAAGGTGGCGAACCGCGCCGGGTCACGCCGCGCGCCTGTGGCCCCGACCACAGGTCGGGTGGGACCCTGCACACCATGAACATGTCTTTCCTGGACAAGTGGCGCAAGCGACCGCCGGCCCACCGGTCCGTGCCGCTCGCGGAGTCGGTGCGCGCCGACCCGGAGAGCGTCATCGAGCTGCTGTCCGAGTGCGAGCTGCTGCGGTCCCATGCCGCCACCGCGGGCGTCGAACTCGACGACTCGGTACGGTCGTTGGAGCGGCTGGACCAGCTCCAGCCGGTCTGGCGGGACGACCCCGAGGTGGCGCCCTGGCTCGGCAACGACGCGGGCCTGTATCTGGGCACCGTATTGGTGCGTACCGTCCGCGGCGCGGTCTGGCACGTCTGGCCGGACGGGCAGCCGGTGGTCCGGCTGGCGTCCGGGCGCGAGATCGACGTCGTGGCGGCCGGCCACCAGTGGGCCGACGACGGCGCGCCGGAACTCTCCCAGGTGTACGCCGAGGCCGCGGAGAGCTGACCCGCGAGCCCGGGACTCGCCTGCGCGCCGTACCGGCCCCTATGCACCCGGGCCGTACGTGCTGTCCCGCACCCGCCGCCGAGGCGTCGTCGGACCCTGAACACCCCCAGACTGACTTACCCGATTTATCCCCTGGAACCCGCCTGGGCGTGCGTGTCAGGGCGTACCGCCGCAATCTCCCCGGTAGTTTGCGGGCTCTCCGCAGTACGGATGAGAGTGGGCAGATCGGACATGGCCGGTGAGGCGCTGATTGAACTGCGCGGGGTCAACAAGCACTACGGAAAACTGCACGTCCTCCAGGACATCGACCTCACCGTCGGCCGTGGGGAGGTGGTCGTGGTCATCGGGCCCTCCGGGGGCGGGAAGTCCACCCTGTGCCGGGCCATCAACCGCCTGGAAACCATCGAATCGGGCACGATCACCCTCGACGGCAGACCGCTGCCCGAAGAGGGCCGGGCGCTCGCCCAGTTGCGCGCCGAGGTCGGCATGGTCTTCCAGTCGTTCAACCTCTTCGCCCACAGGACCGTGCTCGACAACATCATGCTGGCCCCCGTCAAGGTCCGGAAGAAGCGGAAGGACGAGGCCGCGCGGCGCGCCCGTGAGCTCCTGGACCGGGTCGGACTGGTCTCCCAGGCCGAGAAATTCCCCGCGCAGCTCTCCGGCGGCCAGCAGCAGCGCGTCGCCATCGCCCGCGCGCTCGCCATGGACCCCAAGGCGCTGCTCTTCGACGAGCCGACCTCCGCACTCGACCCGGAGATGATCAACGAGGTGCTGGAGGTCATGCGCCAGCTCGCCCGGGAGGGCATGACCATGGTCGTGGTCACCCACGAAATGGGCTTCGCCCGGTCCGCCGCCAACCGCGTGGTGTTCATGGCCGACGGCCGGATCGTCGAGGACCGCACCCCCGAGGAGTTCTTCACCGCCCCGCGCAGCGAGCGGGCGAAGGACTTCCTCTCCAAGATCCTCAAGCACTGAACGGGGGTGCCGCCATGCCATACCGACACTCCGCGCGCCTGCCCCGTACCCGCACCGCCCTCCTGCTCGCCGTAGTGGGCGCCCTCGCACTGCTCCTCGCGGGCTGCGGCCGGGCCGGCAGCCCACCGGTCAAGGGCCCCAAGGGCAGCGAACTGCCCCAGTACCCGGTCGTCAAGAACTTCCGCCTGCCGTCCTCCCCGACCTGGGTGGCGGCCAAGCGCCGCGGCCACCTCATCATCGGCGTCAAGGAGGACCAGCCCTACCTCGGCGAGAAGGACCCCGCCACCGGCGTCTACACCGGCTTCGACATCGAGATCGCCAAGATGATGTCCGCCGCCCTCGGCTTCCCGCCCCGCACCATCCAGTTCCGGACCATCGCCTCCGCCAACCGCGAGACCGCCCTCCAGAACGGCCAGATCGACCTCTACGTCGGCACCTACACGATCAACGACAAGCGCAAGAAGCTGGTCGGCTTCGCCGGCCCGTACTACATGGCCGGCCAGTCCCTGCTGGTGCGCACCGACGAACACGACATCCACGGGCCGCAGGACCTGGCCGGCAAACGCGTCTGCTCGGCGGCCGGTTCGACCCCGTACCAGCGCATCCAGTCCGAGTACCCCAAGGCCGTCCTCGTCGCCTACGACACCTACTCGGTGTGCGTGGACAACCTGCTCACCTACCAGGTCGACGCGGTCACCACCGACGACGCGATCCTGCTCGGCTACGCCGCCAAGGTCCCCCGCGAACTCAAGGTCGTCGGCAAACCCTTCTCCGAGGAGCCCTACGGCATCGGCGTCCCGCGCGCCGACAACGCCCTGCGCTTCGCCCTGGACGACGCGCTCGCCGCGAACGAGAAGAACGGCAACTGGAAGAAGGCCTACGACGCGACCCTCGGCCTGTCCGGGGTGCCCGCCCCCGAGCCGCCCCCGATCGACCGCTACCCGGCGACCTGAGCCGCCAAGGAACCGACCGATGAACGTTCTCCTCGACAACCTCTCCCTCTACGCGGAGGGGCTGCTCGGCACCGTCGAACTCACCGTCTACTCCTCCCTGCTGGCGCTCGCCATCGGCTTCCTCATGGCGGCCTTCCGCGTCGCCCCGGTCCGCTCGCTGCGGGCCTTCGGCACCGCGTGGGTGACGGTCCTCCGCAACACGCCGCTGACCCTGCTGTTCTTCGCCGTGGTGCTGGGCCTGCCGCGATTCGGCCTGGTCCTGCCCTTCAAGCTCTTCGCCATCCTGGCCCTCGGCTGCTACACCTCCGCCTTCATCTGCGAGGCGGTCCGCTCCGGCATCAACACCGTGCCGACCGGACAGGGCGAGGCGGCCCGCAGCCTCGGCATGACCTTCCCGCAGACCCTCGGCATCGTCGTCCTGCCCCAGGCGTTCCGTTCCGTCATCCCGCCCATCGGGTCCACCCTGATCGCGCTCGCCAAGAACTCCGCGATCGCCGGCGCCTTCAGCGTCGTCGAACTGCTCGGCGTCTACAAACCGCTCAACGAGCTGGGCTACAGCATCATCTGGACCTTCGTCTGGATCGCCGTCGGCTACCTGATCGTGACCCTGTCCATCAGCGCGATCTTCCACGTGCTGGAGAAGCACTACGGAGTCGCCCGATGACCGCCAACGCCCTCTACGACGTCCCCGGCCCCCGGGCCAGGACCCGCCACCGGGCCTACGGACTCGCCGGGACCGTCGTGATCCTCGCCCTGATCGGCTGGATCCTCTACCTGCTCTTCGTCACCAGCCAGTTCACCGCCGCGAAATGGAGCCCCTTCACCTACGTCGGCATCCAGGAACTCCTGCTGACCGGACTGGCCAACACCCTGCGGGCGTTCGGATTCGCCGCGGTGCTGTCGCTGGCCTTCGGCGCGGTACTCGCCACCGGGCGGCTCTCCGTCCACCGGCCGATCCGCTGGCTGTGCACGCTGATCGTGGAGTTCTTCCGCGCGATGCCCCTGCTCGTCATGATCTTCTTCATCTACGTCGCGCTCCAGGTGGCGCCGCTGCCCGCCCTGGTCGCCGGCCTGACCCTCTACAACGGCTCGGTCCTCGCCGAGGTCTTCCGCAGCGGCATCAACGCCGTCGAACGCGGCCAGGGCGAGGCCGCCTACGCGCTCGGCATGCGCAAGACGCAGGTCATGACGTACGTGCTGGTGCCGCAGGCGGTCCGGGCGATGCTGCCGGCGATCATCAGCCAGCTGGTCGTCGCGCTCAAGGACACCTCGCTGGGATTCCTCATCACCTACGAGGAGTTCCTGCACGCCGGCAAACTCATCGCCTCCAACCTCGACTACGACCTGCCGTTCATCCCCGTCGTCATGATCATCGCGCCGATCTACATCGGGATGTGCATGCTGCTCTCCTGGTTCGCCAACTGGGTCTCCCGGCGCCAAATGCGCAACCCCAAGGTCGAGTCCGCCGAGGTGGCCGCCGCGGAACCCGGGAACCTCCTGCCGGGCGACCACCAGCGGCCGGCGCTCTGAGACCTGCATGGTGGTCCTTCCGTGACCGCGGTCAGCGGATGCGGCGCGCGAGCCAGGGGCTGAGCGCCCCGCCCAGGATCAGCTCCTTGTACGTCTCATCGCCGGGCAGCGGGACGACCAGCCACTGCCCCGGCGGGAAGAACCGCGTCTTGACGTGGGCCAGGCCGCCGTGAACGGACCGCAGGAACGCCGGCACCGCATCCCGCGGCACATCCGCGAACTCCACCCCGTCCACGGTGATCTTCGCATCGTCCTCCGGGAACAACTGGACGGTGACCGCCGGGTCCCCGCCCAGCTCCACGAACGCCTCGTGCGGCAGCGAGCCGTCCGGGTCCAGCACGGCGAACGCCCCGGCTGAGGTGCGCCGGGAGGTCACGTCCGCACCGATGTCGTCCGTGACGGTCACCTCGAGCCGGTACTCCTCGGCGACCTCCCGGACGGCCGTGACGGCGGACTCGGTGGTGGGCAGATGCGGCCGCTGCCGCGGGCCCGGGGTGGAATTTCCCATACCCCCGATCATGCCACCGGCCGCTCCCGGGCCCGGACGCACGGCCGCGCACGACTACACCCGCCACACCCCGTCCCGCATCAGCTCCCGCCCCGCGATCTCGTTCACCTCGCGCCACGCCAGGATCCGGCGCGGCCGGAAGACGAGGAACACCCAGGCCTCCCGGCCGCGCGGGTCCCAGCCGAGCTTCTCGGCGAACGCCTTGCCCGTGTCGTCGGGCAGCGCGTCGGAGGCGACGGTCTCGGCCGTGCTCTCGATGAGGACCACGTCCCGGGTGGGGCCGAGCGCCACCCAGCAGGCACCGTTGGCCCGGAGGTTGCGGGCCGTCGGGTTGTTCTTCTTCGTGGCCATCACCAGCCGTTCGTCGTGCCAGACGAAGGACAGCGGCACAAGCCAGGGCGTGCCGTCGGTGGACGCCGAGGAGACCCAGGCGTCCTCGTCCGTGGTCAGCCGTGCGAGCGCATCGCGCTTCCGCTGCCCGGCGTCGCGGGCCGGTGGGGTGGTGGCCATGCGCTGAGGCTAGCGATCCACCCCTCTCGCCGCCTCGGGCCCGCGCTGTACGCCCTGGGGCCTAGGACCGGTTCGCGGGGCCGCGGGCGGGTGAGGTGGCCCGAGCGCATCCACCGCAGCAGAACCACGGGTTGCCGGCCTCGGGAGAACCACGAGTTGAGAACCACGAGGTGAGAACCAGGGGTTGAGAACCACGGGTTGAGGTGGGGTCAACCCGTGGTGCGATGACCGGGGCGGGCGTTCATGGAACCGTTGAGGACACGAACAGCCAGTCAGGCTGAACCGCCGGTCGGCTCAACCGCCGGTCGGCTCAACCGCCGGTCGGCTCAGCAGCCGGTCAGGCCGAACAGCACGTCAGACGACGTCCCTATCCCCTCCGGGAGGCTCCCCATGTCCACGCTCACCGCCTTCACCCACCCCGTCGACCCCCGCCCCCTCGATGCCCTCCCCCTCGATCCCCGCTTCCTCGGCGTCCGCTCCCTCGATGTTCGCCCTACCCGCCCCGGCTCTCACCACCATGCCGACGAACCGGGGCCGGCGCCGCCGCGGTGCCTAGTCGCGCACCGGCACGGAGACGTACGACGGATCGTCCGCGGGCGAGGAGAACGTCAGCCGGGCGCCGGACGGATTGTGCTCGATGTACAGCGGATCGACGGTGTCCACGACCACCGCCAGCTTGTGCCCGGCCGGGACGTCGTACGCGGTGGAGAACAGCTCCATGTCCACGCCGAAGGGCTGCCCGGGCGTCTTGCCGTGGAAGGTGAACGGCGCGTGGGTGACCAACTTGCCGACGCCGAGCGGGCCGACGTCGTAGAGGTACGCGATCGCGGTACCGCTCTCGGCGGTGCTGGTGACGGTGGTGTGCAGACGGGTGGTGCCGCGGACCCGCTGCCCGGTCTCGTAGCGCTCGGTCTGCCAGACGGCGGCCAGCGAGCGCGGCAGCAGCGGGATCGAGGCCATCGGCGGCAGCCGGAAGAACTGGTCCAGCATGCTGGAGAGGAAGATCAGTCCGCCGTCGGCGCCGGAGTCCCAGTTGGTGTTGATCTGCCGGCTGCCGTCCAGCGCGATCTTCCGGTGCGCGGACGGCACGTCCTTCCAGCTCTTGTAGCCCTCGTAGGCGCCGGTGGAACGGGACTTGAGCAGCACCGGAGATTCCTTGTCGATCCCGTTGTCGGCGCCCTTGAGGTAGTGGTCGAACCACCGCTTGGTGTCGGTCCAGGTGTCGTTGGGCAGCCCGAACAACCCGAGGCCCTCAGCGGTCGCATGGTCGCCGGGCCGGAACTCCAGCCGCTTCGGCCCCTTGAGCTTCTCGAAGAAGTCGGCGTACTGGTTGGGCGGGAAGAGCGAATCGCCCCACGCGTTGCCCAGCATGATCGCCGCGCCGTTGGCGTTGATCCGGTCGAGATAGGTGGCGGGGGAGCGCTTCTTCCCCCAGGCGATCAGGTCCTTCTCCTTGGAGAGGTTGGAGGCCAGGAAGTCCTTGAGGACGGTACGGAGTTCGGGGCTCGGCCGCCCGGTCAGCTCACCCGCGCCGCCGAGCATCGCCGCCGCCTGCAGATGCTGGGTCCGTTCGCTGTAGATCGAGTCGATCAGGTTGGCCCAGCCGCTGAGCGCCGCAACCACCTTGATCCGCTTGTCGAACGCGGCGGCCAGCAGACTGATCCCGGCCCCGTACGAGACGCCACCCATACCGACCTTCTGCGGATCGGCAGGGGTGTTCGCCAGCGCCCAGTCGATGACCTTCGAGGCATCGGCGATGTCCTCCGGCCCGGCGGTCTCGATCTGCCCGCCGGACTGCCAGAAGCCGCGCGAGTTGTATCCGACGACCACATATCCCGCGTCGGCCAGCTTCTTGGCCTGCGCCATGTACTCGACCTGCGGCATCGCCCAGCTGGTGGGCAGCACGATGACCGGGTAGCGCCGGGTCCCGTCCGCACCGGCCGGGGTGAAGACGTTGGCCTTGAGGGTGATCCCGCCGTCGCCCTTGATGTCGACGAACCGCACGGAGGCAGAGCCGGCGGATGCCGTGGCCGCGGGGGCGGCTTCCGGGGTCGCCGCCTGGGCGGTGGCCGGTGCGCCGGTGAGCACGGTCGTGGCCAGCACCGCCGCCGAAACGGTGCCGATCGCGGCGCGCAGGGTCGTACGGGAGGGGGTCATCATCTGCTCCAGATCTCGATGCGAGCCGGCCGCACGCTGTCTGGGACAGGAGGGGGCATACGCCCGGCCCGAGGTGACTGGAGAGTAAAGTCCGACCCTTACCGAAGGTAACCCATCGGTAGGTTACGGGTGGGTAACAGCCTTGGGTCGGGGGTGAGTCAGGGTGAGTTGGAGTGAGTCCGGGAGAGGTACGGCTGACTCCGGGCGAGGGTGGGCGAGTTGGGGTGAGACTGTTCGGCTCGGGGGCGGGTTGCGCTCCCCCGACGGAGCCGGGCGACGCCAGCTCCGGGGGGGGGGGGGGTGACCGCGGCGGAGCCGGGCGGCGCCAGCCGCGTCCGGGCCGTGTTCGGTCATGTCGGGCTGCGTCGAGGGGGGATCGCGGCCGCTGTGGGGCGGGCGGGCCGGGCGGGGCGGTCGAGTGTGGGCGACGTCGGGCCGTGTCCGGCTGCGTCAGGCCGCATCGGGTCGTTTCCGGTCGCGTCGGGGTCGCGTCGGGTTGTTTCCGGTCGCGTCGGGGTCGTGTCGGGATGAGTTCAGTCGTGGCGGGGTGAGTTTGTGCGGGCTGGCCTCGTCTGGCCGCGTGGGTCAAGTTGGGCTGCGCCTAGACGAGTTGGCGCGAGTAGGAGGGGCGGGGGTGACGGGCTGAGTTGGGTGAAGCGGGTGGCGTTGGGTCGCGTGTGGCCGCGTCTGGCTGCGTGTGGCTGCGGCGCAGCGGGTTGCGCTGCACCGCGATGAGTTGGTGCAGGTTGGGGCGTGGGCTGAGTGGGTGCGGCGGGGGAAGTTGCGTGGGTTGGGCGGGACCGGGGCAGGTCTGGCTGCCTCTGGTTGCGGCGGGTCCGGTTGGGGTGAGTCGGGGGTGAGCCGGGGCGAGTTGGGGTCGGGGGAGGAGTGGCGGGGTGGGGAGGGGCGGGGACGGGGGGAGTCAAGGATGGGACGGTAGTTGGAAGGCGATGCGTTGGGGAGGGGCAGTTCATGGAGGCGGCTGGGAAGGTTGGGGCGGCGGAGGTGCGGACGCCGTTTGATGTGAGTGAGCGGCGTGCCTGGGCGGGGAGTGCGGCCGTCTACGAGGCTGGGTTCGGCAGGCTGTGTGCGTATCCGGTGCCCGCGCTGCTCGACGCTGCTGGAGTGGGGCCTGGCATGCGGGTGCTCGACGTGGGGACGGGCCCGGGGTCGGTCGCCGCGGCGGCGGGTGTGTGTGGTGCGCAGGTGGTGGCGGTGGATGCCGAAGCCGGGATGGCTCGGCGTGCGGCTCAGGCGGTTCCGGATGCTTCGGTATACGTAGCCGCGCTGCCTCAACTCCCTTTTCGCTCCGACCAGTTCGATGCGACCGTGGGCAACTTCGTGCTCAATCATGTGGGGCGGCCGCGGGTGGCGCTCGCGGAGTTGCGTCGGGTGACCCGGCCGGGCGGCTGGATCGCGCTCACCATCTGGGCGGTGCCGGCGGCGTCCGGGCAGGCGCTGCTCGGGCGGGCCGCAGCGGCAGCCGGGGTGCCCCGGCCGGCCGATGTGCCCGCGCTCGCTCCGGAGGACGACTTCCCGCGTACGGAGGAGGGGCTCACGGCGCTGCTGGATGAGGCCGGGCTGACGGAGACGGGGTGTCGTTCGCTGGCCTGGGACCATCACACGACGGCGGAGGAATGGTGGCAGGGGCCCGCGGCGGGGGTGGCCACGATTGGACGGGTGGTTACCAGTCAGGGGATGGAGGGAGTCGAGCGGGTTCGGCGGCACTTTGCCCTGCTGGCCGAGGAGTTCATGGACGGGGGCGGTGATCTGGTGCTGCCGCACCGGGCGTTGCTGGCGTATGGGCGAGTGCGCCGCCCGGCAGCGTGAGAGGACCCTTCCGCGTCGCGTGGGCGGCGAACGAGGGTCCCCTTCCGAGTGGCGCGGGCGGCGAACCGCCGCCCAGTACCGATCTGTCGTCGTACAGTGCTGAACTGTCCTGCCGGGCAAGAGACTTCGGATGGCCATCGACAAGGCCTGCTGTCTCGTCCCGACCTTCGAAGGCCCGGACGAGACAGCGGCTCTACGGAGTGTTCGCCGTCGCCCTCGACGAGATGGCGAGGGTCGGCCCGGTCCGGGTGGTGGTCGGTTTGTGGTCACCGAGGCCAGCTGGGTCACGTACGCCGGCGGCGTCGGCCGGCAGCCGGCGCAGCAGTTGCTGGGCAGCGACGTGTCTCCGGTCGTGGCCCCGGATCGGCTGGCGCCGGGGCGATTCGACGACTGAGCCGACCACGAGGTGAGTGAGACCGCACTCGGCCACTACCGCGGCCTCTACGACGCACACTGAGCGGGAAGAGCGGGAGGCGTGGCGGCGTCCTACCTTGCGGTGGCGGTGGAGAGGGTGGTCAGGAAGGCGGACAGGGCGGCGTTGAAGTCGTCCTCCCGCTCCAGATTGGGCATGTGGGCTGCCTCGGGGATGATCGCCAGGGTGCTGTCCGGGATGCGACGGTGCAGGTCGCGGGCGTCGCTCACGGGGGTGTACGCGTCTTCCGTGCCGACGACCACCAGTGCTGGTACGGACATCCGCGTGAGCAGCTCCCGGTAGTCGGGGCGTTCGGCGCGGCCGCGCAGGGCGGCCGCCGCGCCCTCGGGCGGGGTGCCGGTCATCATGCCCAGGACGTGTGCGGCGACCTCCGGCCGGGCTTCGATCGTGCTCGGTGCAATCATCTTGTCGAGCACCTCCTGCGCGTAGCCAGCCATCCCCTCGCGCAGCAGGCGCTCGGCCATCGCCCGGCGACCTGCTTTGCCCTCGTCGGTTTCGGGCGCCGCGAAGGTGTCGGCGAGTACCACGCCGCGGATCCGCTCGGGGAAGAGGCGGTAGCACTCCATGACGATCTGGCCGCCCATGGAGAGCCCGCCCAGTACGCAGCGCTCGATGCCCAGGTGGTCCAGCAGTCCGGCGATGTCGCGGGCGAAGGTCTCCAGCGGAGTGATGCCCGGGACGACCGAACTCTCACCGTAACCCCGCAGGTCAGGAGCGATCACCCGTCGGCCGGCCCGGCTGAGGTGGTCGATTTGCGGGCGCCACATGGAGCGGTCGAAGGGGTGCCCGTGGATGAGTACCAGCGGCTCGCCGCCGTCCCCGTTTTGGCGGCCCTCCTGCTGTTCGCCCGCATCCTCGTAGCCGACGGTGATTTCACCTATGACGACCGATCCCATGCTGGAAATCCCCTCTACGGCAATGTGACGCCCTCGATGCTATGGGGTGCAATTACTCGGCACAATAGGGATAATGTGCTCGGTGCAATGTGGCGGCATGCGTGATGCTGCCAATGCCCAATGCCCAATGCCCAATGCCCAATGCCCAATGTCGAATGTCGAATGTTGAATGCCGTCGCGGCAGGTGACGCCGAGGGCGAAGGTGAGGGCGAGGGTGAGGGCGAGGGTGGGCGGGTGCGCCGGGCCTGAGGCCGGGGCCAGGCCCGAACCCGGGGACCTGGAAGGCGGATGACGAGAGACGGAAGACGAGAGGCGGAAGACGAGAGACGGAAAACGGGGGGACGGGAAGATGGGAAGACGGGGAGCGGGGAAAAGGTGACGATGGACGACTATCGAGTGCTGGCCGATGGGTTGGCGGCGGATATCGCGGCGGGGCGGTTGCGGCCCGGGGACCGGTTGCCGCCGTTGCGGCGGTTCGCCCGGGACCGGCGGATCGCCAGTTCCACCGCGGCCCGGGTGTACCGCGAACTGGGCCGTCGCGGCCTGACCGTCGGCGAGGTCGGCCGCGGCACCTACGTCCGTACCGCCGCACCGCGCGCCGAAGCCGCCCTGGCCGAACCGGCGGAGGCCCGGATCGACCTGGAGCTCAACTTCCCGGTCCTGCCCGAGCATCCCGCGCTGCTCGCCAAGAGCCTCGAACGCCTGGTGCGTCCCGACGCCTTGGGCGCCGCGCTCCGTTCGATGGGTCCGGCCGGTACGGCCGCGGCGCGGCAGGTCGCGGCGGCCCATCTCGTTCGGGCCGACTGGGCCCCGGATCCCGGCCAGTTGCTCTTCGCGGGCAACGGGCGGCAGGCGGTGGCCGCCGCGATCGCCGCGCTGGTGCCGGCCGGCGAACGGCTGGGCGTCGAAGCGCTGACGTACCCGGTGGTCAAGGGCATCGCGGCCCGGCTGGGCGTCACCCTCGTTCCGCTCGCCATGGACGAGTACGGTCTGACGCCCGCCGCGGTCCGGGCCGCCGCCCCGCTGCGCGCCGTCTACCTCCAACCGGCGCTGCACAACCCCCTCGGCATCACGATGCCCGATCGACGACGAGATGAACTGGTCCTCACCGCACGGGAGTTGGACCTGCGGATCGTCGAGGACGCGATCTACGGTTTTCTGCGCCCCGACCTCCCGCCGCTGGCGGCTCTGGCGCCGGAACGTACCGTGGTGATCGACAGCCTGTCCAAGCGGCTGGCGCCCGGCCTGTCCCTCGGGTTCCTCACGGTGCCCGACGGCCTCACCCGCGAACTGGCGGCCGCCCTCCGGTCGGGGACCTGGACCGCGTCCCGCTTCGCGCTGGAGGCGGCCACCGGCTGGATGGCCGACGGGACCGCGGCGGCCCTTGAGGAGGCCAAGCGCACCGATGCGGCCGAGCGCCAGCGGATCGTCGCCGACCGGCTGGGCGGCTTCCGTATCCGGGCGGATCCGCAGGCGTACCACTGCTGGTGGGACCTGCCGGAGCCGTGGCGGGCCGACACGTTCGTCGCGGCTGCCGCGCGGCGGGGGATCGCGGTCACCCCGGCCGGAGCGTTCGCCGTCGGCACGGGGCACGCCCCCAACGCCGTACGCCTGGCGCTCGCCTCCCCGCCGCTCGACGCCCTGGCCGAAGCGCTCGACGTCCTGGCCGGGCTGGCCCGGGGCGTACCGGAGGACAGCGGTCCGGGGGAGTGAGCGGGCGGTCGGGACGGTGGCTCGGACGGCCATGAGGCGCGGGGCCGGATTGGGATGGCCAGGACGCGTGGGGCCGGTCGGGACAGCCGAGACGCGTGGAACCGGCTGGGACGGCCAGGAAGTGTGCGAACGGTCGGGACGGCCAGGAAGTGTGCGGACGGTCGGGATGGCCGGGACGTGTGAGGGCGGCAGGGGCAGCCGAGACGGGTGGGGACGGTCGGGAAGGCCGCAGCGGGTGAGGACGGCCGGGACGGCCGGGACGGCCGAGACGGGGTGGCCCAGACGGATGGGCACGGCCAAGACGGGTCAGGGCACCTGGGGCAGTCGGAACGGTCGTCGGGAGCCGCTCCGGTCCCTCTGCTCCGGTCCCTCCGCTCCGGTGGCGCTCAGGTTCAGCTCATCGCCCCTCCGCTCTGGTGGCGCTCAGGTGCAGTTCATCGCCCCTCGGTTCAGGTTCAGCTCATCGACCCTGCTTAGGTGCCGCTCATCATGTCCCCGAGGCCGGTGCGGAGGTCGTCGGCGTTCATCACCGGCTGGAGCGCGACCTTCGCGTTCAGGTCCATGAAGAACGATTCGAGGACCGGCGGCATCTGGGAGGACTGCTGCATGTCGAAATAGAAGAAGCAGGTGCGCTCGCCGTCTTCGAGGGTGAAGTACGACGCCTCGGGCTGCAGGGCGGCGTACGCCGCCTCCATGATCTTCAACAGGGTGCCGTTCCTGAGTACCGCGTTGCCCGCCTCGGTCGGTATCCGGGCCTTCAGGACCATCCTCATCGGACTCACTCCTCGACTGACTGTGGAGTCCCCGTCCCCGTCTGTCCCTGTGTCTGTGTCTGTGCGTGTTCGTGTGCGTATGCCTGTGTACGTGCCTGTGCGTGTACCTGTGTCTGACTCTGGGGCCCGTCTGTCTGTCCCCGTATCTGCGCCAGCGTCCTGTTTGTTTCAGCGTCTCACGGCACGGCGCGACGGTCAGGCCAGGCAGTCCGGCGATCAGGGCAGCCCGGCGATCAGGACGGCCCGGCGATCAGGCAGCCCGGCAGCCCGGCAACCAGGAAGCCGGGCCGACGGCCGGGGCTGTGGCCGCCCCGCGGTCAGTGCAGCGGCTCGGGGCGGCCGGTGGGCGGTACTTCCTCGGCCGGTGGCACCGGGCCCGGCGGCGTGCCGTCGCCGAACGGCCGGCCGCCCAACTCCGCGCGGTGGTGCGGGGTCAGCCAGCCGGACAGGTCCGGCCCGACCGGGACCAGGCCGGTCGGATTGATGCCCGTGTGCACCCGGTAGTAGTGCTGCTTGATGTGGTGGAAGTCGACGGTGTCGCCGAAGCCCGGGGTCTGGAAGAGGTCCTTGGCGTACGCCCACAGCACCGGGTCCTCGGCCAGCTTGAACCCGTTGCACTTGAAGTGACCGTGGTAGACGGCGTCGAAGCGGACCAGCGTGGTGAACAGCCGGATGTCGGCCTCGGTGATCGTGTCGCCCACGAGGTAGCGGCGGTCCGCGAGCCGCTCGGACAGCAGGTCCAGGCGCCGGAAGAGATCGTGGAAGGCGGACTCGTACTCGCTCTGCCCGGTGGCGAATCCGGCCCGGTAGACCCCGTTGTTGACGTCGCGGTAGACGCCCGCCATGACAACGTCGATCTCCTCGCGCAACGGCTCCGGATACAGGTCCGGCGCGCCGGGCCGGTGCAGTGCCGTCCACTCTGTCGCGAGGTCCAGCGTGATCTGCTGGAAGTCGTTGGTGACCAGTTGGCCGCTGGGGATGTCCACGATGGCGGGCACGCTGACCCCACCGGGGTAGTCCTTCTCCCGGGCGTCGTACGCCTCCCTGAGGTAGCCGATGCCCAACACGGGGTCGCGGCCGTCCGGATCCAGGGTGAAGCGCCAGCTGCGGTCGTCCTGGATGGGGTCGGCGATGGCGAGCGAGAGCGCGTCCTCCAGCCCGAGCAGCCGCCGGGAGATCACGGCGCGGCTCGCCCACGGGCAGGCACGGCTGGCCACCAGACGGTAGCGGCCGGCCTCGACCGGCCACCCGTCGCGGCCGTCCACCGTGATGCGGTCGGCGAAGTGGCTCTTCGAGCGCTTGAAGGGCTTGCTGCCGTACGCGGCGTTGCCGTCGCCCTTGCCACTGCTGCCGCTGCCGCTTCCCGTGCCGCTCCCGCTGCCGCTTCCCTTGCCGTTCCCGCTGTCGTTGCCACTTCCCCTGCCGTTGCCGGGCATCGTCGGCTCCTTCCGTCTGCGGTGGCGCGGACCCCCGGGCCATTGCGTGCCCCTCGTGTTCTCCATCGTGTGCCCTCCGGGCCCGGACCTCATGGCGGGGATCCGGGGCCCGTGCGGTGATTCCGGTGGGCACCCGCACCCGCACCCGCGGCCGCACCCGCACCCGCGGCCGCACCCGCACCCGCGTCCGCGGCCGCGCCGGAATTCCGCATTTCGCGCCCCTTGCCGCAGGTCGCGTTCCTTGCACCAAGCCGCGCGCTCACGAAAGGTCGGGTGCCTTGCGGTGGAATTCCTGAAAAATGCGGGATGGAATGTGAGAGAGGTGTCCTACCGGACCTGTTCAGCGACCCGGGGCACTGCCTACCATCGCCCGATGATCAAGAAAGCATTCAGCGTCGCCCTGGTGGGCGCCGCACTCCTGACACCGTCCGCGACCGCCGGCGCGGCGCAGGGCTGGCAGCGCGTCGGGGACGGCATCACGGCCGGTCTCAGCGGCATCGTGGTCGACGGCCGGCACGGCGACACGGTGGACACCCTCGCCGTCCGCGACAACAAGAAGCCCGGCGAGAACCGCCTGGTCGCGGTCGCCTACCGTCCCGGCGCGGCACCCCGGGTGACCCCCGTGACCTGGCGCGGCACCCTGCCCGTCGACCTCGAGGCGATCGACGCCGTACCGGGCCGGGCCCATGAGTACGTGGCCCTGGCGAGCGACGGAACGGCGTACCGCATTCGCCGCGAGAACACCACCGTCCAGGTACTGCGTACCTTCCGGCTGCCCGGTGTTTCGTCTGACGGAAACTACGAAGGATTTGCGCTGGCCGCCGTCGGGCACCGGAAAATAGCCGCGGTCTGGGCGGACCGGGGAAGCGATGATCACCCCGGGAAGCTCACCGCGGCGGAATGGAACTCGGCCACCAATGCATTCGGTTCCCGGGATTCCGCGAAATTCCGGGCACCGTACCCCAAGAAGGACGTCCGGCAGATCTCCGACGTGAAGCTCTCCGCCGACGGCGCGCTCACCGTGTCGTCCACCTCGGATCCGGGCGACGACGGGCCGTTCGACTCCGCGCTCTACGCCGCCGGGCACCTCTCCGTCGGCAAGCACGGCGCCGTCCGGCTGAAGGTGTCCGACGCACCGAAGCGGCTCGCCACCTTCTCCGGGCACAAGATAGAGGCGCTGGCCTGTCTGCCGAAGTCCCACAAGGGCGTCCTCGGCTCGGACGACGAGAACGCCGGCGGCTCGATCACCGAGGCGTCCTTCTGCCGTCCGTGACGGGCGCCTCTTGTCGTCGGTGACGGTGGCCTTCTGCCGTCCGTGAGGGGCGCCACTTGTCGTCGGTGACGGTGGCCTTCTGCCGTCCGTGACGGGCGCCTCCTGCCGTCCGTGACGGAGTTCCGCCGTCCGTAGTGGGCGTTACGGGGCAGCCGTCCCTGCCCCACCCCCCATCCCGCCCCACCCCGCCCCACCTCGTGCCCCCGCCCCTCTCTCCCCCCGCCTCACCCCAAGTGGGTCAGGTCCGGCCGCAGTCGGTGCCAGATCGGGTGGCGCAGGCGGCCGGCCGAGGTCCAGCCGCTGAAGGCGATCTCGGCGACGAGCCGGGGCTCGGCCCAGTGGGCGTCCGACGCGTCCACCGGGTTGACGAACGGGGAGCGGTCGAGCGGGATCACCCCCAGGTACTGCGCCAGTTCGCGGCGCTCCCGTTCGGACAGCCCCGAGCCGACCGAACCGACGTACCGCAGCCCGGACGGTTCCGCCACCCCCGCGAGCACGGAACCGGGCAGTCCGGCCAGCGTGCCGTGCCCCTCCAGCCAGCCGCCGATGACCACGTCGAGGGTCTCCAGATGCTTGGTCTTGCGCCACTCGGGTGACCGGACCCCGGGCAGGTACACGGAGGTGAGCCGCTTGGCCACCACGCCTTCGAGGCCGCCCTGCAGCGAGGCCTCCCAGGCCTGCTGACCGTGACCCTCCACGAAGCCGGGCACCGACCAGTTGGGGCCGCGCAGTCCCAGCCCGGCCAGTGCGGTGCGCCGCTCGAAGTACGGCGCGCCCAGCAGCGGCCCCTCCAGAAACATGAGGTCGAACAGGACCAGGTGGACCGGGTGCTCCATGGCCAGCCGGGCGGTGCGGCGCGGATTCACCACGCCCATCCGGCGCTGCAGCAGCCCGAAGTCCGGCCGGCCGCGCGGATCGAGGACCACGACCTCGCCGTCCAGCACCGCGATCCGGCCCCGCAGCTGCTCCCCGAGCGGCGCCAGCTCCGGATACGTGGTCGTGGCGTCGTTGCCCGCCCGGGTGACCAGCCGGATCGTGCCGTCGCCCGCGGTGTTGACGATGCACCGCGCGCCGTCCCATTTGGCCTCGAACGCCCAGGCCGCCTCCTCGTGCGGGGCGGGCAGCGGCCCGACCGAGGCCAGCATCGGCTCGATCACGGGGTACGGGGCCGGGCCGCGCCCGGTGGTGGGGGCCATGGTTCGATCATCGGCCGACGGGCAGGGGTTCGCAGAACGACGCCGGACCGCCTGAGCGGGGCCCTCGTCCGCCGGCCGGATCAGTCGTCGGGCCGCCGGAAGACCAGCAGATAGCGCCAGAAGAGCAGCCGGCGGATGCGGCACCCGGGGAGCAGCTCCGCGGCCTGCCGACGGATCCGGGAGAGCGGCACGGTCGGCGGGGCGGTCGGCGCCCGTACCGGGTCCGCCGCGCCGGACGGCCGGAGCGCCTCCGCCGCGCCGACCGCGAGCCGGGCGGCGGCGTTCGCCGGTACGGCGGCCAGGCTCCAGGCGTAGTCGGCCGTCGTCCGCTCCGGATAGCAACCGAGGACGGCCAGCACACCACCGGGCGCGAGCGACGCCCGCAGTGTGCTCACCGTCTCGAAGGGCATGTGGTGCAGGCTCGCCAGGCAGGAGATGAAGTCGTAGTGCCCCGGCGGGAGTTGGAGCCGGGCCGCGTCCGCCTGCTGGTAGCGCACCGGCGGTCCGCCGGGCGTTCCCGCGGTCGCCGCGCGGGCCCGGTCGAGCGCCTCGGCCGACGGATCGACCGCATGGACGTCGATGCCCCGCGCCGCCAGCCGCCGCGCGAACCGCCCGGTGCCGCACCCCACGTCGAGGGCCGTACGACAGCCCGGGGGCAGCTGCCGTAACAGCAGTCGGTGGTAGTGGTCGTTGTGATCGAACGGCATGGGGTGACTGTACGGGGCCCCCACGGCAGGGATGTCGCCCCGAGGTGCGGGTGCCCCCGGGCGCAGCCGGCCCCCGCCCTGTTCCCTAAGATCGTTTGCGGTATGCCGAGAGGCGTGGACCGAGCGAGCGACGGAAGCGACGGAGGGGTGCCGATGAGTCGGGGAGTGCTGGTCACGGGGGCCTCGCGGGGGATCGGGCGGGCGGTTGCCGAGCGGTTCGCCGCGGACGGGGACCGGGTCGCGCTGCATTACGCGACCCGGCGCGAGGCGGCGGAGGAGGCCTTCGCCGGGCTCGCGGGGAGCGGACACGTGCTGGTGCACGGGGACGTGAGCACGCCGGAGGGGGCCGAGGCGGTGGTCGCGGCCGCCGTGGAGGGGCTGGGCGGCGTCGACGTGCTGGTCAACAACGCCGCGGCGAACGAGCCGCACCCGCTGGACCGCACCCCGTTCGAGGACTGGCAGCGGGCCTGGCGGCGGATCGTGGACGTCAACCTGCTCGGTGCGGCGCACGTGAGCTACTGCGCGGCGCGGAACATGATCGAGCGCGAGGTGGAGGGCCGGATCGTCAACATCGGCTCGCGCGGCGCGTTCCGCGGCGAGCCGGACCATCCGGCGTACGGCGCGACGAAGGCGGCGCTGCACGCGATGGGCCAGTCGCTGGCGGTGCACCTCGCGCCGTACGGGATCGCGGTGGCGTCGGTGGCGCCGGGCTTCGTGACCACCGAGCGGGTCGCGGACCGGCTGACGGAGGAGGTGCGGCAGCAGAGTCCGTTCGGGCGGGTCGCCGCGCCCCTGGACGTGGCGTCGGCCGTCCACTACCTCGCCTCACCGGAGGCGGTCTGGTCCTCGGGGGCCGTACTGGACGTGAACGGTGCCTCGCATCTGAGGTGAGCCCGGGAACGGGGAAGCCCCGGCCGAACGGGGGAATTCGGCCGGGGCAGCTTGGGGGAGGGCGCTCGGCGCCGCTTCCAATTGAACGGTAAACCATAGGGGAGAGCAACGCGCTGCGAAGTGACCGTTCTCACCCATTGGTACCTTTTTGTGATCGTTCGGTGACGGGGTCGAAGCCGGCCGCCGCCTCGCGCCTGCGGTCCGCGTGGCTCACGGCTCGATGCGGGCGCGGTACCACCGAACGCGGGGCGCCCGACGGGCCTACGGGCTGACCGCCAGCACGATGTACGCGGCCAGCAGGGTGAGGTGGATGCCGCCCTGCAGCGGGGTGGCCCGGCCGGGGATCACCGTCAGGGTTCCCACGATCACGGTCAGCGCGAGCAGCACCATATGGCTGGCCCCCAGGCCCAGGACCAGCGGCACCGGCAGCCAGATCGTGGCCAGCGCGACCGCGGGGATGGTCAGGCCGATGCTGGCCATCGCCGAGCCGAGACCGAGGTTCAGACTGGTCTGCACGCGGTCGCGGCGGGCCGCGCGGACCGCCGCGATGGTCTCCGGCAGCAGCACCAGCAGCGCGATCACGATGCCCACGACCGACGACGGAAGACCGGCCGCGGCCACCCCGGACTCGATGGCCGGCGACACCCCCTTGGCCAGCCCGACCACCGCGATCAGCGCCAGCGCCAGCAGCCCCAGGCTGAGCAGCGCGGCCCGCGCGGTCGGCGGGTCGGCATGGTCCTCGGTGTCGATCACCTCGCCGGACGAGGTCACCGGCAGGAAGTAGTCCCGGTGCCGGACCGTCTGGGTGGTCACGAACAGGCCGTAGAGCACCAGCGCGGCCAGCGCCGCGAAGACCAGCTGCGGGGTGGAGAACCGCGGGCCCGGCGTGGACGTGGTGAACGTCGGCAGCACCAGGCTCAGCCCGGCCACCGTCGCGACCGACGCCAACGCGGCCCCGGTCCCCTCGGCGTTGAAGACGGCCACCTTCCGCTTGAGCGCGCCGACCAGCAGACACAGCCCGACGATCCCGTTGCAGGTGATCATCACCGCCGCGAAGACGGTGTCCCGGGCCAGCGCGGCGCTCTTCTCCCCGCCGTCCGCCATCAACGTGACGATCAGCGCCACCTCGATGACGGTCACCGCGACCGCCAGCACCAGCGACCCGAACGGCTCGCCCACCCGGTGCGCGATCACCTCCGCGTGGTGCACCGCGGACAGCACCGCCCCGGCCAGGAAGTACGACACCAGCCCGATCAGTGGGGGCGGGAGCGACCGCCCCCACGTCAGGACCAGCAGCACCGCCGCCAGCACCGGCACCACCGTCGTCCAGTGCAGGAGGGGCGAACGGAGAGATGCGATCATGCCGACGAGCTTCGCAGATCAGCCGGACATATCCCGGCAAAAGCACCGCTCTCAGGCCCGCCGCGGCACCGCTCTCAAGCCCGCCGCGGCACCGCGCTCAGACCGCCGCCCGATGCCCCTTCGGCTCCGCCGGCGCGGTCGCGGCCTTGGTGACGTCCGCGACCAGCTCGACCACGTCCGGCCCGTACGCCTGCGAGTTGACCACCTTCAGCAGCAGGCAGAACTGGCCGTCGGCACCGTGCCGGCGCGCCAGCCGGGCCCGGTTGCGGACGAGATGGCGGACCGCGGCCCGGTGGGTGACCGGACGCTGCCCGGCCGCCAGGAACACCGGACGGCCGCCCTCGCCCGCCGTCAGCCGGGCCAGCAGCACGTACTCCACCGCCCCCGGCTCCATCCGGTACGCCGTACCGCCGATGGTGAAGGTGCCGCGGCCGGCCCCGGACTCGTCGCCCGGGTGCACCGCGACCCCCGGCAGCAGACTGGCCACATGGGCCGCCAGCCGGCGGTGCGCGGTGGGGTCGCCGACGCAGAACTCGGTGCGCGCCCCGAACCCCTGGAGCCCGGTGTCGTGCGGGGCCACCTCCGGGTGCGCACCGCAGTTCTCGACCACCGCGGCCAGCCCCAGCAGCGCCAGCGCGTCATGGCGCGGGATCGACCAGTGCGGCGAGGAGCTGTCGCGGTGGGTGACCAGCACGCACTCCGAACCGCCCGGCAGCCCGAAGAAGCTCTGTTCGCGGGCCAGCTTCCGGCGCGCCGCGGCCGCTTGGCCGGCCCAGCCCGCCACCAGCCCCACGACGAGGGCCGCGGCCGCCACGGTCAGGAGCAGCAGGGTGTCATCCATGGCCGGGGAGCGTAGCGGCTGCCCGCCCGCGTGTTCGAGGGCGGGGCACCGGACGCCCGCGGAAAGCGGCTCCGCCGGCCCGCCGTCGGCCCGTCGTACACCACCGCCCGGGATGTCCGCCGGATGTCCGGAACGTCACGCCACCGCCGTCCCGCGGCCGCTGTGTGCCGTCCGTGTGTCGTCGATGTACCGTCCCGCGCGGCGTCGTTGATGGGCGCGGCGGCGCCGATTAGCCTCCTGGGACCGTTCGTTCGAATGAGCGGTCCCAGGGAGGGCACGCAGCGTGAGCGTTGACGAGAGCCAGGACAGTGCGACCGGGGCCCCGGCCCGGCGCACCGGGACCGCGGCCGGGGAACTGGAGGGGCTCGCCGAGCAGTCCCGGGCGCTGGCCGCCGGCAGCGTGACCTCCACCGCGCTGGTCCGGCGCTCGCTGGAGCGCATCGAGGCCACCCAGGGCACCGTCAACGCCTTCCGGCGGGTACGCCCGGAGGCGGCGCTCACGGAGGCCGCCGAGGCCGACCGCAGACTCGCCGCCGGCGAGCGGCTGCCGCTGCTCGGCGTGCCGGTCGCCGTCAAGGACGACACCGACGTGGCCGGCGAGCCCACCGCGTTCGGCTGCGCCGGTGAATTCCCGCCGAAGGAGCGCGACTCGGAGGTGGTCCGGCGGCTGCGCGCGGCCGGCGCGGTCATCGTCGGCAAGACCAACGCCTGCGAACTGGGCCAGTGGCCGTTCACCGAGGGCCCGGCCTTCGGCAACACCTGCAACCCCTGGAACCTCGCGCACACCCCGGGCGGATCCTCCGGCGGCTCGGCCGCCGCGGTCGCCGCCGGCCTGGTGGCCGCGGCCCTCGGCACCGACGGCGCCGGCTCGGTAAGGATCCCCGCCGCCTGGTCCCACCTGGTCGGCATCAAACCCCAGCGCGGCCGCATCTCCACCTGGCCGGACCCCGAGGCGTTCCAGGGGATCACCGGCATCGGCCCGCTCGCCCGTACGGTCGAGGACGCGGCGCTGCTGCTGGACGTGGCCGCCGGCAACCACGCCGGCGACCTGCACCGCCCGCCCGCCATCGCGGCCCACGAAGCGGTCCGCCGCGACCCGGGCCGGCTGCGGATCGCGCTGTCCTGGAAGGCGGCCACCACCTTCACCCGCAAACCACTGCACCCCGACGTCCGGGCCGCGGTCACCGACGTGGCCCGCACCCTGGTCCGGCTCGGCCACTTCGTCGAGGAGGCCGAGCCGGACTACGGGCTGGTGGGGCTGGCCTTCGTCCCGCGGGCCACGGTCGGGGTGGGGGAGTGGGCCGCCCGGGTCCCCGACCGCTCCCTGCTGGACCGCCGGACGCGGGGGTCGGCGCGGCTGGGCCGGCTGCTGAGCGGGCCCGTGCTGCGCCGCGCCCGCGCCGCCGAGAGGCGCCAACAGCAGCGCGTCGGCGCCCTGTTCGGCCCCTACGACGTCCTGCTCACTCCCACCACCGCGACCCCGCCGCCGCGCATCGGCACCCTCGCCAAGATGAGCGGCTGGCGCACGGATCAGGCCATGATCGCGGCCTGCCCGTACGCCTGGCCGTGGAACGTCCTCGGCTGGCCGGGCGTGAGCGTGCCGGCCGGGTTCAGCGCGGACGGCCTGCCGCTGGGCGCCCAGCTCCTCGGCCCGGCCCACGGCGAACCGCGCCTGATCTCGCTGGCCGCCCAGCTCGAAGCCGAACTCCGCTGGTACGAGCACCGGCCGCCCGCCCACCCGGCCCGGGTCGACGGCGCCGTGGTCAGCCGAGGAGAGTGAGGACCGCCTCGGTGGTGCCGGTCTCGCCCAGCCGCGGGAAGACCTTCTCCAGGCTGTTGCGGTGCGCCGCCTCGTCCAGGTCCGCCATGGCGTCGGTGACCAGGGTGACGTGGTAGCCGTGCTCGTGCGCGGCGCGGGCGGTGGACTCCACGCCGATGCTGGTGGCGATGCCGGCCAGCACGATCTGGGTCACCCCGCGGTCGCGCAGCTCCCGGTCCAGCCCGGTGCCGTGGAAGGCGCCCCACCGCCGCTTGCTGACGGTCAGGTCGCCGGGCTGCCGGTCCAGTTCGGGCACCAGCTCCGCCCAGTCGGCCGGCGGCGTGCCGCCACCCGACGGGAACTCCGTACGGCCGGGTGCGCCGCCGGTGACGTTCACCAGGACGACCGGCAGGTCCCGGGCGCGGAACGCGGCGGCCAGCCGGGCGGCCCGCCCGACGACGTCGGCGGCGGGCACCGGGACGACGGGCAGCCCGGTGATCCCCTTCTGCAGGTCGATCAGGACCAGGGCGGTCTGCGGGTCGAGGGTGGTGACGGACATGAACACTCCTTGTACGTAGAGGGGTTGAGGACATCGGTGAGGTTGGTGTGGCACGGGTGAGACGAGTGACCGGTGGCCGGATCTAGCCGTCGGTCGGGGTGGTGCCGCCGCGGCGCAGCGTCCGGTCGGCGGCGGTCAGGACGATCAGCAACAGGCCCAGGACGACGCCGATCAGGGCGATCCGGTGCAGCCCGGGGTCCGCGGCCTGCTGCCCGTAGAGCAGCCCGATCAGGCTGGAGGCGGTGATCGCGCCGAGGTACTGGGCGGTGCGCTGCAGCCCGGCCGCCGCGCCCACGCCGTCGGCCGGGGCCTGGGCGTAGACCGCCGCCTGGTTGCCGGTCGAGGCCAGGCCCTGCGGGATGCCGAAGAGCGCCCCCGCGCACAGCAGCACCAGCAGCGGACTGGTCCCGTGGAGCAGCGAGAAGACCGCGCTGCCGGCGGTGAGACAGCCCGCGGCGACGGTCAGCGGCGCGCGGATGCCCTTCGTCCGGGCGCCCACGATCGAGCAGAGGGCGGCCGCGCCGGACATCGGCAGCATGACCAGTCCGGCGTGGAAGGACGAGTAGCCGTGCGCCTCCTCCAGCCACTGGCTGAAGCCGTAGAGCACGCAGTAGATGACCAGGTACGTCAGGCCCTGCCGCAGATACGTCAGCACCAGCGGGCGGTTGCGGGCGAGCATCCGCAGATCGATGAACGGCTCCGGATGGCGCAACTGCCACCACACCAGGACGGCGCCCAGCACGGCGGTCGGCGCCAGCAGCAGCCACTGCGGGTCCCGCAACCGCAGCAGGAAGAACATCGCGCAGGTCAGCGCGCCGGCGAACAGCCCGATGCCCAGCGGGTCGAGCGAACCGCCGCCGGACCCGGCGCTCCCGACGGCGGCGCTCCGTCCACCGCCCCGTTCACCATCACGTGCACCACCGCGCCGGCCGTCCCCCGGCAGCCAGGCCAGCGCCCCCGCCCCGGCCAGCAGCGCCAGCGGGACGTTGACCGCGAACACCGCGCGCCAGCCCGCCGTCGCGACCAGTAGCCCGCCGAGCGTGGGCCCGACCGCCGCGCTGCCCAGTGCGGCCAGCGACAGCCGGCCCAGGACGTACCGGGGCGTGGGCCGGCCCAGCCGGCGGGACTCGGCGCGCAGCAGGGCCATCGCGGCGGGATAGGCCGCCGCGGTACCGATGCCGAGCACGGCCCGGGAGACGACCAGCAGGGTGAAGCCGGTCGCCAGCGCCCCGATGAGCCCCGCCGCGCAGACGGTGAGCGTTCCGGCGAGGAACACCCGGCGCGGCCCGATCCGGTCGGCCAGCCGCCCCATGCAGGGCTGGCCCACCGCGCTGGAGAGGTAGAGCGCGGAGACCAGCCAGGCGGTGTCCGCGGCGCCGACGCGGAAGTCCCGGCCGATGGCCACCAACGAGGTGGCGATCATCGTCGAGTTGACGGGATTGAGCAGCGAGCCGAGCAGCAGCGGCGCCATCAGCCGCGCGCCGAAGGCCCGGTCGTCGGGGCGCGCGGGCCGGGCGGAGCGGGCCGGCGAGGCGTCCGCCGCGCGGGCGCCGGCCCCTTCCCTGGACGCGGAATCGGTCATTCCTGCGTCAGCCGCCGTATCAGCCCGGTCGCCTCGGTCAGGGTCTGCTGCTCCTCGGGGGTCAGCCGGTCGGCGATCGCCACGGCGAGCCAGTTGTGCTTGGCCTGGCGTACCGCGTGGATCAGCCGGCGGCCCTCCTCGGTGAGCGAGAAGACCACCTGACGGCCGTCCGTCGGATGCGGGCTGCGGGCGAGGATGCCCCGCTCCTCCAGCGCGCCGACGGTCAGCCGCATCGACTGCGGCCGCACCAGCTCGGCGCGGGCCAGCGCCGCGATCGTGGCCGGACCGTCGGTCTCGATCCGGGAGAGCGCGGCGCGCTGGGAGGGCGTGAACTCGCCGTCCGACGAAGCCACACGCAGATGGCGCATCAGCTGGGAGAGGGCCGCCCGCAGGTCCGTCGCGAGCCGCTCCTGTTCTTTGTCCGGCATGCCGCCACCGTACGAGATCGACAGGCAAACTTGCAAGATTGCCTGTCGAAATCGCCGTTCCGCCGCGGACGCGCCACGCTGGAGATGGTCTTGCCAGCGCCCATGGCGGGGCCTACGGTCACCTCCACACGCGTAGATCCCGCGTGGGCTGCAGGCTGACTTACGGACGAGGGAGCAGCTCATGGCCGATGTTGTGCGTGCCGCACTGGTCCAGGCGACCTGGACCGGCGACACCGAATCGATGATCGCGAAGCACGAGGAATACGCCAGGGCGGCGGCCGCGCAGGGCGCGAAGGTGATCGGCTTCCAGGAGGTCTTCAACGCTCCGTACTTCTGCCAGGTCCAGGAGCCGGAGCACTACCGCTGGGCCGAGCCGGTGCCCGACGGCCCGACCGTACGGCGCATGCGGGAACTCGCCCGCGAAACCGGCATGGTCATCGTCGTCCCGGTCTTCGAGGTCGAGCAGTCCGGCTTCTACTACAACACCGCAGCCGTCATCGACGCCGACGGCACGGTCCTGGGCAGCTACCGCAAGCACCACATCCCGCAGGTCAAGGGATTCTGGGAGAAGTACTACTTCAAACCGGGCAACACCGGCTGGCCGGTCTTCGACACCGCCGTCGGCAAGGTCGGGGTCTACATCTGCTACGACCGCCACTTCCCGGAGGGCTGGAGGCAGCTGGGCCTGAACGGCGCCCAGCTGGTCTACAACCCCTCCGCCACCTCCCGCGGCCTGTCCGCCTACCTGTGGAAGCTGGAGCAGCCCGCGGCCGCGGTCGCCAACGAGTACTTCATCGCGGCGATCAACCGGGTCGGCGTCGAGGAGTACGGCGACAACGACTTCTACGGCACCAGCTACTTCGTCGACCCCCGCGGCCAGTTCGTCGGCGAGGTCGCCAGCGACTCCAAGGAGGAACTGGTCGTCCGCGACCTGGACTTCGCGCTGATCGACGAGGTCCGCCAGCAGTGGGCGTTCTACCGCGACCGCCGCCCCGACGCCTACGACGGGCTGGTGCAGCCGTGACCCACCACCCCCATGACGCGGCGGAGCTGCACGCCCGCCACCAGGCCGTGCTGCCCTCCTGGCTCAGCCTCTACTACGAGCGGCCCCTGGAGCTCACCCACGGCGAGGGCCGGTACGTCTGGGACGCCGAGGGCAACCGCTACCTCGACTTCTTCGGCGGCATCCTCACCACCATGACGGCCCACGCGCTGCCCGAGGTCACCAAGGCCGTCGGCGAACAGGCCGGCCGCATCATCCACACCTCGACGCTCTACCTCTCCCGGCCCATGATCGAGCTGGCCGAGCGGATCGCGGCGCTCTCCGGCATCCCCGACGCCCGGGTCTTCTTCACCACCTCGGGGACCGAGGCCAACGACGCGGCCCTCCTGCTGGCCACCAATCACCGCCGCTCCAACCAGATCCTGGCGATGCGCAACAGCTACCACGGCCGGTCCTTCTCGACCGTCGGCGTCACCGGGAACACCAGCTGGTCGCCGACCAGCCTCTCGCCCCTCCAGACGCTCTACGTCCACGGCGGGGTGCGCAGCCGCGGCCCGTACGCCGGCCTGGACGACCGGGCGTACATCGCGGCCTGCGTCGCCGACCTGGAGGACATGCTCCAGCAGGCGGCCGGCGGCGTCGCCGCGCTGATCGCCGAACCGGTCCAGGGCGTCGGCGGCTTCACCCTGCCGCCGGACGGCCTCTACGCCGCCTTCCGCGAGGTCCTCGACCGGCACGGCATCCTCTGGATCAGCGACGAGGTGCAGACCGGCTGGGGCCGCACCGGCGACCACTTCTGGGGCTGGCAGGCCCACGCGGACAACGGCCCGCCGGACCTGCTCACGTTCGCCAAGGGCATCGGCAACGGCATGTCCATCGGCGGGGTGGTGGCCCGCGCCGACGTCATGAACGCGATGCCCGCCAACTCCATCTCCACCTTCGGCGGCAGCCCCGTCACGATGGCCGCCGGCCTGGCCAACCTCACCTACCTCCTCGAACACGACCTCCAGGGCAACGCCCGACGGGTCGGCGGCCTGCTCATCGAGCGCCTACGGGCGGTCGCGGCCGGCCTCGACGTGGTCCGTGAGGTACGCGGCCGGGGCCTGATGATCGGCGTCGAGCTGGTCCACCCCGGCACGGACGTCCCGTCCCCGGAAGCCGCCACCCAGGTCCTGGAGGCCGCCCGCGAACGCGGCCTCCTGGTCGGCAAGGGCGGCCAGGGCGGCGCGGCGCTGCGGATCGCCCCGCCGATGTCTTTGACGGTGGCGGAGGCGGAGGCGGGGGCGGAAGCCCTCGCGGCGGCGCTACGGGCTGTTTGACGCCCCACGTTTTTGGCTGTCCCGCCGTGGTTGTTGCTCGTCGTTGCGCGCTTTGCGGCGCCCCCCACGTACTTGGCTGTCCCGCCGCGGGGCTCGCTCGCCGTTGCGCCTGCGGCGGGCTGGGTGGGTGTCGGGTGCGGTGACGGGCCTCCGGGGCCGGTTGTGTGGACTGCTGACGCTTTACGTCCACACAACCGGCCCCTCCGGCCCGTCCCCTCCCGTGAGAGGGGAAGTGAAGGACGGTGGGGGTGCACGTAGTGCCCACGCGCCCGCAGGCAACGGATTACGCCCGCCCCCAACCAGCTTGGAAACTCCCACTCACGGGAGGGGCTGGACCGGAGGACGAAGTCTGGAGGGCCGGCACCGCACCCGACACACAAACGCCCGCCGCCAGGCGCAACGGCGAGACGCCCCGCGGCGCCGCAGACAGGTACGTGGGGGCGCCGCAAAGCGCGCAACGGTGAGCAAGACCCGCGGCGGGACAGACGGGTACGTGGGAGTCAAACGGCCCGCAGGGTCACCGCCAGTTGGGAGAAGAAGCGGCTGTGCGCGCGGCGGCTGCACGGTGCCTCCGGGTTCCACGGGAGGAGGCGTACGTGTGTCTCCAGCGCGCGCCAGTGCGCGTCGGCGCGCAGTGCCTCGGGGCGGGTCGCGTTGGCCCGGACGTCGATGAGGAGGATGTCGGGGGTCAGCCCGGCCGCCTCCGCCCAGCCGACCGTGGACCAGTTGATGCCCGCGCCGGCGGGCGGCTCCACCAGGTTCACGCCGTGCTCGGCGAGTGCCCGCAGGTCCGGCCAGGAGCTGGGGCGGGCCAGATGCACGCGGTCGGGGCCGGCGGGTGACAGGGCCAGGACCCGGGGCCGGGACGGGCCGCCGGCCGCCTGCCGCAGGGCGTCCTCCGCGGCGTCCAACTCCCGTGCCAGGCCCTGCGGTTCGCCGCGTCCGAGGGAGCCGGCCAGCGCCGCGAACCGTTCGCGGACCTCGGCCAGGCTCCGGCCCGGGCCCACCGCGACGGTGGCGACCGGTACGTGCGCCTCCAGCTCCAGCGCGGTCTTCTGCTCCAGGCCGTAGAGCTGCTCGCCGTTGTACGTCACCGCCACCACGAGGTCCGGCTCGGCCTCCAGCAGGGCGTCGGGGTGCAGCGCGGCGCCCGCGCCCAGGTAGGGGATCTCAGTCAGCGGCAGCTCACCGCCCTTGGCGGGGTCGGGGGCGGTGCCGTCGTGCTGCGACCCGAACAGGCCCACCGGGCGTATGCCGTGGTCCCACAGGGTCGCTCCGGCCTGTATGTACGTCACGAGCCGTTCCGGCCGCTGTCCGGCCACCACCAGGCGCCCTCGGTCGTCGGAGAACTCCCACGGTGTGCGCTGCTCCATGACCTGCCGCCCTCTCTGTGTCGTCCGCCATGAGGTCGTGCCGCTCGCGAGGGTTGCCCGCCGGCGTCGGCGGATACCTGCCCATCGCGCCAGTCCCGCACCCCTCCGGGACCGCCGCGGCCCGTGGTGAACCGACCGGCTGATCGCCGGCGCAACACGCACCCGGCGCACTGATCGAGCGTCACGGTATTGCCACGGATGGTGACATGCTTCTACGGTGTCTCCTTCTCGAGCGGAATCTACGGGTGTAGACCGGTCATGACATGGCGTCAGGCAGGCACGGGTAGACAGGCAGGGAGCCGACATGGTGAGCCGTACGGTCGTCCGGGGCGGGCTGGTGATCACCGCCGCCGATGAGGTCCACGCCGATGTCCTGGTGGAGGACGGGCGGATCGCCGCCCTCGCCGCCCAGGGCAGTCCGACCGCCGACCGCACGCCGGACGCCACCGGCAAGTACGTCATCCCGGGCGGTGTCGACGCCCATACCCATCTGGACTTCCCGTTCGGCGGGACGGCCTCCTCCGACACCTTCGAGACCGGCACCCGCGCGGCGGCCTGGGGCGGCACCACCACCCTCGTCGACTTCGCCGTCCGGTCCCGACTCGCACCTACGAGCCCGGGGCACGACCGGCTCCACCACCCTTGCCCTTACTGCGCCGCCAGCTCCGGGCGCGTGGGGCCACGTTCGACTCGACGACCGCACCGGGATCACGGAAGTGCCCGGTGAGCGCAGGGAGGCGCGAAGGATGACCCGCACTCTGATCACCGGTGGCCTCGTCATCACGTCCGCCGAAGAGATCCACGCGGATGTCTTGATCGAAGACAGCCGTATCGTGGCCATCGCTTCCACCGGAACGCAGGAGTGGACCGCCGAGCGGGTCATCGACGCTTCCGGCAAGTACGTCATCCCGGGCGGTGTCGACGCCCACACGCACATGCAAATGCCGTTCGGCGGCACGACCGCTTCCGATACGTTCGAATCGGGGACGCGGGCGGCCGCGTGGGGCGGCACCACCACGATCATCGACTTCGCGATCCAGTCGGTCGGCCAGTCGCTGCGGCAGGGGCTGGATCTCTGGCACGCGAAGGCCGACGCCCAGTGCGCGATCGACTACGGCTTCCACATGATTCTCTCCGACGTGAACGAATCAACGCTGAGGGAGATGGACCGGCTCGTGGGTGAAGGAGTGAGCTCGTTCAAGCTCTTCACCGCGTACCCGGGAGTCTTCTACAGCGACGACGGGCAGATTCTGCGGGCGATGCAGCAGGCCGCGGACAACGGCGGACTGATCATGATGCACGCGGAGAACGGCATCGCGATCGACGTGCTGGTGCGACAGGCGCTGGAGCGGGGCGACACAGAGCCGCGGTACCACGGTGAGGTGCGCAGGGCGTTGCTGGAGGCGGAGGCGACGCACCGAACGATCCAGCTCGCCCGGGTCGCGGGTTCCCCCTTGTACGTGGTGCATGTGGCGGCTCAGGAGGCCGTCGCGGAGCTGACGACGGCCAGGGACATGGGGCTGCCGGTCTTCGGGGAGACCTGCCCGCAGTACCTGTACCTGTCCACCGACAACCTGGCCGAGCCCGACTTCGAGGGTGCGAAGTACGTGTGCAGCACGCCTTTGCGGCCCCGTGAGCACCAGGCCGCTCTGTGGCGAGCCCTGCGCACCAACGACCTCCAAGTGGTCTCCACCGACCACTGCCCGTTCTGTTTCGCGGGCCAAAAGGAGCTGGGCCGCGATGACTTCTCCAAGATCCCCAACGGTCTGCCCGGAGTGGAGAACCGTATGGACCTGCTCCACCAGGCGGTCGTGGACGGGAACATCAGCCGCCGCCGCTGGATCGAGATCGCCTGCGCCAGCCCGGCCCGCATGTTCGGGCTGTACGGCAAGAAGGGCACGATCGCGCCGGGCGCGGACGCGGACGTGGTCATCTACGACCCGACCGCCGAGCAGGTCATGTCGGCAGCGACGCACCACATGAACGTCGACTACTCGGCGTACGAGGGCAAGCGCGTCACGGGCCGGGTGGAAACGGTTCTGTCACGCGGCGAACTCGTCATCGAGCAGCGGGAGTTCGTCGGGCGTGCCGGCCATGGCCAGTACATGCCGCGCGCCACCTGCCAGTACCTGAGCTAGGAGGCTCCACCGTGGATTTGGGACTGGTCCTGCGGACGGACCCGCCCGCGTCGACGGTCGTCGACCTGATGCGGCACCTGCGTACCTGACCGACGACACCTCGCCCGCCGCGCTCGTTCACGCGCGCGAGCAGTGCCGCTGGTTCGGCGGCATGGTCGGCGAACACGTCGCGTGCCATTGCGGGGCATTGCATGCAGGGGGCGCAGACCCGGTTACGGGGGATACCGAGCCTGCGCCGGCACAAAGGCGCCTGCTGCCTCCCCCGGGCGGATGGGCGCCATAACCCCGCCCGGGGGCACTCCTGTCAGCGCGCCGCACGTCAGGGGTGTCATGGATGGACAGACATGATTGCGAGACCGCCACTCCTGTGAAGGCGCGGCACGCAGCCTCGGGCCGCAGGCCCGTCGGGCGGGCCTGCGGCAGGGTCACTTCCCCAGGAAGGCGAGGAGCGCGGTGTTGACCTCTTCCGCGTGGGTCCACAGCAGGCCGTGCGGGGCGCCCTCGATCTCCACGTAGTCGGCGGACGGGAGCGCCTTGTGGAACGGCCGCGCGGTTCCCTCGATGGGCAGGATCCGGTCGGCTGTGCCGTGCAGGATCAGGGCCGGCACGTCGATGGCCGGGATGTCGGCCCGGAAATCGGTGTACCAGGTCGACGGCGCGGCCGCGGCGCCGAAGAAACCGCCACCCGCCGACACCTTCCAGCTGTTGCGGACCGCTTCCTCGCTGATCTTGGTACCGAGGTTCTCGTCCAGGTTGTAGAAGTCCTTGTAGAAGGCCGTGTAATACGCGTAGCGGTCCGCCTTGACAGCCGCGACGATGCCGTCGAAGAACTCCTTCGGGGCGACCCCGTCGGGGTTGTCGTCCGTCTTGAGCAGGCAGGGTTCCAGCGAGGCCAGGAAAGCGACCTTGGAGACCCGGGCGGAGCCGTAGGCGGACACGTAGCGGGCGACCTCACCGGTGCCCATCGAGAAGCCGACCAGGACACGCGCTGCGCCCGCTCTTCGTCTACCTGCGGACCATGGTCCTCCCGACCGGCGTGTACGCGGCGTCGGAGGACTGGGGAGCAGGCAGCGACGCGCACACGGACGGTCTGCCGGCGCGCATACGCCGGGCAGGCCGGGAGATGGCCTCGATCCTGGCTGCCAGAGCAACTCGTCCTGTGCCCGAGGACGACCCCACGGTGTCCAAGAGGCAACTCTCCGACCTGCGCTTCGACTGAGCGCTCGGCTCGGGCAGCGGTCGACCGTCGAGCGGAAGAACCACCACCATGGCGCCCGCAGCCCCGTGGCTTCGTCAGCGGGCCGCCACGAACGCGCCGTGCGCCCAGTCGGCGAAGCCGGTCCAGGGGATCTCCGGATGAGCGTCGTGCAGCGCGGGGATGCCGACGCGATAGCCAGGTCCGTTCACAAACGTCCACATCACTGCAGGCGAACCCGGCAGGACGCCCCTTGTTGCGGTTGCCGCAGGTCGGCGCAGGCGGAGCAGGGCCCATCGGGCCCTTATGCGCAATACGTCCCGACTTCGCACCAAACGCCCACGTTGAATCATGTTGAAATTTGCATCAATTATGCTTCATTCTTCGCGAGACGCAACGATCAGCCACATGTTTGCAACGAAGGCGCGTTACGCCGCCCTCGGGACGCTCTTAGGCTGAGCGCTGTTGATCTTTGATGGCGCGGCGTTAACGGGGGCACTTCCGTGTCAGAACCAGGTTCAGAGCTGACCACTCTGGCCACTACGTCAAGAAGCTCTGCGCTCTTTCGGCGCAAGCAAGTCGAACAACTCATCTCGGAAGGCGGCCAAGGCCAAGGGGGCTCGCTGCACCGCTCGTTGGGCGTGTGGCAACTGACGATGCTCAGCGTCGGCGCGACGCTGGGCACCGGAATATTCGTCGTGCTCGGGCAAGCCGTACCCGAGGCAGGCCCTGCGGTCGTCATTTCCTTTGTCATCGCGGGACTCACGGCCTTGTTCTCGGCGCTCTCCTATGCGGAGCTGGCCGGCGCCGTGCCGGTGTCCGGGTCCTCCTACTCGTACGCGTACGTCACCCTCGGGGAGCTCGTCGCCTGGGTCTGCGGATGGTGCCTGATCCTCGAATACGGGGTGTCGGTCGCGGCCGTAGCCGTGGGCTGGGGTCAGTATCTGAACGAGCTGCTGGACGGAACCCTTGGGGTGACGATCCCTGCGGCCCTGGCCTCATCGCCAGGTGACGGCGGCTACTTCAACCTTCCTGCCTTGCTGGTTGTGCTGCTCGCCATGGGCTTCCTGCTGGGCGGCGCGAAGGAAAGCGCCCGCGCGAACACCGTCATGGTCGTCGTGAAGATCGCGACGCTCGCGCTCTTCTGTGCCGTGGCCTTCCTGGGCGTCCGGGCCGGCAACTATGCGCCGTTCATGCCGCTTGGCATGGCCGGCGTCAGTGCCGCAAGCACCACGCTCTTCTTCTCGTACGTCGGCTTCGACGCCGCGTCCACGGCGGGTGAGGAAGCACGCAACGCGCAACGGGACCTTCCACGCGCCATCATGCTCTCCCTGGCGATCGTCACGTTGCTGTACTGCCTCGTGGCCGCGGCCGCTGTAGGCGCGATGCCCTGGCAAGGCTTCAAGGGCTCTGAAGCCGCGCTTGCCGGGATCATGAAGAGCGTCACCGGCCAGAGTTTCTGGGCCGTGCTGCTGGCAGCCGGAGCTGTCGTAGCCATCGCAAGCGTGGTCCTGACAGTGTTGTACGGACAGACCCGCATCCTCTTCGCGATGTCGAGGGACGGCTTGGTCCCCAGGGCGTTCGCCCGGGTTCACCCACGCACGGGTGCCCTACGCGCGAATACGGTGATCGTGTCGCTCTTCTGCGGCCTCCTCGCCGCAGCAGTCCCTCTGGGGCAACTCGCCGAGGCCACGAGCATCGGCACCCTGTTTGCCTTCACCCTCGTCAACGTCGCTGTGATCGTCCTGCGGCGGACCCGCCCCGATATGCCGCGCGCCTTTCGCGCCCCCCTGTTCCCCTTCGTCCCGGCCGTTGGCTTCATCCTGTGCATCTGGAGGATGTTCGACCTTGACGCCGTGACCTGGAAGGTCTTCGGGATGTGGATGGCAGCGGGGCTCGCCTTCTATTTCGCGTACGGCAGACGTCGCTCCAGGCTGGCTGCAGCGGGATAACAACCCACCAATCATGCGCAAGCAGAACGACATTGACGAGTGCATAGTGCGGGCGTTGTCCGGGGATGCTCGTCGATCCTATGCGGACATCGGCCTCGAGGTCGGCCGCTCCGCCCCAGCCATCAAGCGCCGTGTGGACAAGCTGTGCGCGGAAGGCGCGATCCTGGGCTTCACCATCCGGACCGATCCAAACTCGGCCAGCCGGCAGACCGAGGGGATCATCGAGCTCTACTGCCACCGCAACACGACACCCGAGATGATCCGACGCGGAATTTCGAACCATCCCGAAGTGGTATCTGCGTCCACTGTCACCGGGGATGCCGACGCCCTGGTGCATGTCGCCGTGTCAGGAACCAGGCACTTCGAGCAGGTGCTACAGCGCATCGCCGACGAACCTTTCGTTGAGCGCACGAAATCATCCCTCATTCAGTCAGCGCTTATCCGGAGAATCAGCGCCGACTCGTTGATGGATTAATGCTCAAATAAAATCGCGAATGAGCACGGCACTTTAACGAGCTTTTGCCGTGAACTTCGATTGATTTGTGATTTCGAACACTTGCCAAGATCGCTCCCTCTTATAAAGTCATGAGCGCCGCTTACGACCACGGGGATGAATTCTCAACCCCTGACCGTAAGTGCATCATTCAAAGAGGGGAACAAAAATGAACAGAGTCAAGCTCGTTATCGCGGGAGCCGCTGTGGCCGTTTGCGCCACCGCCGTTACGGCGACCAGCGCATCTGCGGAATCTTCCGTCAAGTCCGAAACCACTGCAGTCGCCTTCCAGGAGGCGTCCACCAAGCCGGAGAAGGTTGTCGGCGGCGAAGGCCGTGTGGAACCGCGTTGTGGCTGGGCCAGTTTCGCCAAGGGCATTGCCCAGGGCGTCGTGGGTAATGCCGCCTATGAAGGCCTGAAGTATGCGGCGAATCACCCTGTAAAGGCTCAGGAGAAGATGTTCCGGCGGGGCGGAATTCCTGCTCCTTCGGAGGTCGGCGCGTCTGGAATGTCTCGCGCTTTCGACTAACGGTAGAAGATCACCTTAATTAGTCCTGTGCGGCGGGCCCGTATGCCGGGCCCGCCGCACAGCCTCGACCGAAAGGCACCTTGAACGGTGGAAGATACGAGTCCCGAAAGTGCGCCGCTCGCGCAATGGAGTAGAACCAGGAGACGTATTCTGCTGGCAGTCGGAGCTGTCATCCCCCTGGCATTGTCCTTTCACTTCGGCATGACGGCACTTTATGAAATGCCGTTCAACCCGGTCAAGGAGAAGTATGGCGAGGAAATCACTTCCTACATGTTGCCGTATTTCGTACAGGATTGGCATCTGTTTGCACCCGACCCTATAGATAGGGACAATGGCGTCCTTGTGCGAGCTAAAAAGCGCCAGCCGGACGGCTCGGTAATTACCACGAAGTGGACTGATGTGACATCGCCGTCCCTGCAGCAACTCTATGGAGAGCGGCTCTGGCCTTCGAGAGGATTCCGCGTCACCTCCGGATTGCCGCAGTTGCTCGAAACCTGGCGCGACCCTGAACTCGAAAAGATGAGAAAGAAGAATCAGGTCGCCGACACTCCAGGTAAAGGGGTGCGAAAAGGGAAGAAGGAAGTTGAGAATCCTCCCCTCAGTCAGGGCGAAAAAGACTCCCGGGACGCAGCGATCCGATTCGCCCAGTCATTCGCGACCGCTCAGGCCGGCAAGTTGTGGGGGTCAGACATCGAATACGTGCAGGTGCGGATCGTGACCAACATATTTCCCAGGTTCTCGCAACGCTACGCACGAGACGCCAAGGGCAAGGTTTCTTACTACGACCTGGCGTGGATGAAGCCGGTAAAGGTTGAACGATGACGGAAAAAGGTCTCCGAATCGGAACCAGGAGCAACACCGTGCTGGCCAATATGAAGGCGCTGGCGTACTCCTGGCTTGAGAGCTTCAGTGGCAGACGCCATGCACTTGTTGGAGCAGCTCTCACCAGAATTATGTTGGGGGCCATCGGGCTCTACTACTACCTGCGGGACTATCTCCACCGAAGCTTTCTGTGGGGCCCGGAAGGAGTGTGGCCCTGGCAGAACATCACCGGACCGGACAACGACGCGCTCTCCCTGTACTCGCTCAGCAAGTCCGAAACATGGTTCCAGCTGGTTTTTCACGCCGGCGCAGTGATAGCCCTGCTGTTCATGCTGGGATGGAAGACCAGGGCGATGACAGTGCTGCACTACATCTTCCTGTGGTCCCTTCAGCAAAGGAATCCCCTGCTTCTGGACGGTGGCGACAACGCAACCGCCATCGCGCTTTTCTTCTTCGTGTTCATTGATTCCGGTTCCCGCTTCTCACTCGACGCCCGGTCGCGCCGGCGGAAGCAAGTGAAGCCGGATGCCGGCTCAATGCGGTACCGGATCGGATCGCTTCTGCACCACGCTGGCGTACTGGCCGTCATTCTTCAGGTGTGCACGATCTACCTTGTTTCGGGAATGTACAAGGTTCAGGGTGAACGCTGGCAGAACGGGACCGCGCTCTATTACATCCTCCGGGTGGGCGAGTTCGGGTGGCCGGGCGTCAACCACTTCGTCTACGAGCACGCCACCCTGGTGGTGGCGATGACATACGCGACCGTATTTTTCCAGATTGCCTTCGCATTCCTTCTGTTGAAGCGCTCCTTGCGACCCTTCGCTGTCACCTGTGGAGTTCTCCTGCATCTGGGAATAGCCGTTTTCATGAGCGGGCTCCTTACATTCTCGGCGACTATGATTGCATTGGAGCTGCTCATCATGGGAGATGAGCACTATCATCGTCTTGTCGACCAGGCGCAAAAGCTATTCGGTAAGCGTGGCAACCTTGAACCAGCGGCTCATGCCGGCTGAGGTAGGCAAGGCTTCCAGGCAGGCTGGCATAGCATTGGCACGCACATGGCGGTACCAGCGTCGCGGTCCCCTTCTGTTGTGCATTGCAGTCATGGCCGTGCTGGCCTCCTGGATCTTCTTCATACCGCGTCCGCCCACTCTCAGCAGCGCGACGACCGGCGACCGCACGCTCGCCAATCAAGTACGCGCGGCGGCGGGCAACGCCCACGGATATAGGGGGCTCGCCGTAGCCGTCATCGACCGCAACCGGATTCGTTTTGCGGGACTGGGCGAATCAGGCAACCCCGAGCACCCCAATGTCGACAAGACCACAGTTTTTGAGGCCGGCTCGCTCGGAAAGCCGATGACGGGGATGCTGCTCGCAGAACTCGCCTCCCGAAATGCCCTACGCCTTGACATGCCCCTGCAGCGGCTCCTGCCCGACATGCGCTTTGGCGATCCTGCATTGGGCTCGGCCACGCTCCGGGATCTGGCCAGCCATCGGGCCGGACTCGACCTGATGCCGTCGAACCTTCATATGTTCATGCGTGGCGCGGAGCTGCGAATTATGGGGCAGGACCCCTACCGTGGGATGACTGAAGAGGACGTCTTTACGGCCGGGCGGAATGCTGCGTCCAGTGGAACGGGAAGATTTCGGTACTCAAATCTTGGTATGGCGCTTGCAGGCCAGACGGCTGCTCGGGTCGCAGGAAAGAAATATGAAGCGCTCCTACGGCAGTACGTGCTTGAGCCGTTGACAATGAGAAGTACTCGATTTGTCCACTCGGACACGGCTGTGCCACGTAACAGTGCGACGGGTTATAGAGCCACCGGCCCTGTCATGCAACACTGGCTGGCATCAGGCTATACACCGGCCGGCGATATCTGGTCGACAAGTGAAGATCTTGCACGCCTCGTACTGGCCGAGCTGCACGGCACGGCTCCAGGTGCCGAAGCGGCTGTACCACGGTTCGATGCCGCGGGTGCTGGGAAGATCGGGTTGGGTTGGTACACCACCCATGCTCAGGGCCGAGAAATCACCTGGCACGACGGCTCAACCGGGGGATTCACTTCCTATATGGGTTTCGACCGATCTGGTCGTCGGGGCGTAGTTATCCTCTCCAATACGGATCAGCCTGTCGACGCTATCGGGAAAAGTTTGCTGGGCCTTACTCCCGAAAGGGAGGGACCTGAGCCTGACCTATTTCAAATAGCGCTGACGGTACTGTGCAGCGTGGGGGCAGCAGGCCCAGTCTTCTACGTAGCCTGGCGTGGATTTTCAAGGAAGATCTACTACGTATATTTCGGCTTCAGTGTCGCTTTCGGGGCCATGCTTCTTGTCCTCTTGCAGCGCATCGGCGACTGGCTCTCTGTTCCGCCATTGGCGTGGGCATTGGGTAGCGCACTTTTGTCCGTTGGCTCCCTCGTTGGCATCCACCGATGTCCCGCACCACACCGCGATCAACGGCTGGATGTCAGAACGGCTCTGTCGGCAGCCCGATACGGAGTCGTCCTTCTGTCGCTTCTCCTGCTCGTCATCGCCGCCGAGCTCTGAGGGAAGGTGCAAGGCATCCTTGAGTCGCTCCGATGCGGCGCTTGTGCGCACAGGGCCAACGGCCCGGCGGCCGCAGGGAACTTGGCCCGCGCCGGGCTGTGCGTCGAGCAATATGAGGCCAGGAGGTATCGGCGGAGGGTTGCGCAGCAACCGCTCTTCGACGGCGATGTAGTCCATGGCATCTATGCAGCGGTGCACCGGCTGGCTGCGGCCTCACAGTTCTTCCGTGGGATCGGCCTGCTAAAGGTCACTGGCCATGCTCATCAATGGCAGCTCTCGTTGCTGTCGCCCGGCACCCGGGGCTGGTAGTGCGGCGATCGTCCAAGCATTCCGGTCCCGCTGGGGGCTATGCGCAACACGGCTCAGTTGCCGACTCGGTCATCGTGGCCGCACCTGCCGTGGCCAGGCCACGCGGGGTCGCGCAGCCAGCGGCCTCGACGCGCCGCTCATCCCGTCAAGGACAGGCATACGGCCGGCCTGAGCCGCTGCCTGAAAGTGACCGGCCAACACCCAGTTGCATGTCGGTTACCTGAACACGCAAGTCACCTTTGACAGTTGGAGATGTAAAGCTTACTTTACATCCATGCGAAATGAGGTTCGCCGCCTGCGCGCCGCCCGAGGCCTCTCCCAGCAAGCACTGGGTGTGGCACTGGGAGTTTCCCGGCAGACAGTGAACGCAATCGAGCAGGACCGCTACGACCCGTCGCTACCGCTGGCCATACGAATCGCCCGGCACTTCGGACTCACCGTTGAGGAGATCTTCCATGTTGACGATGCATAGCATCAGCCGCGCGGCGAACCGGTGGGCCGTTCTCGCAGTGACCCTGGTCGGGGGTGCAGCGATGGCGGTCATCATGGCAGTGCGGGGTGAGGTCGCCCTGGCCATCGTGTTGCCGGTGATCATCATCGGGTACGGGCTGGCCGTCACCTTTTCCGCGGAGCGCAGCGACGTCGCCGCACAGCTCAGCGGGCACGACGAGGACGAACGTCGCCGTTTGATCAACTGGAGGGCGGGGGCGACAACCGCGAACGTGCTGATGCTCGTGCTTGTGTGCGGCACCTTCTATGAGCTGGTTCGCGGTGAACTGGGCGGCAAATTCTCGCTGTTGAGCGCGCTTGGCGGCATTACATACGCCGCCTCCTCAGCGAACTACACCCGTGCGAAGGGCAAGCATCCGGTCGATCCGGCCGAATGACGGTCTCCCCACCCGGCCGGCTGCAGTCCCATGTCGGCTGAGCCGTAATCGCCCCCTCTCGTGCTTGCACCGTGGCCGAAAGCGGTCTAAGGGCTGTCCCGTAAGGATCAACGGAGTCGACACGTCGGCGTCGGGGTGGCCGTCTCGAGCCGGTTATCCGGCGAGCGCGACTCACGGCGCAGGGCGTTCACCAGCTTGCCGAAGCAACGCGGGCTCAGCCCCGTGAACGGGCCTGTCCAGGACGGCTGTGACGCCGTGATCACTGTTGCCACATCGAGATCGTCCCACCACCCCCGGAGCGCAGACTTACGCAGATCAGTACCTGCCTGAATTTCGCTGGGCGGCCTCGTCACCGGCCGGTACCGTGCGATACGGACCGAGGGGGCTGAGCTGGTGCGCCCAGTGCTGTTGGTGGATGTGGACGGACCGCTGAACCCGTATGCCGCGAAGCCGCACCGTCGTCCCGAGGGCTATCAGACGCACCGCCTGCTGCCCCCTCGCTGGGAGACCGCCGAGCGGCGCCGGCTGACTGAGTGGGGGTTGCCGAACAAGCCCGTGAAGCCGCTGCGGGTGTGGCTCAACCCGAATCACGGCCCGGCGCTGGACGCGCTTCCCTTCGACCTCGTATGGGCGACGACGTGGGAGGAAGAAGCCAACGCCTTCGTCGCCCCAGTCCTGGGTTTGCCCGAGCTGCCCTTCATTCCCTGGCCCTCGCCGCGACCCGAACCCGGGGACGGCGTTTTCTGGAAGACACCTGAGATCGTCGCGTGGGCGAAAGGCCGTGCGTTCGCCTGGGTGGACGATGAAATCACGGAGGCGGACCGCACCTGGGTGAAGAACCACCACGACGGTCCTGCCCTACTGCACCGGGTCGACCCACGACGTGGCCTAACCGCGGAAGACTTTGTCGCCCTGACGGCATGGGCAACCGACCTTGGCTGATTCCACAGCTGGTCGACAACCGGCTGCGACACCGTCCTGCATGACGTTACGGGACAACCCTTAGGGACCTTCCTCTCCGTCGACCCGCTCCTCGACCCCGACGACCCCCAGCAGTCCAACGCCTACGCCTACGCCAACAACACTCCCGTCACCGCCTCCGACCCTGACGGCCAACAGTGACCCACCGTGTCCACGGGCTGCGCGGACACCACTCTGTGGGCACGTACCGTGAGACTCGCGATCGAGCCACCTATCGCTGTACCGGTCACCGCGCCGCGAACCCGTGCAGCTGCCAGGAGGTCTTGGTCGGACCGCTCGAAGACTCGGTATGGGCGGAGATCACGAAGATTCTCGGAGCCCAGGAGAAACTCAAGGGGCTCAAGGGGCTCGCCGAAGAATGGCTGGGCGACGTCCCGAACAGGGGCGAGGCGTATCGTGAGCGCATCGCTGATTTGGATTCCCAGATCGAAGAGAACCCTCGCATGCGCAAGAAGAAGCTCGTCGTACTCGCAGCTGTGGTGGCTGCCGATGAAGGCGACGACACCGCAACGGAAGCGGACCTCCAAGCGGCTATCGCAGAGGTGAAGGACGAGATCAGGGAGAAGGAGCAGCACCTCCGTGTGATGCACGACGGCACCATGGAGTGGCTCCTTGAGGCTCAGCAGCGGGAAGACCGAGCCGAAGAAGTCGAGAGTTGTTCCACCGCGCCTCGCCTTCGCGGCTTCGCTGCACAAGGTTCGACACGGCTTGCCGTGGGCGGACCTGCCGGAGAGCATCACACACCGGAGAGCATCACACAGGGGCAGCGCCCGCAGGCCATCTACCAACGTGCCCTGGTGTACCTCAAGATGGGGGCATGGGAGAGGGCGGTAAGCGCACGGGGCGACTGTGCAGGTACCCCTGTCCCACCGCTCTACAAGCTGCCGGATCTCCACCTCACGGGCACCTTCGACCCGCGCCTGTGCACCCCGCCGGAGCCTCTGGGGAACGAATCCGACACCAAAGGATTCGACACCACAGGAGTGGGTCACCAGACGACACGCGGCGGCACAGCTGCACGTTTTTCAAGCTCTTCACCGCCACCCACCGCACCATCCAGCTCGCCCGCGTCGCCGGCGCCCTGCTCTACGTCGTCCACGTCTTCAAGGGCCAGCAGGAACTCGGCCGCGGCGACTTCACCAAGATCCCCAACGGTATGCCGGGCATCGAGAACCGGATGGACCTCCTCCACCAGGGCGTCGTCGAGGGCCGGATCAGCCGCCGCCGCTGGATCGAGATCGCCTGCGCCACCCCGGCCGGGATGTTCGGCCGCTACCCGAAGAAGGGCACCATCGCCCCCGGCGCCGACGCCGACCTCGTCATCTACGACCCCGCGGCCGAGCAGACGGTCTCCGCCCGGACCCACCACATGAACGTCGACTACTCGGCCTACGAGGGCAAGCAGCTCACCGGACGGGTCGAGACGGCCCTCTCGCGCGGCGAACTCGTCATTGACCGCCGGGAGTTCACCGGACACGCGGGACACGGCCAGTACATCCCGCGTGGCACGTGCCAGTACCTCATCTAAGGAGCGCCGCCGTGGACTTCGGAGTTGTCCTGCAGGCCGACCCGCCCTCCTCCGCCGTCGTGTCCCTGATGCGGCGCGCCGAGCGCAACGGCTTCCGCTACGGCTGGACCTTCGACTCGGTCGTCCTGTGGCAGGAACCGTTCGTGCTCTACAGCCGCATCCTGGAACACACCGACCGACTGATCGTCGGCCCGATGGTCACCAACCCCTCCACCCGCGCCCCCGAGGTCACCGCCTCCACCTTCGCCACCCTCAACGAGATGTACGGCAACCGCACCGTCTGTGGCATCGGGCGCGGCGACTCCGCGATGCGGGTGGCGGGCCGGCGGCCCAACACGCTGGCCCGGCTGGGTGAATCGATCGGCATCATCCGCGACCTGGCCGAGGGCCGCGAGGCGGACCTGGGGGGCGGCCACCGCGTCCGCATCCCGTGGATCCGGGGCGGCCGCCTCCCGGTGTGGATGGCCGCGTACGGCCCGAAGGCCCTGGCCATGGCGGGGCGGCTGGCCGACGGCTTCATCCTCCAGCTCGCCGACCCCTTCCTCACCGAGTGGATGATCAAGGCGGTGCGCCAGGCCGCGGTGGACGCCGGCCGCGACCCGGCCGCCGTGACGATCTGCGTCGCCGCCCCCGCGTACGTGGGCGAGGACCTCGACCACGCCCGCGAGCAGTGCCGCTGGTTCGGCGGCATGGTCGGCAACCACGTCGCCGACCTCGTCGCCCGCTACGGCGAGCACTCCGGCATGGTCCCCGACGAACTGACCGACTACATCAAGGCCCGCACGGGCTACGACTACGCGCACCACGGCCGCGCCGACAACCCCGACACCGCCTTCGTGCCCGACACCATCGTCGACCGCTTCTGCCTCCTCGGCCCGCCCGCCGCCCACCGCGAGAAGCTCCGGGCGCTCAAGGCCCTGGGCGTCGACCAGTTCGCCGTCTACGCCATGCACGACGCCAAGGAAGCCACCCTCGACGCCTACGGGACGGACATCATCCCGGCGTTCACCGAGTCGTAGCGGCGTGCCTCAGGGCACCCGTGCCAGCCACCGTGCCGAGCTGAACTTCCCCTCCGCCAACTCCCGCGCCCGGACCAGCTCCTGCTCGCTGACCGTGCCGTCCGTCCCGCCGTAGCGGGACCGGAAGGAGGCGATCATCCGGGTGATGACCTCGGCGCGGGACAGCCCGGTCTGCCGCCGCAAGGGGTCCACCCGCTTCTTCGCGCTGCGGATGCCCTTGTCGGAGAGCTTCTCCTTGCCGATCCGCAGCACCTCGGTCATCTTCTGCGCGTCGATGTCGTACGACATCGTCACGTGGTGCAGCACCGCGCCGGCCCCCGCCACCACGCGCTTCTGCGCGGCCCCGGCGATCTTCCCGGCCTCCGTCGCGATGTCGTTCAGCGGCTTGTACCAGGCCCTGACTCCCATGTCGCCCAGCGCCGCCAGCACCCAGTCGTCCAGATACGCGTAACTCTCGGCGAAGGTCAGCCCCTGCACCAGCGACTGCGGCACACACAGCGAGTAGGTGATGGTGTTCCCCGGCTCGACGAACATCGCGCCGCCCCCGCTGATCCGCCGCACCACGGTCACCCCGTGCCGCTCGGCGCCCGCTCCGTCGACCTCGTTGCGCAGCGACTGGAAGCTGCCGATGATCACGGCCGGCCGGTCCCACTCCCACACCCGCAGCGTCGGCGGCCGCCGTCCCGCCGCGACCTCATCGGTCAGCACCTCGTCCAGCGCCATGTGCAGCGCGGGCGACTGCGGACCCTCATGGATGATCTGCCAGCCGAAATCCGTCCAGTCGGCGGCGTCCGCCACCGCCCGCCGGACCGCGATGCCCACCGCCTCGCTGCTGAACCCGACCAGCACCGCACCGGCCGGCAGCGCCGCGTCGATCCGGGCCGCGAGCCCGCGGGCGTCGGTGTCGGCCGGTGCGCCCTCCAACGCCCCGTTGATGGCGTCCAGCGCCTCGTCCGGCTCCAGGAAGAAGTCCCCGGCCACCCGTACCCGGCGCAGCGTGCCGTCGGCCACCTCCAGGTCGACGACCACCAGCTTCCCGCCCGGCACCTTGTACTCACCGTGATGCGCGCCCCGCACAGCCACTCCTCTCCCGGCCCTCGCTCCGCCGCTGCTTTACCCCGCCGGCTCCGCCAGCCCCGCCAGCAACCTGGGTAGCGCCGTCCCGATCGGCTCCCGGATGACCTCGTCCGCGAGCGGGTCGTAGGGCGTCGGCTCGGCGTTGACGATGATCAGCCGCGCCCCGTGCTCCGCCGCGACCCCGGCGAGCGAGGCCGCCGGCTGGACCTGGAGCGTGGTCCCGACGGCGATGAACACCTCGGCGGCCTTGGCCACGCCCAGCGCCGTTCCCAGCACCTGCGGATCGAGCCGCTCGCCGAACATCACCGTCGCCGACTTCAGGATCCCGCCGCACACCAGACAGTCCGGATCGGGCTCGCCCGCCGTCACCCGCGCCAGCGCGTCCGCCATCGAGGACCGCGCATGACACCGCGTACAGGTCACCGCCCGCACCGTGCCGTGCAGCTCCAGCACCTTGCGCTCGGGCACCCCCGCGAGCTGGTGCAGCCCGTCCACGTTCTGCGTGATCACCCGCACCGGCGTCCCCGACCGTTCGAGCCGGGCCACCGCCTCGTGCGCCACATTCGGCTTCGCCCGGAACGCCGGACTCTCCCGCCGCATCTGCCACGACCGCCGCCGGATCTCCGGATCGCCCATGTACGCGTCGTACGTCACGAGCTTCTCGGCCTCCGGATTCCGCCGCCAGAGCCCGTTCGGCCCCCGGTAGTCAGGAATCCCCGAATCCGTGGAAATCCCCGCCCCGCTCAAGATCCCGACCAACACCCGCCGCCCCCGGCCCTCGCCCCCTGCACCACCGCTGCTCATGGGGCCGAGGGTACGCAGGGGGCCGGCCGTCGGCGAGGGAATTGAGGGTGGGGCGGGGCTGTTCCGTGCGCCGGCATGGGGAGAGAGTGGGGCGGGTACGGATCGGCGGCGTGGGTGCGGGCGGGCTCCGGCCGGGCAGGGGCGGAGCGGGTCCGCGGGACGTGGGAGAGCAGAGGAGTCGCGGCGACGTGTTCAGCACCCGGCCCACCCTTCAGGGCACCTTCGGAATGGTCTCCAGCACGCACTGGCTGGCCTCGCAGTCGGCGATGGCGGTGCTGGAGGACGGCGGCAACGCCTTCGACGCGGCGGTGGCGGCCGGGTTCGTGCTGCAGGTCGTCGAGCCGCATCTGAACGGGCCGGCGGGCGAGGTGCCGATTCTGCTGGCGCCCGCCGGCGGGCCGGTGCGCGTGCTGTGCGGGCAGGGACCGGCACCGGCCGGGGCGAGCGTGGCGCACTACACCTCGCTGGGGCTGGCGCTCGTACCGGGCACCGGGCCGCTCGCCGCCGCCGTCCCCGGGGCCTTCGACGCCTGGATGCTGCTGCTCCGCGACCACGGCACGAAATCGCTCGCCGAGGTCCTGCGGTACGCCCTCGGCTACGCCGAGCACGGGCACCCCGCCGTCGAGCGGATCGGCCACACCGTCGAAACCGTCCGGGAACTCTTCGAGACGGAGTGGACGTCGTCCGCCGAGATCTACCTGCCCGGTGGTAAGGCGCCCGCCCCGGGCGGTCTGCTCAGGAACCGGCCGCTGGCCGCCACCTGGCGGCGGCTCATCGCGGAGGCCGAGGCCGCCTCGGCCGGGCGCGAGGCGCAGATCGAGGCGGCCCGCCGTATCTGGCGCGAGGGCTTCATCGGCGCGGCCCTGGCCGATTTCGCGGCCCGCCCGGCCATGGACACCAGCGGCGAACGGCACGCCGGTACCCTCACCGGCGACGACCTGGCCGCCTTCTCCGCCACGTACGAGGCGCCGGTCACCCACGACTGGAACGGCTGGACCGTGGCCAAGGCGGGCGGCTGGTCGCAGGGGCCCGCCTTCCTGCAGCAACTCGCCCTGCTTCCGGACGAGTTGCCCGCGTACGGCAGCCCCGAGTACGTCCACCTGCTCATCGAGGGCTGCAAGCTGGCGATGGCGGACCGGGAAGCCTGGTACGGCGACGCGGACGAGGTGCCGCTCGGCACCCTGCTCGGCGACGGGTACAACGCCGCCCGCCGGGCCCTCATCGGCGAGCACGCCTCGTACGAGCTGCGGCCCGGCAGCCCGGACGGCCGTGCGCCGCGGCTCAGCAAGCACGCGACGGCGGTGGCGGCCGGCGAGGACGGGTACGGCGGGCCGGCGGTTCCCGGGGCCGTGAGCGGCCTCTCCGTGAGGGGAGCGGGCGAGCCGACCGTAGGAGGCCGGGCGCCCGCGGACGTCGCGCCCGAGGTGGACCGCAGGGGCGCCACCCGGGGCGACACCTGCCATCTCGACGTCGCCGACCGCTGGGGCAACCTCGTCTCCGCCACCCCTTCGGGCGGCTGGCTGCAGTCCAACCCCGTCGTCCCGGCCCTCGGCTTCCCGCTCGGCACCCGGTTGCAGATGGCCTGGCTGGAGGAGGGCCTGCCGAACTCGCTCACCCCGGGGCGCCGCCCCCGCACCACCCTCACCCCCTCCCTGGCGCTGCGCGACGGCGTGCCGGTGATGGCCTTCGGCACACCGGGCGGCGATCAGCAGGACCAGTGGCAGCTGCATTTCTTCCTGGCGGTGGCGCTGCGCCCTGAGGTCCGCGGCGGCCTCGACCTGCAGGGCGCCATCGACGCCCCGAACTGGCACAACGACTCCTTCCCGGGGTCCTTCTTCCCGCGCGGGATGCGGCCGGGGAGCGTGACCGTGGAATCCCGGATCGGCACGGCGACCGTCGAGGCGCTGCGGCGGCGCGGGCATCTGGTCACGGTCGGCGACGCCTGGTCCGAGGGGCGGCTGTGCGCGGTGGCGCGGGACCCGGAGACCGGGGTGCTGTCCGCGGCGGCGAACCCGCGCGGGATGCAGGGGTACGCGGTCGGGCGCTGAGCACCTGGTCGTACACCCCGCGGCACCCGGAGTTCATCTTGCGGCCGGCTGCTGTGTCAGTGGCTCGTGGTTCGATGGACACATGATCGAAGCACTTCGTACCCAAGAACCGGGAGACACCACGAACATCACCGATGCCGCTGCCGTCGCGAACGTCACCGATGTCACCGATGTCGATGTCACCGATGCCGGCGCCGCCGGTGTCGCCGATCCGGCGGGCGGCCCCATGACCCTCTCGCCGGACCTGTCCGGGCTGGACCTGGCCGCCGTCGACGCCGCCGTCCGCCGTGCCGCGGCCGACGAGATCATGCCCCGCTTCCGGCAGCTCGCCGCCGAGGACATCGTCGAGAAGAACGGCCCGCACGACCTCGTCACCATCGCCGACCGCCGCGCCGAGGAGCACCTGACCGCCGCCCTGACCGCCTTGCTGCCCGGCTCCCGGGTGGTCGGCGAGGAGGCGGTGCACGCCGACCCGGGCGTGCTCGACGCCCTGCACGGCGACGCCCCCGTCTGGATCGTCGACCCGGTCGACGGCACCCGCCAGTTCGTCCACGGCGACCCCGGCTTCGCCACCCTCGTCGCGCTCGCCCACCGCGGAGAGGTGCTCGCCTCCTGGACGTACGCCCCCGCGCTCGGTCTGATGGCCGTCGCCCGCCGCGGCGCCGGCGCCGAGCTGAACGGCGTCCCGCTGCGCACCGGCAGCCCCGCCCCGGACGCGATCCTGGACGTGGCGACGTCCCACTACGACTTCACCGACAACGACCAGAAGCGGGTGCTGGCCGCCCTCGACACCGGCGGGATCGCCCCCCGGCCCTGCGGTTCGGCCGGCCTGGAGTATCTGCACATAGCCCGCGGGGACCTCGACGCCACGGCCTTCAGCTGGGAGAACGCCTGGGACCACGCCGCCGGGCTGCTGCTGGTCCACGAGGCGGGCGGCGCCAGCGGTACGGTCACCGGCCAGCCGTTCCGGATAACCGGCGGCAATGCGCTGCCCTTCACCGCGGCCCGTGACGCCGAAACCGCGCGGCGTATCCTCGGACTGCTGGCAGCCGCCAACTGATCCTCACCGACGAGGGTCGGACGTGAGGGGAGTGGCGCAGGTGCCGAGGATGCTCGATGCCGTGGTGATCGGGGCAGGACCCAACGGCCTGACGGCGGCCGTCGAACTGGCCCGGCGGGGAATGTCCGTCGAGGTCTTCGAGGCCCGCGACACCATCGGCGGCGGCGCCCGTACGGAGGAGCTGACGCTCCCCGGTTTCCGCCACGACCCCTGCTCGGCGGTGCACCCGACCGGTGCCGGCTCGCCGGCCTTCACGAAGATGCCGCTGGACCGCTACGGCCTGGAATGGGTGCACCCCGAGCTGCCGATGGCGCACCCGTTCCCGGACGGTACGGCCGCGGTGCTCGCGCACTCCGTCGGCGAGACCGCGATGTCGTTCGGCCCGCGCGACGCCGGCGCGTACCGCCGGCTGGTGGCGCCGTTCATCGGCCGGTGGGACGCCATGGCCCAGGACTTCCTGCGGACGCAGTGGCTCGGGGTCCCCTCCGACCCGCTGACCTACGCCCGCTTCGGCCTGGTCGCCGCGCAGCCGGTCACCCTCCTCAACCGCCGCTTCCAGGGCGAGAAGGCCCGCGCCCTGATGGCCGGCCTCGCGGCGCACGCCATCTCGCCGCTCGGCGGGCTGGGGACCTCCGGCATCGCCCTGATGTTCGCGCTCGCCGCGCACGCCAACGGCTGGCCGGTCGCGCGCGGCGGCTCGCAGGCCATCTCCGACGCGCTGGCCGGGCTGCTGCGGGCGCACGGCGGGGTGGTGCACACCGACTTCGAGGTCAAGCGGCTGGACGACCTGCCGCCGGCCCGCGCGTACGTCTTCGACACCTCGCCGACCGCGCTGGCCCGGATCGCCGGCTTGGGCAACGCCTACCGCGACGTCACGTACGGCCCCAGCGTCTTCAAGATCGATTACGCCATGGCGGAGCCGGTGCCGTGGACGGCCCCGGCCGCCCGCCGGGCCGGCACCGTCCACATCGGCCCCACCAGCGCCGAGATCGGCGCCGCGCTCAGCGCCGCCGTCCACGGCCAGGACCCGTCCGTCCCGTTCCTGATCACCGCTCAGCCCAGCTTGATCGACGACACCCGCGCCCCCGAGGGCAAGCACGTCTTCTGGGCGTACGGCCACGTCCCCAACGGCTGGGAGGGCGACGCCACGGAGCTCGTCGAGCGGCAGATCGAACGTTTCGCCCCCGGCTTCCGCGACCTCGTGCTGGCCCGGGCGGTCGCCGGTCCGCCGGAGATCGCCGCCCGCAACGCCAATTACGTCGGCGGCGACACGGCCACCGGCTCCGCGGCCGGCCTGCGCCTGCTCATCCGCCCCAAGCTCGCCCGCATCCCTTACGAGACCGCCCACCCCGCGGTCTTCCTCTGCTCCCAGGCCACCCCGCCCGGCCCCGGCGTCCACGGCATGTCGGGCCACTACGCCGCCAAGGCGGTCTGGCGCCGCCTCCGCGCGAACCGTCGCTGACCCGGGCGGCTCCGCGCCGTACGCTCGCCCCATGAGCTCCGACCGCGCCGCAGCCCGCGCTCCCCGCCTCACCCTCGTCCAGGGCGACATCACCGAACAGGCCGTCGACGCCGTGGTGAACGCCGCCAACTCCTCGCTGCTCGGCGGCGGGGGAGTGGACGGCGCCATCCACCGGCGCGGCGGCCCGGACATCCTGGCCGAGTGCCGCGCCCTGCGCGCCTCCCACTACGGCCGCGGCCTGCCCACCGGCCAGGCCGTCGCCACCACCGCCGGCCGACTGCCCGCCCGCTGGGTCATCCACACCGTCGGCCCGGTCCACTCCGCGTCCGAGGACCGCAGCGACCTGCTGGCCTCCTGCCACCGTGAATCGCTCCGGGTGGCCGACGAACTGGGCGCCCGCACGGTCGCCTTCCCGGCCATCTCCACCGGCGTCTACGGATGGCCGATCGAGGACGCCGCCCGGATCGCGGTGGAAACGGTGCGGGCCGCGGACACGGCCGTCGAAGAGGTCCGGTTCGTGCTCTTCGACGAGCGTGCCTACGCGGCGTTCGCTGCCCGGATGGAGTGACCTCGGCACCGTGGCGTGGTCCGCCCTCGTGCGCGGTTCCACCGGTTCTCGTGCCGTCCACGAGTGGCATCCAGGCACCTGCGTCCTGCCCGGGATAGGAAGGGACGCCAACCTTTCAGGTCACAAACAGGACGTCATTTCCCCGGCTTCGGGCGGAAAGTGGCGTGGCTCCGGTCCTTTGCGGATGCCCGTCCGAGCCCGGTCCTACGCTGGACGTCGGGCGGGATGCGTCGTACGGCCGTCGGGCGCGGCGCCCGCTGCCGTTCCAGGGGCCGGGAGGCGGCCGTCGAGTTGTCCTCCCCCTGTTCCGCCTGAGTGCGTCCGACGAGTTCGGTTGTCGAGAAAGGGGAAGTTGTGCCTTCGGAATCTGAGTTCGCTGTCCGGACGGCGAACCTACGAAAGACCTATGTGAGCAAGGGGGGTGAGGTGTCCGCCGTACGCGGTGTCGATCTGACCGTGCCACGTGGCGAGTTCTTCGGTTTATTAGGGCCCAACGGGGCGGGTAAATCGACGACGATCGGCATGCTCACCACCTTGGTCATTCCCACGGCGGGAGCGGCCACCGTCTGCGGGTACGACGTCGTCCGGCAGCCGGTCGCCGTCAAACGACTCATCGGTATGGTGTCGCAGCACAATTCGCTGGACAGCGACCTCACGGCGATCGAGAACCTGGAATTCCGCGGCCGGTACTTCGGACTCGGGAAGCGGGACGCGCGGCGCCGGGCCGAGAGCCTGCTGGAGCTGTTCGACCTGGCCGACCGGCGCAAGGCCAATCCCTTCGAACTCTCGGGCGGCCAGGCCAAGCGCCTCATGATCTGCCGGGCCCTGGTACACCGTCCCGAGGTCCTCTTCCTGGACGAGCCGACCGCCGGCCTTGACCCGCACACCCGCGTCAACCTGTGGAAGGTTCTGCGCGAGCTCCAGGCCGGTGGGCAGACGATCCTGCTCACCACGCACTACATGGAGGAGGCCGAAGAGCTCTGTGAGCAGGTGGCGATCATCGACCACGGTGCGGTCCTCGCCAGCGGCACCGTGGCCGGGCTGAAGGAGACGTCGGGGGCGGACACCGTGGTCACGGTGACCTACGACGGGCCGGCACCGGAGGGCGTCCACGGGCTCAAGGACCGGCCAGGGGTTCAAGGGGTGGAGACCACCGGCAATCAGGCGCGGGTGTTCACCCGGTCCGCGGATGGGCTGATGGGAGAGCTCGTCGCCATCGGCAACGACGCCTCGGTGGGCATCACCGACATCACCCGGACCCAGCCCAGTCTGGAGACCGCCTTCCTCAGCCTCACCGGACGGGAGTTCCGCGAATGACCACCTCTTCCCTCCTGACCGATCAGTTGGCCGTTCGCCCCACGACCGCTCGTACCTTTCTCGCGATGATGGCTCGCGAACTGCGGGTGATGCGGCGGAACTTTGCTTCCACCTTCGTCCGGGTGCTGAGCCAGCCGCTGTTCTTCGTCTTCGTGTTCGCCTATGTGCTGCCGAAATTGGGGAGCGCCGACGGCGGGATGTTCTCCGGGCGGGGAAACGGCCCGACCTACTCCACCGTGTTGGTCCCCGGCCTGATCGGGTCATCGGTGGTGATGCAGGCCATGATGGCGGCCGTCATGCCCCTGATGATGGAGCTGTCCTGGCAGCGCTCGATCACTGAACGGGCGCTCGCGCCCCTGTCGATTCCGCTGCTGGGGATCCAGAAGACGCTGGCAGCGGGGCTCCAGGGGCTGTTGGGCGGGTTGCTGGTCCTGCCCGCCGTGGTGTTCATCCACGCGGAGGGGCAGGCGCCCGATATCGAGATCGCCAACTGGCCCTTGTTCCTTGTCGTGTTGGTGGCCGGATCCCTGCTGGCCGCCGCCACCGGCCTGCTGATGGGTACGCTCATCTCCCCGGAGAAGGTCCAGATGCTCTTCACCGTGGTGCTGCTGCCCATGACCATGCTGGGCTGCGTCTATTACTCATGGAGTGCCATGAGCAGCATCGCGTGGCTGCAGATCCTCGTCCTGGTCAACCCGATGGTCTATCTCAGCGAAGGCCTGCGCGCGGCACTGACCCCGCAGATCGCCCACATGCCGGCCGCTCTCACGGTCACCGTGCTTGTGGTGGGGACCCTGGTGGTGGGGTGGTTCGGGATGCGGTCGTTCACCCGCCGCGTGGTGGCCTGAGGCGGGATCACCGGGCATCGGTCCGGTGGGCGGCCACCCTCTCCTCGATCAGGGGGACGATATCGAGCGGAGAGGGCGTACCCAGCATCTCGGCCCGTAGGCCGGCTGCCGCCCGCCGGAACGACGGCTGCTCCAGTACGGCGTCCAGTGTGCCGCGCAGCTCCTGGGCAGTGACCCGCTCCGTGCTCGGCACACACACGCCGGCTCCCGACTCCTCGACCTTGCGCGCCCACACCATGCTGTCCCAGTCGCCGGCCCGGGGCGGGAGGATGACCTGGGGCACGCCGTGCGCCACGGCGGTCTGCAGGGTGCCGAAGCCACCTTGGTGGATGACGGCGGAACAGCTCGGCAGGAGTTCGTTCATGGGCACGAAGTCGATCGTGCGTACGTTGTCCGGCACCCGGGAGATCGTTGCCAGCTGATCGGCGTTGAGGGTCGCGATCACCTCCGCGTCGAGCCCGGCCACCGCCTGGAGCACGGTGTCGACCGGGACCCGGTCGGCGTTGAGCACCTCCCGTGCCGTCAGCCCGAGCGTCAGGCACACGCGGCGCCCGGCCGGTGGCTTCCGCAGCAGGTCCGGAACGACCGCCTGGCCGTTGTACGGGACGTAGCGGACCGACATGTAGGGGTGGCGTACCGGGAGGCGCATCGACGGGAGCAGCGGATCGATGGTCCACTGCCCCACGACCATTTCCTCGTCGAAGGAGTGGCCGTACTGCGCGAGAATCGGCTCCAGCCAGTCCTCCAGGGGATCGTCGCGCAGCTGCCGCGGCCGCCTGGCCTGCTCGTGGAGGTAGGTGGAGCGCATGTGGGCGATCAGGTCGAGCCCGAACAGTGCGCGGGCGTGCGCCGCGCCGCAGACCCGGGCGGCCACCGGAGCGGCGAACGCCATGGTGTCCCAGATGACCAGGTCTGGTCGCCACCAGCGGGCGAAGCCGACCAGATCATCGATGAGCGGCAGCGGCGACACACCCTGGAACATGACGGTCCAGGCGGCGTGCACGGCCTGCATGTAGTCGTGTGTCAGCCGCTCGGGCCGCAGTTCGGCGAATTCCAGGTCCTGGTCCCACGACGCCCAGGGAGCGGTGGCGCGCGACGGTTTCTCCGCCTCGCCGTCCCGGGGGATGTAGGCGCTCGGGTCGAAGGCCGGCCCTACGGGTACTGCCGTGAGCCCGGTCCGGGTGATCTCCGCCGCCATGTTGGGCCGATTGGCCATCACCACCTCATGACCGGCCGTGCGCAGTGCCCAGGCCAGCGGCACCTGCGCGTAGAGGTGCGCCTTGGCCGGCGGTGAGGTGAACAGCACTCTCATCAGATCTCCTCCGAGCCGCGATTCCGTGGCGGCCGTCCGTGCCGAGGATGTCGCCCTGGGCCGCGCCCGGGCGAGGGTCGGCTCCGGTCGCGGACGGCGTTCCTCAGGCCATCGTCAACTGGTTCCCGCTCCAGGGGTGGTGCTCACCGGCGGTCGGGCCGTCCCCCGTCCACGGGGCCCGCTGTCCACCTGCCAGTGCGGACATCAGCCGCTCCCGTGCGTAACCGAGCACCAGCGGAGGGAAGGCGTAGCCCAGGTGGCCGTCGGCTTGGCGCACGGCCTTGACCAGGTGTTCGTCCGCGAGCCGGTCGAGCACCCGGGCCACGTCGGACGGCTCCCAGCCGAGCAGTTCACTCGCCGCCTCCGTGGTGAAGCCCTCGGCAGGCAGCATGGCAAGCAGGCGGAAGACCCCTTGCTGCAACCGGTTGAGACCTGCGTAGCCGGTGTCGAAGCCCGATCGCACATCGAGGTCGCCGATGCGCATCAGCTCCAGTGGTGCTTCGGCGTCGGCCAGCTGGTCCACCAGCTCTGCGACGGAGAGCTCCGGGAGGGTGGCGAGCCGTCCGCCGAGACAGCGCAGGGCGAGCGGCAGACCGTCGCTCAGCGCGGCCAGCCGGTCGATCGCCTGCTGTTCGCGTTGGGCGCGATCGGGTCCCACCAGCCGGGTCAGCAGCCGTACGCTGTCCGCCCGTCCCATGGGGTCGAGATCCACACCGGCGGATCCGGCCGGTCCGTGGAACCTGCGCCGACCGGTGATGATGACGGCACACCCGGCGTCGCCGGGCAGCAGTGCCCGCGCATCGGCCCAGGACGCGACGTCGTCCAGGACCAGCAGCACGCGCCGCCCCGCAGTGGCGGAGCGAAGGGCCGCCCCGCGTTCCTCCAGGCCCTCGGGGATCCGCCGTGGCGCAATGCCCAGGGCGCGCAGAAAGCCGTCGAGCACGTCGGCGGGGTCGCGCGGGGCGGTGCTGGAGCCCTCCAGCCGGGCGTAGAGCTGACCACCGTCGAATCGTGCGCGGATACGGTGCGCGAGGTGGACGGCGAGCGCGGTCTTTCCCACCCCGGGCAATCCGCTGATCGTCACGATGGGTGTGGCGGTGCGCTGCGTACCGGTTTCCGGCGGGGCCAGCCGGCTGGTCAATTCCTCGATCGCACCCTGCCGGCCGCAGAAGTCCGGTGTGTCGGCGGGGATTTGGGACGGGATGTGTTCAGGAGCCACGAGGGGCACCGGGGAGGGAGCCTGCGGCAAGGGTTCGTCGGACGCGGCGGGAGCGGGTACCGGTGGCAGGGTCGTGCGCTCCCGGTCGACGGGGTCGAACGCCGAGGGTCCCGGGGTGCGGTGGAGGGCGGAGTCGGACAGCAACGCCTGGTGGACTTCCTGGAGTTCGGCACCCGGCTCCAGGCCGAGTTCGTCGATCATGTTGCGCCGCAGCGTGCGGTACGTTTCGAGGGCCTCGTGCCGCCGGCCGGAGCGATGCAGCGCGATCATCAGCGAGGCGTGCAGATGTTCGTGCAGCGGTTTGGTGAGCACCAGCGCCTTCAACTCGCTGATGAGTTCCCGATGCTGGCCGAGCCGGAGGTCCGCTTCGATGCGCAATTCCAGGGCACGGGAGCGGAGTTCCTCGAGCCGCGTGGCGTACGACGACAACAGCGCGCCCTGCACCACATCGGCCAGTGCCTGGCCGCGCCAGAGCGCCAGCGCGCCCGCAAGCTTTTCGGACGCTTGGGCCGGATGGTCGGATTCCAGCAGCGCTTGCCCCTCGCAGGCCGCCTGCTCGAATCGGCACAGGTCGAGTGCGGAGTTCGGCACTGCGAGCAGGTATCCACCAGGTCTCGTGCGCAGTACGTTTCCCGCCTCGTGCGCCACCAGAATTTTGCGGAGCTTGTAAACGTAGGTCTGCAGCGTGGTCATGGCGCTGGTGGGTGGGCCGCCGTCGCCCTCCCACAGTTCGTCGATGAGCTCCTCGGTGCGGACCACCGTGTTTCTGCGGAGCAGCAGAAGAGATATGACCTGCCGAGGCTTGGGAGCCGTCGGCACAATATTGCGTCCGTCGTGAATCATTTCCACCGGGCCGAGGACGCGTAAATCCATGTGTTCCCCCGCTCAACGATCGCTGTAGTCGGAGCTGAAACTAACTCGCTGATTCCGGCCCGGCCAAGACCACCAAGCCCAAAGTCCGGTGCCGGGATCCGGAAGGATCACGAGGCCGATCGAAAGGGATGGCCCGGTGATCCGGTGGGATCCGGTCCGGGCCGTCGCGCTGTGCCCGTCCGCCGCCCGGTCACCTGGCCGGGCGGCGGCCCGAGGGGAGCTGCGCCGGTGTCAGCCGCCGTCCGGAGGGGACGTCCCCGCGCAGCGGAGGGCCCGCCGGGCGCCATTGCTGGAGGACTGCTGGAGCCCCTCGTGACTCCCCTGATGCCCGTCCCGGAGAGAGGCGCCGGGGGATCCCGGGCCGGCCGTCGGCGGGTCCGCGGCCGTACCCGAGCCGTTCACGGCGATGAGGGACGCGCTGACGGCCTTGTTGACCGCGTCGATACGGGAGGCGGCACCGAGCTTGGTGAAGATGCTTCGCAGGTTCCGTTTCACCGTGGCCTCGGACAGTCGCAGTCGGGCCGCTATCTGCCGGTTGCTCAGGGCTTCCGCGGTGAGCTGCAGGATTTCCCGCTCTCGTGGGGACAGCGCGATGTCTCCGGGGCGTTGCACGAGCGCGAGGGTCTCGTGCGAGACGGAGAGCACCACGCGTTTGTCGTCGCCGGCGATGCTGCGGATGGCGGAGACCAGCTCCTGCCGGGTGGAGCTCTTGAGGAGGTAGCCGCGGATGCCGGTCGCCATCAGACTGCGCAGCAGCTGCGGTCCTTCGAACATGCTCAGGATGATGACGGCGGTTCCCGGCGACAGCTTCCGGACCCGCGTGATCGTGCTGGCGGCGTCCTCTCCCGGCATCTCGATGTCCAGCAGCATGATGCGCGGGCGCAGTTCGGTGGCGAGTTCCACGGCGCTCCAGCTGTCGCTGGCCTCCCCGACGACGGTCACGTCGTCCTGGGCCTCCAGCATCTCCCGGACGCCCTCGCGCAGCAGTGCGTGATCGTCCGCGAGCAGGACGGATATCGGTTCGTTGCCGTTATGCATCGGTCTGCTCCTGGAGGGGGATGCAGATCTCCACCCGGGTCCCCCGGCCGACCGCGGAGGTCACCGTGCACCGCCCGTTGAGGGCTTCGGCCCGTTCCTGCATGGTCGCCAGTCCGACCCCGTCGGTGCTGTGCCGGACCTGGTGCGCGAAACCACGGCCGTCGTCGTCGACGTGGGCCCGCAGCTCGTGCGGCGCGATCTGTACGCCGACCACGACGAGCCCGGGGCTTCCGTGCACCACGGCGTTGCGGACCGCCTCGCGCACGATGAGGAAGATCTCGTCCTTGACGTCGGGCGGTGCCCAGGCTTCGTCCCCGGTCATCTGCAGCCGCACGGTGACCTCCGTGGACAGCGCGGCCAATGCGGCCTCCAGCGCCGTCTCCAGGCTGGTCACCGGTTCGGTCAGCCGAAGGCTCGTGGTGGTGGCACGCAGGCTGTGCATGGCTTCGAGGACGGCGGAGTGCGCCCCTTCCACCGCGTCCGCGGCGCGCGCCGGGAGCGGTGCCGGCGCACCGGGGGCCGGGGAGCACAGCTCCTCCATCCCGCGGTGGGCCACGCTCAGCCAGTAGCCCGCACGGTCGTGGAGCTCGCGCGCGAGCCGGGCCCGCTCGGCGGTCTGGGCGTCGTACAGCTCGGCGAGCAACTTGTCGTACCGGGCGGCGGATTCGGCGCGCAGGTCGTCGGTGAGCCTCCGGTAGAGGGTGCGTACGGCGTGCTCCAGGTGGTGGGTCTGTTCACCGTGGGGCGCGACGTGCTGGACCAGCTTGTGCAGCACCAGGTCGAAGATCAGGGTTTCCGCGGGCACGACCTCGGGCCCCCGCTCGCGCTCCGCCGTTCCCGGATCGGGCGCGGAGTCGTGGGGACGGCCGGGTGGGGAGTCGCCCCGCGGTGGGGAGAAGCGCAGCTCGCCGATGACGTCGGAAATTACGCTACGGGAATGTACGGTGAGTTGCTTTTCTTTCGCCGCATCCTCGGCCGCCGGATGGCCCGTGGCCTTCAATGCTGTGCGATAGGCATGCAGGATTCCGTCTTCGTGATCTTCCAGGAACGACGCTAAATCGGATGACACTTACCATGCACCCCGTAGTTTCGGTTCGACGTACCTTTCCGTGCCGAGTGGCGCTGAACTGCCAGCTGATCGAAGGAATCTCGATGGGTGTCGATCAGGGAATGATGTCGCGAATAGGCCCCTAAATGGTGCCAAATGTTAACGGCGCTTGTCACTAGTACCGTGTGGCAGCTTTCGTCCTGACCGCTTGCTGCCAGGGGTGCCGAGCCCAGGGCCTTCCCGGGCCCGCCCTCCACCGAGATTTGAGTCCGTGCCGAGGGGTGCTGTTGACGCTGTCCGGCGTATGAGTTCACAGCATGCCGTTTGGGGGAGGACATGATGAAGGACGGGGTGACGCGGCGCGGCTTTGTCGGTGGAACTGCCGCTGTGGGCGGGTTATTTCTGGGTAGCGGGACATTTCCGGTAAACGCGGCGACGGTCGCCAATGTGGAATGCGACTCTCCGTTCGGTGGTGCCGAAGTCGTCGAAGGCGACATCCGCTATCAGGATCTGGCGAGCCGAGGTCGAAACAGCCGGTTCGTCGGGCATCCCGGCGTCATCCATGTGGTCGGCTCGGCCGAGCAGACGGAGCGGGTGGTCCAGGACGCGGTACGGGCCGGCCGGCGGATCGCGGTGCGCAGTGGGGGGCACTGCTACGAGAACTTCGTCGACGACCCGGCCGTCCAGGTACTGCTGGACGTGTCGGAGATGGCGGAGGTGCGCTTCGACGAGCGGCGGAGTGCCTTCGCCGTGGAGTCGGGCGCCACCCTCGGGCAGCTCTACCGGACGTTGTTCCTCGGCTGGGGCGTGACCGTACCCGGTGGCGCGTGCCCCGACGTCGGGGTCGGCGGGCATGTGACGGGAGGCGGATACGGGCCGCTGTCGCGGCAGTACGGGCTGGCGGTCGACCATCTGCACGCCGTCGAGGTCGTCGTCGTGGACGCCTCCGGGCGCGCCCACCGGGTGACGGCCACCGGCGCCGTCGACGACCCCAACAGAGAGCTGTGGTGGGCGCACACGGGCGGCGGCGGAGGCAATTTCGGGATCGTCACCCGCTATTGGTTCCGGTCCCCCCACGCCCGCGGTACCGACCCGGCCGCGCTGCTGCCCCGTCCGCCCGGGGCCCTGCACAACGTCGCCATCACCTGGGAGTGGGACAAGATGTCCCAGGAGGCGTTCCGCGCCGTCGTGCGCAGATACGGGCAGTGGCACCAAAGCCACGCGGGCAGTGACTCGCCCTACGCCGACCTGGCCAGCGGGCTGACATTGGGACACCGTGAAGCCGGGCCGATCACCGTGAACGCGTCCCTGGACGCCGGTCGGTCCGGGGCCGCCCGTCTGCTCGACCGCTACGCCGAGGAACTGACCCAGGACCTCGGCATACCGTCCCGCGTCGAGAGGTCCACGGTCAGCTGGCTGAGGAACACGCTCTCGGTGCCCCAGAGTCTGCAAAGGGTGGAGTTCAAGACGAAGGCCGGCTTCCTCCGCAGGCCCTGGACGGACGGGCAGGTCGACGTCATCTGGCGCTTCCTCAACCAGAGCGGCGGTGAACGCTGGGGCACGGCCGTGACGCTGACGTCGGTCGGCGGAAGGATGAACTCGGTGCCTTCCACAGCGACCGCGATGCCGCACCGCGACGCACTGTTCAGCGCGGTGTACGAGACGTGCTGGGGCGATCCGCGCGGCCGGGACGGCCAGTTGGCCTGGATCCGCGGTTTCTACCGGGACCTCTTCTCCGACAGCGGCGGAGTTCCGGTGCCCGACGACCGCAACGGCGGCGCCTACATCAACTACCCCGACACGGACCTGGCGGACCCGCAGTGGAACACATCAGGGGTGCCGTGGCACGCCCTGTACTACGGGGACAACTACCGACGGCTCCAGCGGGCCAAGAAGCGGTGGGACCCGCTGGACGTGTTCCGTCACGCACTGTCGGTCGAGCGGGCGGGGTGACTCACACACCGGCGAGCGCCTCCAGGTCGGCGACCAGCGCGGCAGGAGTCGGCCGGGACAGGACCTCCTCGCGCAGGGCGGCGGCGGAGCGCCGGTAGGAGCCTTCGTCCAGCAGCCGGCGCACGTCCTCGCGGATCACCGACGGCTCGGCGAGGTGGCCCAGCCGGTGGATGCCGGCACCGGCGGCCGCGGTGCGTTCGCCGGCCGCGGACTGCTCGGCGGCGAAGGTGAGGAGGAGCTGGGGAACGCCCGCCCACAGTGCGGTCAGGATGCTGCCGCTGCCGCCGTGGTGCACCACGACGCTGCTGGTGGGGAGCAGCAGCCGCAAGGGGACGTGTTCCATGACCCGTACCGACGGCGGCGTCCGGCCCAGCGTGGCCACGTCCTGGGCGGTGGCCGTGACCAGCACGTCACAGTCCAGGTCCGCCAGACCGTCAAGCACCGCCGGGAGCAGGTAGGAGTCGGGCCCGGAGACCTTTGAGAGCGCGGTCGACCAGGTCACGCACACCCGGGGCCGCCCCTGCCGCGGCTCGGGCAGCACGGCGGGAGCGGGCGTGCTGCCGTTGTACGGCACGAAGCGGACCGGCAGGTGCGCCGCCCGGGTGGGCGGCGTCAGCGCGGACGGGCAGGGATCCACCACATGCTCGATGAGGTCGAGGTGCATCTCGCCGAGGCCGTAGCGAGGGAACGACGCACTGTCGTCCGGGGGCACGATCCGCATGTGCTCCGGTTCGTGCGTCCCGACCGGGCCCCACAGGCACATCGCCGACGGCACCCCGATCACCCGCGCCGCCAGCAGCCCTTCCAGGGAGGCCGGGTCGTGCAGGACGAGCTGCGGCTGCCAGGCGCGGGCACAGCGGACGGCCTCGTCCATGCCGGCGGCCGTCCGCGCCGCCAGGCCGGGAGCGATGTGCCGGCGGAAGTGGTCGAGGTCGAAGTCCTCCAGGGCGCGGAGACGTTCACCGGTGAGCGGGTGAGGCGGCAGCCACGGGTAGGGCCAGATTCCGCTGTGGGCCTCCGCGTAGTACTGGAGTCGCAGCCGCGTCTCCACCTCCATGCCGTCGAGAACCGGAGTCGGATTGAGCCCCGCCGCGCTCACCGGGCCGGACTGCGAGGGCGCGCACAGCACCCGCAGCTCGTGCCCGGCCGCTTGCAGCGCCCAGGCGAGCGGGACCATCGCGGAGTAGTGCGTCGGCCATGAGGAAAGGGTCAGCAGTACGCGCACGGATGTCTCCTCGGTCCGGGAGCGGGGGAGGGGCGAGCGGCCGGGATCAGGTGTCGGTCGCTCCCAGCGCCTCCCAGGCGGCCTCGTTCATCCACGCGGGCAGCCCGTCCTCCCCGTTGACGCCCTTCTCGATGAAGACCACGTTGTGGTAGGCGTGAACTCCCGTCACCGCCGCCTGGGTCGGGCTCAGTGCACCCTGAACCGGCTGGTCGAACTCCTGGTGGTGCAGGTCGTCCAGCAGGCCCTTGACCAGACCGACGGAGGTGTGCGGCGCGGCCTGCCGGCCGGAACTGCCGCCGAAGCTCGGGAAGTAGGACGTCTGCAGATCCTCGATCACATAGACACCGCCGTCCCGGAGGAGCGGGAACAGCGTGTGGAACGAGGTGTGAACATGCTCGTTCATATGGCTGCCGTCGTCGATGATGATGTCGAACGGGCCGTGTTCCCTGGCCATGGCGACCAGGAACTCGGGGTCGTTCTGATCGCCCTTCAGCGCGGTGAGGCGCGGCTCGGTCAGCTCGGTCTTGTCGAAGATGTCGAGGCCCACGATCAACCCCCGGTGGAAATACCTCTTCCACATCTTCAGCGAGCCGCCGCCGATCTCTTCGTCGTAACCGCCGATGCCGATTTCCAGCACCCGCACGGCTTCCTCACGGAAGGGTGCGAAGTGCCGCTCGTAGTGCGGGGTGTACCAGTGGAAGCTGGCCCATTTGTCGGAGTCGTGGCGCAGCGACAAGGCGCCCAACTCTCCCTGGTACGAGGCACATCCGGAGATCACGGTGCCGGTCGCCAGGGCCGCCGAGCGCATGATCTCCGGAAGCTCGAAGAACATGCTTTCGGGCGACGGTGCTTCCTGCAGAAACGCGTTGTGGAAGTCGCCGTTGCGGCGGTGCGAGGTGCGCCCGTACAGACGCCGGATCATGTCCGTGACGCGGATGCGCAGGAGCGACCAGATCACCGGGTCGGGATCGTCGAGCACCCGGACGGGCTCCCCGCGCCGGGCCTGAAGGACGACCCGGGACTGCTTCTGTCCATGCGTCAGTTCCAGCGCCACATTGACCGGCTTGACGTTCTCGGGCCGCTCGCAGCGGAAGACGATCTCCGCGACGAGCGCCTGGACGACGGTGTCGAGGCCCGTCGCCTCGATCAGCTCGTCGATCTCGGCGTCCGGCGCGGTTCCGGCGTGGACGAGCCGTTCGGTCAGGTTGTCCCTACCCACACTGCCACCTCACTTCCGTTCGGGAGTTCACCGACGGCCGGCCCCGAAGGGACCCGGCACCGCATGGTGTCGGGTCGAGCGTCTCGGTACCGGTTCGGAATCGACTCAAGGAATGCTGGGTACGGGGGAGCGGCCCGGCCCACCCATTCCGCCGGGGCCGTTCGTCCGGCGGGCCGCTGAATTCCGCGTCCAGCGGTTCTAGAGCGTGCCGCGAGGCCCGCGGCCTAGTTTCGATCTTGGAACGGCGGCGTGTTTGCGTCGTGTCCGCGACGGGACGCAAGCGGAAGGGAGAGTGGCGAGTGCCGGCCAACGACCAGGGCATGGACAGGACCGCCGAAGTCACCTTCGTCAATCGATTTACCGTGCACGGAGAACCGGGGGAGTTCCAGCGGGCCTTTCAGCAGGCGGCCGCATTCCTGCGGGCGAAGAGCGGTTTCCTCGAATGCACTCTGTTGCAGCACGCGGAGGAAGAGACCGCATTCCTCAATGTCGCGCGATGGCGCGATGTCGGTGCCTTCCGGCGGGCGACCGTCGGTGACGATTTCGACCACCATGTGGCCGCCATGCGCAAGCTGGCCACGAGCGAACCGGGACTGTACCTGCCACGGCTCGCCTTTGCGGCGGAACGGCAGCATCATGGCGCGGGCCAGGACCGTCCATGACGCGACGGGCAGTCATCACCGGGATCGGAGTGGTCGCGCCGGACGCCATCGGCCTCAAGCGCTACTGGGAGTTGCTGTCCGAGGGGCGCACGGCGACCAGGCGGATCAGCTTCTTCGACCCCTCCCCCTTTCGGTCGCAGATCGCCGCGGAATGCGACTTCGACCCCACGCGGGAAGGGCTCTCCGCCCAGCAGATCCGCCGGATGGACCGGGCCGCACAGTTCGCCGTGGTCAGTGCGCGCGAGAGCCTCGGCGACAGCGGCCTCGACCTCGACCGGCTGGACCGGTCGCGGGTCGGCGTCGTCATCGGCACCGCCGTGGGCAGCACGATGTCGCTCGAAGAGGAATACGTGGTGGTCAGCGACGGCGGTCGTCTGCGGTTGGTGGACGAGCAGTACGCCGTCCCCCACCTGTTCAACTCCTTTGTGCCGAGCAGCTTCGCGGCCGAGGTCGCCTGGGACGTCGCGGCCAACGGGCCCGTTGCCACGGTGTCCACCGGCTGCACCTCCGGGCTGGACGCCGTGGGCCATGCCGTGGACCTGGTGCGCGAAGGTTCGGCGGACGTGATGGTGACCGGGGCGACCGACGCACCGATCTCGCCCATCACCGTCGCCTGCTTCGACGCCATCAAGGCGACCACCCCGCGCAACGACGACCCCGCACACGCCTCCCGGCCGTTCGACCGGACGAGGAACGGCTTCGTGCTGGGGGAGGGTGCCGCGATGTTCGTCGTGGAGGAACTCCGCCATGCCTGTCGGCGAGGCGCACACATCTACGCGGAGGTCGCCGGGTTCGCAACCCGCTCCAACGCGTTCCACATGACCGGGCTGCGCCCCGACGGCAGGGAACAGGCGGAGGCCATCCGCGCCGCTCTCCGGCAGGCGCACCGGGCGCCCTCGGACGTCGACTACGTCAATGCGCACGGCTCCGGCACCAAACAGAACGACCGGCACGAGACGGCGGCGCTCAAACGCAGCCTGGGCGAGCATGCGCACCGGGTTCCGGTGAGCGGAATCAAGTCGATGATCGGTCACTCGCTCGGCGCGATCGGATCGTTGGAGATTGCCGCCTGCGCCCTCGCCATGCGCAACGGCCTCATACCTCCCACCGCCAATCTGCATGAGCCGGACCCGGAGTGCGATCTGGACTATGTGCCGCTTCGTGCCAGGCGGAAGGAGCTGGACACGGTGCTCACCATCGGCAGCGGATTCGGCGGTTTCCAGAGCGCGATGGTGCTGTGCGGGGCCGGGGAGGTGGCCGGGTGACCTCCACGGTGGTGGTGACCGGGATGGGCGTGGTGGCTCCCACCGGGATCGGCGTGGACGAGCACTGGGCCGCCACCCTGCGGGGGACCTGCGCCATCGACCGGGTCAGCCGCTTCGATCCGACGCCCTATCGCAGCACGCTCGCGGCAGAGGTTCCGGGGTTTGTACCGGAGGAGCATCTGCCGAGCCGGCTGATACCGCAGACCGACCACATGACCCGGCTCGCCCTCGTGGCGGCGGACCAGGCGCTGCAGAACGCGGACCTGGATGTCCCCTCGCTCCCCGAGTTCGGTGTGGGAGTGGTGACGGCGAGTTCGGCCGGCGGCTTCGACTTCGGCCACCGGGAGCTGGAGAAGCTGTGGAGCAAGGGGCCGGAACACGTCAGCGCCTACCAGTCATTCGCCTGGTTCTACGCCGTCAACACCGGACAGATCTCCATCCGCCACGGCCTGCGCGGCCCCAGCGGCGTGCTGGTGACCGAACAGGCCGGCGGGCTCGACGCACTGGCCCAGGCCCGGCGCCAGGTGCGCCAGGGCACTCGGGCCATGATCGGCGGTGGGGTGGACGGCTCGCTCTGCGCATGGGGATGGGTCGCCCAGCAGACGGGAGGCAGGCTGAGCACCGCGCAGGCGCCCGACCGGGCCTATTTGCCGTTCGACGCGGGGGCCTGTGGGCAGGTGCCCGGCGAGGGGGGCGCCCTGCTCGTGCTGGAGTCCGCCGACGACGCCCGGGCGCGTGGCGCCGAGGTGTACGGAGCGCTCCTCGGGTATGCGGCCACCTTCGACCCGCCCCCCGGCTCCGCCGGCCCGTCGACGCTGCGCCGGGCCGCTGAACTGGCACTGCGGGACGCCGGTGTCGAGGCGCGGGACATCGATGTGGTGTTCGCCGACGCCGCCGGGCTGCCGGACCTCGACCGGGCCGAGGCGCAGACGCTGGCCGAGGTCTTCGGCGGGTGCGCGGTACCCGTCACGGCGCCCAAGACCATGACCGGGCGGCTGGCCGCCGGCGGTGCGTCCCTCGACGTCGCCACCGCCCTGCTGGCGATCCGGCACGGTGTGATCCCGCCGACCGTGAACGTGACGCGCCCGCTGCCCGATTACCGACTGGACCTCGTGACGCGGCCGCGGCGGGCGACGCTGTCGGCCGCACTCGTACTGGCCCGCGGCCACGGTGGGTTCAATGCGGCGATGGTCGTGGGCCGAGAACGCCGATGAGCGGCAAGACCGGAGGTGGAGCGATGGAAACGCTGACGCTGGACCGACTCATGGAGATCATGCGGGAGTGCGCCGGTGAGGAGGAAGGAGCGAACGCCGGCGGCGACATCGGGGATACGGAGTTCGCGGCACTCGGCTACGACTCGCTCGCGCTGCTGGAGACGGCGGCCCGCATCGAGCGGGAATACCAGGTGCGGCTCGGCGACGAGACGGTGACCGAGGCGAAGACGCCCGGGGCACTGCTCTCGTTGGTGAACCGCACCATCAGCGAGGGTGTGTGAGGGCCCCGGTACACGGTTTCACGGTCGGGTGCGCCGGACGTCCCCGCAACGGGGTTCCGGCGGACCCGACCCGGTGTTCACAGCGTGCTGAGCACCTCGCGCAGTGCGCCGATCACCTTGCCCTGGACCGTGGCGGGCAACGACGGGTACATCGGCAGCGAGAAGATCTCCCGGGCCAGGCCCTCGGTGACCGGGAGCGAGCCCGTCGGATAGGCGAAGCGTGCGAAGCCGGACATGGTGTGGACCGGCCACGGATAGCTGATGTTCAGTGAGATGTCCTGGGCGGCGAGCGCCTCGATGATCTCGTCGCGCCGTGGATGACGCACCACGTAGACGTAATGGACGTGGTCGTTGCCCGGCACGGTGGCGGGGAGCCGGAGTGCCGTGTCGGCGAGACCTTCCTCGTAGCGCCGGGCGATGGCGCGACGGCCGTCGACGTAGCTCGCCAGTCGCGGGAGTTTGCGACGCAGGATCTCCGCCTGCACCTCGTCGAGGCGGCTGTTGTGACCGGGCGTCCCGACCACGTAGTAGCGCTCCTCCATGCCGTAGTAGCGCAGGCGGCGCAGGGCGCGGTCGACACCGTCGTCGTTGGTGAGGACGGCGCCCCCGTCGCCGTAGGCGCCGAGCACCTTGGTCGGGTAGAAGGAGTAGGCGGCGGCATCGCCCCAGGTGCCGGCGAGCCGGCCGTTCTGCCGTGCGCCGTGGGCCTGCGCGCAGTCCTCCAGCAGCTTCAGGCCGTGCTCGTTCGCCAGTGATCGCATGGGTGCCATGTCGACGCATTGCCCGTACAGGTGCACCGGCAGCAGACAGCGGGTGCGCGGTGTGATGGCTGCCGCGACCTGTGTGGTGTCCATCAGGAAGTCGGTTTCGTTCACGTCGACGAAGACCGGGACCGCTCCCACCGCGTCGATGGCGACGACGGTGGGCGCCGCGGTGTTCGAAACGGTGATCACCTCGTCGCCGGGGCCGATCCCCAGTGCCTGGAGCGCGAGCTTGACCGCGTTCGTACCGTTGTCGACCCCCACGCAGTGCCGCACGCCGTGGTAGGCGGCGAATTCCTCCTCGAATCCCCGGACGCTTTCGCCGAGTATGAGCCGCCCGGAGCTGAACACCTTCTCGACCGCATCCAGGATTTCCGGACGTTCTTTTTCGTACTCCGCCAGATAGTCCCATACGCGAGTGGTCATTGTCGGGCCGCCTCCCAGAGGATCGGTCAGTGGTCGATGGAAGTTACGTTGCATCACACTGCGGTGGCCTCGCGAATTCCTCGAAATCCCGTCAATCCGGCCTGAACTCCCTTACCCGGCCGTCGCCGGCCGACCTAGTATGTCGTCATTCGCATTCTCGGAAGTGGGGAAATATGAAGGGGATCATCCTGGCCGGCGGGTCCGGCACCCGTCTTCATCCGGTAACCCGGGCCGTTTCGAAACAGTTGTTGCCGGTGGGCGACAAGCCCATGATCTATTACCCGTTGTCCGTGCTGATGCTGGCCGGAATCCGGGACATCCTCGTCATCACCGCCCCGACCGACCTCGACCCGTTCCGCCGGTTGCTCGGCGACGGCTCGGAGCTCGGGCTGCGGATCAGCTACGCGGAGCAGAATGAGCCGCGGGGCATCGCCGAGGCCCTGATCATCGGCGCCGACCATATCGGCAGGGACCAGGTCGCGCTGATCCTCGGCGACAACATTTTCCACGGCAACTCGTTCTCCGACGTCCTTGCCCGGGAGAGCCGGGACTTCAAGGGCTGCGTCCTGTTCGGATATGCCGTGCAGGATCCAGAACGCTATGGCGTCGGCGAGGTTGATGCGCACGGAAGGCTCCGGTCCATCGAGGAGAAGCCGGCCAGGCCGCGCTCCAACCGTGCCATAACCGGCCTGTACTTCTACGACAGCGACGCGGTCGACATAGCCAAGAACCTGCGGACATCGGCACGTGGGGAATTGGAGATCACCGATGTGAACCGTGCCTATGTGGAGCGGGGCACTGCCCGACTGGTGGATCTGGGCCGCGGCTTCGCCTGGCTCGACACCGGAACCCCGGAATCGTTGCTGGCGGCGGGTCAGTACATCTGGACGCTCGAGAAACGGCAGGGCGTACGCATCGCATGCATAGAGGAAATCGCCTTGCGCAGGGGGTTCATCGATGCCGAGCAGTGCCGCCGGCTGGGCGCACGCAGCGCCAACTCCGAGTACGGGAAGTACGTGGTGATGATGGCCGACGAGTTGTCGGAGGCCGGCTGAGCACGGGACGACCACGCGCGGTCCTCCCGTGCACCCGCCGGCCCGGTGGTCAGACCCGGGTACCGATGAACAGTCCCCGGCCCCATGAGCCGCCTTTGACGAACTCGGCCCGGCACCCCGCGTCGGCGAAGGCCGCCAGGTACTCCTCCTCTGTGAAGAGCGAGAGTTCGTCGATCTCGGTGAATTCGGTGATTCCCCGGGCGCTGCCCACCACGAAGCGCACCTCCATGCGGGTGGTGCGGCCCTGCCGTGTGGAGTGGGAGACCCGGGCCACCGTACGGTCCGGGCCGCGCGCCAGGTCCCCGGCGACATAACCGTCGAGGAACGTCTCCGGGAACCACCAGGGTTCCACGAGCAGCACACCGCCCCGCGACAGGTGGCCGGCCATGCACCGCACCGCTGCCCGCATGTCCTCCAGGCCGCCCGCATAACCGATCGCGGTGAACAGGCACACCACGGCGTCGAAGGACTGCCCCAGGGCGAAGTCGCGCATGTCCCCCGCGTGCACGGGCACGCCCGGCAGCCGCTTGACGGCCCGCTCCCGCATCGGATCGGCCAACTCCAGGCCCGCCACGTGCCCGAAGAGCGTACGGAACGTCTCCAGATGGGCTCCGGTGCCGCAGGCGACGTCGAGCAGCGAATCGGCGCCGGGGGAACGGGACTTGATGATGCGGGCCATGGTCCGCGCCTCGGCGGACCAGTCCTTGCCGCGACTCCGGTAGATCATTTCGTAGACGGTCGCGAGATCGTCGCTGAACATCGGCTCTCCCTGCCCTACGAGTTGGATTGTCCGGCCCGTCGCCGTCAGTCGTCGATGATGCCGACCGCCCGGGCCCAGCCCGCGCCGGCGCCGGTGATCTTCACCGGGAAACACGCGACCCGGAACCCGTGAGGGGCGGGAAGCGCTTCCAGATGGGCCAGCCGCTCGATCTGGCAGTACTCGCGGTCGCGTCCTGCCACATGCGCGGGCCACAGCACGGAGCGGTCACCCGTCCTCCGGTATCGCGCCAGGATGTCGCCGAACGGCGCGTCCAGGCTGAAGGCGTCCGTTCCGATCACCCGCACGCCCAGGTCGAGCAGCAGATGAACCGCCGGCCCGTCCAGCCCCGCGAAGTCGGTGAAGTACTTCTGCGTCCCCAGGTGGCGGGTCGCTCCGGTGCGGAGCAGCACGATGTCCAGCGGAGCGGGCGTCCGGCCGATGCGGGCGAACTCCTTCTCCAGCCGGGCCGTACCGATCACCCCCGTCCCCACGTCGCTCACGTCGAGCAGGAGCCCCGGCCGGAAGAACCACTCCAGCGGCAACTCGTCGATGTTCCGCGGCGCACAGTCAGAGTAGGAGGCCCGGGTGCCGTAGTGGGACGGTGCGTCGACATGCGTTCCCGTGTGGGTGCTGAGGGTGAGTGTGTCGAGCGACAGGAACTCCCCGTCCGGCAGGTCGTCGGGGTCGAAGTCGATCCCGAAGTGCCGGGCCATCTCCTCGCTCATGTGCACGGCACCCTGCCGCGGGGTCAGGACGTGATGGGTCACGGGATCCGGCTCGTAGCCTGACGCATCCACGGGTGCGGACAGATCGATGAGGCGCATCGCCACCTCCGCTTTTCGGCCGTTCTGGGGAAGGACGTGGGAGAACCCTGGCCTGGGCCGCGGGAGAAGCATTGGAGGCTCACTCGAACTCTCCGGCCGTGCGGGCGCTCCAGACGTTCTCGATTCCCCGGTGGAAGGGTGCGGCCAGTGACGGAAGGAGAGCGCAGTGGCAGGGACAACAGCGCCGGAGGGCACGGAGAGCGCCGCGGCGGCGACACCGCTGTCGGCCGACGCCTACGCCGAGATCCAGCAGTTCTACGCACGGCACATGCAGCTCCTGGACGCGGGTGAGGCCGAGGCATGGGCAGCCACCTTCACCGAGGACGGCAGCTTCGCGCCGCCCTCGCTGCCCGAACCCATACGGGGACGGGCTCAGTTGGCGGCCGGTGTACGCCGTGCGGCAGCAGAACTGGCCGAGGCCGGGGAACGGCACCGACACCTGCTGGGCACCCATGCGGTCGACGTCGGCGCCGATGGCGAGCTGCTCGTCCGCAGCTATGCGCAGATCATCGCCACCCCGCGGAACGGGCAGCCCCGGTTGCATCTCATGTGCGTGTGCGAGGACGTACTGGTACGCAGGGACGGCACGTTGCGGGTGCGGGAGCGCAGGGTCACGCGGGACGACAGGGGCTGACCGGCCCGCGGACGCACCCCGCCACAACGCCTTTTCAGGGGTACCTGACCGGCCAACCGGCCCACGGCACATGCCAGATGCCGTGTTCCCATGAATGGCAAAGTTTTTGCCTTGGACCGAATGGGATGCCCAATCAGGAGGCGGCATGCTGGAGAACCTAGGTATCGACCCGGTGGCAGAACGTGTCTACCGCGCACTGATCAAGACCGGGCACGCGAACTCCACGGTCCCGGCACTCGCCAACGAATTACGGATGCCCCCGGATGTGGTCAGGAGCGCGCTGCACCGGTTGTCGCGGCTCTCGCTCATCCAGCCCGCCGATGTCTACGGGCGGCAGCGGCCGGTTCGTCCGGTGACCGGCCTGAACATGCTGCTGGCGAAGAAGCAATGGGAACTGGCAGTACGCCAGAGGAACCTGGAGGAGACGCGGAAGGCCATCGAGCTGGTGGCCCGGGAGAGCGACGACGACCACACGGCGGAGCTCGAGACGATCCATACCCTGTCCGTCCCCTGTTCGGCGTTCGCCCGGCTGAAGGAGCTGGTGCAGCAGACACAGGTCGAGATGCTGCTGATCATCGCCGACCCGGCCGGCGAGCAGATCGCGCTGAACTCCCGCGCCGCGGACCGGTTCCTGTCCGGCAGAGACCTGGCCGCCCGGGTCGTCGGCCGCGACAGCATCCGCAACCGCGCCGGTGTCTCCCCGTTCGTCGACCGGCTGACCCGGAGCGGCGGCCAGATCCGGACCCTGGCCTCCGTACCCCCGTCGCTGCTCATCGTGGACCGGGCGATCGCCTTGGTCTTCGTGGACGACGGCGAGGCGCACGCGGGCGCGCTGGAGGTCCGCGGCACTGCGGTCGTCGGGTTCCTCACCTCGTGGTTCGAGCACCTGTGGGCCGCCGCGGAGCCCTTCGCCCTGGAGCCCGCCTACGACGACGACGGGCTCTCCGGACCGGAACGCAAGGTGCTGCGGGCATTGGCCGAAGGACAGACCGATCAGGTCGTGGCGCGCGAGCTCGGCCTGTCCGTGCGCACCATCCGGCGCATGGTGTCGGGACTGATGCTGCGCCTGGACGCCCACAGCAGGTTCCAGGCCGGCGTGCGCGCCGCCGCCCGGGGCTGGGTGTGGAACGACGGGAGGAGCCGGCGAGCCGGTGTCGAGCGAACTGCGAGCGGCAGGCTCCAGGCGTCGCCACGGTGCTGAACCCGCCCACCGGGCAACTGTTTTCATCCGTGGACACCGTGAAGGGAGCACACCATGGCATCGAGCGTACGGACCGGCCTGGCAGCGGCCGAGGGCCTGCCGACCGGATTGCTCGTTGACGGAGCATGGCAGGCTGCGTCGGACGGTGGCACGCTCGACAACATCGATCCGGTGGACGAGCGCGTGCTGGCCACGGTCGCCGCCGCGACGCCGGCGGATGTGGACGCCGCCGTACAGGCCGCACGGCTGCGGTTCGACGACGGATCCTGGTCCAGGACACCGGGATCGCAGCGCGGCCTCTTGCTGTGGCGCCTCGCGGACCTCGTCGAACGGGACGGCGCGCTCCTGGCACGCGTCCAGGCCGCGGAGAACGGCGTGTCGGAGCAGGCCGCCCTGGCCTTCGACGTCGGTGGCGCCGTACGGACCCTGCGCTACTACGCCGGCTGGGCGGACAAGACCGAGGGAGTGGTCATTCCCGCGGAGTGTCACGGGCGGCCCACCCACGCGTATGCGGTGCGGGAGCCGGTGGGCGTCGTCGGAGCCATCATTCCCTGGAACGCGCCGCTGACGGCGGCCGTCAACAAGATCGCTCCGGCCCTGGCCGTGGGATGCACCGTGGTCGTCAAACCCGCGGAGGAGGCGCAGTTGACCGTGCTGCACCTGGGGGCGTTGACGGTCGAGGCCGGACTGCCGCCGGGCGTGGTGAACATCGTCCCCGGGACCGGCCCGGTGGCCGGTGCCCGGCTCGCCGGGCACCCCGCGGTCGACCACCTCTCCTTCACCGGCAGCCGGGAGGTGGGCCGGTTGATCCATCGAGCGGCGAGTGACCACTTCACCCGCACCACCCTGGAGCTGGGCGGCAAGTCGCCGCAACTCCTCTTCGCCGACGCCGACCTCGACGCGGCCGTCGCGGGGACCGTCGGCGGGCTGTTCGCCAACCAGGGCCAGGTGTGCGCGGCAGCGTCGCGGATTCTCGTCCAGCGCCCGGTCCACGACGCGGTCGTCACCGCGCTGGCCGGCGCCGCCGGGTCGGTGCGGCTCGGCGACCCCCGGCAGCCGGACACCGACATGGGGCCGCTCATCAGCCGGGCACAACTGGACCGGGTGCTGGGCTACGTCGAAACGGGACGAGAGGAAGGCGCACGGCTGGTGGCCGGCGGAGAGCGGGTGCGTGACCGCGGATACTTCGTCCGGCCCGCGATCTTCGCCGACGCGACCAACGACATGACGATCGCCCGCGAGGAGATCTTCGGGCCGGTCGGCACCGTCATCCCTTTCGACACCGAAGAGGAGGCGGTCGCCCTCGCGAACGACTCCAGTTACGGGCTGGCCGCGACCATCTGGACCCGGGACGTCTCCCGCGCCCACCGACTGGCCCGGGACATCAGGGCGGGTTCGGTGTGGGTCAACGGATGGGGAGCCATGGATGCCTCGCTGCCGTGGGGCGGCGCGAAGCAGAGCGGTCTCGGCCGCGAACTCGGCCGTCCGGGAATCGAGGACCTCACCGAGACCAAGGCCGTTACGGTCTTGCTGTGACCTACTGGCAAGGGAAAGGCGGGCCCACATGAGCGCGAACGGCACACTCACGGCCGATTTCTGGTTCGACCCTTCGTGCCCCTACACCTGGCTCACCTCCCGATGGCTGCTGGAAGTGGCAAAGGTCCGGCCGGTCACGGTCCGTTGGCGGGTGATGAGCCTGTCGATCCTCAACGAGGGACGTGCCGACGACCCCGAAGGTGACCCGGAGGGCTATCTCCGGGTGCCGGTGCGGGTCTGCGCCACGGTCATGGAGCGCTACGGGCACCAGTCACTCGGCAGGCTCTACACCGCGCTGGGAACCCGTATCCACGAGCGGGGCGAATGGAACTGGGAAACCGTACTCGCCGAGGCACTGGACGAGTCCGAACTGCCCCGCGAGGTGGGGGCCGTTGGTTCGGACAGCAGCGTCGACGACGCCGTCCGCGCCTCGCACGACCAAGGCGTGCGTCTGCTCCGGGGGCGCACGGGCACGCCGGTGATCGGGGTGAGCCACCCGGACGAAGCCGGGTCCGGGCCGCGCACGGCGTTCTTCGGCCCGGTCCTGTCCCGGGTCGCCACCGGCGAGGAGGCGGGGCGCCAGTGGGACGCGGTACTGCTCCTCGCCGGCACACCGGGATTCCACCAGCTGGCCGGGACCCCGCCCGAAGAACCCGATTTCACCGCGCACCACTGAGCCGGCGGTGCGCGGGGATCGATCACGTGTCGAGTGCGGGTGCCTACGGTGCCCGGATGACCTCCCACCACATCACCGCAGATCAGGCGGCAGGACCGCGGGGCGTGATCGTCACCGGCGGTGGCACCGGCATCGGCCGGGCCACGGCGCGCGCCTTCGCCGAACAGGGCGATCGGGTGCTCGTCGTCGGCCGCACCCCGGCCGCCCTCGACGCCACCGCCGAGGGCCATGACGGTATCCGGGTGCTGGCCGCCGACATCGCGGAACCGGACGCCCCTGACCGTGTCGTCGACACGGCCCTGCGCGCGTTCGGGCGGATCGACGTGCTGATCAACAACGCGGTCGCGCACGGCTACCGGCGACTGGCCGACACCGACCGGGAGCTGCTCGACGAGCAATGGGGGACCAACCTGCGCGCTCCCGTGCTGCTGACCAGAAGTGCGCTGGGCGCCCTCGAAGCCGGCGGCGGCACCGTGGTGAACGTGAGCTCTTCCGGAGCCAGGGGCGAGCGTGCCTGGCCCGAGAACGGCCTGTACGGTGCGGCCAAGGCGGCCCTCGACTTCCTCACGAGGACGTGGGCGGTGGAACTGGCGCCCCGGGGCATCCAGGTGGTCGGAATCGCTCCGGGCGTCACCGACACCCGCTCGGGTCCGCGGCTCGGCATGACCGAGCAGGCCTATGACGGTTTCCTCACCCAGCTGGCCGACCGCACCCCCGCCGGCCGGGTCGGCACCCCCGACGAGATCGCCTGGTGGATCTGCCAGTTGACGCGTCCGGAGGCACGCCACGCGACCGGTGTGGTGTTGCCCGTCGACGGCGGCCTGTCCCTCACTTGAGACCCGCTGGCCATGCGGTCCCCGCGCGGCTCCACTCTCCGTCGATCGGACGGCGAGCCGGTGCTGACACCGTGCCCGACAACACCCTCTTCCACCTTGGGGAATCCATGCGCGTACTCGTCATTGCCTCTCCGGGGCTCGGCCACCTCTTCCCGACCGTGCCCCTCGCTCACGCCTTCCGCGCGGCCGGGCACGAAGTGCGCTTCGCGACCGGCGGACTCGGGCTGTCGGCAACAGATGCCGGGATGAACGTCGTCGACGTCACCCCGGGGCTCGACTACGGCGAGATCTACATGTCCGTGGGCGGGGACGACAACCGCCGCCCCATCCACGCCGACGATCCCGAGGACGAACTGCTGGCCCGGCTCTTCGGCCGGGTGTCGAGCGTCATGGTCGACGGTGCGCTCGACGTGGCCCGGTCCTGGTCACCGGATTTGATCTTCTCGCCGGTACTCCAGGGCGCCGGACCACTGGTGGCCGCGGCCACCGGCACACCGCTCGTCGAGATGCCGGTCGGCGTCTACGACAGCCGGCACGACCTCGGCGACATGATCAGGGAGGCGATGCGTGCGGACTACGACCGGCACTCCGTCTCGGCCGATGCCCGGGCGACGGTGCGGCTCAGCATGATGCCCCCCTCCTTCGCCGAGCTGCTGCCGCCCGAACGCCGCAACGAGGGGGCCTGGCCCATGCGTTGGGTGCCGTACAACGGTGGCTTCGTGCTCCCCGACTGGCTGCGCCGCCGTCCGGACCGGCCGAGGATCGCCGTCACCCTGGGCACGATAGAGGCGCAGTGGGGAGGCATCGCGATGCTCTCCCCACTGATGACCGCCGCCGGCGGAGTGGACGCCGAATTCGTCGTCACCCTGGGAGGCGGGGACGTGGCGTTGCTGGGGGACCTCCCGGACAACGTACGCACCGTGGAGTGGGCCCCGCTCGATGCGCTGCTGGAGACCTGCACCGCCATCATCCACCACGGTGGGAGCGGCACGACGATGACCGCGATCGCCGCCGGAATTCCGCAGTGCGTCATTCCGCAGGGCTCCTATCAGCACACCGACGTCGGCGTGGTGGCACGGCTGGGGACCGGCATCGTCGCCGAGGCAGAGACCCTGGGCGCCCGGGAGTGCCGGACGCTGCTGACGGACGAGGGCATGCGGAAGGCGGCGGCACGCGCCCGCGAGGAACTTCTGACGATGCCCGCACCCGCCGAGCTCGTACCGCGGCTGGCCGCACTCGCCGGACCCCGGCCCGCCACCAGCGAAGAGGGGTGACACCCGGATGCCTGACCCCACCACACCCCCCTCGGCGGAGCCGCTGACGGACGACGACGTCCGGCGCTACCGCGAACAGGGCTACCTCCACCTGCGCCAGGTGCTCACCCCCCAGGAAGTCGCGGACCACCGCGCTGCCGCCGAGGCACTCCTGGAGCGCGAAGTCCCGGTGATCTGGGGCGAGTCGGAGTCCGTCACACAGGTGCACTACGTCGAGGAAGCCTGGCTCAAGAGCGAGGCGCTGCGCTCCCTGGCGCTGCACCCCGCGGTGACCGGGATCGCCCGGCGGCTGGCCGGTGTGCCGCTGCGCCTCTACAGCAGTGACATCCTGCTCAAGAAGCCGTACAAGGCCCTGCCGACCATGATCCACGACGATGAGGCGGGGCTGCCGCTGGCCGAGCTCTCGCAGACCCTGACGGCATGGATCGCACTCACGGATGTGCCCGTCGAGCGGGGCTGTCTGGAATACGTGCCCGGCTCCCATCTGCGGGCGGACGCCGAACGGCAGATCCACATGATGAGTTTCGACGAGTACCGGCCGATGGCGGAGATCTGGCCGGACTTCATCTGGCAGCCGCGGGTGGCGGTGCCCGTACGGGCGGGGGACGTCACCTTCCACCACTTCCGCACCGTCCACATGGCCGGCGCGAACACCACAGGCGAACCGCGGTTGGCCAACGGCGTCATCTACATGGACGACGGTGCCGCCTACCGGCCCGGGGTGCAGGACCACCACCTCTCCGGACTGCGCCCGGGACAGCCGCTCGGCGGCGATACGTTCCCGTCCATCGGATGAAGGAGGACGTGTGGCCACGACCACCCGCACCGCGGGACACCCCCTGCATCTGGCCCATGGAGAACTGTGGCTGCACCGCTGCAAGGGCGACCCGTACGCGAGAGTGCTCTGCGGACTCGGCGACCCGTCCCCGGCCCACGAAGAACTGCGCGGGCGCGGGGCGCTGTCGTCGAGCCGCACGGGTACCCGGGTCACGGTCGACCGCCGTCTGGCGGAGCAACTGCTCGGCCATCCGGCGCTCGGCCCCCAGAGATTCGCCGAAAGCCCCGGCACCAGCGGTCTGCGCCACCTTGACGCGGCATTCGACCATGCGGAGCGGGCCGCGCGTCACCGGCCGGGCGCGTTCGCCGCAACGGGACCGGGCACCGGGCCCCTCCATGCGCTGATGGAGTCGGTGTGCGAGGCCGTGCTCGACGGGCTCGGCCCGTCCTTCGACCTCGTCGACGACCTCGCGGCACCCGTTGCCACGGGATTTGTGGTCGGCTTGTTCGGGCTGACCGCGGCGCAGAGCTCCCGCCTGGCGGCCGGGGTCACCGCGGCCGGTGCACTGCTCGACGCCCAGCTGTGCCCGCAGCGACTGGAGGTCTCGCGCCGCCTGGTCGCAGCGGCCGACGAGGTGGGTGCGCTGCTCGGCGAGCTCGCCGAGCAGCGGCTCCACGACGGGCTCGACGCCCTGTACCCGGTCGACCCCGGGGTCCCGGCGGAGGACGGGGAACTGCGGGCCCTGGCCGTGCTGCAGGCCGTCGTGGGCGTGCGCATCGGCACGGCCCTCATCGGGCGGGCGCTGCTCACTCTGGTGGACCGGCCCGAACTGTGGGCCGCGGCCGCCGACCCGCCCGGCGCCGCCGCAGTCATCGACGAGACCTGGCGACACGAGCCGCCCGTCCGCATCGTTCCGCTGGTGGCGCGGGAGGGCTGTGAAGTCCTCGGCTTCCGGCTGACCGCCGGAGAACGGCTGGCCGTACTCCTGGCGGCCGCCAACCGGGACCCGCACATCCACCCGCTCCCCGGCGGTTCCCGTCCCGGCCGGCCGTCGTCGGTTCCGCGGCCGCTGCTGCCGGGATTCCCCGTCCGGCCGGCCGCTGATCTCTTCGGGACGCTGGCGGCGGTCGCGACACGGATCACGACGGCCCGCCTTCCCGGGCTGCGTTCCCGAGGCCCGGCCCTGCCGCACCGCCGGGCCCCCGTCACACAGGCGCTGTGGGGCTCCCCGGTGGCGGTGGTGTGATCGCCGCCCGCGGCCGTGCGCACGAGAGGAGGGGCACGGATGAAGGTCTTGTTCACGTCGCTGGAGGGCAGTCACTTCCAGCTCATGGTCCCGCTTGCCTGGTCGCTCAGGACCGCGGGCCACGAGGTCCGGGTGGCCTGCAAGCCCGACCTCGTCGACGGCATCACCCAGGCCGGTCTGACCGCGGTTCCGATCCCTTGCCCGCCGTGGCAGGAGGCCCTGGGCCGATTCCACGAGGAAGCCATCCCGCTGTGCAACCAGATCGAGACGACCGAACTGGAGCGGGGACAGCCGGCGTGGGAGACCCTGCTCGCCTACGAAAACCTCGTGGTACCCGCGCTCTGGGCACCGCTGAACCACGAGGAGATGGTCGACGGGGTGGTGGACTTCGCCCGCGCCTGGCGACCCGACCTGGTGCTGTGGGAGACCTTCTGCATGGTGGGCCCGATAGCGGCGGCGGTGGTGGGTGCGAGCCATGCCCGTCTGGTGTGCGGTCCCGACCTCGCCCTCCAGATGCGTCCGCGGGCGATGTTCACGCGCATCGGGCGTGAGCTCCCGCCCGAGCACCGAGAAGACCCCACCGCTGAATGGTTCGACTGGCACCTGGAGCGCCTGGGCTGTGCACGCCGCTTCGACGAGACCATGCTGACCGGCCAGTGGACGATCGACACCCGGCCGGCCCGCGTACGCGAGGACCTGGGAGTGGACTCTGTCGCCATGCGGTACGTGCCCTACAACGGCCGCTCCGTGGTGCCGGACTGGCTGCGGCGGCCCGCCGACCGGCCGAGGGTGTGCCTCACGTTGGGGACGAGCATCACCGCCGATTACGCGATGTTCGACCTGGACACGATGCTCGCGGGCCTCCTGGTGTCGATGGCGGAACTCGACATCGAGGTCATCGCGGCGATCGCCCCGGAACAGCGCGCACAGCTGCCGGACCTGCCGGAGAACGTCCGTACCGTGGACTTCGTTCCCCTCAACGACTTGCTCCCGACGTGTGCGGCCGTCGTCCATCACGGCGGCTACCAGACGAAGGCGACCGCTGAGCTGCACGGAGTTCCCCAGATCATCCTCACCGGCTGGGAGTGGGTCAGCGAGGGGATGGGTGAGACCTACGCACAGCAGAGCGCCCTGGTGGCGGTTCCGCTCCGGGAGTTCACCCCCGAGACCGTCCGCACCCACCTGGTGCGGGTGTTGCACGACCGGTCGTTCCGGGAGACCGCGCGGCGGCTGCGCAAGGAGATCCTCGCCATGCCCACACCGAACGACATCATCGCGACCGTCGAGGAGAGGACGGCACGCTACCGGCCCTCTCCGGCGGCCAAGGAGGAACGATGACCCAGCGACCAGCCACCGGCCACACGAGCAGCCTCCCCGAGCAGGTTCCGGACCACGAAGTGACCGCACTGGTAAGGGAGTTGAGCCGATACCTCGAACCCGACGCGCCCGCGGTCAGCATGCCGCCGTCCGCCTACCACTCGTCCGCCCTGTACGAGTTCGAGCGCTCCCGGATCTTCGGACGTTCCTGGCTGCTGGTCGCCCACGCCGACCAACTCGCGGTCCCCGGCGACTACGTGTCGCTGGAGGTGGCCGGCGAGCCGGTGACCGTGGTACGTGACCGGAGCGGCACCCTGCACGCCCTGTCACCGGTGTGCCGGCACCGCATGATGCCGGTGGTGGAACCGGGCGCCGGCCGCACCGACGCCTTCACCTGCCCCTATCACCTGTGGCGCTACGGGCTGGACGGCCGGCTTTCCGGAGCGACCCACATGCGCGGTAATCCCGCCTTCGACCCCGACACCTGCCGGTTACCGGAGTTCGCCGTCGAGGAGTGGCGCGGCTTCGTGTACCTCAACTTCACCCCGCAGGCCGAACCGGTGTCAGCGCATCTGGAACGGCACATCGGCGGGGAACTCGCGGCCTACCGGCTCGAGGAGATGGTGCAGGTCGGCGCATATGTCGAGGAGTGGCAGGTCAACTGGAAGCTGGCGGTGGAGAATTCCCATGAGAACTACCACGTCATGGGATTGCATCCGAACACGGTCGCGCTGATCACCCCACGCGGTGCCGACATGGACGTACGCGTCGACACACCCTGGGTCCTGAGGCTGCGCAGTCCCTTCAAGGAGCCCCTCGACACCACGGCCCTGGACCTGAGCGAAGAACAACTGGCGTTCATGTACAACTGCTGTGTCTTTCCCTCCAGCAGTCTGGCGACCTTCGGCGACTCGGTCGTCTGGATCAGCTTCATCCCGCTGTCCGTCGACCGCACCCAAGTGCGGGGCGGCATCCTCATGCCGGCGTCCCAGGTCGCGGCAGCCGATCGTGAGGCGCTGCGCAAGCAGACCGAGGAGGACGCGGGGGTGGTCAACGGCGAGGACCGGTGGGGTCTGGAGCGCGTGCAGCGGGTGGTGGGTTCCCGGTTTGCCGGGCGCGGGCACCTCAGCCCCAAGGAACCCGGAGTCCTGGCGTTCTACCGAGGGCTGGCCCGCGCGTTCGTACGGGACGACGCCGACTGGCCGGGCGCCCTGTGAAGCGGGGGCCCGGCCCGGGACGGCTCACTTCCGGAAGGCCAGCGGGTCGAAGGCGTCCGGACGGGCGAGCGGGATGACCTCGAACCGCAGGTGCGGGCTGACCGGGTTGTCGTAGAGGAGCGTCAGCAACTGCTCGTGCGAATCAACCTCGTAGATGTTCAGCCCGCCGGCGGCACCGACACGGACCCAACTGTGCTTGATGAAGCCCTTGTCGACCAAGGTCTTGGTGTAGGAGAAGCCCTCGGGCAGCCGCTGCCGGAATTCGTCCCCGCTGATGCCGTGGGGTGCCTGTGTTGCGAGAACCGCGAACAGAGCCATGACGTGGCTCCTCTCGTGCCGGATGCCTGACAGGAACTCCGCAAGTGTCACGAGCCCCGATCGTCATCCCATGGAGAGCGCATGGAGCCGGTGCGCCGGGAGGGAACCGCCCTTCCAGCGATTCTCCAAGACAGCCCGGAAGGCTGCTCGGCATGAATGTTCTGGTCACCGGCGCGGCGGGTTTCATCGGGTGCGCCTACGTCCGTGCGCTGCTGGCGCAGAAGGAGCCGGGGCTACGGGTCACCGTGCTGGACAAGCTCACCTATGCGGGCAGCACCCGCAACCTCGACCTCAACCACCCCCGGCTGGAGTTCGTCCAGGGTGACATCTGCGATGGCGCCCTGGTGGACCGGCTGATGGCAGAGGCGGATCAAGTGGTGCACTTCGCGGCCGAGTCGCACGTGGACCGCTCGATCTCCGGCGCGGACCTCTTCGCCCGCACCAACGTGGTCGGCACCCAGACCCTGTTGGCCGCCGCCGTGCGGCACCGGACGGAGCCCTTCGTCCAGGTCTCCACGGACGAGGTCTACGGGTCCCTTGCCGGCGGTGCCTGGCAGGAGGACGCCCCGCTGCGCCCCAACTCCCCCTACTCCGCGTCAAAGGCGTCCGCCGATCTGTTCGCGCTGGCTTGCCATCGCACACACGGCCTGGACGTACGGATCACCCGGTGCAGCAACAACTACGGCCCGCGGCAGTTCCCCGAGAAGGTCGTCCCGCTCTTCATCACCCACCTGCTGGACGGGAGAAAGGTCCCGCTCTACGGGGACGGGCTCAACGTCCGTGAGTGGCTGCACGTGGAGGACCACTGCCACGGCGTGGAACTGGTGCGGACCCGTGGGCGAGCCGGAGAGGTCTACCACCTCGGAGGAGGCGCCGAGATGACCAACCTGGAGCTCACCGAGCGCCTGCTGGACGCCTGTGGAGCCGACTGGAGCCAGGTCGAATACGTCGAGGACCGCAAGGGACACGACCGCCGCTATGCGCTCGACGACAGCAAGGCCCGTACCGAACTCGGCTACCGGCCACGGACCGCGTTCGCCGCCGGGCTCAACGCCACCGTCGCGTGGTACCGGGAGCACCAGGAGTGGTGGCGGCAGCTGACGGACCGGCCGCGGGGCATCGACGGTCGTACGGACCGGGCCCCGGCATGAGGTGGCTGATCACCGGTGCCGGCGGCATGCTCGGCAGGGAACTCGTGGCGCGGCTCACCGCCGCCGGATGCGGGAACGACCGGGTGATCGCCCTGGACCGGTCCGCGCTGGACGTGACACAGCGGACGGCGGTCTTCGCGGCGCTGAACCGGTACCGACCGGACGTGGTCGTCAACTGCGCCGCGTACACCGCCGTGGAGGCCGCGGAGTCCGACGAGGCCGCCGCCTGGGCGGTCAACGGTGCGGGGCCCGGACACCTCGCAGCGGCCTGTGCCGAGTACGGCATCCGGCTGATCCACGTCTCCACGGACTACGTGTTCTCCGGTGACGCCCGTTCGCCGTACGGGGAGGACAGCCCGCCTGCGCCGCGCACCGCCTACGGCCGCAGCAAGGCGGCCGGGGAACGAGCCGTCCTCGCCGCGCACCTCCCCCCGTTCACCGTGGTCCGCACCGCGTGGCTGTACGGAGCCCACGGGCGCAGCTTCGTCCGCACCATGGTCGAGGCGGCCCGCCGAGGGAAGACCGTCAGGGTCGTCGCCGACCAGTACGGGCAACCCACCTGGGCCACGGACACCGCCGCACGGATCGTCGTGCTGGGCCGTGCGTCCGGAGCCGGCGGAGTGTTCCACGCCACCAACGCCGGAGTGGCGACCTGGCACGAGCTGGCCAGCGAGATCTACCGAGCGCTCGACGCGGACCCCGGCCGGGTGCATGCCATCTCCAGTGCCGAATACGCCGGGCCGGCACGTCGCCCCGCCTACACCGTCCTGGGACACGACCGCTGGCAGGAGTGGGGAATCGCTCCGCTGCGCCATTGGCGCACGGCACTGCGGCACGCCCTGGACCACCTCCGGTGATCGGTCGCCCCGACCGGGCACCGGCCGGCACCACCATGCCCCGCCCGGGCCGCCCGCCGGACGGCCCGGCCCGAGAAAGGACGAGCGGAATGACTGACACCTCAGCACCCCAGCAACAGGAGGTCGCGGACTTCTACGACGAGTCCAGCCGGTTCCTCGCCGAAGTCACCGGCGGAAGCCTGCACTTCGGTTACTGGACCGGTCCGTCGGACCGGTCCGCCATGGGGCCGGCGTCGCAGCGGCTCACCGACATGATGATCGAGCGGGTCCGGGTCGGGCCGGGCGACCGGGTCCTGGACATCGGCTGTGGCACCGGTGAACCGGCGATCCGGCTCGCCCGGGCCACCGGTGCTCAGGTCGTGGGCATCACCATCAGCGCCGTGCAGGTGGAGCGGGCGAACGCCCATGCGGCGGCCGCCGGGATGGCCGATCTGGTGTCCTTCCGGCATGCGGATGCGATGAAACTGCCCTTCCAGCCGGACTCCTTCGACGGTGTGTGGCTCTTCGAGTCGGTCTTCCACATGCCCAACCGGCTGGAGCCGCTACGGCAGGCGGCGGCGGTGCTCCGGCCGGGCGGCCGGCTCGCCCTCACCGACGTGCTGGACAACAGCGGGACCCCCGAGAGGGACGACCTTCCCTACGCCTCGCTCTTCGGCGAGTCGATGCGGATCGGTGACTACCAGGCGCTGCTGCAACGGGCCGGTCTGGTGGAGATCGAGGCGCTCGACATCACCGCGCACACCGTGCCGCGCTCCCTTGCGTCCATTCACCACGGGATCGAGAAACGGCGCGAGGAGCTGGTCGCGGCCTACGGGAGCAGGATGGTCGAGCAGGTGGAGGCGGCCACCACTTCGCTCGAGGCGGCCGGCCTGGGCTACTCGATCGTGACCGCCGAGCGGACCGGCGGGTCCTGACCCGCAGGGCGCGGCAAGGCCGGGCCCGGCTCGCGCGCGGTCCGGGCCCGGCTGCGGTACCGGGGTCAGGTCGGGGTGGTGGCCCGGGCACCGGCCGACAGCACGACCGGTTCCGGCACCGGCAGGATGAACCGGCCGCCGTTGTCGAGGAACCGTCGCTCCTTCTCCAGGATCTCGTCCGCGTAGTTCCATGCCAGGAGCAGGTAGTAATCCGGTGGTTCCGCCGCGGCGGACTGCGGGGAGCACACCGGGACATGTGTGCCGGGCAGCACCTTGCCCTGCTTCAGCACGGTGGTGTCGCTGCAGAACTGCAATTCGTCAGCGCCGATTCCGCAGATGTTGAGCAGCGTCGTGCCCTTCGCCGACGCCCCGTAGCCGGCGACCCGGGCGCCTTGGGCCACCAGGCCACGGACGAGCCGGGGGAGCTCCTGCCGTACTCGCGCCACCTTGTGCGCGAACTCCCCGTACGCGGCGTCCTGATGCAGTCCCGCGGCCTGCTCGGCGGCGAACAGCTCCGCCACCGAGCCCTGTTGCTCCCAGGGGCCTTCGCGCAGACCGACGAAGGCCAGGATGGAGCCGCCGTGCACGGGCAGTCGTTCCACGTCGAAGAGCCGCAGGCCGTGCCGGTCGAAGAGTTCGGCGAGGGTGCCGACCAGGAAGTACGACAGGTGCTCGTGGTAAACGGTGTCGAAGGCGACCCGCTCCACGAGGTCGAGGGCGTAGGGCACTTCGATGGCGAACACACCGTCCCGGGCGAGCAGTCGACGGACCCCGGCGGCGACGTCGGCCAGGTCGTCCACGTGCGCGAAGACGTGCCGTCCCAGGATCAGCCGGGCCTGACCGTGTCCGTTCCTGATGCGGGCCGCCGTGCGGTCGGAGAAGTACTCCGGCAGCGTCAGCACCCCGTGCGCGTTGGCGGTCGCGGCCAGGTTCAGTGCCGGATCAACGCCCAGGACCCGTTGCCCGCCGGGGCGGAAGGCGAGCAGCTGGGCCCCGGTGTTGCTGCCCATCTCGACGACGAGCTCGTCCTCTCCGAGTGCGAAGCGGCTGGTGCACGTCTGTGCCACGTACCGCATGTGGCGGGTGATGGACTCGGAGTCCGAGGTCACATAGAAGTAGGTCCGGTACATGACCTCGGGGTCGACCACATGTGTCAGGCTCATCAGCCGGCAGGAGCGGCAGGAGATCACCCCCAGGGGGAAGCGCGCCTCGTCCTCGTAGGACGTCGCGGGATCCAGAAAGGCATTGGCGAGGGGCACGGAGCCGAAGGAAACCACTTCCTGCCAATCGGCAGCGCCACACACCCGGCAGTGGGTGACCAGGCGAGAGCGTCCGCTCGTTTCCATGCACGGCCCTTTCTCTTCAGGCAGACGGTCGTCAGCGGACGGTGAGGGGAAGGTGCAGCACTGCGGCGGTGATCGGCGAGCGCAGGCGGCGCAACACCGGCTCCGTGCGGCTGAGGCCGGGGAACCGCGCCGCCAGGGCCCGCACCGCGCAGACGGCCTGGAGCCGGACCAGGGGTGCGACGAGCGCCAGGTGCGGTGCCGCGGAAAGCGGCAGGCCGGCCGATCCGGCGGCCGGGCGGCCGAGCCGGAAGCGCTCCGGGTCGGGGTACACGGCGGGGTCCCGCAGCGCGGCCTCCGCCGCGACCACCACTTCCGCGCCGCGCTCCACCTCGTGCCCGCCCAGCGCAAGGTCGCTCTGCGCGTACAGCCTGTGCAGACGTACCGGCGGCAGATAGCGCAGCGTCTCGTCGACCGCCTGGCCGGCGGTCTCCTCCGGTGCTTCGCACACCACGGCCCACGCTTCCGGATGGTCGAGCAGCACGGCCACCGTGTTGCAGATCAGGGTGGCGGTCAGCTCGACACCGGCGACCGCGGTGAGGACGCCCGCGGTCAGCGCGTCCTCGGGCGCAAGTACCGCTCCGGCGCCCTCCGCCGGCACCGTCCCGGCCAACAGCGCACGCAGCTCCGCCACGGAGCCCAGCAGGCGCCGGGCCACGTCGAGGCGGGGCGGACAGAGAGTGGCGTCCAGCGTGCCGGCGGCCCGCGCGCACAGGTCGGTGAAACGGTCCCGCTGCTCGGCGGGCAGACCGAGGACTTCCGCGGCGGCGTCCGCGGCACAGCGGTGGGCGTACTCGGCCATGAGGTCGAATCGGTCCGACAGGCCTCGCAGCCGGAGCGCGCAGCCGGCCGTGAGGCCCTCGGCCAGGGGGGCCAGGGCCGGCGCGCCGAGGATCGCCGCCCCCGCCGCGTTCACCCGCTCGTACTCCGCTCGCGGCAGGGACAGGCAGGCGTCGTCGAGCGGCAGCACATCGCGCAGCGCCGGGAAGTCCCAGGGCATCGGTTCGTGCTCTTCGTCCGGTTCGTGGCCCCCGCCCTCCGCCGGTGCGGCGTCGGGATGCCCGGGGCCGAGCCGGGGATCATTCAGGATCGCTTCGGCCATGGCGTGGTCAGCAGTGACCCACGCCTCGGCGTGACTCCGGTAGAGGGCACCACGTTCGCGTATTCCGCGGCCGAGTGCATGGGGGTCGTCATCGGCCCCGCGCAGCAGCAGCGCGTACGGGTCGTTCTTCGTACCCATGATCCACTGGACCCCGCGGAGTGCGAGGAGATCTCCACCCAATTCGGTGTCCGATTTGGTCATCACCATGATCGATAAGTTAGGCGAACGCCCTATAGCTTCCCTCAAACTCCCCTACACCCACGGGGCTGTCCACGGCGCGGTCACGGCCGGGCGGCCGGTCCCGACAGCAGGCTGTGCAGGCAGGCCACCAGAGAGCGGGCCTGGACGTTGAGGTAGTGGCTGTGCCGGAGCAGCTCAACCAACTGGTGAAGGGAACACCAGCGGAATTCGGGGTCGTCCGGCCGGACCTCGGCGTCCGTTTCGACGATCAGATAGCGGTTGCGCGCATGGTGGAAGCGGCCGCCCTCCTCCGAGAGGACGGTGTCGTAGCGGATGCTCTCCCGCGGTGCGCCCAGCACGGTGTCGAGGAAGCGCGGACGTGCCTCCGGCGGCAGCAGCTCGTAGTTCGCCGGCGTGCACTGCACCGTGGGCGCAAGCTCGATCACGTCGAGATAGCCCGCCTCGACGCGGGTGTGGGCCAGGATGTGCAGCACTCCGCGGAAGCGTCGGACCAGGAAGGCTGCGACACCGGTTCCGTACGGCGCGATCATGGGCTGTGACCAGCGGGCCACCTCGCGGCCGCCGGCTTCCACAGACACCCCGACGACATCGAAGAACCGGCCGCTCTCATGCGAGATCCGGCCGTCCCTGTGCTGCCAGCCCGGCAGCCCGGCCAGCGGGACCCGGGCCGTGCGCACGTCCGTCCGGGAGCGTGCCTGTGTGATCCAGCTCAACAGTTCACCCAGTGTGTGCAGGGTGCCGCTCGGTGCGCCGGCGGACCGCAGCAGCGCGTCCCGGAATCCTTCGTCCGGTCGCCCGTGTACCGAGGGCAACTCGGGGTGGGCGAGCGGCAGACAGGCCAGCACGGTGCGGGCATCCATGTTGAGCAGGTCGTCGAGGGCGAGCAGCCGGTGCAGCTGACCGAGGGTCAGCCATCGGAAGCCGTCCCGTACGTGGACGTCGTCGGCGGTCTCCACGACCATGTTGCGGTTCCGTTTGCGCAGGAAGGCCGATCCCTGCTCGGACTGGCGTACGTCGGCGACGATGTGGTGGTCCTCGGTGTCCAGGAAGTATTCGAGGTACGGCACCGGCCTGCCACCGTGCACCCGGGTGTAATTGCTACGCGTCGCCTGCACGGTGGGGGACAGCTGGAGTCCGCCGACGTTTCCCGGTTCGACCTTGGCCTGCATCAGGAAGTGCAGCACCCCGTCGAACTCCTTGGCCAGGATCCCGAGGATGCCGACCTCGGGCTGGTTGATGATCGGCTGACTCCAGTGGGCCACCGGGGCGCCCGGAACGTGGACCTCAACTCCTTCTATGGAGAAGAACTTTCCGCTGTGATGACTGATGTCCCCGGTGCCGGGGTCCTGCTTCCAGTCCTTCAGCTCTTCCAGGGGGACCCGTTCGGTGCGGGTGTAGGCCCGCTTCCCGTACTCGGCGAACCATCGGACCACATCGGCGGTGTCGGCAAAGGCGCCCGCCGCCGCCGACTCGGCGAGACGCAGGGCGATCGGGCGACGGCGCCGGAGGGCGAGGCTCGGCCGGTTCCGGAAGGTGTCCGTCATGAAAATGCTCCTGCCTGCTGCCGGTGCGGGAATCAGCGTCCTGCCGCTTCCCACATGTCCCGTACGGATTGCTGCAGGCCGATGCGCGGGGCCCAGCCGAGCAGTCGCCGGGCGAGCCGGGTGTCGGCCAGCGTCCAGTCGCCACCACGCGACGTCACCGGCTCGCCCCCTTCGTCGATCGTCTCCGCGTCCCGCCCGGCTGCGCGGAGCAGGAGCGAGAGGATCGTGCGGATGCCGACGGCTCGGCCCAGGCCGATGTTGAGCACCTCCCCCGTGAGCGGGGCCTCGGCGGCCCGTACCGCCGCGTCGGCCAGGTCCCGGACATCGATGAAGTCCCGTTCAAAGTCGCCGATGGAGAGCGGCAACCGGCCCCCGGGAGGCAACTCGCGCAACCGGAGGACGACCGAACCGAGGAAGCTGGCGGTGGCCACGCCCGGCCCCAGGACATTGACGGCGCGCAGCACCACCGCGGGCACCCGGCCGGCTCGGGCCGCCTGGAGCACCAATCGGGAGCCGGCGAGTTTCGTCCGGGCGTAGGGCGTGGTCGGTCTGGGCACGACGGACTCATCGATCGCGCTCCCGTACGGCACCGGCCCGTACTCGTGGATGGAGCCGATCTGCACGACGCGCGGCACCGATGAGCAGAGCTCCGCGGCGGTGAGCAGACGTTCCACGAGCCGGACGTGATGGCGCTCGTTCCCGTCCTCCGACGTGAGCCAGCCCCCCGTGGCATTGACGACCACCTGTACACCGGCCCCGTCCAGGAGACCGGCGAGGCCGGCCGGGTCGGCCGTGGAGACGTCGAGCGGGACGAACATGTCGCCGACGGAACCGGAGGGACGGCGCCGGGCGACTGCGAGGACCTCATAGCCCGCGGACGCGAACGCCGCGCAGACACCGGTGCCGACACAGCCGGTGGCTCCCAGCACGGCGACCACCCGCCGGTGGCGCCGCGGCGGCCGTGGCGACGCCGCGGCCGCCGGGCGAGGCTGTCCCGGGCCGGTCACCGGTCACCGGCGTCCAGTGCCGCTTCGAGCTCCAGGCAGTGGGCGTACCGGGGCAGGGTCCCGGCGGCCTCCAGCTCGGCGAGCGAGGGTGCGCCGTCGTCCCGTTCGGACAGCACCGGTTCGATGCCCTTCGGAATCGGCAGGCCCAGGGTCTCGTCGAACACCGACAACGCCAGCTCGTTCTGCGGTACGTACTCGCCCGACAGCATGTAGGACATGACCGTGTCGTCCGCCAGCGCCACGAAGGCGTGCGCCACACCGACCGGGAAATAGACGGCGCGGAATTCCACCGGGTCGAGCGTGACCGCATCCCACCGGCGGTACGTCGGCGAGCCCACCCTGATGTCGATGACGATGTCCAGCGCCTTGCCCTGGGCGCAGTACACGTACTTGGCGCAGCCGGGAGGCGTCAGGGTGAAATGGGCACCGCGCACCACACCGCGGCGTGAGCGGCTGTGGTTGGTCTGTCTGACGGGGAACAGCGGCCGCCCGAGAGCGGTGTGCGCCGCGGTTTCCTGGAACGGCGAGACGAATATTCCACGGTCATCGGTGAATACCCGCGGCCGGAACTCGAAAGCGCCCGCGACGGCGAGATTCCGCGACTCCATGTTCATGTCCTCAGCACTCGTATGTGGGTGACTTCGCTGTCTGGTGCCACGGTCCAAGAGTCAGACGATGTGCACATCGGGCACATACAGGATCCAGCGGCCACCGGAATCCCGGAAGGCCCGTTCCTTGGTCATGATTTCCTCTGCGTGATTCCAGGCGAACAGCACCGCGTAATCCGGATCGGCGTCCGCCATTTCCTCGGGGGGCCGGACGGGGATGTGCGAGCCAGGCATCAGCCGGCCGCTCTTGGCCGGTGTGGCGTCGAAGACGACGGAGACCAGATCCGGTCCGATACCGCAGTAGTTGAGCAGGGTTGCGCTCTTGGCCGTCGCCCCGTAGCCCACCACCCGCTTCCCCTCCGCGCGCAACCGGTGCAGCAGCTCCAGCACATCGTCCCGGATCCGGTCCACACCGGCCGCGAAGCCGGCCAGCGTGGCCCGGTCCGACAGCCGCTGCTCGGTCGCCGCCAGCTCCGCGACCGCCGGACTCGGCTCCCGCCGGCCGGCCCGGGCGATCGTGTACCGCAGCTCACCCCCGTGCACGCCCAGGCGTTCCACGTCGACCAGTTGGAAGCCGAACCGCGCCGCGGCGGCACCTACCGAGCGCACCGTGAAGAAGAAGAAGTGCTCGTCGTAGATCTGGTCGAAGGTGTTTCGATCGATGATGTCGCCCAGGTACGGGTCCTCGAAGACGAACACCCCGTCCTCCGCGAGCAGCGCATCCACGCCCCGGAAGATCGACCCGATGTACGGGATGTGGCAGATCGTGTTGGCCGCGTAGATGAGGTCGGCGGGCCCTTCGGCCGCCACGATCTCGGCCGCGACGGAAGCCTCGAAGAAGTCGGTGCGCACCCGGACCCCTTGCGACCGGGCCAGTTCGGCCACGCCGCGGCACGGCTCGACCCCCAGGTGCCGGACTCCGGCCTTGCCGACCGTCTTCAGCATGACACCGTCGTTGCTGCCGATCTCGACGACGAACGGGTCGGGGCCGGTGAGCGCATCGGTGAGGAAGCGGTGGGCGGTCTCTTCGAAATGCCGGCGCATGTACACCGATCCCGAAGAGTGGTACGGGTAGGCGTCATGGAACATCCGGTCCCGGTCGACCTCTTCGACGAGCTGAGCCATCGTGCAGGATTCGCAGATCCCCACGGCGAGTCGGAAGAAGTATTCAGGACTCGTGTCCCGGGGGTCCCGAAAGGCATCGGACAAAGGCTGACGCCCAAAATCGAAGAACTCATGCACCGGCCCGCCGCAGACACGGCAGGCCCGGCCTTCCTCGGATTCATGGGGAAGTGACACAGCTGCACTCCATGGGATGGGTTGGCTCCGCCGGCACGATGTTTGTCGCGGACGCTTGAAAAACGTTGGAGTGCCGCTGGACCGCCCGCTTCTAGTGGATCTCGAAGCCGGCGCGAAAGTATGCGACTTGTCGGCCCCCAACCGGCCGGCATTGATGGATGATGACACGGAGAATGCGGGGAACGCGATGGCAGCGCACGGCGATGACCCGTCGTCGACGGCAGAACTCCGCGAACCGACGACTCCCGCCGGTCGCGCCTTGCTCAGCCTGATCGGCAATCACCTGGCGGCGATACGCGAGTGCGCCCGGGAGAACGATCGGGCGGGTGCCTTCCCGTTCGACGTCTTCACCGGATTCCGGAAGGACGGCGTGCTCGGCGCCACCGTGCCCCGGGAACTGGGCGGACTCGGCGTGACGAGCCTCTACGACGTGTGCCTGGCCCTGCTGACCGTCGCCGAGGCCGACGCGTCCACCGCGCTCGCGCTGCACATGCAGCTCAGCAGAGGCCTGACGCTCACCTATGAGTGGCAGCACGGTGACGCAGCGCGTCAACAGCTCGCCGAACGGCTGCTGCGGGGCATGGGATCGGGCGCCGCCGTGGTGTGCACCACCGTCAAGGACGCCGGTGCCGGGCCACCCACCTCGCTGACCCCGGACCCGGTCGGCGGCTGGCGGCTGACCGGCCGCAAGACCCTGGCCAGCATGGCGCCGATCGCCACCCACTTCGTGGTGTCGGCCCGGACCGAGGAGCCCGGCCGCCCACCCGCTCAGGCCGCCGCCGTGGTGTCCGGGCAGACAGCCGGCCTCACCGTCCTGGACAACTGGGACGGGCTGGGCATGCGGGCCTCCGGCAGCGTGGACATCGTGCTGGAGGACTGCCACGTCCCCGAAGGCGACGTCTTCCTCCGCGGGGCCGTCGACGCCCACGACGACGCCCAGCTCGCGGGCCGGACGGTCAGTTCGGTCACGATGCTGGGGATCTACACGGGCATCGCCCAGGCGGCCCGGGACTACACGGTCTCCACGCTTGCCAGGCGGGGGAGGACCCCGGCGGGAGCCAAGGCCCTCGTGGCGGAGACGGAGGCCAGGCTGTACGCCTTGCGCACCACGGTCGGCGCGGCGCTCGGCACCGCGGACTACCTCTCCTACGAGTACGCCGGTGACCCGGCGGTACGCGGGCGGCGCATGATGTTCGCCTTCCAGCGGGCGAAGTTGATGGTCAACAAGCTCGCGCCCGACATCGTCGCGGACTGTCTGACGGTGATCGGTGGCGCCTCCTACGCCGGCGCCAACCCCCTGTCGCGGCTCTACCGCGATGTGCGGGCCGGCAGCTTCATGCACCCCTTCACCTACCCGGATGCCGTGGAATACCTCAGCACCGAGGCGGTCGAAACCGGCCGGTACGACGGCTGAACGGCCTGTGAAGGCGGTGTGGGGGGGGGGGGGCCCCCCCCCCGCGTCCACGAGGCCGCCCGGCGGGCCGTCCGCGGCCGGTTACGAGGCGTTCTGGTAGGCGCTCCAGACCTTCGGCGGCAGGGACGTCCCCAGCCCGGT
>NZ_JAZBJP010000012.1:0-173620 GCF_036352915.1 Streptomyces bugieae
GCTGGCCGCCGCGGTGCTGACCTCGGCCGGTCTCGTCGCCGCCGGCACCGCCCAGGCCTCGCCGGAACACCCGGCCGCGGCCACCGACCGGCCCACCGGGCCGACCGCCCGCCCCGAACCGCCCCCGCCGACCTGACCGCCCCGCCCCCGCCCCCGTCCCGATCGAGGTCCCTCCCCCATGAACTCACGCCAGCGCCGCGGAGTGATCCTGCTGCTCCTGTCGGTTCTCTGTGCGGTCGGCGCGTTCGTCGGCGTGCTGTCGGTGATCAGGAACGTCGAGTCCAAGGTCGGTCCCGAGAAGACCGCGTACCGGCTGAAGACGGACGTCGCGGCCTATAAAGCGCTGGATCCGGGGCAGTTCGAGAAGGTGAAGATGCCGCAGCGCTGGCTGCCGCCCACCGCCGTGACCGATCTGGACCGGGTCAGCGGCAAGATCGCGGTGACCCCGCTGAAGAAGGGGTCGCTGCTCCAGGACGACATGATCGTCGAGCGGCCGGCGCTGAAGGCCGGGCAGCAGGAGATCGCCATCATGATCGACGCCGCGACCGGTGTGGCCGGCAAGATCAACCCCGGTGCCCGGGTGAACATCTACGCCACCTTCGAGGGCAAGCGCCCCGAGGACAAGCCGGTCTCCAAGGTCATCGTGGCCGGCGCCCAGGTCATCGACGTCGGCAAGCTGACGCCCCTGGAGGCCAAGGACCCCGGCGACACGAACGCGGCCAACCGGCAGGCCGGCGAGGCCGTGCCGATCACCTTCGCGCTCAACACCCAGGACGCCCAGCGGGTCGCGTACGCCGAGTCGTTCGCCTCCCACGTACGGCTGGCGCTGCTCGCGCCCGGCAGCGAGGCCACCATCCCGCCGAGCCAGCGCACCTACACCCTCGACGGCGACAAGTGACCCGGAGGCCCAGGTGACCATCCGCATCCTCCCGGCGATCGGCGACCCGGACGCCGCCCGCGCGGTGACCTCGCTGCTCAACCAGCTGCCGGACGCCGAGCCGGCGCCCGCGGTCGCCGACGGCACCGCGCTGCTCGACGCCCTGGCCGGGGCCGCGGCGCAGCCCGCCGTGGACACCGGTCCGGGCCCCGCCGTCGCGGCGCTGCCCGAGGTCGTCCTGGTCCACGAGCGGATCGGGCCGACACCGGCGCTGGAGCTGATCCGGGAGATCGCGCTCCGCTTCCCCGCCGTCGGCGTCGTCCTGATCACCACCGACGCCGGGCCCGCGCTGTTCTCCGCGGCGATGGACGCCGGCGCCCGGGGCATCGTCGGACTGCCGCTCGGCTACGACGAGTTGGCCGCCCGGGTGCAGGCCGCCGCCCAGTGGGCCGCCGGCGTACGGGTGCACCTGGGGGGAAACCCGGAGGCGCGGCCCGGACCGGCCGGCCGGCTGGTGACCGTGACCGGTGCCAAGGGCGGGGTCGGCACCACCGTCGCCGCCGTCCAACTGGCGCTGGCCGCCCGGGCCGCGGGCCGCAGCGTCGCGCTGGTCGACCTCGACCTGCAGTCCGGGGACGTCGCCTCCTACCTGGACGTCCAGTTCCGCCGCTCGGTCGTCGACCTGGCCGGCATCCAGGACCTGTCCGTACGGGTCCTGCAGGACGCGGTGCACGACCACCACACCGGGCTGGCGCTGCTGCTGGCGCCGGAGGAGGGCGAGCGCGGCGAGGAGGTCGACGACCGGGCGGCCCGGCAGATCCTCGGCGCACTGCGCTCCCGCTACGAGGTCGTGGTGGTCGACTGCGGCTCCCAGATGCAGTCGGCGAACGCCGCGGCCGTCGAACTCGCCGACGTCGCCCTGCTCGTGACCACCCCGGACGTGGTGGCCGTACGGGCCGCCAAGCGGCAGGTACGGCTGTGGGACCGGCTGCAGATCCGCAAGGCCGAGGACACCACCACGGTCGTCAACCGGCTCACCCGCAGCACCGAGATCCAGCCGCCGGTGGTCGCCAAGGCCACCGGCACCCGGACGGCCCGGGCGCACGTCCCGGCGGCGTACAAGGAACTCCAGCCGTGTGTGGACGCCGGCCGGATGCAGGACCTGGACGCCCGGTCGACGGTCAAGCAGGCGCTCTGGGCGCTCGCCGGTGAGCTGGGGCTGGTCGAGTCACCGGCCGCGCGGCAGGGCCGGGGCAGCCACCGGGCGCGTCCGTCGCTGACGGGGCGCAAGCGCAAGGCGCTCACGACGGGGGCGGCTGCCGGTTCCGGGACGGGTCCGGGTGCGGCCTCCGGGGCCGCGTCGGGGTCGGGATCGGGGTCGGGCGCCGGGCGGTTCGGCGTCCGGCGGGGGCAGGCGACGGCGGCCGGCGGGCCCGGGCCGTTCGACCCGGCCGGCCCGTACGAGGAGGGCTGAGCGGTGCGGCGCCCGCTGGGCGGCGACGACCGCGGACAGGTCTCCGTGGAGTTCCTGGGACTGCTGCCGCTGATCCTGCTGGTCCTCGTGCTGCTCTGGCAGTTCGTGCTGGTCGGGTACTCCTACTCGCTCGCCGCGCACGCCGCCGACCGGGGCGCGCGGGCGGCCACCGCCACCCGGGACGGCGGCGCCGGCGCCTGCCGCACCGCCGCCGAGGACCAGCTGCCGCCCGCCTGGCAGGCGGGTTCCTCGGCCTCCTGCACCACCGAGGCCGGCCTGTGGAAGGCCACCGTCCGGATCAGCGTCCCGGTGCTCTTCCCCGGCGTGGCCAGCTTCCCGGGGCACATCACCGGCTCGGCCGGCGCCGCGAAGGAGGACAGCCGATGAGGACGGTACGCCGCCCCGGAGCCGTGTCCCGTCGTGCCGCCGCGGCCCCGGGAGCGTTCCGCGGTCCCGCCCGGAGGCTCCGCCACCGCCGCGACCGCGGTCAGGTCTCCATCGAGTTCCTCGGCTTCCTGCCGATCCTGCTGGTCGTCGCGCTGGCCGTGGTCCAACTCGGCCTGGCGGCCTACACCGTCCAGCAGGCCGGCACCGGTGCGCGCGCCGCGGCCCGTACCGCCTCGATGGACCGGGCCGACCGCGAGACCGATCCGCGGTCCGCCGGCCGGGCCGCGATGAGCGGCTGGGTCGCCGACCGCGCGACGATCTCGGTCAGCGAGGGCGGCGACGCGGTCAGCGCCACGGCCCGGGTCACGATCCCCTCGATCATCCCCGGCGTCGACGACTTCGGCTCCGCCAGCCGCAGCGCCACCATGCCCCGCCCCGCCGACGCCGGCGCGCAGGGCGCGGCGGCGGCGAGCACGTACGAAGGAGCACTCCCGCGATGAGCCTGAAAGCCCGGATCGTCGCGCCCGAGCCGGCCGGCGAGCCGCGCCACGACAGCCACTTGGTCGCCACCTACCGCGCCAAGCTGCTGGAGGAGATCGACCTCGCCGAGATGTCGTCGCTGGCCGCGGCCGAGCGCCGGTCCCGGCTGGAGCGCGTGCTCGGCCACATCATCAGCCGCGAGGGCCCGGTGCTCTCCACCGCCGAACGGGCCCAGCTGATCCGCCGGGTGGTCGACGAGGCGCTGGGCCTGGGCGTGCTGGAACCGCTGCTGGAAGACGCCTCGATCACCGAGATCATGGTCAACGGGCCGGACCAGGTCTACGTCGAACGCGCCGGCCGGGTCGAACTCGTCCCGGTCCGCTTCGCCTCGCACGAACAGCTGATGCAGACCATCGAGCGGATCGTCTCCACCGTCAACCGCCGCGTCGACGAGTCCAATCCGATGGTCGACGCCCGCCTCCCCTCCGGGGAACGCGTCAACGTCATCATCCCGCCGCTCGCCCTGAACGGCGCCACGCTCACCATCCGCCGCTTCCCGCGCGCCTACACCCTCGCCGAACTCATCGGCAGGGGCACGCTCGACGAGCAGATGCTGATGCTGCTGGCCGGGCTGGTGCGCGCCAAGTTCAACGTGGTGGTCTCCGGTGCCACCGGTGCCGGCAAGACCACCCTGCTCAACGCCCTGTCCGGCCTCATCCCGGAGGGCGAGCGGATCATCACCGTCGAGGACGCCGCCGAACTCCAGCTCCAGCAGACCCACGTCATCCGGCTGGAGGCCCGGCCGCCCAACGTGGAGGGCAAGGGCCGGATCACCATCCGCGACCTCGTACGCAACTCCCTGCGCATGCGCCCCGACCGCATCATCGTCGGCGAGGTGCGCGGCGGGGAGACCCTCGACATGCTCCAGGCGATGTCCACCGGCCACGACGGCTCGCTCGCCACCGTGCACGCCAACAGCGCCGAGGACGCCCTGATGCGGCTGCAGACGCTGGCCTCCATGTCGGACGTCAAGATTCCCTTCGAGGCGCTGCGGGACCAGATCAACAGCGCCGTCGACTGCATCGTCCAGCTCACCCGGCACGCCGACGGCTCCCGCCGGATCAGCGAGATCGCCATCCTCGACTCGCGCGGCCACGAGGACTACCGGATCGCGACGGTCTGCCGGTTCGACGCCGAACCGATGGGCGCCGACCGGATCGTGCACGGCCGCTTCCGCTACTTCCCGCTGCCCCGACGGGTGGCCGAACGCCTCTTCATGGCGAGCGAGCCCACCCCGCCCGCCTTCGGGGTGGCGGCCACCGACGACCAACTCGCCACCCGGAAGGCCTCCTCATGACCGGCTGGGCCCTGACCACTGCCGCCGGGGGGCTGGACACGGCCTCCATGAACCCCCTCGTCCAGCTCACCATCGGGGCCACGCTGCTGTGCGCGGTGCTCGCCGTCGCCGGCGTCCGCACCTTCGCGGCCGGGCGGGCCCAGCGCCAGGCCGTCGTCGACCGCCTCGCCGACGAGCACGGGCTGCCGGCGACCGGGAAACGCCGCCGCTTCCCGTCCGTGGACCGCGCCCTGCGCGGCACCCGCTTCGGCCGCCGCCTGGAACTCCGGCTGGCCGCCACCGGCCTGGACGTCACCCCCGGCGAGTTCTTCGTCGGCATGCTCGTCGCGGTCGTCGCCCTGTGGCTGGTCGCCCACGCCGTCCTGGCGCCCTTCTTCGGGCCGATCGCCGCCCTGGTAGCCGTCTGGGCGGCCTTCGCGTTCCTCAACTGGCAGCGCCAGAAACGCATCGAGAAGTTCATCAACCAGCTCCCCGAACTCTCCCGGATCCTGGCCAACGCCACCCAGGCCGGGCTGGCGCTGCGCACGGCCCTGGGGATGGCCGCCGAGGAACTGGAGGCCCCGGCCGGCGAGGAACTGGCCAAGGTGGCGGCGAAGCTCGCCGTCGGCCACTCCATCGACGAGGCCCTGGGCGAACTCGCCGAACGCCTGCCCTCCCGCGAGCTGGTGGTCCTCGTCACCACCCTGGTCCTCTCCAACCGCGCCGGCGGCACCGTCGTCGGCTCGCTGCGCAACCTCACCACGACGCTGGAGGAGCGCAAGGAGACCCGTCGCGAGGTCCGCACCCAGCTCTCCCAGGTCACCGTCACCGCCTACGTCGTCCCGCTCCTCGGCGTCGGCACCCTGCTGTTGATGAACCGCATCGCCCCCGGCGCCATCGACCGCATGACGTCCTCCTTCCTCGGCCAGCTCGCGGTCGTCGTCGCCTTCGTCCTCTACGGTCTGGGCTTCTTCTTCATCCGCCGGCTGTCCAAGATCGACGTCTGAGGGACCGGAGGGGAAACCGGATGGGAATCGGAATTCTGCTGGCCGCGGCCTTCGCCCTCTCGGTCGTCGGCATCTGCTGCGGTGTGGCCCTCTACCGCCGCGAGGCCCGGCTGCCGCCCGACCTGGCGCTGTCCCTGGAGGTCGGCGCGACCCGGACGACGGCCGTCGGCTCGGCCGTGGACCGCCTCGGCATGCGCTACGCCCCGCTCGTCCTGCGCCTGATGGGCGACAAGCGCACCGCCCGCATCCGCCGCCGGATCGACCTGGCGGGCAACCCGGGCGGCCTCACCGTCGACCGCTACGCCGCCCGCCGTGCCGTCTACGGCGCCCTCGGCTTCATCGGCGCGCTGGTGATGTTCCTGCGCGGTCAGCCGGTTCTCGGCGTCCTGATGGTGCTCTTCGGCCTCTTCTGGAACGAGGTCGGCATCTGGGCCGCGATCCGCCAGCGCAAGGACACGATCGAGCGGACCCTGCCGGACTTCCTGGACGTGCTCGCGGTCGTCGTGAGCGCCGGGCTGAGTTTCCGCCAGGCCCTCGACCGGGTCGCGGACAAATACGAAGGCCCGTGGGCCGATGAACTCCGGATCACCCTGCGGCAGATGGACATGGGGGTCAGCCGCCGCGCCGCCTTCGAGGAACTGCGCAAACGCAACGACTCGGAACAGGTCGCCCAGTTCGTCACCGCCCTCCAGCAGGGGGAGGAGCTCGGCTCGCCCATCGTCGACACCCTCATCCAGATCGCCAACGACATGCGCCGGACCGACGCCCAGAACGCCCGCCGGCGCGCCGCCCGAGCCGTTCCCAAGGCCACCATGGTCGTCACCACGTTCATGGTGCCGGCGACGATGATCCTGCTCATCGCGGGTTTCTTCCTCGGCTCGGGCACCAACTTCGGCTCGCTGATGGGAGAGTGAGGGCGCACCCGCGCGGCGCCGCGGGAAGCGGGCGGTCCGGGCGCACGGCGGTGGCCGGGATGCCGTGCCGGGCCCGGCCGGATGCGTACGGTGCACCGCCCGCATTCCCGTCAACGCCTTCGCAACAGCAACGAGTTGTGTCACAGTGGGTGGACCGGCGGTCACCACCGTGCTCGGACGCGGGGAGGCCGGCCGGTCCGCATGGGCATCGGCGCGGGACGCGGTCCGGAGGGGGAACGGGGGTGGACGAGGTGCGCAGCAGTGGCCGAAACGCGCCGTTGTATCTTCCGCCCGTGTCCCCGATAGAGGATTGGGTACGGAATCCCTGTCCGGGGAACACCGTTCCGGCGTACTTTTCTGGTGTCATGAGCGCGGCCGACCGCGCCGACACCACGGGGGCAGACCAGCCGGACCAGAGCGGTGCGGCCGCCCATGGAGGGGAAGACGATGGCGAAGCGGTTTTTGGGGAACGACCGGGGACAGACCTCGATCGAGTACCTCGGCATCATCGCGGTGGTCGTGGCGATCGTCCTGGTCCTGTCGACCACGGACTTCGGCAGCCAGATCGCCAACGCCATCGCCAACAAGATCTCCGACGTCGTCGGCATCTAGGGCCCCGGGCCGCCACCGCCATGACGGTCGCCGAACCGCGCCGCGGCGCGCGTGACGCCGGGCAGGCCTTCCCGCTCTACCTCGTGGCGGTCGCGGGCCTGCTCTTCCTCGCGCTCGCCTTCTTCGCCGTCGGGCAGGCGGCGGCCACCCGCAACGGCGCCCAGACCGCCGCCGACGCGGCCGCGCTCGCCGCCGGGCAGAAGTACCGCGACCTGCTGGCCAAGGGCGTGCTCGACGGCGTCCGCGACGGCAGCTACGAGAGCGACAAGGCCGCCTGGGAGGACCTGCTGAGCGGGCGCGGTGTCCCCTCCGGGACGGCCTGCGAGAGCGCGGACTGGTTCGCCGGACGCAACGACGCCGAGGTCTCCGGCTGCGTGCCGGACTCCTGGCCGACCTCGTTCGCGGTGACCGTCCGGACCCGGAACACCGTGGGGGCTTCGGTCATCCCCGGCACCGCGGGCAAACACGCGTCGGCCGAGGCGACCTCGGTGGTCGGCCCGCGCTGCGCCCCCGCACCCGCCGGGAGCGACGACGGCGGTGGGAAGGACGGCAAGGGCGGCAAGGGCGGCAAGGGCGGGGGAGGGGGCAAGGGCGGCGGCAAGGAGGACCCCGGGCCCGCCCCCGTCACGATCACCTGCGACGGCAAGGAATGGACCCTCGACGCCGGCGACCTGACGCACCTCCCCCACGCCTCCGACCTCTTCTCCGTACGGCTGGCCCACTGACCGCCCGCCGACCACCACACCGACCCGCACCGGGCACCCGACGATCGAAGGAATCGCATCCAATGAGCATTCGGCGCACCACGAAGGCCGCCAGGGGAGCGGTCGCCATGGCGAGCGCTGTCGGCCTGGCTCTCGTCGTGGCCGGCTGCGGTGGCGGCGGGGACGGCGGCGCGCGGGCGGACGACAAGAAGCCGCCGGCCCGCAGCAGCACGCCCAAGGACGGCGGCCCCGGCACCCCGGCGGCCGACTCCAGCAAGGTGATCGGCGAGATGAAGGGCCCGGACGGCGTCGTGGTCACCCTGAACTCCGTGGTCCGCGACTCCGGGGGCTTCGTCACCGTCAACGGCACGGTCACCAACCACGGCAGCCGCGCCTTCAACGCCATCGACTGGCGCTCCAACGAGACCGAGCTGCGGTCCCGTTCGTCCATCTCGGGCGCCACCCTCGTCGACAAGGCGGGAAAGAAGCGCTATCTGGTGCTGCGGGACACCAACGGCGAGTGCCTGTGCACGACGGGCCTGAGCGGGCTGATGCCGGGCGCGAGCCGCCCGATATTCGCGCAGTTCCCGGCGCCACCGGCCAAGGTGACCGAGGTCGACTTCCAGCTGCCGACCATGCCGCCGGCGACCGTGCAGATCACGGACTGAGCGGGCCGCCCGATGACCGTGAACCCCGTGCCCGTTTCCCCGCGTTCGCGCCGGGTGCCCCGTAGCGCCGTCACGGCCGCCGTCGCGCTGCTGCTGGCCGCCGCGTTGTCGGCACCTCCGGCCCATGCCGATCCGCCGGGGGTGACCGAGGACTCCGGCCCGCCGGTCCGCATCGACCCTCACGACCCCGATCTGCGGATGGTGCAGGGGGCCAAGCTGGCGCCGGCCAAGGTGCTCAACATCAAGTCGATCGTGGAGACCGACGACGGCTCGGAGCGGCGGCAGGACACCAACGACAACGTGACGTTCGCGCTGCAGGCCGAGGTGCTGTTCGGGAAGGACAGCGCCGAGCTGACCTCGGACGCGCTGTCCCGGATCGGCGCCATCGCCGACGAGGTCAGGAAGCAGCACGCCACCAGCCTGCGGGTCTTCGGGTTCACCGACAACCTCGGCTCGGCGAGCCACGGCCTGGTGCTGTCCAAGAAGCGGGCCACCGCCGTCCAGGAGGAGCTGGCCAAGGACCTGGGCTCGGAGGTCGCCTTCCAGATCCGCGGCTACGGCGAGCAGTACCCGATCGCGGACAACAGCACCGAGGAAGGCCGCAAGAAGAACCGCAGGGTCGAGGTCAGCTTCCCGCGGGCGGGTTCGTAACCGGGGGCGGGACGGGCGCCGGGGGCGGATAGCCGCCCGGCGGGGCGTAGTTGCCCGTAGGGCAGCCGGCGGCCGTCGGCCACCCGGACCACGGTCAGACCGCAGATCAGCTTGCCCGTTGTCCGCCGAGCCGCCGACCGTCACGACCACGCCGACGGCGGCCGATATGACGGACAGCGCGACGGCGGCGATCACCGCGTCGATCACGACGGCGAGCAGCCGCCGGCCCGGATTGGCGAGGACGGGAGGGGGTGCGTTCATGCCGCGCAGGTGATCACTCGGGGACGGGGGGCGGCAAGCCGCCCGCAGGGGCCGTCCGGACAATATTGGATCGAGCGATTCAAATCGTGCTACGTTGGTGTCATGGCGCGCCCCAGGCAGTTCGACGAGGACCGGGCGCTGGACGCCGCGATGGAAGCGTTCTGGATCACCGGCTACGAGGCGACGTCCACCCAGGACCTCTGTGACGCCACCGGGCTGGGACGCAGCAGCATCTACAACACCTTCAAGAGCAAGCACGACCTGTTCGAACGCGCCCTGGCCCGTTACATGGAGCGCAAGAACGCCGAGATGGACGAGCTGCTGGAGAGCGAGCTGCCGGCCCGGGAGAAGGTCCGCGCGCTGTTCCAGCGGACGATCGACGACGAGTGCGCGGCCGGTGCGGACGGCCGCGGCTGCCTGGTCGTCAACACCTGCATCGAGGTGTCGGCGCACGACCCCTCGGTCGCGGCCGCGCTGGAACGGGACTACGGCGTACGGCTGGCGGCGGTCCGGGCGATGATCGAATCGGGACAGCGGGCCGGCGACATCACCCCGCGGACGGACGCCGGCACGCTCGCCCACCTCCTCATCGCCACGATCGGCGGGCTGCGGGTCTCGGCCCGGGCCGGGCTCGGTCGCGCGGCACTGGAAGGCGTGGCGGACGCGGCGATGAGCGGGTTCTGAGCGCACGGTTCGGGGGCGGTGCGGGCCGGGTGCCCGTACCGCCCTCCCGTTATCGCGCCTGTCCGCCCCGTAGCGCCACCAGCACCGCACCCCCCGCGGCCAGCGCGGCGACCGCGAGGCCGAAGGTGGTGGCGGCCGCCGGCAGGCCGATGGCGTCGCTGAGGTAGCCGTCGGCGACCGGCAGGACGCCCGCCAGGAGGTAACCGCCCGCGTTCAGCGCGGCGTTGGCCTCCGCGCGGCGGGCCGCCGGGACCTCGCGGCTCAGCAGGGTCAGCCCGCCCAGCTGGCCCGCGCCCTGGCCCGCCCCGGCCAGCAACACCGCGACGACCAGCGGCGCCAGGGTGCCGGTGCGGACCGCGGTGACCAGGGCGAGCGTGCCGGTGACGGTGGCCGCGCCGGAAGCCAGCAGGACCGTACGGACCGCGAGGCGGCGCAGCGCGAACTGCACGCCGGTGGCGGACAGGAACATCGCCAGCGCCAGCCCGCCCGCCAGCGCGCGGTCGGTCGTACCGAGCAGCCCGGCGAGCAGCGACGGGCCGAGCGACAGGACGAACGCGGTGGCGCTGATGCCCGGGGCGAACGCGGCCAGTCCCAGGGCGAGATGACGGCGGTTGGCGCGCGGGACGGCGGGCAGCCGCACCCAGGCGCCCGGCGCGGTGCCGGCCGTCCCGCCGCGCGCCGGCAGCGGCATCCGGACCACCGCCGCCAGCGCCGTGACCAGCAGGACACCCTCGACGACGAAGACCGTGACGGTCGGCGCGGGCGCGGTCTCCGACAGCACCCCGGCCAGTACGGGGCCGATCCCCGCGCCCAGCACCATGGCGGTGGAGGCCAGCAGCGGGCCGATCCGGCGGCCGGCGGCCAGGTCGGTGACCGCGGCCATCCCGGCCGAGACGGCGGCGCCGGTGGCCACGCCGGTCAGCAACCGGGCGAGGGCGAGCGCGGCCACCGAGGGTGCGGTGGCGTAGACGAGGCAGGCGACGAGGGCCAGCAGCAGCGCCGGGACCAGCACCGGCTTGCGGCCCAGCCGGTCCGAGGCGACGCCCGCCACCAGCAGCGCGCCCAGCAGGCCGACCACGTACGCGGCGTAGACCAGCGTCAACGTGCCCGAGCTGAAGCCGAGTTGGCGCTGCCAGACCGCGTACAGCGGCATCGCCGCGTTCGACAGCACGAAGATCGCGACCACCGGCCAGGCGGCGAACCAGACCTCCCGTACGGGCGGTAGGGCGGTGGCCGCGGCCGGCGCCGGGCTCGCGGCGGGCCTGGCCTCGGGCCGCGCGGTGGGTGTTCCGGGCATGGGTGTCCCCTCCTCATCCGGCCTGTACGAGTGGAGTCGTACAAGCAGTACGAGGAGATTCGTACAGCCATCTCGCAGTACGATGCAAGTCGTACTGCGAAGTGGGCTGTGCAGGGGCGGTGAAGCGGCCGCCCGCCAACTGCCGCCCGACCGCCCCGAATCGGAGGAGCGCCGGATGTCGTCCACCCCACGTGCCTGGACCGAGCGAACGCAGCGACCGGTGCCGGCCGGTGCGCCCGAACCGCTGCCCGAACCGGCGCGGGACGCGCTGCGGCTGGAGGCCGTCATGGGCGCGCTCAGCGATCCGCTGCGGATGCACATCGTGCGCACGCTGCTGCTGGAGTCCGAGGAGTTCGACCACACCTGCGGCTGGTTCGGCCTGGACCGGCCCAAGTCCTCGCTCACCCACCACTTCCGCACACTGCGGGAGGCCGGTCTGATCCGGCAGCGGCAGTACGGGCTGGAGCGGCGCAGCCACGTCCGGGTGGACGACCTCCAGGCGCGCTTCCCCGGACTGCTGGCGCTGGTGGCCGACTGGCGGCAGTGACCTGGGGCCGGTCCGACGGGTCATGGCCGGCGGAACGCGGGTCAGCGCCCGGCGGCCTCCGGCGCGGGCGTCGGCTCGACGCGCAGCCGCATCCCCGGGCGCAGGCCCCAGTCCGACATCGCACCGGCCGCCGCCTCCAGGACGTGCCGGGCGCGCCACCGCGGGCGGCCCAGACGGCCCGGCGGCATGGTGCGGACCGCCAGCACCCTGAAGTCCCGGCCCAGATAGGCCACGTCGATGGCGAACCGCATCCGGAAGGTGTGCACCCCGCTCGCCGGGGTCAGCAACAGCGCCCCCTCGATACCGTCACGGCCCAGCAGGCCGCGGGCGCGGGCCCGGTACGAGGCCGCGATCTCCACCGGCACCGCACGGTCCGCGCCGTACAGCATCCCCGGTCCGTTCCTCCAACGCGCCATGCCCCGCGTTCTATCAGCTCCCGGCGTGCCGGGGGAGAGGCCCCGTAGGGTCGACGCGTGCCAGTGACGCTGATGGTGCTCGCCGCCGCCTACGGGGCCGCGGCCGGGCTGCTCATACCCCGGCCCGCCCACCGGATGGCCGTAGCCCCCGAGGAGGAGTGGCGCGCCACGTGCCCCGGGGGACACCCGATCACCGGCGCGGCCCGCGGCTGGCTGGGGCCGGGGCGCTGCCCGGCCTGCGGGGCGTACGGGCCCGCCGGGGTGCCGACCGCGGCGGTCACCGCGCTGGTCTGCGCGGCCCTGGCGGCGGCCACCGGTCCGCGGCCGGAACTCGCCGCCTGGCTGCTGGCGGCGCCGGCCGCGGTGCTGCTGGTGATCGTCGACTGGCGGGTGCGGCGGCTGCCGGACGTGCTGACCCTGCCGCTGGCCGCCGTCCTCGCGGCGGCACTGGGCCTCGCCGGCCGGTTCACCGGCGACCCCGGCGCCTGGTGGCGCGCCCTCCTGGCCGGTCTCGTCCTCGCCGCCTGCTACCTGATCCTGCACCTCGTCAACCCGGCGGGACTCGGACTGGGTGACGTCAAGCTGGCGCTCGGACTGGGGGTCGCCCTTGGGTGGTACGGCTGGCGCACCCTGGTCACCGGCGGTGCCGCCGGGGTGCTGCTGGGCGGGCTCTACGGCGCCGGGCTGCTGATCGTCCGGCGCGGCGCCCGGAAAACCGCCGTGCCACTGGGGCCTTTCCTGATCGCCGGGGCGTTCTGCGGCCTGTTGCCGGCCGCGCTGGCGGCCCGCTGACCCCGCCCGCCGGGGCGTCTCGGGGCCCGTACGCCTGCGCGGGCGCAGGGGCGTACGGCCCGCTTTCCGCCCCCGTCGCCGCGCCCGAGCCACGCCGCCGCGCGCGCCGGTGCACACAGCACCCCTTCCGCGGGGTTATGGTGGAAACCCCCCCTCGGGCCGGTCCGTATCCCCCCCACGGACCGGCCCGCTTTTCTTTGCGGCCCGCGGGAGGGCGTACGGGCCGCCGCGGAGATGGCCGGAAACCGGCGCTCCGGGCCCGGCCCGCCGGCCCGGGTCAGCCCCGGCGGGCCCAGATGTTGACCCCGTCCGTGGTGGTGGCGAACTGATCGATCTCGGCGAGCTCGGCGTCCGTGAGGGCCGGGGCGTCGAGGGCCGCGACATTGGCCTCCAGCTGGGCGACGCTGCTGGCGCCGATCAGCGCGGAGGTCATCCGCTCGTCGCGCAGCACCCAGCCCAGGGCCAACTGGGCCAGCGACTGCCCGCGCCGGCCGGCGATCTCGTTGAGGCCGCGCAGCCGGCGGAGGACCTCCTCGGAGAGCAGGTTCGGGTCCAGGGACTTGCCCTGGGAGGCGCGTGAGCCCTCGGGGATGCCGTTGAGGTACTTGTCCGTGAGCATGCCCTGGGCCAGCGGCGCGAAGGAGATGCAGCCCATGCCCTCGTCCTCGAGGGTGTCCAGCAGCAGGTCGTCCTCGGTCCAGCGGTTGATCATCGAGTACGAGGGCTGGTGGATCAGCGGCCGTACGCCCATCTCGCGCAGTATGCGGGCGGCGTCCCGGGTCTGCTCGGCGTTGTAGGAGGAGACGCCGACGTAGAGCGCCTTGCCCTGCTGGACGGCGGAGGCCAGCGCGCCCATCGTCTCTTCCAGCGGGGTGTCCGGATCGAAGCGGTGCGAGTAGAAGATATCGACGTAATCGACACCCATCCGCTTCAGTGACGCATCCAACGACGAGAGGAGATATTTCCGCGAACCCCATTCGCCGTAGGGGCCCGGATGCATCAGATATCCGGCCTTCGTGGAGAGAATCATCTCGTCGCGGTAGCCGCGGAAGTCCTGCGCGAAGATCTTTCCGAAGTTCAGCTCCGCGGAGCCGGGCGGCGGGCCGTAGTTGTTGGCCAGATCGAAGTGGGTGACACCCAGGTCGAAGGCGCGACGCAGGATGGCCCGCTGGGAGCTCAGGGTGCGGTCGTCCCCGAAGTTGTGCCACAGTCCAAGGGAGATAGCGGGGAGTTTGAGTCCGCTGCGGCCCGTTCGCCGGTACTTCATCGAGTCGTAGCGGGAATCCGCGGCGCGGTAGTCGGTGCCAGTCATGCTCATCTCCCTATCACGTACCTGTGACCTACCTGATGGGGCTGTCTCGACAGCCGAGAAGTTAAAGTTGCCCACTTGAGGCGACGGGGCGACCGCCATTGGCACGGAGGGGCTGGACCATACATGCTGCGATCTTCCGGGATGCGCATCCCGTATCCGCCTGCACTGCGGAATCTGGTTTACCGGCTTTACGCGCGGCGGGTGGAGGGTCGCCTGGATCACACCCAGGTGCCCAAGCACATCGGCGTCATCCTCGACGGCAACCGGCGCTGGGCGCGGGCCGACGGGCGGACGACCGAGCAGGGCCACCAGGCAGGCGCGGCCAAGATCAGTGAGCTGCTCGGCTGGTGCGCGGAGACCGATGTGGAGGTCGTCACGCTCTGGCTGCTGTCGACGGACAACCTCGACCGGCCCGAGGCCGAGCTGAAGCCGCTGCTGGGCATCATCGAGAACACCGTGCGGGACCTGGCCGCCGACGGCCGCTGGCGGGTGCACCACGTCGGCAACCGTGACCTGCTGCCCGAGGCCACCCAGACGGTCCTCAAGGAGGCCGAGGCGACCACCCTCGACAACAAGGGCATCCTGGTCAACGTCGCGGTCGGCTACGGCGGCCGGCAGGAGATCGCGGACGCGGTGCGCTCGCTGCTGCTGGAGCACGCCGAACGCGGCACCTCCTTCGAGGAACTGGCCGAGATCGTCGACATCGACCTGATCTCGGAGCACCTCTACACCCGCGGCCAGCCCGACCCGGACCTGGTGATCCGGACCAGCGGCGAGCAGCGGCTGTCGGGCTTCATGCTCTGGCAGAGCGCCCATTCGGAGTACTACTTCTGCGAGGTCTTCTGGCCGGCGTTCCGGAAGGTTGACTTCCTGCGCGCGCTGCGCGACTACGCGGCCCGGCACCGCCGCTACGGCTTCTAGCAGGCAGCACCGTCATCGCGACGAAGCCCCCGCCGGCCCCGAACGGGCCCCGGCGGGGGCTTTTCTGACGTCGACTCCGCCGGGAACCACCCGGTCGGCCCCCCTCGCACCCCTCGTTCCGGCCGGCCCGGGGGAGCGATCACGCGTAACCAAAGGTTCATCGACCGTGCGTCATATGCCGTGGCATGGCGACGGGGGTTCGAGGGAATATCCCATCCAGGTCGGCGTCCGGAACAAGCCATCGGGCGCCGCATCTCAGCGGACGGCATGGGGCCGTCCGCCCGGGAGGCCCTTTGCACATCACGGAGAGCCGTGCGCACCGCACGGGCGACGCGAGGGGCCGGCGCTCGGCCCGTGCATCGTGGCCTGAGCCCGGTCCGGTCATGAGATGGCCGGGGGTCCCAAGGACGCTGCCCAGCAGCCGCTGGGCGCACCACGTCCCCGGGAGCACATCGCCCCGCGACGCCGTCGCACCCCAACCTCATCCGAGGGGGTTCGTCCACCCGTGGTGAACAGCAAGCAGCGCCGTGACAACGACCGGCGCACTTATGTCCTCGACACCAGTGTGTTGCTGGCCGATCCAGGCGCCATGGCCCGCTTCGACGAGCACGAGGTCGTGCTGCCGGTCGTGGTGGTCACGGAACTGGAGGCCAAGCGGCACCATCCCGAGCTCGGCTACTTCGCCCGGCAGGCGCTGCGCCGGCTGGACGAGTACCGGGTGCAGCACGGGCGGCTGGACTCGCCCATCCCCATCGGAGAGCTCGGCGGGACGCTGCGGGTCGAACTGAACCACTCCGACACCGGCATCCTGCCCCCGGGCTTCATCAACGGGCACAGCCGGCTGGGTGACAACGACTCGCGGATCCTCGCCGTCGCCCGCAACCTCCAGGCCGAGGGGTTCGACGTCACGGTCGTCTCCAAGGACCTGCCGATGCGCATCAAGGCGTCCTCGGTGGGCCTGCTGGCCGAGGAGTACCGCGCCGAACTCGCCATCACCGACTCCGGGTGGACCGGGATGGCCGAGGTGACCGTCCCCGCCGACCAGGTCGACGACCTGTTCTCCGCCGAGACCGCGTACGTACCGGAGGCGGCCGGGCTGCCGGTGCACACCGGCCTGGTGCTGCAGTCCGAGCGGGGCAAGGCGCTCGGCCGGGTCACCGCGGACGGCACGGTCCGGCTGGTCCGGGGCGACCGGGAGGCGTTCGGCATCCACGGGCGCAGCGCCGAACAGCGGATCGCGCTGGACCTGCTGCTCGACCCGGACGTCGGCATCGTGTCGATGGGCGGGCGGGCCGGCACCGGCAAGTCGGCGCTGGCGCTGTGCGCGGGCCTGGAGGCGGTGCTGGAGCGCCGGCAGCACCGCAAGGTGATGGTGTTCCGCCCGCTGTACGCGGTCGGCGGGCAGGAGCTGGGCTATCTGCCGGGCAGCGAGGCGGAGAAGATGAGCCCCTGGGCGCAGGCCGTCTTCGACACGCTGTCCGCGGTGACCACCAAGGACGTCATCGAAGAGGTGGTGGGCCGCGGCATGTTGGAGGTGCTGCCGCTGACCCACATCCGCGGGCGGTCGCTGCACGACGCGTTCGTCATCGTGGACGAGGCCCAGTCCCTGGAGCGCAATGTCCTTTTGACGGTTCTGTCCCGTATCGGGGCCAACTCCCGGGTCGTGCTCACCCATGACGTCGCCCAGCGGGACAACCTCCGGGTCGGGCGCTACGACGGAGTGGTCGCGGTCGTCGAGAAGCTGAAAGGACATCCGCTTTTCGCCCATGTCACCCTGAACCGCTCGGAACGGTCGCCGATTGCGGCACTGGTGACCGAAATGCTGGAGGACGGCAGGGTCTGACCCGTCCGACCTGGACAACCGCCTGGATCGGGCCAGTTGTCCGGATCTGACCCGCTGTGAAGCGGCGCCGCCCGGCGAAGCGAAGGAGCTTAGCCGGGCGGCGTTCTGCTGTGCGCCGATATCCGAAAATACCCAGGGGTAAACGAGGTGTGAGCTTTCACACCCGGCCGGGAATTGATTCCCGGTGTGTCGTTCGGGCAGAGTCTGGGTCCTGTCAGGCCCCGCATACGGCATCCGCACCCCCAGCGGTGCAGAACAACCGAACTTCATAGTGAGTAGCCGTATGCCGCCCGAGCACCACGCGGACCCCGAGGGGGACGTACCGGGCCAGTGCCTCCCGTGACCAGCCGGTCCCGCCCGCTCAACAGGGCCCGGAACAAGGGGAGACCAGCGCCAGGGGCACGATTGCGTCCGCGAGGTCACCTAAGCGGGCGACGCTGGAAGGAAAACGTGTGAGCCGGATCTCGGTCCGGGGATTCGCCGTGGCATCCGCCACCGCGGTCACCACCGTCGGCGCCGTCGTCGGCGTCGCTGCAGGGCAGCCCGCCACGGTCAACGCCGAGGCCACCGCTGCCGATGCGACGACCATTGCCGACATCCCCGCGGGCGCCCAGGCCCAGGTGCAGACGGCTTCCCTGACGCAGCAGGCGGACGACGCGTCCACCCAGGCGGACGCGTCGGCCCTCAAGTCTGCACAGGAGGCCGCGCGCAAGGCCGCCGCGGAGACTGCGCAGAGCAAGAAGGACGCCGCGGACCAGCAGGCCAAGAAGGAAGCCGACGCGCGCAAGAAGAAGGAGCTGGCCGCGTCCCGCTCCTCCTCGCGCACCGACCTCGGCGACCTGGTCGGCAAGAGCTCGTACACCATCGCGGAGACGCAGGCCATCGCGCGCCAGATGATGGCCGGCGACCAGTTCCAGTGCTTCAGCAACATCGTGGACCACGAGTCCGGCTGGAACTACCGCGCCACCAACGCCGGCTCGGGCGCCTACGGCCTCGTCCAGGCGCTGCCCGGCTCGAAGATGGCCTCTGCGGGCTCCGACTGGCAGACGAACCCGGCGACCCAGATCAAGTGGGGCCTGAACTACATGAACGACCGCTACGGCAGCCCCTGCGGCGCCTGGTCGTTCTGGCAGGCGAACAGCTGGTACTAGGCCCATCGGCCGCACTCAGCGCCTCTCGAAACCCCCGAACGCACCGCGTCGGGGGTTTCGTGCGTCGCGCACGGGTAACGTCGTGCCCGTCAAACGTGGCGCACGGGAGGGGAAGAGGAAGGCAGATGTCCAGATTGCCTCAGTGGGTCGGTGGCCTCGGCGCCGGTCTGACGCGGCTCTCGCAGCGGCTGGAGGAACAGCGCCGCCGCGCCGAGGCCGCCGCGGCGGAAGCGGGTGACCCGGACGAGCTGAGGCGCGGCGAGCACACGGTGACGCCGGTGCCCGCCGGGTCGGTTGCCACGCTCGCTGTGCCCCGTACGCAGCTGCCGGCGGCCGGGGACGGCGTACCGCATCCGGGCACGGCCGCGGAGAGCGCGCCGCCGGCCGCCCCGCGGGTGCCGGACTCCGTGCCCGCGCCGCCCTCGTACGCGCCGGCCGTGGCGGCCCGGCCCGATCCGGTCGACGCCGTGCCGTGGGGCGTACGGGTCGCCGCGGAGGCGGGCTGGCGGCTGCTGGTGCTGGCCGCCACGCTCTGGGTGCTGGCGCAGGTGATCACCAGCATCCAATTGGTCGTGCTGTCCTTCATCGCGGCGATGCTGATCACCGCGCTGCTCCAGCCGACGGTCGGCTGGCTGCGGCGGCGCGGGCTGCCGCGCGGGCCGGCCACCGCGCTGACCTTCATCGGCGGCTTCGTGATCATGGGCCTGGTCGGCTGGTTCGTGGTGTGGCAGGTCCAGGACAACATCGACTCGGTCTCCAGCCGCATCCAGGAGGGCATCAGCGAGCTCAAGGGCTGGCTGCTGAAGAGCCCGTTCCATGTGACCGAGAGTCAGATCAACAGCATCGCCAAGAACCTGCAGGACGCGATCGGCGCCAACACCGAGGCGATCACCTCGGCCGGCCTGGAGGGCGTCACCGTCGTCCTGGAGGTCTTCACCGGCATCCTGCTGGCCATGTTCACCACCCTGTTCCTGCTCTACGACGGGCGGCGGATCTGGGAGTGGGTGCTCAAGCTCGTCCCGGGCGCGGCCCGGGAGGGCGTGGCGGGCGCCGGGCCGCGGGCCTGGCGCACCCTGACCGCCTATGTGCGCGGCACGGTCATCGTGGCGCTCATCGACGCCATCTTCATCGGCATCGGGCTGTACTTCCTCAATGTGCCGCTGGCCGTCCCGCTCGCCGTCTTCATCTTCCTCTTCGCCTTCATCCCGCTGGTCGGGGCGGTGGTCTCGGGCGCGCTGGCGTGCGTGGTCGCGCTGGTCACCCAGGGCGTGTTCACGGGGTTGATGGTGCTGGCGGTGGTGCTGGCCGTGCAGCAGATCGAGGGCCATGTGCTGCAGCCGTTCATCCTGGGCCGGGCGGTCCGGGTCCACCCGCTCGCGGTGATCCTCTCGGTCGCGGCCGGCGGACTGATCGCCGGGATCGGCGGTGCGGTCGTCGCCGTGCCCCTGGTGGCGGTCACCAACACGGTCGTCGGGTATCTGCGCTCGTACTCCCGGGAGCAGGCGTTGCGGATGTCGGTGGCCCCGCGCGGTGCCACCGCGATCGGGGTGGCACCGACCCCGCCGCCGGTCCGGCGGACCCGGAGCGACGACGAGGAGGACCGGGGATAGCACCCGGCAACGCGAGAACCCCGCGGACGACGGAACGTCCGCGGGGTTCTGCGTGTTTCGGGCGCCGTACGGCTACCGGGTCACTCGGCGAGTGCGGCCTCGGCGTCCAGGGTGGCGCCGACGGCCTGCAGGACGGAGGCGATCTTGACCGCCTCCTGGATCGTCTCGCGCTCCACACCGGCCTTGCGCAGCACCTGCTCGTGCGAGTCCAGGCACATACCGCAGCCGTTGATGGCCGAGACGGCCAGCGACCACAGCTCGAAGTCGACCTTGTCGACGCCCGGGTTGCCGATGACGTTCATCCGCAGGCCGGCGCGCAGGTTGCCGTACTCCGGGTCCGACAGCAGGTGCCGGGTCCGGTAGAAGACGTTGTTCATCGCCATGATGGCGGCGGCCGACTTGGCGGCGGTGTACGCCTCGGCGGAGAGGTTCGCCTTCGCCTCGGGCTCCAGCTCGCGCAGCACCTTCGGCGAACGGGAGGCGATCGCGCAGGCCAGGACCGTGCCCCACAGCTGCTGCTGCGGAAGGTCGCTGTTGCCGATCACCGAACCGAGGTTCAGCTTGAGGTCCTTGGCGTAGTCCGGGACCGCGGACTTCAGGTCATCGAGGGCCATGGGTCTCACTCACCAGCCAGCAGCGCGACCGGGTCCAGGGTGTCCTCGCCCTTGCTCCAGTTGCACGGGCACAGCTCGTCCGTCTGGAGGGCGTCGAGGACCCGCAGGACCTCCTTGGGGTTACGGCCGACGGAGCCGGCGGTCACCATCGTGAACTGGATCTCGTTGTTCTGGTCGACGATGAAGACGGCGCGCTGCGCGAAGCCGTCCTCGCCCTCGATGCCGAGGTCGCGCATGAGCTCGTGCTTCGAGTCGGCGAGCATCGGGAAGGGCAGGTCGGTCAGGTCCGGGTGGTCCTTGCGCCAGGCGTGGTGCACGAACTCGGAGTCGCCGGAGAAGCCGAGAACCTGCGCGTCACGGTCGGCGAACTCCTCGTTCAGCTTGCCGAACGCGGCGATCTCGGTCGGGCACACGAAGGTGAAGTCCTTGGGCCACGCGAAGACGATCTTCCACTTGCCCTCGTAGGTCTTGTGGTTGATCTGCTCGAACTCCTTGCCCTTCTCCAGCGAGACACAGGCAGTCAGGTCGAACTCGGGGAACTTGTCACCGACAGTGAGCACGCGCTCTCCTTGTTGCGTAGAAAGTCCCTTTTGGGTCTTTCCTTGAGGCTTGGACGGAACTCACAGTGCCACAAGAGCTATTGATCAGGGAAATAGCTAGACTGGTGGATGTTGATCGGAGGTGGTTATCAGTGGCGTCACCAGCCAGTCAGAACGGACGGCCCCGCCAGCCCAGCCTGGCCCAGCTGCGGGCATTCGCGGCGGTGGCCGAGCAGCTGCATTTCCGCGAGGCGGCGGCCGAGATCGGCATGAGCCAGCCCGCGCTGTCCGGCGCGGTCTCCGCGCTGGAGGAGGCCCTCGGGGTGCAGCTGCTGGAGCGTACGACGCGCAAGGTGCTGCTGTCGCCCGCGGGGGAGCGGGTGGCGGCCCGGGCCCGTACGGTCCTGGAGGCCGTCGGCGACCTGATGGAGGAGGCCGAGGCGGCCCGCGCGCCCTTCACCGGCGTCCTCCGGCTCGGCGTCATCCCGACCGTGGCGCCGTACCTCCTCCCGGCCGTGCTCCGCCTGGTCCACGAGACCTACCCCGACCTCGACCTCCAGGTCCACGAGGAACAGACCGCGTCGCTGCTCGACGGCCTGGCGCACGGACGCCTCGATCTGCTCCTGCTCGCCGTCCCGCTCGGCGTCCCCCAGGTCACCGAACTCCCGCTCTTCGACGAGGACTTCGTGCTCGTCGCGCCCAAGGAGCACTGGCTCGGCGGCCGCGCCGACATCCCCCGCCAGGCGCTCCAGGAACTCGACCTGCTGCTGCTCGACGAGGGCCACTGCCTGCGCGACCAGGCCCTGGACATCTGCCGGGAGGCCGGCCGCGACGAGAACACCCCGGTCACGACGAGCGCGGCGGGCCTCTCCACCCTCGTTCAACTCGTGGCCGGCGGCCTCGGCGTGACCCTCCTGCCGCGCACCGCCCTCCGCGTCGAGACCGGCCGCAACGACCAGCTCACCACCGGCTACTTCGCCGACCCGGCCCCGTCCCGCCGGATCGCCCTGGCCATGCGCACGGGCGCGGCCCGCCAGGACGAATTCGAGCAGTTCGCGGAGGCCCTGCGGGGTGCGCTGCGGGGGCTGCCGGTGCGGATCGTGAAGCGGTGAGGGTCAGGGGCGGGCGGTTTCGAGGATTGCCTCGACGTCGAGGGTGATGTCGGTGCCGATGGACCCGGGGAGTGCGACGTGCTCGCCACGGGCATGGACGCGGTGCTTGTCGTATTCGTTGGCGACGGGGTCCTGCAAGACGTGAAGACGGTCGTGCTTCCGGTCGACGATCACATACACGGGGACCTTGGCGATGGCGTAGGCGCCGACCTTCTTCTTGAGGTCGTTTTGGTAGTTGGACGAAGTGACCTCGAGGACCAGACGAAAGACCGCTGGGTCGTAGCAGTTCTCCGCGATGTGATGGCGGCGGTAGTCGGCATCCACCACTGCGAGATCCGGTACCGCGTAATCGTCGGGGCCGTCGGGAAGCCAGATGCCGATTCCCTGGATGACCTTCGACTCTTTGGCGTGCAGGGGCGCGAAGGCCATGAGGAGGTCGGACAGGGATTCCCCGTGGGGCCCGTCAGGCGGTGGCGTCACGGTGATGGTTCCCCCGATGATCTCGATGCGGTAGCCGGGAAGCCTTTCGGCGAGCCGCTCCGCTTCTCTGAGCAGCGGGGACTTGCCGTCGCAGGGGGGCTCGACCGCTGCGGCAGACATGGCGCCTCCTAGTGGCTGGTATCGAGGCCATCATCGTAGGCAGAACCGGCCGTGTGCGTCCCGCACGACGATGTGGCGAGGACGGCCGGCCAGTCGACGGTGACCGGGGTGTCGAGCAGGGTTGATCCCTCGGGCGTCACGCCCGGACCGCTTCCGCCAGTTTGCCGAGCCGGGCGGCGGTCAGCTCCAGCCAGCGCAGATCGGCCTCCAGATGGAACAGCGCGTGGTCACAGATCAGCTGGTCGGCGAGGTCGCCGGTGCGCTTGCGCTCGGTCAGTCCGCGCATCAGCCGCAGGTGCTCGGCGCGCTGGGTGTCGAGGAGTTCGGCGGCGTCGCGGTCGGTCAGCAGGGCCAGGACGATCTTGGTGTAGAGCGTCGACTGCAGGTACGGCTCGGGCTTCTCCGGGCGGGCCAGCCACTGCGCGACATCGGTGACGCCGGCGTTGGTGATCGCGTACCGCTTGCGCTCCGGGCCGGCGCCGGGCTCCACGGCGTCCACCTCGACCAGGCCGTTCTTCAGCAGCCGGGACATCGTGGAGTAGACCTGCCCGTAGTGCAGCGGGCGGTCCTGGCCGAAGTGCGCGTCGAAGGCCCGCTTGAGGTCGTAGCCGTGGCGGGGGCCGGACTCCAGAAGGCCCAGCAGCGTATGACCGATTGACATGCCGACCACCTTATCCGGGAGTGTACCGGCAGTGTATACGTGGGGTGTATACGTGGGGTGTATAGACGGAGGGGGCGGGGGCCGCCCGTCGCGGCGCGTGGCGTTACCGCTGGTCGTCCGGCTTCTTCGGCGGGCGGCCCCGGCGCGGGATCGCCCCCGCGCCCCGGGGCAGCCGCCCCGCCTCGGAGAGCGCCTTGCGGAGCAGGAACTCGATCTGCGCGTTGGCGCTGCGCAGTTCGTCGTCCGCCCAGCGGGCCAGCGCGTCATGGATCAACGGGTCCAGCCGCAGCAGCACCTGCTTGCGCTGCTGCGGCCGTCGCGCGGGGGGCCGTCCGCCTTCGGCGCCGGCCTCCCCCGGGTTCTTCGCACTCACTGGTACAGCGAGCCCGTGTTCAGTACCGGCTGGGCGGCCCGGTCGCCGCACAGCACCACCATCAGATTGCTGACCATGGCAGCCTTCCGTTCCTCGTCCAGTTCGACGATGCCCTGCTCGCTGATCCGCACCAGCGCCTGCTCCACCATGCCGACCGCGCCCTCGACGATCTGCTGGCGGGCCGCGACCACCGCGCCGGCCTGCTGGCGCTGGAGCATCGCCGAGGCGATCTCGGGAGCGTAGGCGAGGTGGCTGAAGCGGGACTCGATGATCCGCACGCCGGCCGCCTGGACCCGCGCGGTCAGCTCCAGGGCGAGCTTCTCGGTGATCTCCTCGGCGTTGCCGCGCAGCGACAGGGCGTCCTCGTCGTGCGCGTCATAGGGGTACTCGATCGCGATGTGCCGGACCGCCGCCTCGGTCTGGGTGGCGACGAACTCCAGGAAGTCGTCGACCTCGAACAGTGCCTGGGCGGTGTCCTCCACCTGCCAGACCACGACCGAGGCCAGCTCGATCGGGTTGCCGTAGGCGTCGTTGACCTTCAGGACCGCGGTCTCGTGGTTGCGCACCCGGGTGGAGATGCTGCGGGCCGTGGTCAGCGGGTTGACCCAGCGCAGGCCGTCGGTGCGGATGGTGCCGACGTACCGCCCGAAGAGCTGGATGACCCGGGCCTCGCCGGGCGCGACCATCTTCACGCCGGTCATGCAGAAGAGCGAGCCGAGCAGGATCGCGGCGCCGGCGAGGATCAGCGGTATGCCGGCCGCCTTGTTGCCGCCGTCGGCGAGGAAGCCGCCGACGGCGATCGCGCCGACGCCCAGAGCCACGCCGAGCACGGTCAGCAGCAGGGCGAGCCCACCCGCGATGCTGTGCGCCCTGACCTCGCGGATCTGCGGGCGGGGCAGCTCGGGGGCGGTTACGGCGAGGTCGTCGCCGGGGGTGGGGCCGGTGAGGTGGTCGGCCGTGGGCTGGTCGGACATGAAGATCCCCGTTTCTCCCGATGCGGCGCGTGATGTCCGCCGCATTCGATGATGTCGCTGGTCTAGCAAAGTGATAGCAGATTAATGGACGGAAGGTCGGGTCGTCCAGTCCCGGTACCGAGCCCGATTTACGGCAAGTGCGCAGGTGAGCGGCGGGCGACGCAGAAAACCCACCCCATGGTTCCCCCGGGCCGGGTGCTCTTTGTCACGTCAGGAAAAGCCTTGATCGATGAGTATTTGTTGACAGATGCGGTGTTAGCTTCAACAGCTGAGTTAGCTGGGGGCGGAACGACTGGAGTTGTCGAAGCGATGGGCCGAGCGGAAGCCAGACGGGCGCAGCAGGGGAGCGCCCGCCGGGCCAAAACGAAGCAGAAGAAGTCCGGCATACGCCGCCTCTTCACCTGGAAGAAGATCCTCGGAACCTTCCTCGGGGTGTGCCTGCTGGGCATCCTCGGCTTCATCGGGCTGTACCTGTACGTGGACATCCCCAATGACGGGAACAAGCAGGCCCAGCTCCAGAGCAACGTCTACAAGTACGCCGACGGCAAGGTCATGGCCCGGGTCGGCCAGGTCAACCGCGAGAACGTCTCGCTCGACCGGATCCCCTGGGCGGTGCAGCGCACCTTCGTCGCCGCCGAGAACAAGAACTTCTACCACGACTCCGGCGTCGACCTGATGGGCACCGCGCGCGGCATCCTCAACACCCTGATGGGCAAGGGGAAGCAGGGCGGCTCGACGATCACCCAGCAGTACGTCAAGAACTACTACCTGACGCAGGAGCAGACGGTCAGCCGCAAGCTCCAGGAGATCGTCATCTCGCTGAAGGTGGACAACAAGCTGGGCAAGGACAAGATCCTCGCCGGCTACCTCAACACCAGCTACTACGGCCGCGGCGCCTACGGCATCCAGGCCGCCGCCCGCGCCTACTACGGCGTGGACGTCGACAAGCTCACCGTCTCGCAGGGCGCCTACCTCGCCTCGCTGCTCCAGGCGCCGAACCAGTACGACTGGTCCCTCGCGACCAAGGACGGTCAGAAGCGGGTCAAGGAGCGCTGGGCGTACACGCTGAACAACATGGTCGAGATGCACTGGCTCTCGCCGCAGCAGCGCGCCAAGCAGAAGTTCCAGATACCGAAGGACCCCAAGCCGCTGCCCGGCGTCAGCGGGCAGACCAGCTACATCGTCGCGGAGGCCAAGCGGGAGCTGATGGCCCAGGGCGTCGACGGCAAGCAGTTCGACGCCGGCGGCTGGACGATCACCCTCGGCATCGAGAAGGACAAGCAGAAGGCGCTGGAGCGGGCGGTCAAGCACAAGCTGACCGACGAGCTGAACCCCAAGGCCCGCAAGGTCGACGGGGACGCCCAGCTGGGCGCCACCTCGGTCGACCCGAAGACCGGCCACGTCGTGGCGATGTACGGCGGTGCGGGCTATCCCAAGCACTACACCAACAACGCGACCCGCTCCGACTACCAGCCGGCCTCCACGTTCAAGCCGCTGATCCTCGCCTCGGCGATGGAGAACAACGCGGTCACCCAGGACGGCGTGCCGATCACCCCGAACACGATCTACGACGGCCGCAACCGCCGTCCGGTCGTCGGCGGCACCATCCCCTTCGCGCCGCCCAACGAGGACGAGCACAACTACGACAAGATCACCGTCCAGACGGCCACCAACAACTCCGTCAACTCGGTCTTCGCGCAGATGGGCGCGGACGTCGGCCTGGACAACGTGAAGAAGACCGCGGTCAGGCTCGGCATGGACGGCTCCAAGATGGACGTCAAGCCGGCCATGACCCTGGGCACCATGGGTGCCAGCCCGCTCCAGATGGCCGGCGCGTACGCCACGTTCGACAACCACGGCAAGAAGGTCACGCCCGCGGTGGTGACCAAGGCCGTGCACACCGTCAACGGCGTGGACAACGAGCTGTCGCTGAAGGACCCGATCGGCCCGGACGTCCTCAGCCGCCGGACCGCGGACACCCTGACCTCCGTCCTCACCGGCGTGGTCAACGACGGCACCGCCTCGGAGTCCGTCAAGAACACCGCCTACCAGGCGGCCGGCAAGACCGGTACCTCCGACGACAACAAGTCGGCGTGGTTCGTGGGCTACACGCCCAAGCTGGTCACCGCGGTCGGCATGTTCGGCGAGTCGCCCAAGGGCGGTGCCCAGGTGACCCTCAAGGGCACCGGTGGCGGCGGCCGGGTCAACGGCGGCGGCTACCCGGCCAAGGTGTGGGCGGACTACACCGAGAACGCGCTCGGCGGCAACACCGGCGGCGACTTCGACCTGGAGACGGACATGGGCGCCGCGGTCCCGCCGACCACCAGCCCGACGCCGACCGTCACCCCGTCGACGACCCCGTCGCCGACCGGCACCCCGAGCAGCACGCCCAGCGGCACCCCGTCGTCCCCGTCCGGCCGGCCGTCGCACACCCCGAGCGGCCGCCCGAGCAGCCCGACCACCCCGAGCGACACGGCCTCCCCGCCGGACGGCGGCGTGGACGGCGGTGACACCAGCGGCACCACCAGCGGTGCCGACGGCGGCACCGGCGGCAACGGCAACGGCGGCACCAAGGGCGCCAACAGCGTGCCCGGCTTCAACTGACGCCCGGCAGCCGCCGGAACGACAGCACGCGGCCCCCGCCGGATCCGGCGGGGGCCGCGGTGTTGCGTCACGGGCCGGAGCCCGCGCCTCTCAGCGGCGCGGTGTCCCCGGCGGCATGGTCAGCTCGAACCAGACCACCTTGCCCATGCTCAGCCGGGTCGCGCCCCAGCGCCGGGCCATCCGGTTGACGAGGTAGAGCCCCCGCCCGCCCTCGTCCGACGGCCGGGCCTGCCGCAGCCGCGGCAGCTGCGGCACGTCGTCCCCGACCTCGCAGCGCAGCACGTCCGTGCGCAGCAGCCGCAGCGTGATCGGCCGCTCCGCGTACCGCACCGCGTTCGTCACCACCTCACTGACCAGCAGCTCCAGCTGATCGGTGAGGTCGTCCAGACCCCAGCGCGCCAGCGCCCGGCGGGCCAGCCGGCGGGCCTGCCCGGCGGTCTGCGCCTTCGGATCCAGGTACCAGTACGCGACGTCGCTCGGCGCGATCCCGTCGAACCGGGCCGCCAGCAGCGCGATGTCGTCGTCCCGGTCGCCCGGCCCGAGCATGTCCAGCACCTCGTCGCACAGCGGCTCCAGCGGCGGCGGATGCGGGCCCGTCAGCCGGGCCGTCTCCGCCAGCCGCTCCCGCAGCTGCTCGATGCCGGTCCACACGTCCCGGATCCGCGACTCCACCAGACCGTCGGTGTACAGCACGAGCGTGGCCCCCGCCGGGGCGTCCAGCTCCACCGCCTCGAAGTCCACCCCGCCGACGCCGATCGGCGCGCCCGGCGGCACCCGCAGCACCTCCGCGCGCCCGCCGCGATGCAGCATCAGCGGCGGCGGATGGCCCGCGTTGGCGATCGTGATCCGGTGCGCGACCGGGTCGTACACCGCGTACAGGCACGTCGCCATCCGGTCCGAACCCAGCCGCTGGGCCTGCTCGTCGAGGTGGTGCAGCACCTCCTGCGGCGGCAGGTCGAGACCGGCCAGGGTCTGCGCGGTGGTGCGCAGTTGGCCCATGATCGCCGCCGAGGTCATCGAGTGCCCCATGACGTCACCGACCACCAGCGCCACCCGGCTGCCCGGCAGCGGGATCGCGTCGTACCAGTCACCGCCCACCCGGGCCGTCTCCGCGGCCGGCAGATAGCGGCTGGCCAGCCGCACCCCGGTCGGCTGCGGCAGCGAGTCCGGCAGCATCGTGCGCTGCAGCGCGTCGGCGATGTACGCCTCCCGGCCGTACAGCACCGCCTTGTCGACGCCCAGCGCGGTGTGCGTCGCCAACTGCGCCGCCACCAGCAGGTCGTCCGGCTCGAACGCCGGCCGGTCGGGCCTGCGCAGGAACACCGCCGCACCGATCACCCGCCGCCGGCCGCGCAGCGGCGCCAGGATCACCCGGTGGCCGCTGGGCAGCCGCGGATCGGGCCCCAGCAGCTCGGGCAGCGCGGTCCGGGCCGCCTGTGCCTCGCCGAACAGCGGCCGCACGCCCCGCAGCACCTCCGCCAGCGGACCGCCGGGCCGCACCTCGGCCAGCTCCGCGGCGCTGCCGCCCATCGCCGGGCCCAGATCGGGCTGCGCGGGCAGCACCGGCAGCCGCCCGCCGTTGGTGTCCGGCTCCTCCGGGATCCGGTCGGTGCGCCGCAGCCGCAGCACCACCGGCCCGGTGGGCCGCTCGTCGCCCACCGGCAGCGGATCGCGCAGATACACCAGGATCGCGTCGGCGAAGGTCGGCACCGTCGCCCGGCACAGCCCCAGCACGATCTCGTCGAGGTCGATGCCGCGGGCGATCCGCCGGGTCGCCGCACCGATGAACCGCAGCCGGTCACCGCCCGCCTGCCGGGCCGCCGCGACCTCACCGCTCTCGCCCGGATGCGCCGAGCGCGCCGGGCCGGCGGGCGGCAGCGGAGCGGGCGGCGGACCCGGCGGCGGCCCGGCCGGCGCCGGCACCTGCGCACCGGTCGCCTCCCCGGCCGGCGCCCGGCCCGGCACCGTCCCGCCGGCTTCCCCGCCGCGCGGCCGGGACCGTCCGGCGCCGCCGTCCCGCGGCCGCCCGATGCCCTCGCCGCCGGGCCGCGGACGCTCCCCGCGGTGCGGCTCCTCACCCGGATCCGGCGTGCCCGCGCGGCCCACCGCGCCCTGTGCCACCCGCCGCCGCGCCGGGGCCGCCTCGCGCTCCCCGTCCGGTGCGCCGCCCGGCCGCCCGCTCGCCGGCATGGCCACCTCCCCGTAAGAGTCGGCGCCCCAGGGGTCGCCGCCGTAAGTGTCCGCGCCGCCATAGGCGTTCGCGCCGCCGTACCTGCCCGCGCCACGGTACGCGCCCGCGCCGCCGAAGGTGTCCCCGTACGCCTCCCCGTACGGAATCGCCGCGTCGTCCCGGGCCGCGCCGTGGTCCGCGGGCGGCTCGCGGTCGGCCCGGCCGGCCGGCGGCCCCGCCGGGACGAAGCCGGCCGCGGCGGGCTGCTGCAGGGCGCCGCGCGGGTCCGGGACGGCGCCCAGCGGCGGCGTCCGGCCCGGCCCCCGCGCAGGGGACGCCGAGGGCGCGGCGGTCGGGGCCGACCGTCGCGATTCGTGGGAGGTGGGATGCTCCGTCACGCGTGGGATTCCATCCGTCCGGGGCTGCGCGTCCGACGCGCCGCGTTCCGGGCGCGCAGCCCGTACGGGACGCGCCCGACGCGCTGCGTTTCAGGCGCGTCGCAGGTGCAGAAAGAGCTGGATCTCGGGTGGTACGTCCGTGCTCGCCGGGGCGTAGGCGTAGGCGTCCTCCCCGACGACGTCGAAACCCGCGTCGTGCACGACCCGGCGCAGGTCGTCCCGCAGGTAACCCGATACCCGGATCGTGTTGCCCAGGAACGGGATCGGGAAGTCGTCCACGTCCGCCTCGACCATCGACAGGGCCAGCAGCCCACCGGGTCGTAGCAGATCATGCAGCAGGCCCAGTGCGTAAGGGATTTCCGCACGGGGCAGCATCAACAGCGAGAAATAAGCGGCGACACCGTCGAAGGAGCCGGGGCCGCCGAGCCGGCCGCCGCGCAGATCGGCGATGTCCAGCCGGTGGAACTCCGCGCCCGGGGCGTTGTCCCGGGCCAGCTTGACCATGGAGGGGGAGAGATCGATACCGACCACGCGGTGCCCGGCGTCGGAGAGCTGACGGGCGGTCGGCAGGCCCGTACCGCACCCGACGTCCAGGACGCGGGCGCCCGCGGGCAGGGCACCGGCCAGCCAGGCACCCGAGGACAGCTGGCCCTCCTTGTGCGGAAAGGCGTCGTTGTAGCGGTCGCCGATCGCGTCGAACGCCTCGGCCTGCCCGGCCCGGTCCAGCGCTAACCGGTTCAGGCCCTCGTATTCGTCGTAGCTCTTCGCGCTCACGACCTCGCCCCTCCTGCGACCGCGGTCAAGTTCGTTTTCCAGTTCTGGAGTTGCGCCTGTGCAGTCTTGCGGAGGACGATCCTACGTTTGAAGACCCAGGGCGCAGCAAGGGGGCTCGGACCGCCTCCTCGCCCGGCGGGGAACAGCCTTGCCCCAAGGCGCACCTTTCCACGGTCCGCCCCTTCACTCCCACTCCCTGTACCCCGTTTCACTTCACTCCCTCACGACCGCAAACGATCCGGTGCGCGGTCCCAGTCCTCCGGGAGCCGGGGGACGTCCCAGGCCGGGTCGGGCCGCCAGTCCTCCCAGCCGTCCGAGTACGGTCCGCGCCAGGCCGAGATCTGTGCGATCGCGGCCCGTCCGGCGGACCGGACCTCCGCGGCCCGCGCGTTGGTCATCAGCCCGTCCCGCTGCGCCTGTGCGAACTCGTCCTCGTCCCGCCACTCCCAGTGCCGGTCCGGATAGACGCAGATGTCGAGGAAATGGTCCTCGGAATCAATTCCCCCTGACCAACGACGGCGCGGCTGCTCCAGGTTGACGTACCAGTTCTTGAACTGCCAGCCCTGCTCCCAGAAGAGCCAGACCGACCAGGGGTCGCCGGGCCGCGCGAGCTTCAGCACGCCGGTGCCGAACCAGTGGTCGCGGGTGGTCCGGCGCGGTTTGGTGTAGCGGGTCGCGAGCGGCTCGTGGTGCACCGGTGTGCCGTCGGCCAGCACCGGCTTGATGCACGCGGTCCCCGGCGCCATCCACACCGCCAGCAGCTCCTCGGTGTCCTGGACGACGGTCATCGGCCGGCAGATGTGGAAGCGCCCCGGATCGGCGTTGTCGCGGTAGCGCCACAGGATGTGGTCGCCCGGCGCCCAGCGGCCCGCCGCGCCCCCCGCCGCCACCTGCCGCACTCCGGACGTCCCGCGCCCGCCGGCCGCCTCGCCTTCCGCCGTGTCCACCATGTCCGCTGTCATGGGCAGATTTTAGGGGTGCCGTGTGACGCCCGCCGTGACATGAGACGCAGCGGGCGTTACGGGAGCGGTAACGTACCTTCCTTGCGGTGTTACGGGCGGGTCATGGCCATGGCGGCACGGCTACGGGGACATGGTCACGGGTGGGTCATGCGCAGCACGTCCAGCGCCTCGTCCAGCTGCTCCTCGGTGAGCAGCCCGCGCTCCACGTACCCCTCGTCCAGGACCACCTGACGGATCGTCCTCCGCTCGGCGAGCGATTTCTTCGCCACCTTCGCCGCCTCTTCGTAACCGAGGTACTTGTTCAGCGGGGTGACCACGGACGGCGACGATTCGGCGTATTCGCGGGCCCGTTCCGCATTGGCCGTGATGCCGTCGACCGTACGGTCCGCCAGCAGCCGTGCCACATTCCCGAGCAGCCGGATCGATTCGAGGACGTTCCGCGCGATCACCGGGAGCATCACATTGAGCTCGAAATTGCCGGCCGCGCCGGCTGCGGCCACCGTCGCGTCATTCCCGGTGACCTGAGCGGCGACCATCAGCACCGCCTCCGGAATCACCGGATTGACCTTCCCCGGCATGATCGACGAACCGGGCTGGAGGTCCGGCAGATTGATCTCGGCGAGCCCGGTGCGCGGCCCCGACGCCATCCACCGCAGGTCATTGGCGATCTTCGTCAGCCCGACGGCGATCGTCCGCAGCTGCCCGCTGGTCTCGACGATGCCGTCCCGCGCGCCCTGCGCCTCGAAATGATTGCGCGCCTCGGTCAGCGGCAGCCCGGTCGCCCGGGCCACTTCCGCGATCACCGCGGCGGAGAATCCCGGCGGCGTATTGATGCCCGTCCCGACGGCCGTACCGCCGAGCGGCAGCTCCGCCAGCCGCGGCACCGCACTCCGCAGCCGCTCCACGCCGTACCGCACCTGGGCGGCATATCCGCCGAATTCCTGTCCCAGCGTCACCGGCGTGGCATCCATCAAATGCGTCCGCCCCGACTTCACGACGTCCGCGAATTCCTCCGCCTTCCGCTCGAACGCCGCCGCCAGATGCTCCAGCGCCGGAATCAGATCGTTCAGCACCGCCGAAGTGGCCGCGATGTGAATCGACGACGGAAAGACGTCGTTCGACGACTGGCTCGCGTTGACGTGGTCGTTCGGATGGACGTCCCGCCCCAGCCGCTCGCTCGCGAGGGTGGCGATGACCTCGTTGGCGTTCATGTTCGACGACGTCCCGGAGCCGGTCTGGAACACGTCGACCGGGAAGTGCGCGTCCCACTCGCCGCCGGCGACCGCCGCGGCCGCCTCCCGCACGGCCTGGGCGATCTCCTTGTCCAGCACCCCCAGCTCGGCGTTCACCGTGGCGGCCGCACCCTTGATCCGCGCCAGCGCCTCGATGTGCGCCCGCTCCAGCCGCTGCCCGGAGACGGGGAAGTTCTCCACCGCCCGCTGCGTCTGCGCCCGCCACTTGGCCCCCGCGGGCACCCGGACCTCCCCCATGGAGTCGTGCTCCACCCGGAAGCCGTCGCCGTCACCCACTGCACTCGTGTCACTCATACCTATGACAGTGCCCGGGGAAGGGGATCTGTTCCCGCCCGACGCGACCGTCCCGCCGGCGGTTCGCTCGGCGGGACGGTGGGGTGCTGCGGGCCGGGTGGGGCCGGACGGGTCAGGCGCCCTGGCGGACCGGGATGCTGGTGAACGTCGGGGCCGGGGAGGGGTCCTGGAAGAAGTCGTTGCCCTTGTCGTCGACGACGATGAAGGCGGGGAAGTCCTCGACCTCGATCTTCCAGACGGCCTCCATGCCGAGCTCCTCGTATTCGAGGACCTCGACCTTCTTGATGCAGTCCTGGGCCAGGCGGGCGGCCGGGCCGCCGATGGAGCCGAGGTAGAAGCCGCCGTGGGCGGCGCAGGCGTCGGTGACCTGCTGGGAGCGGTTGCCCTTGGCGAGCATGACCTTCGAGCCGCCGGCGGCCTGGAACTGCTCGACGTAGGCGTCCATCCGGCCCGCGGTCGTCGGGCCGAACGAGCCGGAGGCGTAGCCCTCGGGGGTCTTGGCCGGGCCCGCGTAGTAGACCGGGTGGTCCTTGAGGTACTGCGGCATCTCCTCGCCGGCGTCCAGGCGCTCCTTGATCTTGGCGTGCGCGATGTCGCGGGCGACGACCAGCGTGCCGGTCAGGGACAGCCGGGTCTTGACCGGGTGCTTGGTCAGCTCGGCGAGGACCTCGTCCATGGGGCGGTTGAGGTCGACGGCGACCGCGTCGAGGTCGGGGCCGGCGCCCTCGGTCAGTTCCTCGTCCGTGGTCTCCGGCAGGAAGCGGGCCGGGTCGGTCTCCAGCTGCTCCAGGAAGACGCCCTCGGCGGTGATCTTGGCGACGGCCTGGCGGTCGGCGGAGCAGGAGACGGCGATGGCGACCGGGCAGGAGGCGCCGTGCCGGGGGAGGCGGACCACGCGGACGTCGTGGCAGAAGTACTTGCCGCCGAACTGCGCGCCGATGCCGATCTTCTGCGTCAGCTCGAAGACCTTCTCCTCCAGCTCCTTGTCGCGGAAGCCGTGGCCGGTGGCGGAGCCCTCGGCGGGCAGCTCGTCCAGGTAGTGCGCGGAGGCGTACTTGGCGGTCTTGAGCGCGTACTCGGCCGAGGTGCCGCCGACGACGATCGCGAGGTGGTACGGCGGGCAGGCGGCCGTACCGAGCGAGCGGATCTTCTGCTCCAGGAACTTCATCATGGAGGCCTCGTTGAGGACCGCCTTGGTCTCCTGGTAGAGGAACGACTTGTTGGCGCTGCCGCCGCCCTTGGCCATGAAGAGGAACTTGTAGGCGTCGCCGTCGGTCGCGTACAGCTCGATCTGCGCCGGGAGGTTGGAGCCGGTGTTCTTCTCCTCCCACATGGTCAGCGGGGCCATCTGCGAGTACCGCAGGTTCAGCTGGGTGTACGCGTCGAAGATGCCGCGGGAGAGCGCTTCGGCGTCGCCGCCCTCGGTGAGCACGTTCTGGCCGCGCTTGCCCATCACGATCGCGGTGCCGGTGTCCTGGCACATGGGCAGCACGCCGGCGGCCGCGATGTTGGCGTTCTTCAGCAGGTCGAGGGCGACGAACTTGTCGTTGGCCGAGGCCTCGGGGTCGTCGATGATCTTGCGGAGCTGCCCGAGGTGCTCGGGGCGCAGGTAGTGCTGGATGTCATGGATCGCCGCTTCGGCCAGCTTGCGCAGCGCCTCCGGCTCGACCTTGAGGAACGTCCGGCCGTCGGCCTCGAAGGTGCTGACACCTTCCTTCGTGACGAGGCGGTACGGGGTCTTGTCCTCGCCGGTGGGGAGCAGGTCGGTGTAGGCGAATTCCGGCATGGTGGCGGTTCATCCTTACTCGGAGGGGTCTGGCTGGCTTCTACGGCAGCGCCCCAACAGCGTAGAACCCCGGCGCGCGGACGCGGCTGTGAGGTGAGGCTCAGTCGGCGGCAGGCTCCGGTTCGGGGCCGGTACCGGCTCCGGTTCGGGCGGATGTGCGGTCCGGTCCTGCGATACCTAGTCGCGATCTATCGCGTTTCGGTACGCTGGGGCGGTGGATGCAGACAACGGGGGACGAGTGGGCCCCGAGACCCCGCAAACGGTGGACCTGACCAAGGCCGAGACCAGGCCCGCGGGCGCGCCCGTGGCCGAGGCGGACATCCGGGCGTCCGACGCGGACCGCGACCGGATCGCCGGGATCCTCCGGGAGGCGCTGGCCGAGGGCCGCCTCGATCCCGAGGAGCACGCCGAGCGGATCGACACGGTCTACCGCGCCAAGACCCTGGGCGAGCTGGAGCCGGTCGTCCGCGACCTGCCGGCGGCCGGCGGCCGTCCGCGGCCGGGACCGGACGCGTCGGCGACCGCGTACGGCGGAGCGCCGCAGCCGGACCAGAACCTCGTCGCGATCTTCAGCGCGGCCACCCGCAAGGGGCGCTGGCACGTCCCGGCGCGGATCAACGCCGTGGCGATCTTCGGTTCCGTCGAGATCGACCTGACCGAGGCGGTCTTCCCGCAGCAGCAGGTCCAGATCACTGTCACCTCCCTCTTCGGGAGCGTGGAGATCCGGGTGCCGGAGAACGTCACGCTGCGCAGCAGCGGCTCCGGGATCCTGGGCGCCTTCGAGATCGACACCCACGAGGCGGAGGACGGCGACGCCCCGCAGATCCAGGTCAACGGCTACGCGATCCTGGGCAGCGTGGAGGCCCGGCCCAAGCGCGGGGCGCTGATCGGCGACCTGCGCGACCGGCTGCGTGAGAGCCACCGCGAACTGCGCCACCAGCTCCGCGAGGAGCACCGCGAGCGGCACCGTGAGTGGCACGAACGGCATCGCCTGGAGCGGCAGGAGCGCCGGGACCGCTTCCGCAGGAGGCACGACGGCGGCCGCTGACGTACGTACGTCCCGGGGGCGCGGTGCGACTTTTCGCGTTGTCGCGTGATCTCGTTTCCGCACGATCGCCACGGTGTGCATAAGCGTGCGCACAGCGGGTAGGGCTGGTGCATCGTCTCTCGTACGGCTGCGGGGTGCGGAAAAAGGCCGTGCGCAGCGAGACGGGCAAGGGTGATTTCTCTCGCCGAAGCCGTCGTCAGGAGTAGACCGTGCTGCTACCGCATCAGCCCCTGCAGGATGCCGCTGTCGTTCCGTCCCCGCGAGTGCCTGCGCGCGACGAGGCCGGTCCCTGGCATTCCGAGGCGGTGTGCCGCCGGGACGAAGCCGGGCTGTTCTTCGCCCCGTCGAAGGAGCCGACCGCCGCGCGACTGGCCAGGGAAGAGGCCGCGAAGCGGGTCTGTGCCCGCTGCCCGGTCATGGTCGAGTGCCGGGAGCACGCGCTGCTCCAGCCGGAGCCGTACGGCGTCTGGGGCGGGCTCACCGCGGCCGAGCGCCGGGTCGTGCTGACCCGGCGCCGGCGCCGGGAGTCCGAACTGCAGCGTGCGGCCCATATGCCCGCGGCCGGCTGAACGGACCGCGCGTATGGGCCACTTCGCCCCCGCCGGAGCCTCTCCGGCGGGGGCGAAGTGCGTCCCCGGTCGTCCCGGTGGGAGCCGTCAGCTGGGGCGCTCGAAGTCCACCGAGCTGTAGGCGCGCAGCTTCGACAGCCGGTGCTGGGAGTCGATCTGCCGGATGGTGCCGGACTTGGACCGCATCACCAGGGACTGGGTGTAGGCGGTCTCGGCGCGGTAGCGCACGCCGCGCAGCAGCTCGCCGTCGGTGATGCCGGTGGCGACGAAGAAGACGTTGTCGCTGCGGACCAGGTCGTCGATCTCCAGGACCTTGTCCAGGTCGTGACCGGCGTCCAGGGCGCGCTGCCGCTCCTCGTCGTCCTTGGGCCACAGCTTGGCCTGCAGGGTGCCGCCCAGGCACTTCATGGCACAGGCCGTGATGATGCCCTCGGGCGTACCGCCGATGCCCAGCAGCAGGTCGACGCCGGTGCCCTCACGTGCCGCCATGATCGCGCCGGCGACGTCGCCGTCGGAGATGAACTTGATCCGGGCGCCCGCCTCCCGGACCTCCTTGACCAGGCCCTCGTGGCGCGGCCGGTCCAGGATGACCACGGTGACGTCCTCGACCGCGGACTTCTTCGCCTTGGCGATCCGCTTGATGTTCACCGCCACCGGGGCGGTGATGTCGACGAAGTCCGCCGCCTCCGGGCCGGTGGCCAGCTTGTCCATGTAGAAGACCGCGGACGGGTCGAACATCGAGCCGCGCTCGGCGACCGCCATCACCGAGACCGCGTTGGCCATGCCCTTGGCGGTCAGCGTCGTACCGTCCACCGGGTCCACGGCCACGTCGCACTCCGGGCCGGTGCCGTCCCCGACGCGTTCGCCGTTGTACAGCATCGGAGCGTGGTCCTTCTCGCCCTCCCCGATGACCACGACCCCGTTCATGGACACGGTGTGGATCAGGGCGCGCATGGCCTTGACCGCCGCGCCGTCCGCGCCGTTCTTGTCACCTCGCCCCACCCAGCGGCCCGACGCCATGGCACCGGCCTCGGTGACCCGGACGAGTTCCAGGGCGAGGTTGCGGTCCGGGGCCTCGGGGCTGACCTCGAGTTGGGACGGGAGATGATGCTCGGTCATCGAGCGCACCTTTCTGTACGGCGACGGCCGCGGAGGAGTGAGGGTGGCTGTACGGGGGCGCGGGGGACTCCCCCAGAGGTTCACAGTATCCGCACGTTGCCAAAATGAGCAGTGGGCCCTTCGCATGAGCGGCCGGTCGGGGGATGCGCGGCGCGGTGTTTGCGCAGGTGACGGGCGTCACCGGGGGGCCTGTCGGGGTCGGCGCCGGGATGGGGGACCATAGGGGCGTGGCAGGTATGCGAGGCAGGCAAACGGTGCGGGACATGGTCCTGTCGCTGGCAGTGATCGGCGTCCTGGTCGGGGCGATCTACATCTTCATCCCGCACGACGAGAGCGCGGACGCGGCGAAGAACGCGGTGAAGGCGGTCGACTACCGCGTCGAGCTGATCACCGCCCGGCGGGCGGCGCCCTATCCGGTCGCCGCGCCCCAGGGGCTCCCCAAGACCTGGCGCGCCACCTCCGTCTCCTACAAGGCGAGCGACGACGGCAAGGGCGGCGCCTGGCACCTGGGCCTGCTCGACCCGGAGGAGCAGTACGCGGCGGTCGAGCAGAGCGACGCGCCGGCGCGGAAGTTCATCCAGGAGGTCACGCTCGGCGCCACCAGGACCGCGGGCAAGCAGGCCGTCGGCAGCAAGAAGTGGGACCGCTACGAGGGCGACAGGTACAAGGCGCTGGTCCGCGAGGAGAAGGGCGTGACCACGGTCGTCACCGGCACCGCTCCGTACGGGCGGCTGGCGGACCTGGCGGCCGCGCTGGTGGCGAAGTAGGGCCGACGGACCGAAGCGCGCAAAGGGGCCGCCGCACCCGGCCTGGGTGCGGCGGCCCCTGCGTGTTTCCGCTACGGCCGTCAGACGGTGGAGACGGCGTCGTCGAAGGTCAGGCGCGGCGAGCGCGGGAAGAAGGCGTCCGGGCCCGGCTTGCCGATGTTGAGGACCAGGAAGGACTTCTGCTTGCCGTCGCCGAAGAACTCCTTGTCGATGCCGGTGAAGTCGAAGCCGGTCATCGGGCCGGCGGCCAGGCCGGCGGCGCGGACGCCGACGATGAAGTAGCCGGCCTGCAGGGTGGCGTTCTGGGTGCCGGCGACCTCGCGGACGGCGGCCTCGGCGAAGAAGGTGTCCTTGATGCCGGGGGCGTGCGGGAAGAGCTCCGGCAGCTTCTCGTGGAAGTCCAGGTCGACGGAGAGGATCGCGGTCAGCGGCGCGGTCAGGGTCTTCGGGCCGTTGGCGCCCATGGCGTGGTTGACCAGGCGCTGCCGGGCCTCGGGGGTACGGACCAGGGTTATCCGCAGCGGCGACTGGTTGAAGGCGGTCGGGCCGAACTTCACCAGGTCGTAGATCGCCTGGACCTGCTCGTCCGTCACCGGCTCGTCCGTGAACGTGTTGGCGGTCTGGGCCTCGCGGAAGAGGAGGTCCTGGGCGGCGGAGTCAAGGGCGAGAGACATAAAGGGCACCTCGGTGGTCAGCTCGGTGTTCAACGGGTCTGCGGCAGCCCGCCGCGGAGGCGGCGAGTACCACGATGCGGATACCGCAGTCCACATACTGCACGGTTCTCCGTGCTCTCCACTGTAAAGCAGATAGATTAATGTTCAACTAAATCGGGGGGCGTTGTGAGCCGGTTCACATGGTTCCCGTGGTTCCTGAGAAGGGGTGCGCCGTGGACGCCCGGCCCGCGGCCCGGCCCCGCCGCGCCTAGCGGTCCTCGGCCAGCGCCGCGTCCAGGCGCTCCCGGGCGCCGTCCAGCCAGCGGCGGCACACCTTGGCCAGCGCCTCGCCGCGCTCCCACAGCGCCAGCGACTCCTCCAGCGTCGTCCCGCCCGCCTCCAGGCTGCGGACGACCTCGATCAGCTCGTCCCGCGCCTGCTCGTAGCCGAGCGTGGACTCCACCGGGGGCACCGCGGCCGGCTCCGGTCCGGCGGCGTCCGGACCGGGCTCCGCGGCGGGCTCCGCGCTCTCCGCGGCCCGCGCGCCGGTGTCCGCGCCGACCGCCGGACCCTGCTCCGTCTCCGCCACGCCGTCCGTCTCCCGCTCCGTCTTCGCCTGCGCCTTCGCCATGTCTCCCACCCTATTCGGGGTCACTGACAGCGCCCTGGACGCCGCCGACCCGGACCCGGAACTCGCCGGCGGACACCCGCGCCCGCAGCTCCTCGCCGTTCTCGACCTCCCCGGGGGAGCGCACCGCCGCCCCGTCCGCCTTCTGGAGCACCGCATAGCCGCGCTCCAGCGTCGCCCTGGGGGAGAGCGCGACCACCCGCGCGAGGGTGTGCGTCAGCTCCGAGTCGGCCCGGTCCAGCAGATGCCCCAGCGTCCGCCGGCCGCGCTCCACCAGGGCCGTGACCTGCTCCGCACGCTCCTCCACCATCCGCTGCGGACGCTCCATGCACGGCCGCTGCAGCGCCGCCGCCAGCCCCCGCTGCTCCCGCTGCAGGAAGCCCTCGACCGCGCGCAGCGCCCGCTCGCGCAGCTGCTGCACCCGGGCCAGCTCCTCACCCACGTCCGGCACCACCTTCTTCGCCGCGTCCGTCGGCGTCGAGGCCCGCAGATCGGCCACCAGATCCAGCAGCGGGGTGTCCGGCTCGTGCCCGATCGCCGAGACGACCGGCGTCACCGCCGCGCTCACCGCCCGGACCAGCTGCTCGTCGGAGAACGGCAGCAGGTCCTCCACGCTGCCGCCGCCGCGCGCCACGATGATCACGTCCACCTCGGGCAGCGCGTCCAGCTCCTGCACCGCCGCGATCACCTGCGGCACCGCATGCACGCCCTGCACCGGTACGTTGCGCACCTCGAAGCGGACGGCCGGCCAGCGGTGCCGGGCGTTCTCCAGCACGTCCCGCTCCGCGGCGCTGGCCCGCCCGCAGACCAGCCCGATCAGCTGCGGCAGGAACGGCAGCGGCCGCTTGCGGTCCGCCGCGAACAGCCCCTCCGCCGCCAGCGACTTCTTCAGCTGCTCCAGCCGCGCGAGCAGCTCGCCGACCCCGACCGGCCGGATCTCCGCGGCCCGCAGCGACAGCTGACCGCGCGGGGCGTACCACTCCGGTTTGGCGTGCACCACCACCCGGGCGCCCTCGCTGATCACGTCCGCGACCTTGTCGAAGACCTGGCGATAGCACGTCACGCGCAGCGAGATGTCGTGGGACGGATCGCGCAGCGTCAGGAAGACCACGCCCGCGCCGGGGCGGCGGGAGAGCTGGGTGATCTGCCCCTCGACCCAGACCGCGCCGAGCCGGTCGATCCAGCCGCCGATGAGCCGGGACACCTCGCCGACCGGGATCGGCGTTTCGGGGGACGTGGAGACAGCCATACGAGCGAGCGTAGCGGCGGCCACCGACAGTGCCGGCCGCCTCGCCCTCAGCCCGCCGCCCCGCCCTCCCCGGGGCCCGCACCACCGGCCCGCGAGCGCCGCCCGTACTGCACCGCCAGCCACACCAGCCCCACCGCCAGCCAGCAGCCGCCCACGGCCTGCGCCGTCGGCGACGCCGCCACGAGTACGGCGCCCACCACCGCGAGCCCCAGCAGCGGCACCACCACGTGCCGCAGCACGCCCGGCACCCCGGCCCGCTCCCGCGCCCGGAAGCGGAACCAGCCGATCACCGAGGCGTGCAGCAACCCGAACGCGGTCAGCGCCCCCACGTTCACGACCGACGACAGCTGGTCCAGCCCGTCGTCCCGGCGCGCCGCCCACACCGCCGCCACCAGCGTCACCACCGCCGCGCCCAGCAGCGCCCGGCGCGGCACCCCGCGGCGGGCGTCCACCTCGGCCATCGCCCCCGGCAGCCGCCGGTCCCGGGCCATCGCGAACAGCAGCCGCCCGGCCGCCGCCTGCCCCGCCAGCGCCGCGAACGCCGCCCCGATCGCCTTGCTGGCCGCCACCAACTGCCCCAGCCAGGGCCCGGCGGCCGCCTCCGCCGTCGCGTAGAAGGCGGCGCCCTGCTCACCCGGTCTGGCCGCCAGTTCGGCCGCGGACACCGGGGCGAGCAGCGCCGCGAGATACGTCTGCACGGCGAACAGCACCCCCGCCACCACCAGACAGGTCAGCACCGCCCGCGCGACCCTCGAAACGCCACCCGCCGATTCCTCCGCGAACGACGCGATCGCGTCGAAGCCCAGGAACGACAGGACCGCGACCGACACCGCCGCGAGCACCGCCACCGGGGAGAAGGCGCCCGCACCGAGGAACGGCTCGCTCCAGCCGCGCCGCGCCCCCTCCGTGACCAGCACGTACCCGGCCGCGCCGACGAAGACCAGCAGCACCGCGAGCTCCATGGCCAGCACCACGAAGCCGACCACCGCCGCGGTCCGCACGCCCCACAGATTCAGCAGCGTCGTCACCACCACGGCCAGCGCCGTCCACACCCACTGGTGCACCGACGGCACCAGGGCGTGCAGCGCGATCCCGGAGAACAGATACGCCACCGCCGGGATCAGCAGGTAGTCCAGCATCGCCATCCACCCGGCGACGAACCCGGCGCCGTCCCCCAGCCCCACCCGGGCGTAGGTGTAGACCGACCCGGCCCGCGGCGCGACCCGCACCATCTGGGCGTACGAGTACGCCGTGAACGCCATCGCGGCCGTCGCCACCACGTAGACCAGGGTGATCGCGCCGTGCGACTTCGCCTGCAGGGTGCCGAAGATCCCGACCGGCGCCATCGGGGCGATGAACAGCAGCCCGTAGACGACCAGGTCCCGGAACGTCAGCGTCCGCCGCAGCGCCGCCGGCCCCGCCTCCTCGCCCGCCCCGGCCCGCCGCCCCGACTCCATCCCGGCCTCCTCGGTAGTTCCGGCCTCCCAGTCTGGGGCAGCGGCCGATCTTCGGGCGCCGGGCACGGCCCTTACGATGGACGGCATGACTTCCCGCCCGTCGCCCACCGCCGCCCCCAGTGGAGACGCTGCGCGTCCCAGTGACATCCAGCCCGCCGGCCGCAAGGTCCTGCTCGCCGCCCCCCGTGGCTACTGCGCGGGCGTGGACCGCGCCGTGATCGCCGTCGAGAAAGCCCTGGAGCAGTACGGCGCGCCCGTCTACGTGCGCCACGAGATCGTGCACAACAAGTACGTCGTGAAGACCCTGGAGAAGAAGGGCGCGATCTTCGTCGAGCGCACGGAGGAGGTCCCGCCGGGCAACATCGTGATGTTCTCGGCGCACGGCGTCGCCCCCGTCGTCCACGAGGAGGCCAAGCAGGGCCGCCTCGCCACCATCGACGCGACCTGCCCCCTGGTGACCAAGGTCCACAAGGAAGCCGTCCGCTACGCCAACGAGGACTACGACATCCTCCTGATCGGCCACGAGGGCCACGAGGAGGTCATCGGCACCTCCGGCGAGGCCCCCGACCACATCCAGCTCGTCGACGGCCCCGGGGACGTCGACAAGGTCGAGGTCCGCGACCCGTCGAAGATCGTCTGGCTCTCCCAGACCACCCTCTCCGTCGACGAGACCATGGAGACCGTCGACGCGCTGAAGGAGAAGTTCCCGCAGCTGATCTCCCCGCCCAGCGACGACATCTGCTACGCCACCCAGAACCGCCAGCTCGCCGTGAAGCAGATGGGCGCCGAGGCGGACCTGGTCATCGTGGTCGGCTCCCGCAACTCCTCCAACTCCAAGCGGCTCGTCGAGGTCGCCAAGCTCGCCGGCGCCCGCGAGGCCTACCTCGTGGACTTCGCCAGCGAGATCGACGAGGCCTGGCTGGAGGGCGTGACCACGGTCGGCGTCACCTCCGGCGCCTCCGTCCCGGAGGTCCTGGTCGAGCAGGTCCTGGAATGGCTCGCCGAGCGCGGCTACGGCGACGTCGAGATCGTCAAGGCGGCCGAGGAGTCCATCACCTTCTCGCTGCCCAAGGAACTCCGCCGCGATCTGCGCGCCGAGGCCAAGGCGGCGACCGAGGACACCGACGCCTGACACCCGGGCCCGACGGCGAGCGCGGCCCCGGCGGACGACAGTGCCGCCGGATCCGCGTTCCCTGGGCGGCCGGGCCCGTCCGCGCCTAGCCTTTTCCCCATGAGGGTCTTCGGTGTGGACATCGGCGGATCGGGCATCAAGGGCGCCCCGGTGGATCTCGAACGCGGCGACCTCGCCGACGAGCGCCACAAGGTACTGACCCCGCATCCGGCCACCCCGGACGCCGTCGCGGACTGCGTCCGCGAGGTGGTCGCGCACTTCGGCTGGACCGGCCCCGTAGGCGTGACCTTCCCCGGAGTGGTCACCGGCGGCATCACCCGCACCGCCGCCAACGTCGACAGACGATGGATCGGCACCGACGCCGCCACCCTGATCACCGACCGCCTCGGCGGCGAGGCCGGCGGCTGCGCGGTCACCCTCCTCAACGACGCGGACGCGGCCGGCCTGGCCGAGATGCGCTTCGGCGCCGGCCGCGGCCGGGGCGGCACCGTCATCGTCCTCACCCTCGGCACCGGCATCGGCAGCGCCGTCTTCACCGACGGCCGGCTCCTCGCCAACACCGAGCTCGGCCACCTCGAACTGCACGGCCACGACGCCGAGAAACGCGCCTCCACCAAGGCCAAGGAGGACGAGGAGCTCAGCTGGCAGCGCTGGGCGCGCCGGGTCCAGAAGTACCTCGCCCATGTGGAGATGCTGTTCTCGCCCGAGCTGTTCGTGATCGGCGGCGGGGTGAGCCGCAAGGCCGAGAAGTTCCTGCCGCTGATCGAGGGCATCAGGGCCGAGATCGTGCCGGCTCAGCTTCAGAACAACGCGGGGATCGTGGGGGCTGCGATGGCCGCGTACGCCGCTCGGGCTGGCGCGCCACCTGCCGCGGCCGCGTCCCCGGCCGTGGCCGCGACCGGTCAGCCTTCCGGGCCGCCGCCCGGTTCGCCGGCCCGGGCTCCCCGCTCCGCGGTCGCGTCACCGGTCGGCTGGCCCGACGTCGCGCGATGACCGCCGCCCGCCGGACGATCGCGATCAGCGCGCAGACCAGCGTGCCCGCGTAGAGCCAGCCGGCGTTCAGCGCGAGCACGGTGAAGACGCCCATCAGCAGCCCGCCGAAACCGTCCCCGCCGCGGTGGATCGGCACCGCCCCGAGCGTGAACGCGATCGGCAGCGTGACCGGCGCGCAGATCAGGTCGTACGGCCGCACCCACACCGCCGCGCCCACGCCCACCAGCAGGAAGAACACCCCGTACGGGGTCTGTGCGCCGCCGAGCAGCAGCTGGTCCAGGCAGGCGAAGGCGAACAGCGCGAGCGTCGCCAGCAGCCAGCAGCCCAGGCCGGTGAGCTTGGCCGCGGGCATCCGGCGCCGCAGGTTCTCCGGCGCCGCGGGAAGCGGACGCTGCGGGCGCGCCCGGTAGACGGTCGAGGACTCCACGCCCGCCGGGGGCGGCACGGCCGCCCGCTCGCCCACGGGTCCCGGGGCCGCCGGGGTGGGCCCCCGGGCGGCCCACGCCTGCGCCGGGCCGCGCGCCGTGGCCCGTACGGGCGCGGGCGCGGCGATCGGGACGGACGCGAAGCCGGAGGCCCGCATCGCGGAGAGGAAGTCGTCGTCGGGGTCGGGGGCCACGGCCTCCGCCGGGCGCGGGAGCCGGGCGTCCTGGTCCGCGGCCGGGCGTCCGGACCACGGCGGGCCGTGCTGGGGGGTGCGCGCTTCGTGTTGCTCCACTCGCCAACGGTAGGCCGCTAAGTGGTATTAACCGGTTACGGGACACGCGCTTTGGCCGAGCTTGGGACTGCGTTCGACACGAGCGGGTGCGGGGCCGGTGCGGGACGGGGCAGGACGGGCCTGGACAAGGGGGCGCGGCGGCGGGGCACCGGCCCGGGCCTGGGGCGGCCGGGCGCCGCCGCCCGCCCCGTAGACTGGTGGATCGGCCCCTCACGAGGCCGTTGCCCACCCCACCGCTCTCGCTTCGGAAGTCGAGTCGCCACCGTGTCGCTCACGATCGGAATCGTCGGTCTGCCGAATGTCGGCAAGTCGACCCTGTTCAACGCCCTGACCAAGAACGACGTGCTGGCGGCCAACTACCCGTTCGCCACCATCGAGCCGAACGTCGGCGTCGTCGGCGTCCCCGACCCCCGCCTGGCCAAGCTCGCCGAGATCTTCGCCTCCCAGAAGGTCCTCCCGGCCACCGTCGACTTCGTCGACATCGCCGGCATCGTCCGCGGCGCCTCCGAGGGCGAGGGCCTGGGCAACAAGTTCCTCGCGAACATCCGCGAGTCCGACGCGATCTGCCAGGTCATCCGCGCCTTCAAGGACGAGAACGTCGTCCACGTCGACGGCAAGGTCTCGCCCAAGGACGACATCGAGACGATCAACACCGAGCTGATCCTCGCCGACCTGCAGACCATCGAGAAGGTCCTGCCGCGCCTGGTGAAGGAGTCGCGGATCAAGAAGGACGTGGCCCCCAAGGTCAAGGCCGTCGAGGAGGCCAAGGCCATCCTGGAGAAGGGCGACACCCTCTTCGCCCACGGGATCGTCCAGGGCAGCGAGCGCAACGAGCTCCTCCACGACCTCCACCTCCTCACCACCAAGCCGTTCCTCTACGTCTTCAACGTCGACGAGGACGAGCTGACCGACGAGGACTTCAAGAACGAGCAGCGCGAGCTGGTCGCCCCCGCCGAGGCGATCTTCCTCAACGCCAAGCTGGAGGCCGACCTCGCCGAACTGGACGAGGACGAGGCCCTCGAACTCCTCCAGTCCGTCGGCCAGGAGGAGCCCGGCCTCGCCACCCTCGCCCACGTCGGCTTCCGCACCCTCGGCCTGCAGACCTACCTGACGGCCGGCCCCAAGGAAACCCGCGCCTGGACCATCAAGCAGGGCGCCACCGCCCCCGAGGCCGCCGGCGTCATCCACACCGACTTCCAGAAGGGCTTCATCAAGGCGGAGGTCATCTCCTTCGCCGACCTGGTGGAGACCGGCTCGGTCGCCGACGCCCGCTCCGCGGGCAAGGCCCGCATGGAGGGCAAGGAGTATGTGATGCAGGACGGGGATGTGGTGGAGTTCCGCTTCAACGTGTGACGCCGGTCATAGCGTTGAGGTAGCCACCTGGCAAATGTGCAGGTCAGGCGGGGTCGGCCCATGTGGGGGCCGGCCCCGTTGTCGTTCCTGTTGCTGGATCGGGGCTGGATTTGCTGACGTCTCGTCAGCTGTCGTCATCCCTGGTTATCCGCACCGTTGCTGGATCGGTGCTGGATGTGGCTGATGGTGAGTCAGCTGGATGGGCTGGGTCCTGGCTGCGGATTTCGTTGGGGGTGGGGGCTGGGGCTGGGGGATGGGGGTGTGCGCGGTGCCCGTTGCCCATGGGCGCGGTATGCGGCCCGCGTGCGGTGTCCGTGGCGCCACGTGGGACGCGGTGGGGGAACCGTGCCATGCGCATGGTCCGGCTACACACCAGTCTCGGCTACCGCGCACCCGCCGACTGCGAGGCTGCCCTTGCGGCCTGACCACCGCACCGACGGTGTCCGTCAAAGTGGAACAAGCTCGGTTAGTCACCGTCCTCGGGCCGATGCCGCCCAAGCGGAGTGTCAACGAGTGGATGGATACCGCAACCGACCTCCTGGCTTACCGCATCACGCTACGGCGTCGCTGACCCCGTCGTCGCCCTCGGCGACAAACCCGACGGCCGCCGACGGTTGCGCCGTACGGCATGGCACCCACCAGCTATGCAGCGATCTTCGCCGCTGGTAGCCGCACACGTCTCCAGCGCCCCGCCCAGTGAGGGGCGCTGGAGGCGCGCGAAGCGACCGGTCAGCCGTGCTGATCCGAGCCGGGCCGGGGACAGGGGCGAGTTTCTGTCCGGTCAGAGTTGGGCCCGGTCTCCGATGTACCGGGTTGTGTCACAGGCGACCCTGCCGATTCCAGCGAACTTCACGCAGATCTTGGTGTCGGTGCCTGTGTGCATGGTGGGCCAGGTATGCGAGAGCGTGCTGCCGACCCGGCGGGCCTGGGCGGTGCTGACACGCCTGCCGTTCATGAAGACAGTGACAGCTCTGTGCCGGGTCCCTTGCGAAGGGTTGGTCCAGATGCCCGTGACGGAGTTGGAACCGTTGCGGCCCTTGAGGCGGATGCAGATCTGTGGCCCTGAGAAATCGTGCGTGCAGCTACTGGTGTCGGCGACTGCTGGCTGCGCGCTCAGCAAGGGAAGCAGAGCTGACGCTGCCACGAGGGGAACACCCCGCCTGATAACCGGGCAAATCGTCACAGACTTCATGCACGATCAGCGCGTCAGCTACGGGAAGGCATCGCCTACAAGTTCGCGATCACTCGACGGAGCGGATACTGCACGCGGTTGGCGGCTTGAACCTCAAATGCCCGGTTTGCCCCCAGGTCATCCCGCGAGAACAGATCGCCTCGCGCGTGATGTCGGCGGCCAGCACCAGCTGGCGGCCCGTGGCCCGCGGCAGAGGTACTGCGGTCAGCGCGAAAGGGGGAAATGGCAGGTCTGAATCCGATCGATCGGGGCAAAGGGGATCAAAGATCCACTTGATCACTGAGCGGACCGGCCTGCCCCTCTCCATCGGCATCTCCGGCGCCAACCTCCACGACAGCCAGGGCCTCGAGCCCCTCGTTCGCGGCATCCCACCGATCCGCTCCCGACGCGGACCCCGTCGACGGCTCCCCGCCAAACTGCACGCGGACAAGGGCTACGACTATGACCACCTGCGGCGATGGATGCGCGGACGTGGGATCACCCACTGGATCGCCCGCAAAGGCATCGATCGTCCAAGCGGCTGGGCCAGCATCGCTGGACCATCGAACGCACCATGGCTTGGCTCGCCGGCTGCCGCCGACTCCACCGAAGCTACGAGCACAAAGCCGACCGCTTTCTGGCCTTCACCAGCATCGCCTGCACCCTCACCTGCCGAAGACCCGGCCAAATGAGAAGCCCTCTTAAACGGCTGCTGGGGGCTTTCCCTCGCATCCCCTGGCCGACGTTGGACGACCGCTGTGCTCTTCAGTTGGTGGGGTGTATGGCATGGTCGTGCCTTTGCGTCGACGGTGGAACCCTCATCGCATCTCATGGTGGACTTTGAGACACTTATCGATCCATTCGGTCATACATCATGGAATCTTGCTAACTTCGCCTCGACTGAAGATCGCTCAACAGGGGGGTTTGCGTGCGATTACCGATACGTCGCGGTGCGTTGGCAGCGCTTGCGGGGGCACTGGGGCTGGTGCCCCTTTCGGCAGGACAGGCTTCAGCGTCGCCGCCTACGAGGTCCTGCAACACCGCGTACACCGCACAGATCGTGTTCTGGGCGATGACGTGCAGTCAGCCCGGCGAGCCGATGATTGGCGGGTTCGCTACTTGGCGGAACGAGCCTGTCACGTTCGACAAGGTCGACACGCCGAATACCACAGTTCAGGTCGCGAACTATATGAGGGTCTCACCCAACACCGAGAGTTCTCCGATTGCACCCAACATCGAGGTTGGGCTGTATGCCGAGAAGACCGGCAAGGCGACGCAGTCCTACGGGCCACGCTGGAGTGAGCTGACCACTCAAGGTGGCGTGACGAAAGCCATCAAGGCCGGCGTGAACCCGACGAAGTCGGACCGGCGCAACCACACCTACATGGTGGTGCGCCAACAGAGCGGCAACCAATGGGACATCCTGTACGACTTCAACAAGGTCGGCAGTACTGGCCACCAGCTGAAGGTTCCTCGTGGAAACCCTAACCGGATCGATCTCGGCCTTGAAGTAATGGGGCCTCAGTACTCTCACGTCCCCAACATCGCCAGCCGTATGCAGTTCATGAGTGAGGACAAGGCATGGCACCAGGTCGCATCGGCTAATACGGCGAAGGTAATCTCTCTGGGTACCTGTGGCGGCACGAGAAAACCTCCCTACTGCTTCAACGCCAAGTTGACGGGCGGTGCGTCGTTCACTCAGTGGACGACTGGAAAGCCTCGCAAAGCAGCGGAGTTTGCGCCATCCCTCACCACGGCGTTACCGGGCCGCTCCCTCTCCGTACTGAGTCCTGCTCGGAACGAAGTCTTCAACGGTGTTGATCAGCCAGCGCTGCAGGAGTGCTTGATCAATGCACCTGACGAGTGCATGGCCACGGTGCCAGGCCTGGCGGAGTGCGTTGCCAGTGCCCGTATGTGCAATGCCGAGGGTGCGGACAGCGCTGTCGCCGACGTTCCGGGTCCGAGCACTTCTGTCAGCGGTGAGGAAATTCGGCAGAGGGCAGCCGCGTCCTTTGCGGTGGCTCCTGAGAAGTTGACGGTTGTCGCCCCTTCCTCCGGTACCGGCTTCACTACTGGCAGCGAAGCCGCACACGTATGGACTGTGACGTCTGCTGAGGCCACGCCGGGACTCGGCCACCACGAGGCGAACTTCGCGGGATTCCGAGCCTCCTACTCCGAGGTGACCGGCCAGTTGATCGATGCGTGCTGGGGCCAGATGTGCGAGTCATGACGCCTCTCCCTCACCGGACGTTGAGGAATTCGTTTGGCCTGCCCTTCCGACGACTTGCGCTACAGGAGCCACGCCGATGACTCGTCACTTACCCTTCGCTCGCAGGGCTCGTCTGCTCGTTGTGGCAGGTGCGCTCCTCTTGGCCAGTGCTCCCTCAGCCGCCAGCGCCACTGGGTCTCCGGCGCCAGGCCATGGCCTCTCGACGCCCGCGGTGACCTTCGTGCCCGCTGCCACCCTGCCTTCTGAGGCTCTGCGCGATCTCAACCATCCCGTGCCTCTCGATGAATACCGTCCGGATACGGGAGCGGCAGCCTCCACGCTTGCCCCAAGGGCCACCAGGTCTGCTGTGGCAGCAGGAAACGAACAGACGGATCTGCGAGAACAGTGCACCAAGCACAGGGAAGCGGCGGCTTCCAAGGGATGGCTCAAGAGCCGGTTCGAAACCTGCCAGCACCGCCCTTTCGACCTTGTGATGCGTGACATGAGAGGCACTCAAGAGATTGGGCGGCTCTGGTTCGATGTGTGGGTGCTCGGATTCGCCACCGACGGGGCCAGGCGCGTCGACTTTGTCAGCAGTATCGAGAACATACGGGTCCAGACCGCTCCCGGCTCTGGCGCTGACGCGCGAAACTGGACCGTGGGGCAGTACTTCAGCCACACCAGCGGTTCGCCCTCCGGCGACCCGTCCAGCACGGTCACGCCTCCCAAGAAGGAGAGCCGTGACGAGCTGCTCGGCGCCTGGGACAAGCAGCCTCAGTGGACGCTCACCTACACCTCGCCCGACGCAGGCCCCCAGTGGAGCAAAGGCAACCTGCAGCTGGTCGAGTCCCTGATAATGACCGAGCTCACCGTGAACGCCCCCGATGTCGCTCCGTACAACCAAGTCGACGCCTACCACTCCAACGTCCGCTTCGACTATGCAGGACCGATCGCAGGCAAGCACAAGGGGACCGTGTTCACCGAAGGCCGAGCTGAACTTGCGCTGAGCCTCAAGGACCCGGCAGTCAACGAGAGCGCACAGCACATACTCGACGCCCAGAAGAACCCGGAGCGAACCTTCCCGTCTTGGCCTGGAAAGAGCGTGCCCGGAGCGAAAGAACCGCTGCACCAACTCATAGACACCAAAAAGCAGGAAGCGAACCGGGAAAAATCAATAAGCGAGTGCACCAAGGTGTGGGGGAACTATTCCGGAACTCCCTTGCAGTGCGACGAGTATCCCTTCGCTTCGACCCGCGAGGGATCGAATAAGGGCGACAACCGCTACTCCGTCCGGCTGATCGACGGCGCGGACAATGAAACCGGCGGCCGTCGACTCAACTCCGTGTACACCGCAAACAGGATCCTCGACGGCGATCCCTTCTTCGTGAAAATCACGAGCTAACTCAAGGAAGACATTGTGGCGCTGCTCGCCGAACACACCGTGAAAGCCCGACCTGCCCACGGCCTGGTGGAGGTCTACGACGCCGACGCCTACCTCGACGACAGCGCCGCAGCCGAGGCATCACGAGAGCAGGTGGTAGCCGGCAACGGCTACCACCTGTACCTGCACAGCCTGCAACCCGACATCAAGGTCGACGTGACCATCCGCATCTGGGATCAGGTACAAGCGCCACCCAAGCACTGCGAAGGCTCCACCCCCGTGCTCATCGAGTCCGCCACCGCCTGCCTGGTCATCAACCAACTCACTGTCGGTCCCGCAGGAACCATGGACCTCCCCCGCCCCGGGATCTACGAAGGCCACGCCTGGTGGACTGGCCGAAAGTCCACGCGTGACTACTACGACCGCATCCTTACCGAACACACAGAACCCGAAAGTCTCAAGCGCGCCTGGCGGAACAATCCCACCCCAGAGCACTACTACCTTGACCTCCACCTCACAGGCAACGTCTGCCCAGATGGCGAAGAAGACAGTGTCTGAGTGTTCAACTAAGACGTCGTTTCACTTGGTGAGGCGGCGGTAGCCGATGAGGGTCGCTGCTATGCCGACGAAGGCGAGGAAGTGTTCGGCCTTGCGTTCATAGCGGCGGTGCAGGCGGCGGCATCCGGCGAGCCAGGAGACCGTCCTTTCGACGACCCAGCGGTGGCGGCCCAGCCGGGTGGAGGACTCGATGCCCTTGCGGGCGATGCGGTGACGGATGCCTTTCTTACGGAGCCATCGGCGCAGGTGGTCGTAGTCGTAGCCCTTGTCGGCATGGAGCTTGGCTGGACGCCGGCGGCGCGGTCCGCGGCGGGAGCGGATGGGCGGGATCCCGCCCACGAGTGGTTCCAGGCCGAGGCTGTCGTGCATGTTGGCGCCGGAGATGCCCAGGGACAGGGGCAGCCCGTTGCGGTCCGTGATCAGGTGGATTTTCGATCCGCTCTTGCCTCGATCGGTCGGATTCGGTCCGGTCAGTGGCCCCCTTTTGCCGCCCTGACGCTGACGGAGTCAATCGCACACCGCGACCAGTCCAACGCTCCGCGGGCGCCGAGCTCGTCGAGGATGACGCGATGCAGCCTGGCCCACACCCGGTCCCGGCTCCACTGGGCGAAGCGCCGGTAGACGGTGGGCCAGGCCGGCCCGAACGCCGGCGGCAGTTGCCGCCACGTGCAGCCCGAGGTGGCCACGAAGATGATCGCTGCCAGGCATGCGCGGTCACCGGCCCGTCGGCGGCCGCCGCCTTGCGGGCGTATGACCTCCGTCGGCGGGACCACCCGCCGGAACAGCACCCACAACTCGTCCGGTACCAACCGCTCAACCAGATCCGTCATGCACGGCTCAACGAGCGATCACACCATCAGAAACGGCGTCTAAGCACGGTCGCGCGGTCCGGCCCTGGGCGATGGGTGCTCTTTCCGGCCGCAGAACAGAGCGTTCGCGAGTTTCACGGATTGACTTTCCGGCCCACGGTGCCCGGGCTGCAGGTGGCCGCCACGGGATGCACAGTGGATCCCCGTCTCGGCCGGTACACCCACAGCACGCTTGCCGGGTTGAGTGAGGCGCTGGGCGTCAAACTGTTTCCCTTCGGCCGCACCGACTCCGATGCTCTGCTCGCCGTCGACGAGCAGGCTCGCCTCTTCTCCGTCGATCACGGTGGCTCATGGCTCCTCGGTGCTTCACCGGCGGAGGGCATCACCGCTCTGCTCCAGGGGCAGCGGCCGGAACGTGTGGCAGAGGAGAAGCGGGAATGGCTGCTGCCCCCCATGGGAGAGGAAGACACCGTTGCCGACGCTGTGAAGACGGCCATGGTCCTGGTCTTCGTCCTGGATCGCCACTCGGTACTGAGAACGGACATACTCCGGCTGCATGTGCGGGAGAAGACGGGGTTCGGTAGGGAGCCGCTTGATCTGGAATACCCGCTGCGGGATGGCGCCTTGGAGGACGTCACGCTGCGCGTGATCACGGAGCTGCGTGGTCGCTTGCAGGCGGCGGGCTTCGAGGGCTTCGAACTGGACATCACGTTGGCAGCGGCGCAGGCCAGGATCGACGACACTGGTGCCTGTGCCGAGCCGGCGACACCGCGAGTCGACTGCGCATTGTTTGCGGCGAACGGTGACCCTCGCGTGCTACGGGTGGAGTTGGCGGCACCGGCCGGTCGACTGGCCTTCGAGCACGGGAACGTGGCGGCAGCCCAGGAAGAGATCAACAAGTACAGGGAGTCACGAGGGTAGCCAGAGGAAGCCGATTGCCTCCTCAGCTGGCCCTTGCTGCCCTCGCAAGGGGCGTTTCTGCAGTTCGCGGCAGCCCGCGGTACGGCCACAGCCTTTGGGGAAATTCCGTGGACCTTCTGATCGGACTGACCGTCAGTCCTAAGCTGGCGGCCGTAAGGGACAGCAGCAGGAGCAGGGCGACGGAGACCATGCGCGGCCTCACCGAGACAAACCTCAAGATGTTGGCGGGTGTCCGTTCCTTCGAGCGCGGGCGCGGATACCTGGATGCGGTGTCCGGGGTCGAGGTCGGTGACGGATGGATCACCGCCAGCGTCCACGGCACGGAACGGTACGAAGTGGAACTGTCCTTGGAAGGGGCTGGCGGGCTGTCCGGCGCGTGCGACTGTCCGTATGGCCGTGAGGGCAATTTCTGCAAGCATCTGGTTGCCCTCGGCCTGACGGTGCTCGCTCGCTCGGAGAGCCTGACGCGGCAGCGGAAGGCGGCGCGGGATCGGGCACAGCACCTCGAAGCGTGGTTGACCGCCTTGTCCAAGGACGAGTTGCTCGCTGTGATGCGGGAACAGCTCGGCGAGGACCGGAAGTTGCGGCACCGCCTGGAGCTGCGGGCCGCGAGCGACCGCGGGGATCTCGCCGCGGTCGGGGCCCGTGTCCGTGAACTGCTCGACGTCGGCTCGTTAGCACAGTACGGGTACGTCGAGTACGCCGATGCCCGCGCCTACGCGGATCAGGCCGGGCAGGCGGTGTCGGCGATCGGTGCGCTGACCGGCTCCGGACGGGCGGCCGACGCGGTCGTCCTGGCGCGGGAGGCGATGAATCTGCTGGCCCAGGCGGCGGAGAGCGTCGACGACTCCGACGGCTGGCTCGGCCAGGTGGGCGCCGACCTCGCCGACGCTCATCTCGACGCGTGCCGTGCGGCGCGCCCCGACCCGGGAGAGCTCGCGGGCTGGCTCATCGGCCATGTACTCGGCGAGGCGGACGACGGCTTCACCGACATCGATCCACTCGACTACGAGGATGTTCTCGGCGCAGCGGGGATGGCCGCCCTGCGGAAGCTGGCGATCGAGGCGTGGCAGGGCAACCGCCGTGGCTGGGCGGAGAAGGACCTGATGGAGCGTCTGGCCAAGAAGGGAGGCGACGTCGATGCGGTGATTGCGGTGCATGCGGCCGACCTCGCACCGGACGGCCACACACACCTGGTCATCGCCCGCGAGCTGGACCTCGCCCGACGCCCCGGCGATGCCCTGCACTGGGCGGAACGCGGTGTCCGGGAGGCCGGGGACCTCGCTGCCGTCGACACCGCCCTCGTCGACCACCTCTGCGACCGCTACACGCAGGCTGGTCGACTCGCCGACGCCGTCGCCCTACGCCGCGACCACTTCGGCGCCCGCCGCACCCTGCTCACCTACCAGCAGCTGCGTGCCGCTGCCCGGGCCGCGGACTGCTGGTCGGCCGAGCGCGAGGGCGCGCTGGCCCTGCTGCGCGCCGACGCGGGGCGGCGGCAATGGCGGTACGGCGGTCCCGTCCTGGTCGACGCCCTGCTCGACGACAAGGACGTCGACGCCGCCTGGCAGGTCGTCATCGAGACCGGCGCCCACGACCGGCAGTGGCTCGCCCTCGCCGACCAGGCCCGTGCCACCCGCCCGGCCGACGCACTCGGCGTCTACCTGCGTCTGGCCGAGCCGCTGACCGGGCAGACCGGCAACGCGGTCTACGAGCAGCTGGTCAGTCTGCTGCTGAGCATCCGGGACTGCCACCGTCGGCTGGGGTCGCCCGAGGAGCTCACCGCTTACGTCACCGCTTTGCGTACCGCCCACAAACGCAAGCGGAACCTGATGCGCCTGATGGACGAGCACGGTCTGTGAGCCGGACGACGCCTCGGAGGACCACCTGATCCCCCGGCGGTTACCGCACGATGGCGCTCTGTGAGCCGCGCGCGGCGGCGATCACCGACCGCTGGATACGTGCTGGATCGGACCCTACGACGGGGCGTTCCCGCAGGTCATAGCGCAGCCTCCGACATTCCGCTTCAACGTGTAGTCGCCTCGTCACTGCATGTTAGCCAGTTTCGTCAAACGCGCGGGTCAGAAGGGGCCGGACTCTGGCGAGTCCGACCCCTTCTGCATTCCCGTGCTGACCTCGTGCTGACTTTTCAGCTGCTTCGGGGCGGCGTGAGCTTGTCCAGGTCCAGGCTGACCTCGAAGGGCACCGGGCGCTGGAGGGTGCCCCGGAAGATCCCGGCGGGCGCGTAGGCGCCGGTGGGTTCGTCGAGCTCGTAGACGTGGACGACGGGTGCCCCGTCCTCGTCCTCGATGCACCAGTAGTGCGGGATGCCGGCCTCCGCGTACTTGCGGAGCTTTACTGTGCGATCGCGATGGGCGGACTCGGGTGACACCGCCTCCACGACGAGTTTCACGTCCTCCGGGGCGTACCAGGTGCGGTCGGGGTCATAGGGCAGGTTCGTCAGCAAGAGGTCCGGCTCAGGGCGGTTGCGGGCATCGAGGCGGATCGTCATCTCGCGCTCGACCTCGAAGCCGGCGGGCGCCTGCGCCATGAGCGTGGTGGTCAGGGCGGTGACGAGGCGGCCATGCCAGGACCGCTGGGGCGACATCATGAAGACGAGGGCTCCGTCGATCAACTCGGTGTGGCGGGGCGCCTCGGGGAGGCGGTCGAGGTCCTCCGCGAACCAGCCTTCCGCGCGCGGCGGGCGCATCCAGTCGGGCAGTGCGGTCATGGCTTCACGGTAGCGGCCCGCAGCTCAGGCCGGAGTGCCAACGATTTCGGCCGGATGTTTTTCGGCAACCTTTCCGCGCCATATCCGGCCACCCGCCTAGCAACCGGTCATGAGCGACTCATCCGTCCAGATCGCCACTGTGGTCATCTCCGTGGCGGCTCTCGTCTTCTCAACGACGGCGGCGTTCTGGGCCCTCGTCTACAACCGGCGCCAGGCGAGAGCAGTTGCCCAAGCCAATGCCCTCACAGAGAAGGCGCAACGCGAGCAGGCGGAGCCGTACGTCATCGTCGACATCCGGCCTCGTATCCCTGGGTCATCGCTGCTCGTGCTGGTGATTGAAACGTTCGGCCGCGTGGACCCGCTCATCTACACGGTGGATCTTGAAGCCCTCCGGGACAGTGCCCTAGAGACCGACTCGGTGGAGTGGAGTACCCATCAGATCGCGAAACATCTCAAGAGGAGCGCAGACGCGCAGGAGGAGCCGTCCCGCTCCGTCGAAGCGCTGAGCATTGAGGTCCGGAAGCGGCTGGGACGGCAGAGCTCGGAGCGGACCTCGGGTGTGGAGGCCCCCGAGTTGGCAGAACCCGCCCTCCTTGAGATCCCCATGAGACCGCTGAGAGATGACGGCGATCTCGAGTAAAGGGCAGCGGCATAATCCCGTGCTGATTCTGTGCTGACTTGAGCCTGCTGTAGGTACGTTTTCGCAGGTGAGAGCGTCGTTACGTACGTTCCGCTGCAACGTCTAGCGCCTGCCACGGCATCGACGTAGCGGTGCCCAAAGTGCGCAGGTCCAGCGGGGCCGGTTCCCTCCGGGGTCCGGCCCCGTTCGCGTGCCGATCGCCGGATCCGGGCCGTCCGCCGGTGGTCGGTTCGGCCGCGGGGCGGGGCGTCAGGGCGGGGGTGGTGGGGCGATCCAGCCGAGGGAGCGCTCGACCGCGCGCTTCCAGTCCGCGTACTCCGCCTGCCGCCGCTCGGGGGCCATGTCCGGCAGCCACTGTGCGGCCCGGTGCCAATTGCGGCGCAGGACCTCCAGGTCGGGCCAGTAGCCGGCGGCGAGCCCGGCGGCGTAGGCGGCGCCCAGGGAGACCGTTTCCACGGCCATGGGGCGCACCACGGGCACGTCGAGCACATCGGCCAGGAACTGCATGAGCAGGTTGTCCGACGTCATCCCGCCGTCCACCTTGAGCACCTTCAGGGCGAGCGAGGAGTCGGCGTTCATGGCGTCGACCACCTCCCGGGTCTGCCAGCCGGTGGCCTCCAGCACCGCCCGGGCCAGGTGCCCCTTGGTGATGTACGAGGTGAGGCCGACGATGACCCCGCGGGCGTCGCTGCGCCAGTGCGGTGCGTACAGGCCGGAGAACGCCGGGACGATGTAGCAGCCGCCGTTGTTCTCGACGGTGCGCGCGAGGGTCTCGATCTCGGGGGCGCTGCTGATCAGCCCCAGCCGGTCGCGGAACCACTGGACCAGCGCGCCGGTGACGGCGATCGGGCCTTCGAGCGCGTAGACCGCGGGCTGGTCCTCGATCTTGTAGGCGACGGTGGTGAGCAGTCCGTGCCGGGACCGTACGAGGTCGGTGCCGGTGTTGAGCAGCAGGAAGCTGCCGGTCCCGTAGGTGCACTTCGCCTCGCCCGGAGCGAAGCAGGTCTGTCCGAACAGCGCCGCCTGCTGGTCACCCAGCGCCGCGGAGATGCGGACGCCCGGGATGACGGAACGGGCGGTCCCGTAGGTCTCGGCCGAGGGGCGGATCTCCGGGAGCATCGACCGGGGGACCTCGAAGAACTCCAGCAGCTCCTCGTCCCAGTCGAGGGTGCTGATGTTCATGAGCATGGTGCGGCTGGCGTTGGTGACGTCGGTGATGTGTATGCCGCCGGCCGGCCCGCCGGTGAGGTTCCAGATCAGCCAGCTCTCCATCGTGCCGAACAGCACCTCGCCGTCCTCGGCGCGTTGCCGCAGCCCGTCGACGTGGTCGAACAGCCAGCGGATCCGGGGGGCCGAGAAGTACGTGGAAGGGGCCAGGCAGCAGCGCCGGAGGAAGAACTCGTCCCCGGGCCGGCTCCTGAGATCCTCGACCAGCGAACCCGTACGGGTGTCCTGCCAGACGATCGCCCTGCCCAGCGGGACGCCGGTACGCGGGTCCCACAGCACGGTCGTCTCGCGCTGGTTGGCGATGCCGACGGCGGCGACCTCATCGGGGCCGACATCGGCGTGGGAGAGCGCCTGCGGCACCACGCGCTGCAGGGTGTGCCAGATCTCGACCGCGTCGTGCTCGACCCACCCGGGCCGGGGGAAGTGCTGCTGGTGCTCCCGCTGGACGACCGACACCAGCCGCCCCTGGTGGTCGAAGAGGATGCATCGGGTGGAGGTGGTGCCCTGATCGATGGACATCACATACCGCTCAACCATGATCAGCCTTCCGTTGCGGGGCATGAGGCGGCGGGACTCACCAGCGGGCGGCCCCCAGATCCCTGGAGATCGCCTGGGCGGCGTGGCGGACCTGGCTGACCAGGGCCGACTGTGGGACCCCTTTGGAGTCACAGATCCGCTCGACCGTGCCGGAGGCACCGATGGCGCCCACCACGAGGCCACCGTGGCCCCGGATCGGCGCGGCGACGCCGGCGTCGCCCATGACCATCTCCTGCACTTCGGCGGCCCACCCGAGCTCCCGGACCTCGTTGAGCGCCCGGGTCAGGTGCCCCGGGTCGACCAGGGTGTGGCGGGTGTACGCCTCCAGCCCGGCCTCCACGGCCGGCTCCAGGGGCACACTGCCGAACGCCAGCAGCACCTTGCCGAGCGAGGAGGCGTGCAGGGGCAGCAGGGCGCCCACATCCAGCGTCTGCAGGGTGTCGTCGGGGCGGAAGACGTGGTGGACGATGAGCACCTTGCCCTCCAGGGGCGCGCCCAGGCGGACCGCCTCCCCGCTGCGGGCGGCCAGGGCGTCGGCCCAGTTGATGGAGCGGGACCGCAGCTCGTTCACGTCGAGGTAGCTGGTGCCCAGGTGCAGCAGCGCCGCCCCGAGCTGGTACTTCCCGGTCGCGGGGTCCTGCTCGACGAAGTCGATGTTCTGCAGGGTGCGCAGGATGCCGTGGGTGGTGCCCTTCGCCAGCCCGAGCGACACGGCCACCTCACCCAGCCCGAGCCGACGGGGCCCACTGGCGAGCAGACGCAGGATTGCCGCCGCCCGTTCGATCGACTGGACCGGGCCGGCCATGAGGCCATCGTAGTCCCGCGGTCGGCATCTGCCGGGGGAGAGGGCCCTGCGCGGGCGAGCGTTCGGTAATGCCGACCGGTGTTCATTGACCGCCTCCACCGTGCCTCATAGCGTCCCTCTCAAGCCCGGCGTTCCAGCCGGTAGAGGCCTCGGAGGAGGCGGCATGGCGGCACAGCTTGACGCGGCGGTTCGGGAAACGTCCGAACATGTCTTTCCGCTGCCGCACATCCCCGAGTCCGTTTCGGTCGTTCGCCGGCGGGCGCGTGCGGTCCTGGCCGACTGGAACCTGGCACCGGACCTCGCCGAGGACGCGCTCCTGGTGATCTCGGAGCTCATCACCAACGCCGTCGTCCACGCCCTGCCGCCGGCGGTGCTGCGGCTGTCGCGGGTCGCCGGCGGGCGCAACGGCCTGCGGGTCGAGGTGACCGACGCCGGGGCCGGCCGGCCGGCCGCCGAGCCCTGCCCGGGCGAGCACGGACGCGGGCTCGGCATCGTCACCGCCCTGGCGGCCGAGTGCGGCACACGGGTCCACCCGGGCGGCATCACATGGTGGGCGGAGCTCCGCGCCGCGTGAACCGTCAGTTCTGACCGGGCCGGGGCGGCGCACGCACGAGGGCGGCCGTCTCGGCAGTCCGTACCGCGGCGTCCCGGCGCCGGGACGAGGGCGGGCGGCAGCGCGCCGGGTGGAGGGGGATGATCCATTCTCTCCCGGAAAGGGGCCCCGGCGCATCGACTTCGCGGATGATCTTGAACGCGTTCGGCGGCCCTAGCGTGGACGCATGACACGAAGCGCGGGGAATACGGGCCGGGACCTGGTGTGCGAGGCCGGCGACGGGGTGGAGCTGGCGGTGCGGGACCACGGCGGGGCCGGGACGGCGGTGCTGTTGCTGCACGGGGCCGGACGGACGCTCCTGGACTGGGAACGGGCGGCGCCGCTGCTGGCCGCCGGGCACCGGGTGCTGGCGATGGACCTGCGGGGGCACGGGCGGTCGGGGGACGGCGCGGTGCCGTGGACGTTCGGGACGGCCGTCGAGGACGTACGGGCCGTGCTGGCGGGGTGCGGGATACCGCGGGCCGTGGTGGTCGGGCACTCCCTGGGCGGGATGGTGGCCGTGCGGTGCCTGGAGGCCCTGGCGGACCTCGTGCCCGCGGCGGTGAACCTCGACGGGCACGGAATGGGACGGCCGGAGCAGTACGCCGGGCTGGACCCGGAGTGGGTGCGGGAACGGCTCGCCGAGGCACGGCAGTTCGCCGAGGAGGCGGGCGGACGACCCTTCGGCACCGAGGCGTTGGCGGGCGTGATCGGCTATCAGACCGGTATGGCCGCCGAGTTGGGGATTCCCGCCGACGTGATGGAGGCGGGCGTGCGGCGGGCGCTGGCGGAGACCGGGGACGGGCGGCTCTTCCTGCGGCCCGGGCGGCAACAGGCCGGGGAACTGCAGGAGGCGATGGCCGGGATCGACCTGTTCGGCCGGTACCGGACCGTTTCCCGGCCGCTGCTGATCGCCCGGGCACTGCGCCCCAACCCGCCGGTGCCGGGCGTGCCGTCGTGGTTCGACGACCTGATGGCGGCCTATACGGAGGGCCTGCGGCACGATCTGGCGGAACTGGCCCGGACACAGCCGCACGTCACCGTCGCCGGGGTGGACGCGACCCATGCGATGGTGCTGGAACGGCCGCAGGAGATCGCGGAGTTGGTGACCACGTTCGTGGCCGTGGAGGTGAACGGGAGCTCGGGGCCCGGGACTCGGGATTCCTGACCGTACGGTGGGGCCTAGCGCGGGAACAGCTCGAACAGGGTCGCCGGCCGGCCCCGGTGGCGTTCCCCGCCGGTGCGGAGGGTCTGTTCGATGAAGGCGCGGGCGTAGGACTGCGCGTCCTGCCCGTGACCGCGCAGGCCGTTGATGTACGTACCGTGCGCCGCCAGGGAGGCCACCGCGCGGTCGATGCCGGGGCCGACCTCGGCGGCGTGGGTGGGGTACGGCGAGCCCGCCACGGCCACCCAGCGGACGCCGTTCCAGGGGGCGAGGCCGAGGGCGTCGGCGAGCTCCGGGAAGATCCAGCGGTTGCCGGCGTCGCCCGCCGCGTCCAGGACCGCCCGGCCGACCACCCGGTGGTCCGGGGTGTTCCAGTGCCCCCCGGCCCAGGTGTCGTGGTGGTTGAGGGTGATCAGGAGCTCCGGGCGGTGGCGGCGGATGGCCGCGGAGAGGTCGCGGCGCAGCGCCGTTCCGCCCTCGACCGTGCCGTCCCGGTGGTGGTCGAGGAATTCCACGGTGTGGACGCCGACGAGCGCGGCGCCGGCCCGCTGTTCGGTCTCCCGCACCCGGGCGCACTCCTCGGGGGCCAACCCGTCGATACCAGCCTCGCCACGGGTGACCAGGAGGTAGCTGACCTCGCGCCCGGCGGCGGTCCATTCGGCGATGGCCGCCGCGGCGCCGTATTCGAGGTCGTCGGGGTGGGCGGCGACGGCGAGGGCCCGCTGCCACTCCTTGGGCATGGGGGAGAGGTGGGACTCGGCGGGCATGGGCGCCTTCCTTCCTGCTCCGGGGTGGTCGTTTCCGTTCCGGGGTGGTCCGGTCCGCTCCGGGATGGTCCGGCACGGTCGCTTTTCGGTCGCTTTTCGGGGCGGTCGTCCGGCCGTCCCGTCGGGGCGTCGTCGGGCCGCCTGTTTGCCGTGGTCGTCATCGTGCCTGCCCCGTGGGTGGGGCATGTGGACGATCGTGACATGACGAGGTGGCGCGTGCGGGTGTGACGCCGGAGGTGGGCGAGGCGGAAGATGCGCACGGCCGGTGCCGGCGCGGACGGCCCCCAGGTGGCTGAGCTGGGTTTCATCACAACAGGTGAATATCTGGCCCGAGGTTGCGGTCGACCACGCGCGGTTGCCACGCTGTTGCTGACTGTCAAGCTGTTGGGAGGGGCACGTGCCTTTCGGTGAGCAGCCCGCGTACCTACGCGTCGCCGGCGACCTGCGCCAGAAGATCGTCGACGGGGTGCTGCCGCCGCACACCCGCCTCCCCTCCCAGGCCCGGATCCGCGAGGAGTACGGCGTCTCGGACACCGTCGCCCTGGAGGCCCGCAAGGTCCTGATGGCGGAGGGGCTCGTCGAGGGCCGCTCGGGGTCGGGGACGTACGTACGGGAGCAGCCCGTGCCGCGGCGTATCGCGCGGGTCGGGTTCCATGCGGTGGGTGGATGCACGCCCTTCCGGCAGGAGCAGACGGACGAGCGGGTGCGCGGCACCTGGGAGTCCAGCAGCGAGCAGGAGGCGGCCAGTTCGGCGGTCGCCGGCCGGCTGCGGATCCCGCCGGGCGGCAGGGTCATGCGGACCCGCTATCTCTTCCGCGCGGAGGGCGAGCCGGCGATGCTCTCGACCTCCTGGGAGCCGCTGGAGGTGACCGGCCGGACTCCGGTGATGCTGCCCGAGGAGGGGCCGCTGGCCGGGCGCGGCGTCGTCGAGCGGATGGCGGCCATCGACGTCGTGGTGGACAACGTCATCGAGGAGGTCGGTGCGCGCCCCGCGCTGGCCGAGGAGGCCATGGCGCTGGGCGGGGTCCCGGGCCATGCGGTGCTGGTGATCTCGCGGACGTACTTCGCGGGCGGCCGCCCGGTCGAGACGGCCGACATCATCACGCTCGCGGACCGCTACCGGGTCGCGTACCACCTGCCGGTGAAGTAGGCGGCGGGGCGGGCGCTCGGTCGGTCGCCGGCCTCTGCCCGGTAGAGCGGCCTTGCCCCTAGGGCGGGGGCGAACGGATCCCGTAGGGGTTGCGTGCGCCCCCTGTGGGCCGACAACGGGGCGGGGGGAGGAGGTATTCCCGAGGAGGCGGTCTTCCCGAGGGACGGCACCCCGCGAGGGACGGCACCCCGCGACGGGCGGCACCCCCGAGGGCGGCCCGAGGGACGGCCTTCCCGTGGGCTGGCCTTCCCGTGGGCCGGTGTTCCCGAGGGGACGGTCTTCTCGCGTGCGTCCCGCGTGCGTCTCGCGTGCGGGACCGAGGCTGCGTCCCGTGCGGGATCCGTAGTTACTTTCGGCCTCAAGTCCGTTGTCCGATTCGTCCAGAAATTGGCCTAAATGTTGGCCGGATCTTGGTGTTGCAAACCTCACAGACCCTCAACTGGGTGGCTGTTTTGGCCGAGTGCGGGAATCCGATCTTCGGATTCGCTCTTACGATGGCGAAGTTTGTGCACGGCACGGGGGAAGACCAGGAGACCAGCACGTGAGCACGACGAAAAACCCGGGTGCGGAGCAGGGTTCGCACTCGCATTACCGTCGGTCCCTCGGGACCATCGCCCTGACCGCCACGGGTCTCGGGTCCATCATCGGTTCCGGCTGGCTCTTCGGGGCCGAGCGGGCCGCCGCCATCGCGGGACCGGCCGCGATCCTCGCCTGGATCATCGGCGCGCTGGTCGCACTCACCATCGCCCTGACCTACTCCGAGCTCGGCGCGATGTTCCCGAAGGCCGGCGGCATGGTCCGTTACGGCCAGTACTCGCACGGCTCGCTCGCCGGCTACCTCGCCGCGTGGGCCAACTGGATCGCCATCGTTTCGGTCATCCCCGGCGAGGCCACCGCCTCCGTCCAGTACATGAGCTCGTGGGACTTCGGCTGGGCGCAGGCGCTCTACGACGGCAAGGAGCTGACCGGCTCCGGCGTCGGGCTCGCCAGCATCCTGCTGATCTTCTACTTCTTCCTCAACTGGTTCGCGATCTCGCTGTTCGCGAAGACCAACACCGCGATCACGGTCTTCAAGGTCGTCGTCCCGGTGCTGACCGCCAGCGCCCTGATGCTGGCGCACTTCGACACCAGCAACATCGCGCACCACGGGGGCTTCACCCCCAACGGCTGGAGCTCGGTCTTCACCGCCGTCGCGGTCTCCGGCATCGTCTGGGCCTACAACGGCTTCCAGTCCCCGCTGAACCTCGCCGCCGAGGCCCGCAACCCCGGCAAGTCGCTGCCCAAGGCCGTGGTCTCGTCGATCATCATCGCGCTGGTCATCTACGTGGCGCTGCAGGTCGCGTTCCTGATGGCGGTCCCCGGCGACAAGCTGGGCGCCAGCGGCGGCTGGGCCGGCCTCGGCTTCAACTCGCCGCTCGCCGACCTGGCCGTGGCCTGGGGCCTGAACTGGCTCGCGCTGCTGCTCTACGCGGACGCCTTCGTCTCGCCGTCCGGCACCGGCATGATCTACGCCGCCACCACCTCGCGCATGATCCAGGGCGTGCAGGAGAACGGCCACCTGCCCGGCGTCTTCGGCAGGGTGGACAAGAAGACCGGTGTGCCGCGCCCGGCGCTGCTGCTCAACCTCGTGATCGCGTTCCTCTTCCTCGCGGTCTTCCGCGGCTGGGGCTCGCTGGCCGAGATCGTCTCGGTCGCCACGGTCATCTCGTACATCACCGGCCCGGTCGCCGTGATGTCGCTGCGCCGGCTGTCGCCGGACCTCAAGCGCCCGGTCAAGCTGCGCGCCATGCCGGTCATCGCCCCGATCGCGATGATCTTCGGCTCGCTGGTCCTCTACTGGGGCCGCTGGCCGCTGACCGGCAAGGTCATCCTGATCATGGCCGTCGGCCTGCCCGTCTGGGCCTGGTACGAGATCGGCAAGCCGCTCACCCAGGGCCGCAAGCCGTGGGCCGCGCTGCTCCCGCACCTGAAGGCCGGTGCCTGGATGGTGGCGTACCTGCTGGTCATGGCCGCCGTGTCCTACCTGGGCGGCAAGGACTTCGGCGGCAAGGGCTACCTGCCGGAGGGCTGGGACATCCTCCTGGTCGCCGTGATCGCGCTCGCCTTCTACTACTGGGGCGTGCGCAGCTCCTGGCGCAACCCGTCCCTGGTGACGGTCGAGGACGAGCTCGCCGCCGAGGAGAGCCGTGCGGCGGACGAGACCGGAGAGGCCGACGGGACGGGAGCGGCCGAGGGGACCAAGGCGCCCGTGGGGGCGTAAGGGATCCCGCCCCTCGGGGTGGCCCGCGCCGGGTCGCCCCCTTCCCCACCACACGTGCCCGAGTCGTTCGGGCCACACCGGCCACTCGCAGGCCGCCTCCGGTACGCCGGGGCCCGCGGGTGGCCGGTTCGGTATCTCTTTGTGTAATTCCATATCCGGTGCGTAAAGGTCGGGCGTACGCTCGGGCATATGCGGATTGCGATTTCGGCATCAGCACACGAGGGGCGCGTCACGGCGCGCTGTCCGGCGGACGGAGGGGCGCAATGACCGACAACGGGGCCGTGCTGCCCTGGCTCGTCATCCGCCAGGACGAAGGCGGCAACCGGTATCGCGTGGGCCGTTATGCCACCCGAGCGGAGGCGGAGCGGGTGGCCGAACGGCTCGATACCCGGGGCAACCAGCGGCTTTACGTGGTCGAGAAGGTCGATCGCGCGGCGACCTGAGGGACGCCGCGCAGAAGCGGGACGAGGACGGGGGACGTAGGCTGCCGCGCATGACGACGGTGCACGTAGTGGTGGGCGGAGCGGTGTGCGAAGGCGGGCGGCTGCTGGCCGCCCGGCGCAGCGCACCGCCCGCGCTGGCCGGCCGCTGGGAGCTGCCCGGCGGCAAGGTCGAGGACGGCGAGACGCCCGAGCGGGCGCTGGAGCGCGAGCTGCGCGAGGAGCTCGGCGTCGAGACCGAGATCGGGGACCGCATCCCGGGAGAGTGGGTGCTGCGGCCCGGCTACGTCCTCCAGGTGTGGACGGCGCGGCTGGTGTCCGGGGTGCCGCGGCCGCTCGAGGATCACGACGAGCTGCGCTGGCTGCGGCCCGGGGAGGAAGAGCAGGTCGACTGGCTGGACCAGGACCGGCCGGCGGTCGCCGAGGCGATGCGACGGCTGGCCGCCACGGCTGCCGGGGTGCCGGGCGTACGCCGCTGAGCGCGGACCGGGGCCCCGCCGCACGCCGCCGAGCGGGCCCCTGAGGGCGCGCGGTCGGCCGTCCGCCGCCCGGCACGCCCGGCGTGGCGCGGCCCTTCTGCCGCGCACGCGTGCCCGCCCACCAGGCCTCTCTCACGTCACTGCAGACATATGCGCCATTTGCTCCACGGTGCACGGTTGCGGGCGATACTTCACCCTCGATATCGGGTATGTCCTGATTGAGCCCTTGAATGCGGGTACTCCGACGGGGATGCCTCGGCTGGGATGTGATCGGCGTGAGCGACAGCGCAGCGGAAGGCTCCCCGGCACCCGGCACCGACCACGTCCGCAAGCGCGGCAGGGCCACCGGCTCACCGATCGCCGAATGGAGCTTCCCGGCCGACCCGGGGGCCGTGCGCACCGCCCGCACCGTCGTCCGCCGGGTGCTCAACGACTGGGGCCTGAACGGCGCCGCCGACGTGGCCGTACTTCTCGTCAGCGAGCTCGTCACCAACTCCCTGCGTCATGCCACCGGACCGATCGGGGTGCGCATGGTCCTGCTGAGCGCCGGCGAGCTCCTCGTCGAGGTCTCCGATCCGCTGCCCGACCCGCCGCAGGAGCGCACCGCCGCCCCCGACGACGAGGGGGGACGCGGATTGCAGCTGGTCGCCTGCAGTTCGCGGCGCTGGGGGACCCGTCGCGGAAAGAGTGGCAAGACAGTGTGGTTCGAGCTGTCGGTGGCTGGTTAGGAGACAGGTGGGGTCCTGATCGTTGCCATTTCATCGACATTTTGTCGATGGCCTGCGATCGAGACTGTGCTGTGATCGTGAAGACCGTGTTCCGGATAGCCGCGGTGTTGGATACTCAGGCTGGTCCGGTCCGGGCACGATGAGCTGGAGGGGACGGGGCTCGTGAGCGAGATGTCATCTGGCGGGGCAGAACCCGCACAGGCCGATGGTCGGGGCGGTGTGGACGGCCCCGGCGACCCAGGTGCCCGTCCGCACGCGCGCGAACCGCAGGGCCCGCCCGTCTGGCAGAGCAGCCGCCCCGGATCGATCTACGACTACATCCGGGTGGCCTCCTTCTCCCTCGGACCCGACGGACGCATCGACCAGTGGAGCGAGCGCGCCGAGCAGATGCTCGGCATCCCCGCCCGCTACGCCCTCGGCAAGGACCCCGTAGCGGCCTTCGTACCCAGCGAGTTGCGGGAAACCGGGCGCCGCAAGGTCTCCGAGATCCTCGACGGCCGGGAGTGGACCGGCCTGGTGCCCTACCGCCGGAACGAGGACGGACCGGCCGACGGGCTCGCCGAGATCTACGTCATGCCCTCCCGCAACGAGGAGGGCGAACGCGCCGCGGTCTGCGTCGTCGTCGACGTCCGGGCGCTGCGCGGTATCGAGACCGACCTCGCCGCCTCGCAGGCCGTTTTCGGTCAATCTCCCATGGGCTTCACCCTGTTCGGCACGGACCTGAAGCTGCTGCGCGTCAACGAGCGCTTCGCCACGGTCTTCGGCGGCCCGGCGAGCAAGTACCGCGGCTGCACCCCGTACGACTTCCTGCCCCGCCCCGAGGCCGAGCGGATGACCGTCGCCCTGCGCCGCGTCCTGGACACCGGCGAACCGGTCACCGAAATGCAACTGGTCGGCGCGGTACCCGGCGAGGACGAGCGCCGCCGCTGGTCGATCTCGCTCTACCGGCTGCACGGCGCCAGCGGCCGCCCCATCGGCGTCGCCGCGCTCGCCGCCGACGTCACCGGCCGGCGCCGGGCCGAGCGCGAGGCCGCCAACGCCCGCCGCAACCTCGCCCTGCTGAACGAGGCCGGCGCCCGGATAGGCAACTCCCTCGACCTGGAGACCACCGCCCGCACCCTCCTCGACGTCGCCGTCCCCCAGTTCTGCGACCTGGCCTCCGTGGACCTCTACCAGGGCCTGCTCTCCGGCGACGAGGCACCGCCCGGCACCAGCGACGGCAGCGCCGAGCTCCGCCGGGTCGCCTTCGCCAGCGCCGTCTCCGACGCCCCGCTCGCCGGGGGCCCCTGCTGCGAGTCACAGGACGCACCGGGCCCGGTCGCGGTCGGCGCCGTCCACCGCTACCCGTTCAACTCCCCCTGCGCCGGCGCCCTGCGCACCGCCCGGGCCCAGATCATCCCCGGCCGGGAGAGCGACGACGGGCCGGGGATGGGCGCCGTGGTGCACTCCACCCTCGCCGTCCCGATGGTCGCCCGGGACACCGTCGTCGGGCTGGTGCAGTTCTCCCGCACCAAGGGCAGCGAACCGTTCGGCGAACGCGACACCGCACTCGCCGTCGAACTCGCCGCGCGCGCCGCGGTCTGCATCGACAACGCCCGCCTCTACCGCCGCGAACACGAACGCGCCCTGATATTGCAGCGCAGCCTGCTGCCGCCGGGCGACCCGGAGGCGGCCGGCCTCGACATCGCCTGCCGCTACCTCCCCGGCACCACCGCCACCGAGGTCGGCGGCGACTGGTTCGACGTCATCGAACTCCCCGGCCACCGCACGGCGTTGGTCGTCGGCGACGTCATGGGCCGCGGACTGCGCGCCGCCGTGGCCATGGGCGAACTCCGCACCGCCGTGCGGACGCTGGCCCTGCTCGACCTGGAACCGGCCGAGGTGCTCTCCGCGCTGGACGAGATCGCCCGCGGGCTCGGCGGCGGCGGCGACGGCCGCGCCAAGGGCCGGGGTGCGCGCGGCCGTTCGGGCACCGCCGCCTCCGCCCCGGAGCCGAGGCGCTCCGCCCGTACCGCCGACCTCTCCGAGGTCTACCTCGCCACCTGCGTCTACGCCGTCTACGACCCGGTCACCCGGCGCGCCACGTTCGCCAACGCCGGACATCTGCCGCCCGTGCTCGTCGAGGAGGGCGAGGACGCGCTGCTGCTCGACGTACCGCCGGGGATGCCGCTGGGGGTGGGCGGCGAACCGTTCGAGGAGATCGAGGTCGAACTGCCGGACGGGGCGCTGCTCGCGCTGTACACCGACGGCCTGGTCGAGTCCCGCGAACACCCGCTGGACGAGGGGCTGCAGGCGTTCCGCCGGGCGCTGTCGGGCGCCGACCGCCCGCTGGAGGACGCCTGCGACCACGTGCTCAGCGCCCTGGACACCTCGCACGGCGAGGACGACATCGCGCTGCTGATGGCGCGGGTGCACGGGCTGCCCAAGGACGCGGTGGGCGACTGGAGCCTCGCGCCGGAGGCCCGCTCGGTGGCCCGGGCCCGCGAACTGGCCCGCGACCAGCTGACCGACTGGGGCCTGCAGGACCTGGTCGACACGACGGAACTGCTGGTCAGCGAGTTGGTGACCAATGCGCTGCGGCACGGCCACGGCGAGATCCGGCTCCGGCTGCTGCTGGACCGCACGCTGGTGTGCGAGGTCTGGGACGCCGACCTCGCCCAGCCGCGCCGCCGCCGCGCCCGCGACACCGACGAGGGCGGCCGCGGGCTGCAGCTCGTCGGCCTGCTGAGCGAGGGCTGGGGCAGCCGCCGCACCCCGCGCGGCAAGACGGTCTGGTTCGAACTCGCCCTCCCCGACGGCGAATCCACGGCGATCGACCCGACGGAGGCGTTGCTGAGCCTCTTCTGAGGGGCGTACGCACCCGGGGGCCGGGCGGGGGTACGTTGACCGCTACCCCTCAGGCCGCGCCCCGTACGCGGGCCGCCGCGCGTTCCGCCTCGTGGACGACGCGGGACGGGTCGACGTGGACCAGCCGGCCCCGGTGTTTGCGGAGGTGGCCGTCGACGAAGACCTCGCTGACGTTCGGCGGCTGGCCGTTGAGCACGATCTGGCTGGTCCAGTCGAAGCGCGGGGCGAAGTTGAGCGTGCCGGGGTCCAGGACGACGACATCGGCGCGCTTGCCCGGTGTCAGCGACCCGACCCGGTCCGCCATGCCGATGCACTCCGCGCCGCCCAGCGTCGCCATCCGCAGCACCGCCGGGATCGTCGGGTGGATCGACGCGTCCTCGTGCCGGGCCCGCTGGAGGCCGACCGCCGCCTTCATCACGTTGAACATGTCCGAGGTGTCGTTGGTGCCGCCGTCGTGCCCCAGCCCGGCCCGTACGCCGTGCCGGTGCAGGGCCGGCCGCGGCATGATGCCGGACGCCAGCCGCATGTTGCTGAGCGGGCAGTGGGCGACCCGGACGTCGTGGGCGCCGGTCAGCGCGATCTCCTCGTCGGTGAGGTGGATCGCGTGGTTCATCAGCAGGTCCGGCCCGAACGCACCGGTCTCGCGCAGCGAGCGGATCGGGTCGTCCTTGCGGTCGTCGCGGTGTTCCAGGACGTGGGAGTTGAGCATCACCCCGAGGTCCCGGGCGAGCTCGTGGAACTGCCGCAGCTCCTTGCGGGCGGACATCCCGGCGTGCACCGACACCTGCGCGGAGGCCAGCGGCAGCGGGTCCAGGAAGTCCTTCTTGACCCGGGGGACGAGGTCGAGGTCGGCGGCGTAGACGAACCGCGGTTGCAGCCGGCCAGCCAGCCGTACAGGTCCTGGGTCGAGCAGCCGCCGCGGATGCTCGACTGTCACAGGTGGTTGTGCAGATCGACGAAGCCGGGCAGGACGAGCTTCCCGCCGGCGTCCATGACCCGGGCGCCGGCGGGCGCGTCGAGCTTCCGGCCGACCGCGGCGACCGCGCCGTCCTGGAGCAGGACGTCGACGCCGTCCTCCAGCGTGCCCAGCGGGCCGTCGCCGAGTTCCGGGTCCATGGTCAGCACCAGGTCGGCGCCGCGCAGCAGGGTGGTCCGCCTGCCGTCCGGCGCCGGACCCGGCCCTCCGGGACGCTCCCGGCCGCGCGCCGGTACCCCTGCCGCGGCCGCCAGCGGCACGCTGCCGATACCGGCGAGGACCCGGCGCCGGCTCAGTTTCGGAAAATTCATTCCGTTTTTATACCGCGTTGACAAGTGCATGCCGGCAGGCGAGATCAAGCCATTTGACGTGCTGTCAGAAAGTGTCGACGTAGCGGCAGTTGGACGGACATATCGGGTTGCGGGGCAGGCGCGTCCGGCCGCCCGGCGATCATTCGGTGCGGCGCCGGATCTTGTTCCCGAGCCACACCAGCGGGTCGTACTTCCGGTCCGCGGCGCGTTCCTTGAGCGGGATCAGCGCATTGTCGGTGATCTTGATGTGCTCGGGGCAGACCTCGGTGCAGCACTTGGTGATGTTGCAGTAGCCCAGCCCGTGCTCGTCCTGCGCGGTGCGCTTGCGGTCCACCCCGGACTCCGGTGCCGCGTCCAGCGGATGCATGTCCAGCTCGGCGATCCGCATCAGGAACCGCGGCCCGGCGAACGCCGCCTTGTTCTCCTCGTGATCACGGACCACATGGCAGGTGTCCTGGCACAGGAAGCACTCGATGCACTTGCGGAACTCCTGCGAGCGCCCGACGTCCTCCTGCCGCATGCGGTACTCGCCCGGCCCCAGCTCCGGCGGCGGCACGAACGCCGGGATCTCCCGGGCCTTGGCGTAGTTGAAGGACACATCGGTGACCAGGTCCCGGACCACCGGGAACGCGCGCATCGGCGTCACCGTGATCGTCTCCGTACGGTCGAACACCGACATCCGGGTCATGCACATCAGCCGCGGCCGGCCGTTGATCTCCGCGCTGCACGAACCGCACTTGCCCGCCTTGCAGTTCCAGCGGACCGCGAGGTCCGGGGCCTGGGTGGCCTGCAGCCGGTGGATGATGTCGAGCACCACCTCGCCCTCGTGCACCTCGACCGTGAAGTCGGAAAGGCTCCCGCCCTCCGTGTCACCCCGCCACACCCGGAAGTGCGCCTGGTAGGCACCGGACGCCGCCGGCTGCTCCGCCACGTGCTGCGCTGTCTGCTGCTCGGTCACCGGGTCAGCTCCTCGTCGGTCAGGTACTTCGCCAGCTCGTCCTTCTCGAACAGCTCCAGCAGGTCGCGGCGGATCGGCGGGGTCTCCCGCCGGGCCAGCCGGATCTGGCCCAGCGACGGGTCCGCGGCCCGGGCGTCGCCCTGCGGATCGGCCAGTTCGCAGACGAGGTTGATGTTGCGCCAGCTCCGGTCCATCGCCGGGTGGTCGTCGCGGGTGTGCCCGCCGCGGCTCTCCTCGCGCTCCAGCGCCGCCCGCGCCACGCACTCGCTGACCAGCAGCATGTTCCGCAGGTCGATGGCCAGGTGCCAGCCCGGGTTGTACTGCCGGTGGCCCTCGACGCCGGCCCGCCGGGCCCGCACCCGCAGATCGGCCAGCCGCTTGAGCGCCTCGAACATCTCGCTCTCCTTGCGGATGATGCCGACCAGGTCGTTCATCGCCTGCTGCAGCTCCTGGTGAAGGGTGTACGGGTTCTCCGCCGGGCCGCGGTCGGCGGCGTCCTCCGGCTCCGCGCCCTCGGCACTGAACGGACGGAGCGCCTCCGCCTCCGCGGCGTCGATCTGCAGCGGATCGGCGGCCGGCCGCGTGGTCAGCCCGCTCACGTACTCGGCCGCGTGCAGTCCCGCCCGGCGGCCGAAGACCAGCAGGTCGGAGAGGGAATTGCCGCCCAGACGGTTGGAGCCGTGCATGCCGCCGGCCACCTCACCGGCGGCGAACAGGCCCGGTACGCCGGTCGCCGCCGCGGTGTCCGGGTCCACGTCCACCCCGCCCATCACGTAGTGGCAGGTCGGCCCGACCTCCATCGGCTCCGCCGTGATGTCGACGTCCGCCAGCTCCTTGAACTGGTGGTGCATCGAGGGCAGCCGGCGCTTGATCATCTCGGCCGGCATCCGGGTCGAGACGTCCAGGAAGACGCCGCCGTGCGGGGAGCCGCGGCCCGCCTTCACCTCGGCGTTGATGGCCCGGGCGACCTCGTCGCGGGGCAGCAGCTCGGGCGGGCGGCGGTTGTGGTCCGGGTCCTCGTACCAGCGGTCGCCCTCGTCCTCGGTCTCGGCGTACTTCTCCTTGAAGACGTCCGGGATGTAGTCGAACATGAAGCGCTTGCCGTCGCTGTTGCGCAGCACCCCGCCGTCGCCGCGCACCGACTCGGTGACCAGGATGCCCTTGACCGACGGCGGCCAGACCATGCCGGTCGGGTGGAACTGCACGAACTCCATGTTGATCAGCGGCGCCCCGGCCAGCAGCGCCAGCGCGTGCCCGTCGCCGGTGTACTCCCAGGAGTTCGACGTCACCTTGAAGGACTTGCCGATGCCGCCGGTGGCCAGCACCACCGCGGGCGCCTCCAGCACGAAGAACCGGCCGGACTCCCGCTCGTAGCAGAAGGTGCCGGACACCTTGCCGGAGCCCGCGGCCGAGCCGCTCTTCGCATCCGTGAGGACGCGGGTGACCGTGCACTCCTGGAAGACCTTCAGCCGGGCGTCGTACGCGCCGAACTCCTTCTCGTCCTCCTGCTGGAGGGAGACGATCTTCTGCTGGAGGGTGCGGATCAGCTCCAGGCCGGTACGGTCGCCGACGTGCGCCAGCCGCGGGTACTCATGGCCGCCGAAGTTGCGCTGGGAGATCCGGCCGTCGGGCGTACGGTCGAACAGCGCGCCCCAGGTCTCCAGTTCCCAGACCCGGTCCGGCGCCTCCCGGGCGTGCAGCTCGGCCATCCGCCAGTGGTTGAGGAACTTCCCGCCGCGCATGGTGTCGCGGAAGTGGACCTGCCAGTTGTCGTGCTCGTTGGCGTTGCCCATGCTGGCCGCGATACCGCCCTCGGCCATCACCGTATGGGCCTTGCCGAACAGGGACTTGCAGATCACGGCCGTCCGCATGCCTGCCTCGCGGGCCTCGATGGCGGCGCGCAGCCCGGCGCCGCCCGCGCCCACCACGACCACGTCCCATGTCTGCCGGTCCACATGCGCCATCGGGGGGCACAACCTTCCTTGGAGAACTGTCGTAGGAACAGGAGTTGTTGAGGGGGAGGGGAGAGCCGCGGGCCCCCGGGACGCCGCGTCAGAAGAAGCGCGGGTCCGCGAACGCCCCGCTGGCCAGCAGGAAGACGTAGAAGTCCGCCAGCGCCACGCTGATCAGCGACGACCAGGCGAGCAGCATGTGCCGCTCGTTGAGCTTGCCGATCCAGCCCCAGAGCCGGTAGCGCACCGGGTGCTTCGAGAAGTGCCGCAGCCGCCCGCCGACGATGTGCCGGCAGGAGTGGCAGGAGAGGGTGTACGCCCAGATCAGCACGATGTTGGCGAGGAACACCAGGGTGCCCAGGCCCATGTGGCCCCAGGCGTAGTGCTCGTCGCGGAAGGTGAGCGCGGTGTCGTAGGTCAGCACGCCGGCCACCAGCACCGCGAAGTAGAAGAAGTAGCGGTGGATGTTCTGCAGGATCAGCGGGAAGCGGGTCTCGCCGGTGTACTTCTTGTGCGGCTCGGCGACCGCGCAGGCCGGCGGCGAGGCCCAGAAGCCGCGGTAGTAGGCCTTGCGGTAGTAGTAGCAGGTGAGCCGGAAGCCCAGCGGGAAGATCAGGATCAGCAGGGCCGGGGACAGGCCCCACCAGCTCCCGACGATCTCCCAGTTGGGCCCGCCGTGCATGGTGTGGCAGTTCTGGGCCAGGCACGGCGAGTAGAACGGCGAGACGTAGGGCGCGCTGTAGTAGTCGGCGTTCGCGAACGCCCGCCAGGTCGAGTAGACGATGAACGCGAACAGCCCGGCGGCGGTGGTGGCCGGTGCCAGCCACCAGCGGTCGGTCCGCAGGTGGCGGGCCGGGATGGCGGCGCGCGACGGGGTGTGCACGCCGGTCGTGCCCGTTTGCGAGGTGGGTTCGGTGCCAGTGGCCAACGTCGGTCTCCGTGAAGGGCGCTCCGTCGCGGCACGGCGCGGCGGGGCGGGATGAGGGGCGGACGGGGGTGTGCCCAGGGGGAGGACTCCTCCTGCGGTCCGGTCCGTCAGGGGGCGTGCCCGTGTCTCGACCCGAGGCCCTCGTCGTCGGCACCGGCCCACAGCGCGGAGTTGTAGGGCGCGTCGGAGATCGTGACCATCTCGGCCTGGACGGCCTGCCCGCGGGCGGCCGGTCCGCAGGCCGCGCTCTGCTTGAGCAGGGCGAGGCTCTGCCGCAGGTGGTCGGTGTCGCTCCGGACCCGGCGGACGTCCAGGCCGCCGCCGAGCCGCACCTCGAGCCTGCCCACCGACCGGACCAGGTCGTCCAGGCTGCGTTCAACCGCCGTCAATTCGTCCTGAAGGGACATAACGTGCCCTCACTTTTGAAGGTGTGCTGGGCGATCTCATGCGCCCGAGAGTGTCGCGCGTCACAGTAGGGGTTGGGAAGGGGTCCGGCGCGATTACGACTCGAACCGGTGCGTTTCGGCATTCATGCGCCGCGGCGGGGGGCGAACGCCATTGCGGGAAACGGCGCATGCGGCACCCCTCGCGCCCCCCTCGTGCGCCGGTCTCCACTCCGCCGTACGGGCCTGATGTTGGGCCGGGCGGGTGGCCTTGGCGTGGCAGTCGCCGTGTCGGGATGCCGGTCCGTCTCCGGTCGCCTTCAGTAGGGATGCCATAGATGTGATGAGCCGCAAAGTCGGCCGAACGTGGTGCGCCGGTCCGGCACCAGGCGGTGCTCGGCGCGGCGCGGGCGAGCCCGGAGGTAACCGTCATGACCGACCACGACCACCCCTCAGGCCGCCGCTCGGCGGGCCGCAGACGCCGCTGTGCCGCGCTCGTCGCGGCGGGGGTGCTGCTCCCCCTGCCGGCCCTGGCCGGATGCAGCACCGACGACCGGGAGGCGTCCGCCGAGGCGTCCCAGGACATCGCCCCGGCGCCGCGCGGCGAGCTCAAGGACGGCGGCACCCTGCGCTGGGCCGTCGACGCGATGCCCGGCACCTTCAACGCCTTCCAGGCCGACGCCGACGCCACCACCGCCCGGATCACCGGCGCGGTGCTGCCCAGCATGTTCACCGTCGACGCCGAGGGCACCCCGCAGCGCAACGCCGACTACCTCGACGCCGCCGACGTCAGCGCCCGCGACCCCAAGCAGGTCGTCACGTACAAGATCAACCCCAAGGCGCGGTGGAGCGACGGCAAGCCGATCACCGCCGCGGACTTCATCGCCCAGTGGACCGCGCTGCGCGGCAAGGACAACGCGTTCTGGACCGCCCGCAACGCCGGCTACGACCGGATCGGCAAGGTCGAACAGGGCGCCGGCGCCCACGAGGTCAAGGTCACCTTCGCCCGCCCCTACGCTGACTGGCGCTCGCTGTTCACCCCGCTCTACCCCCGGAGCGTGATGGGCAGCCCGAACGCCTTCAACGACGGGGTGCGCGAGCAGCTCAAGGTCGGCGCCGGCCCGTTCCTGGTGCGGAAGCGGGACGCCGACGAGGGGCGGGTCGTCCTGGTCCGCAACCCCTCGTGGTGGGGCGCCCGCGCCAAGCTGCAGAAGATCGTGCTGCAGGCGCTGCCCGCGGAGAAGCGGGCCGCGGCGCTGGCCGCGGGCTCCATCGACGTCGCCGCGGTCGACCAGACGGCCGCCGAGCGGGTCGAGGCGGCCGGGAAGTCGGACGGCGGCAACGCCGGCCCGCAGTCCGGCCGGGCCGGCTCCGGCACCAAGGCCGCCGCCGGGAGCAGGGCGCTGCGCGGGTACGTCATCCACAAGGCTTTGGAACCCGCCTACACCCAGCTCGCCCTCAACGGCAGCAGCGGCCCGCTGGCCGACGACCGGGTGCGCCGCGCGGTGGCCCGCGCCATCGACCGGCAGGCCCTCGCCGACACCGTGCTGAAGCCCCTCGACCTGCCGTCCAAGCCGCTCGGCAGCCATCTGCTGATGGCCGGGCAGCCCGGCTACGAGGACCACAGCGACGCGCTCGGCGACCAGGACGCCGGCGCCGCCAAGGCGCTGCTCGCCGATGCCGGCTGGAAGCCCGACGGCGCCGGCCACCAGCAGGCCGGCGAGAAGGCCGGCGCCCCCGCACCCGGCGGCTGGCTCGGCGCCCGCGACTACGGCGACGAGGACGAGGACGAGCGCTCCGGCGACCGCGCGGACAACGGGTACGACGACGGCGACGAGGGCGGCTACGACCCGGACGCCGACGGTGCCGCCGACGGCCGCAACCCCGGCCGCCCGGTCCCCGCCCAGGCCGTCCGGCCCGCCAAGGGCGACCACGGGGAGGGCGCCCGGCCCGCCGCGGCCGAGGCCCCGCTGTCCTTCACCGGCGCGGTCGGCTCCGAGGTCCAGCAGGCCGCCCTGCTGCGGCAGAGCGCCGCCTTCTACAAGGACGCGGCCGCCGCCGAGAAGAAGGACGCCGACGGCGACACCGGGTCCGACGCCTACGCCAAGTACAAGCGGTACAAGAAGCACGCCGCCCAGGCCCTGAGCGCGGCCGAGGTGATCGAGACCGGACAGGCCCCCGACCTGCCCGGATCCGGCGGCCACCCGGGCTCCCGGCACGCCGCCGTCCCGCGCTCCTACGACGCCCCGCTCACCGCCGTCTCCCCGGCCGGCGACAAGGCCGGCCGGCGAGTCGGCGGCTTCGCCGTCAAGAAGGACGGCAAACCGCTCACCCTGCGCTTCGTGCTCCCCGACGGCGCGGCCTCCGAGCAGCTGCGCACCGTGGGCACCCGGATCGCCGCGATGCTCGCCAAGATCGGCGTGCAGACCTCCCTCCAGCGGGTCTCCGACGCCAGCTACTTCCAGGACCACGTGGCCTCCGGCGACTACGACCTGGCGCTGTACTCCTGGCCCGGCACCGCCTACCCGGCCACCGACGCCCGGCCGATCTACGCCAAGCCGCAGCCCGCGCCGGACGGCTCGCTGACCGTCGAGCAGAACTACACCCGGGTGGGCACCGACCACATCGACCAGCTCTTCGACCAGGCCGCCTCCGAGCTGGACGAGGACGCCGCGCGCACGCTCGTGGAGCAGGCCGACGCCCGGATCTGGGCGGCCGCCGGCTCGATCCCGCTCTACCAGCGGCCCGAGCTGGTGGCCACGAAGAAGTCGCTCGCCAACGTCGGCGCCTTCGGCTTCGCCACCCCCCGCTTCCAGGACATCGGCTACCGGAAATAGGACCCCGCGCAAACCCTTTTTTCGAAAGGAAAGCGCAGGTCAGCGGTGCTGTGTACGGGCTGGGGCGGCCTTTGTCGCCCCGGCCCCGTACCATGGGGTGAGGCCGTGGCGTCTTCATGCCCGGCGGGCGCGCGTACCGGTCCGTACGCGCTGCCATCCACGATTCCGGGAGAAGCACCGCTAGTGCCCACGCGCCACGACATTCGTAACGTCGCCATCGTCGCCCACGTCGACCACGGCAAGACGACCCTCGTCGACGCCATGCTGAAGCAGGCCGGCGCGTTCGCCGAGCACGCCGCCGAGAAGCTCGACGACCGGATGATGGACTCCAACGACCTGGAGCGTGAGAAGGGCATCACGATCCTCGCCAAGAACACGGCGGTGAAGTATCACCCCAAGGACGGCGGGGAGCCCATCACGATCAACATCATCGACACCCCCGGCCACGCCGACTTCGGCGGTGAGGTCGAGCGCGGCCTGTCGATGGTCGACGCGGTCGTCCTGCTGGTCGACGCCTCCGAGGGCCCGCTGCCGCAGACCCGCTTCGTGCTCCGCAAGGCGCTCGCGGCCCGGATGCCGGTCATCCTGTGCATCAACAAGACCGACCGCCCGGACTCCCGCATCGACGAGGTCGTCAACGAGACCTACGACCTCTTCCTCGACCTCGACGCGGACGAGGACCAGATCGAGTTCCCGATCGTCTACGCCTGCGCCCGGGACGGCGTCGCCTCGCTGACCAAGCCGGAGGACGGCACGGTCCCGGCCGACAGCACCAACCTGGAGCCGTTCTTCTCCACGCTGCTGGAGCACGTCCCGGCGCCCGAGTACGACGACGCCGCCCCGCTGCAGGCGCACGTCACCAACCTCGACGCGGACAACTTCCTCGGCCGCATCGCGCTGCTCCGCGTCGAGCAGGGCGAGCTGCGCAAGGGCCAGAACGTCGCCTGGATCAAGCGCGACGGCACGATCTCCAACGTCCGCATCACCGAGCTGATGATGACCGAGGCGCTCACCCGCAAGCCCGCCGAGAAGGCCGGCCCGGGCGACATCTGCGCGGTCGCCGGTATCCCCGACATCATGATCGGCGAGACGCTGGCCGACCCGGAGAACCCGATCGCGCTGCCGCTGATCACGGTCGACGAGCCCGCGATCTCGATGACCATCGGCACGAACACCTCGCCGCTGGTCGGCCGCGGTGGCACCGGCAAGGGCGCGGACGCCAAGGCCGCGGTCAAGGACCGCAAGGTCACCGCCCGCCAGGTCAAGGACCGCCTCGACCGCGAGCTGATCGGTAACGTCTCGCTCCGCGTCCTGGACACCGAGCGCCCCGACGCCTGGGAGGTGCAGGGCCGCGGTGAGCTGGCGCTGGCCATCCTCGTCGAGCAGATGCGCCGCGAGGGCTTCGAGATGACGATCGGCAAGCCGCAGGTCGTCACCAAGGAGGTCGACGGCAAGACCTACGAGCCCGTCGAGCGCATGACCATCGACGTGCCCGAGGAGCACATGGGCGCCGTCACCCAGCTCATGGGCGTCCGCAAGGGCCGGATGGACAACATGTCCAACCACGGCTCCGGCTGGGTCCGCATGGAGTTCGTCGTCCCCTCCCGCGGTCTGATCGGCTTCCGTACGGAGTTCCTGACCAACACCCGCGGCACCGGCATCGCGCACTCCATCCACGAGGGCCACGAGCCGTGGTTCGGCGCGCTGCAGACCCGCAACAACGGCTCCCTGGTCGCCGACCGCTCCGGTTCCGTCACCGCCTTCGCGATGACGAACCTCCAGGAGCGCGGCGTCCTCTTCACCGACCCGGGCACCGAGGTGTACGAGGGCATGATCGTCGGTGAGAACTCCCGCGCCGACGACATGGACGTCAACATCACCAAGGAGAAGAAGCTCACCAACATGCGCTCCTCCTCGGCCGACTCCTTCGAGGCGATCGTGCCGCCGCGGAAGCTGTCGCTGGAGCAGTCCCTGGAGTTCTGCCGCGACGACGAGTGCGTCGAGGTGACCCCGGAGGCCGTGCGCATCCGCAAGGTCGTCCTGGACCAGAAGGAGCGCGGGCGCACGGCGTCGCGCGCGAAGCGCTGAGGTCCTCCCCCCCTGAATTGAGGCCGGTGGGGGTGCACGTGATCACTTACGTGCACCCCCACCGGCCTTTTCGCACCCCCGGCGGTCCGTCGCCGCACTCCCGCGCGGCGGCAAATGGAGCAGTGGCAGTCGCCGTCGAAGTGCGCTACATCCCGGTTTGCGATCTTATGTGGGCTAGGCCTGATCGCGGATCTGAGGAGGCGTCATGCGCGGACGCGGGCGCGTGCAGTGGGGGGCCTGCGCCCTCGCCGCGGCCGTCGCGCTGACGGCCACCGCCTGCGGGGGCGGAAGCACCGGCCGGTCCGGTGTGGTCACTGCTTCGTGGGGGGATCCGCAGAACCCGCTGGAGCCGGCGAACACCAACGAGGTCCAGGGCGGGAAAGTCCTGGAAATGCTGTTCCGGGGGCTCAAGCGGTACAACCCGAAGACCGGCGCGGCGGAGAACGTGCTCGCGGAGCGGATCGAGACGCCGGATTCGCAGAACTTCACGGTCACCCTGAAACCGGGCTGGACCTTCAGCAACGGGGAGAAGGTCACCGCCAAGTCCTTTGTCGACGCCTGGAATTACGGCGCCTTCATCGGCAACAAGCAGAAGAACGCGCCGTTCTTCCAGTACATCGACGGCTTCGACCGGGTGCATCCGGAGAACGGGAAGCCCACCGCCCGGACGCTGTCGGGGCTGGTGGTCAAGGACGACAAGACCTTCACCGTCCGGCTGAACCAGAAATTCTCCAGCTGGCCGGACACCCTCGGCTATTCCGCGTTCATGCCGCTGCCCCGGGCGTTCTTCACCGACCATGACGGCTGGCTGCGGAAACCGGTGGGGAACGGGCCGTATCTGGTGGACTCCTACGAGAAGGGGTCCGTTATGCGGATGCGGAAATGGGGGAAGTACCCGGGCAGTGATCCGGCGCGCAACGGCGGGATCGATCTCCGGGTCTACACGGACAACAACACCGCGTACACGGATCTGCAGGCGGGGAACCTCGATCTGGTGGACGACGTGCCGGCCTCGCAATTGCGGCACGTGACGTCGGATCTGGGCGGGCGATACATCAACCAGCCGGCCGGGATCATTCAGACGCTCACCTTTCCGATGTACCGGAAGGAGTGGTCGCGGCCGGGGTCGGACAAGGTCCGGCGGGGGCTGTCGATGGCCATCGACCGGAAGCAGATCACGAAGGAGATCTTCGAGAACACCCGCACCCCGGCGACCGACTGGACCTCGCCCGTACTGGGTGCGGACGGCGGCTACCGGGCCGGGCTGTGCGGTGCGGCCTGCGAGTTCGACCCGGCCGAGGCACGGCGGCTGATCAAGGAGGGCGGGGGACTGCCGGGCGGCCGGATGACCCTCTCGTACAACGCGGACACCGGCTCGCACAAGGACTGGATCGACGCGATCTGCAACAGCATCAACCGGACGCTGGGCAACGACCGGGCCTGTGTGGGCGATCCGGTCGGTACCTTCGCCGACTTCCGGAACAAGATTTCGGCGAAGGGGATGACCGGGCCGTTCCGGGCCGGCTGGCAGATGGACTACCCGCTGATCCAGAACTTCCTGCAGCCGCTGTATTACACCAACGGATCCGCCAACGACGGAAAGTTCAGCGACCGGCGGTTCGACAAACTGGTCGACGCGGCGAATGCGGCGACGGACCGGGGAAAGGCCGTGGCGACGTTCCAGGACGCGGAGAAGATCCTCGCGCAGCAGATGCCGGCGATTCCGCTGTGGTACCAGAACGGCAGCGGCGGCTACTCGGAGCGGATCAGCCATGTCGCGCTGAATCCGTTCAGCGTGCCGGTCTACAACGCGATCACGGTCAACTGAGCGGAAAAGAGAGGCGGGGCGCGCGTGGGACGTTATGTGGTCCGGCGGCTGTTGCAGATGATCCCGGTGTTCATCGGCAGCACCTTCCTCATCTTCTTCATGGTCTATGCCCTGGGTGACCCGGTCGCGGCCATGTTCGGCGACCGGGCACCGGACCCCGCCACCGCCGCGCAGATCCGCCGCGACCTCTATCTCGACCAGCCACTGGGAAAGCAGTACCTGCACTACATGGGCCAGATCTTCCAGGGGAATTTCGGCACCGCGTTCAACGGGCAGTCGGTCACCGAACTCATGGCCTCCGCCTTTCCCGTGACGCTCCGGCTGACCCTGGTCGCCATCGTGCTGGAAATGCTGGTGGGCATCACGCTGGGGGTGTTCAGCGGGCTGCGGCGCGGCCGGGGCATCGACACCAGCGTGCTGCTGCTGTCGCTGATCGTGGTCTCCGTCCCGACGTTCGTCAGCGGCTATCTGCTGCAGTTCGTGTTCGGTGTCCGGTGGGCCTGGGCGGCGCCCTCCGTCGCCCCGGAGGCGCCGCTGAACGAACTGCTGCTGCCCGGACTGGTGCTGGCGCTGGTCTCGCTCGCCTACGTGACCCGGCTGACCCGCACCTCCATCGCCGAGAACGCCCGCGCCGACTACGTCCGCACCGCGCTCGCCAAGGGCCTGCCCCGACACCGCGTCATCACCCGGCACCTGCTGCGCAATTCGCTGATCCCGGTCGTCACCTTCATCGGCACCGACATCGGCGCCCTGATGGGCGGCGCGATCGTCACCGAGCGGATCTTCAACATCCACGGCGTGGGATTCCAGCTCTACCAGGGGATCCTGCGGCAGAACTCGCCGACCGTGGTGGGCTTCGTGACGATCCTGGTGCTGGTCTTCCTGCTCGCCAACCTCCTCGTCGACCTGCTGTACGCCGTCCTCGACCCGAGGATCCGCTATGCCTGATCCCTACGTCCCCAAGGAAGCCATCGGCCACGGCGACGGCGGTACCGCCGCGCTGGCCATCGGCGAGGCGGAGTCGCTGGAGCGCCGCCCGTCCGCCGCACCGCCGTCCGCCGGCCCGCCCGGCGCCCCCGTCGGCAAACCCCGCAGCCTGTGGAGCGACGCCTGGCACGATCTGCGCCGCAACCCGGTCTTCGTGCTCTCCGCGCTGGTCATCGTCTTCCTGGTGGTCATCGCGATCTGGCCGCAGCTGATCGCCACCGGCAACCCCTACCGCGCCGACCTCGCCAAGGCCCAGCAGGGCTCCCAGCCCGGCCACCCCTTCGGCTTCGACACCCAGGGCCGGGACGTCTACACCCGGGTCGTCTACGGCGCCCGGGCCTCCATCACCGTCGGCGTCTGCGCCACCGCCGGCGCGGCGCTGCTGGGCAGCCTGCTCGGCGGGCTGGCCGGGTTCTTCGGCGGCTGGGGCGACACCCTGCTCTCCCGGCTCGCCGACATCTTCTTCGGCATCCCGGTGATCCTCGGCGGCCTGGTCTTCCTCTCCGTCGTCACCAGCACCACCGTCTGGCCGGTGGTCGGCTTCATCGTGCTGCTCGGCTGGCCGCAGGTCTCCCGGATCGCCCGCGGCTCGGTCGTCACCGCGAAGCAGAACGACTACGTACAGGCCGCGCGGGCGCTGGGCGCCGGCAACGGGCGGCTGCTGCTGCGGCACATCGCGCCCAACGCGGTGGCGCCCGTCATCGTCGTCGCCACCATCGCGCTCGGGACGTACATCGCGCTGGAGGCCACGCTCTCCTACCTGGGCGCGGGCCTGAAGCCGCCGACCGTGTCCTGGGGCATCGACATCTCCACGGCCTCCGCCTACATCCGCAGCGCCCCGCACATGCTGCTGTGGCCCGCGGGCGCGCTGAGCATCACCGTCCTGGCCTTCATCATGCTCGGCGACGCGGTCCGCGACGCCCTCGACCCCAAGTTGCGCTGAGGAGACGGCAGATGACGAACGACGGGCACGGCGGGGAGGGCGGCGGGACGGCCCTGCTGGACGTACGGGACCTGACGGTGGAGTTCCGGACCCGGGACGGGGTGGCGCACGCCGTCAACGGCGTCAGCTACCGCGTGGCGCCGGGGGAGACCCTGGCGGTGCTCGGCGAATCCGGCTCCGGCAAGTCCGTCACCGCCCAGGCCGTGATGGGCATCCTCGACTCCCCGCCCGGCCGGGTGACCGGCGGCCAGGTGCTCTTCCACGGCCGGGACCTGCTGACCCTGCGCAGGGAGGAGCGGCGCCGGATCCGCGGCGCCAAGATGGCGATGATCTTCCAGGACGCGCTGTCCGCGCTGAACCCGGTCCTCAGCGTCGGGGCCCAGCTCGCGGAGATGTTCCGGGTCCACGAGGGGACGTCCCGCAAGGAGGCCCGCGGCCGGGCCGTGGAGCTGATGGAGCGGGTCGGCATCCCCGCCGCCCGGGCGCGGGTGGACGACTACCCGCACCAGTTCTCCGGCGGGATGCGCCAGCGCATCATGATCGCCATGGCGCTGGCCCTCGGCCCGGACCTGATCATCGCGGACGAGCCGACCACCGCGCTGGACGTCACCGTGCAGGCCCAGGTGATGGACCTGCTCGCCGAGCTGCAGCGCGAGCTCACCATGGGACTGATCCTGATCACCCACGACCTCGGGGTGGTCGCGGACGTCGCCGACACCATCGCGGTGATGTACGCGGGCCGGATCGTCGAGACCGCGCCCGTCCACGCCCTCTACCGCGCGCCCGCCCACCCGTACACCCGCGGACTGCTGGAGTCCATCCCGCGGCTGGACCACAAGGGCCGCCGGCTGCACGCCATCAAGGGCCTGCCGCCCAGCCTGACCGCCATCCCGCCGGGCTGCCCCTTCCACCCGCGCTGCCCGCTGGCCCAGGACATCTGCCGCACCGACCCGCCGCCGCTGTACGAGGCCGGCCCCGGCCGGGCAAGCGCCTGCCACTTCTGGAAGGAGACCCTCGATGGCGCCCGGTGAACCCCTCCTCGAAGTGCGCGACCTGGTCAAGCACTTCCCGCTCACCCAGGGCGTGCTCTTCCGGAAGCAGATCGGCGCGGTCAAGGCCGTCGACGGGGTCTCCTTCGACCTCCGAAAGGGCGAAACGCTCGGCGTGGTCGGTGAATCGGGGTGCGGGAAATCCACCCTCGCCCGGCTGCTGGTCGGCCTGGAGCGCCCGACGTCCGGCCGGATCCACTACCGCGGCGAGGACATCACCGCCCTCTCGGGCCGCGCCCTCACCTCCGTGCGCCGCAACATCCAGATGGTCTTCCAGGACCCCTACACCTCCCTCAACCCCCGGATGACGGTGGGCGACATCATCGGCGAACCGTACGAGATCCACCCGGAGGTCGCCCCCAGGACGGACCGCCGCCGGCGGGTCCAGGAACTCCTCGAAGTCGTCGGGCTCAACCCGGAGTTCATCAACCGCTACCCGCACCAGTTCTCCGGCGGCCAGCGCCAGCGCATCGGCATCGCCCGCGGCCTGGCACTGCGCCCGGAGATCATCGTCGCCGACGAACCGGTCTCCGCGCTGGACGTCTCCGTCCAGGCCCAAGTGGTCAACCTCCTGGAGCAGTTGCAGGACGAGTTCGACCTCTCCTACGTCTTCATCGCGCACGACCTGTCCGTCGTCCGGCACATCTCCGACCGGATCGCCGTGATGTACCTGGGCCGGATCGCCGAGACCGGCACCGACGAGCAGATCTACGACCACCCCACCCACCCCTACACCCAGGCCCTGCTCTCCGCCGTCCCGGTCCCCGACCCGGAGGCCCGCGCGCACCGCGACCGCATCCTGCTCAGCGGCGACGTCCCCTCACCCGCCGACCCGCCGTCCGGCTGCCCCTTCCGCACCCGCTGCTGGAAGGCCCGCCCGCTCTGCGCCGAGGTCGTCCCGCCGCTCGACGTCCCGCCGGAGTTCCGGGAGTCGACCGGACCGGCACACCACGCCTCGGCCTGCCACTTCGCCGAGGAGCGGCACGTCGTGCCGAGCGAGTAGCCGGCGCCTCAGGCCCGGACGCCGCCGCGCACGACGGCCAGATACGCGCCGATGGCGTCACGGTTGCGGCACAGGGTCTCGATGCGTTCGGTCATCCGGTCCCGCTCGTGCTCCAGCGTGGCGAGCATCTCCGGGGTCGCGTCCGGGAAGTGGATCGCCCGGGGACCGTTCAGACAGGGCAGGATCTGCCGGATGATCCGGGTCGGCAGCCCGGCGTCCAGCAGGCCCCGGATCTGCAGCACCCGGTCGACGGTCGGCTCGTCGTAGGCCCGATAGCCGTTGGCGCAGCGGTCCGAGACGATCAGCCCCTGCTCCTCGTAATAGCGCAACAGCCGCCGGGGCGTGCCCGTACGCTGCGAAAGCTCCCCGATCCGCATCGGCCCCCACCTCCTGTGGAAACGACAGCGCCGCCGTGGCGGGGATCATTCCCGCCACGGCGGCGCAGGGCCGTCGCGTCCGCGTTACTCGGAGCTCTCCGACTCCGCCGCGGCCTCCTCGATGGCCGCCAGCGCCGGGTCCAGGACGATGTCCTCGTCGCGGGCCGCGGTGGTCGGCTCCTCGGGGAAGTGGCAGGCCGTCAGGTGACCGCCGGCGTTGCCGTCGAGCTGGATCAGCGGCGGCTCCTCCGTCGCGCACTTCTCCTGCGCCTTCCAGCAGCGGGTGCGGAAGCGGCAGCCCGAGGGCGGGTTGACCGGCGAGGGCACGTCACCGGCGAGGCGGATGCGCTCTCGCTCCTCCTCCTCGCTCTCCACGAACTTGGCCTCGGGCACGGCCGAGAGCAGCGCGTGGGTGTACGGGTGGCGGGGCCGGTTGTAGATCTCGTCGCGGCTGCCCACCTCGACGACCTTGCCGAGGTACATGACCGCGACCCGCTCGCTGAAGTGCCGCACGATCGCCAGGTCGTGGGCGATGAACAGGAACGCGATGCCCAGCTCCCGCTGGAGGTCCTGGAGCAGGTTGACGACCTGCGCCTGGATCGACACGTCGAGCGCGGAGACCGGCTCGTCGGCGACGATCAGCTTCGGCTCCAGGGCGAGCGCCCGGGCGACGCCGATGCGCTGCCGCTGGCCGCCGGAGAACTCGTGCGGGAAGCGGTTGTAGTGCTCCGGGTTCAGGCCCACGGTCTCCAGGAGTTCGCGGATCCGCTTCTCCCGGCCACCGGGCGGGTTGATCCCGTTGATCTCCATCGGGCCGCCGATGATCGTGCCGACCGTCTGCCGCGGGTTGAGCGAGGCGTACGGGTCCTGGAAGATCATCTGGATCTCGGAGCGGATCGGCTCCAGTTCCTTGCGGCCCGCGTGGGTGATGTCCTGGCCCTGGTAGGTGATCCTGCCGGAGGTCGGCTCCATCAGCCGGGTGAGCAGCCGCCCGGTGGTGGACTTGCCGCAGCCGGACTCGCCGACCAGGCCGAAGCTCTCCCCGGCGTGCACGGTCAGGTCGACGCCGTCGACGGCCTGCACCGCGCCGACCTTCCGCTTGAACGGGAAGCCGCCGTAGATCGGGAAGTGCTTGGTCAGGCCCTCGGCGGTGAGCAGCGGCTCGCCCTTCGCGGGCACGGCGTCACGGGGCGCGGGGAGGGTGACGTTGTCGGTCATGGTGGTCGCTCCCTAGCCCAGCCGGGGCTTGATCTGCTCGATGAAGAAGGTCTGCTTCTGCTCGGCGCTCAGGTGGCACGCGGCGGCGCGGCCCGGCGCCAGCGGCGGCCGCTCGTCGGTGCAGCTGCTGCCGCCGACCTCGCCGGTGAAGCCGCAGCGGGGGTTGAACGGGCAGCCCGACGGCGGGTTCAGCAGGCTCGGCGGCGAGCCCGGGATCGGGTGCAGCGCCTCGCTGACGTCCGAGGAGAGCCGCGGCATCGAGCTGAGCAGGCCCCAGGTGTACGGGTGCCGCGGCTCGGTGAGGATCTCCTTGACGGAGCCCCGCTCGACCGCCCGGCCCGCGTACATCACCAGGAGCTTGTCCGCCGTGTTGGCGACCACGCCGAGGTCGTGGGTGATCAGGATGATCGCGGAGCCGAACTCCTGCTGGAGGTCCTTGAGCAGGTCGAGGATCTGCGCCTGGACGGTGACGTCGAGGGCGGTGGTCGGCTCGTCGGCGATCAGCAGCTGGGGGTTGCAGACCAGTGCCATGGCGATCATGGCGCGCTGGCGCATACCGCCGGAGAACTGGTGCGGGTAGTCGTCCACCCGCAGGTTGGGCTGCGGGATGCCGACCTTGGTCAGCATCTCGATGGCGCGCTGCCGGCCCTCGCGCTTGCTGGCGCCGGTGTGCTTCATGAACGGCTCGGCGATCTGCCGGCCGACCGTGTAGTACGGCGACAGCGCGGTCAGCGCGTCCTGGAAGATCATCGCCATCTTGTTGCCGCGGAGCTTCTCCAGGGTCCGTTCCTTGGCCCCGGTCAGCTCCTGGCCGTCCAGCATGATCTCGCCGCTGATCTCGGTGGCCTTGGGGTTGTGCAGGCCCAGGATCGCCAGGTTGGTCACCGACTTGCCGGAGCCCGATTCGCCGACGATGCCGAGCGTTTCGCCGCGTTCCAGATCGAAGGAGAGACCGTCGACCGCCTTGACGATGCCGTCCTCGGTGGAGAACCGCACGTGCAGATCACGGACGGACAGGAAGGGGTCGGACCCGGACGGCACGGTGGTGCCTTCGGTCTTGGTGAGTGTGGTCACTTCAGGCTCTCCTAGGACAGGCGCACGCGCGGGTCGATGAAGGCGTACGTCGCATCCACGATGATGTTGAACACCAGGATCAGGGCGGCGCTGAAGACCAGCACGCCCAGGACCATGGGCAGATCAAGGGTGATGACGGAGTCGATCGCGAGCCGTCCGACGCCGGCCAGCTGGAAGGTGAACTCGGTGATCATCGCGCCGCCGAACAGCGAGCTGAGGTCCATGCCGAGGATGGTCACGATCGGGATCAGCGAACCGCGCCAGGCGTAGCGCAGGAAGACGTAACTGCTGGACATGCCCTTGGCCTTGGCCGTCCGGACGTGTTCCTCCTGCAGCTGCTCGATCATCGTCGAGCGGGACATACGGGTGTACTGCGCGGTGAAGATGGTCGCCATCACGACCCAGGGGAGCAGCAGGCCCATGAACCAGCCGGCCGGGTCCGAGGTGAAGTTCACGTACTTGGGCGAGTCCATCAGGCCGCTGTACACGAACAGGCCGAGCGCGATCGGGCCGAGGATGTAGATCTGCGCCGAGCTCAGCACCATCGAGATCGAGGTGAGCACCTTGTCGATCAGCGAGCCGCGCTTGTAGGCGGCGAGCAGGCCGGTGCCCAGACCGACGGTCAGGAACACCGCGGCGCCGCCGATGGCCAGCGAGGCGGTGGTGGGGAGCCGGTCGATCAGGGTGGACCAGACGTCCTGCTTGGTGGCGAAGGAGTAGCCGAAGCAGGGGGCGCTGCAGTGGCCGATGGAGTAGTCCCGGCCGGCGAAGATGCCGACCAGCCAGTCCCAGTACTGGGTGGGCAGCGGCTTGTCGAGGCCGAGGTTCTGGTGGATCAGCGCGATGTTGTCCGCGGTGCAGTTCTTTCCGCAGGACATCGCCGCCGGGTCACCGGCGCCGAAGAACACGAAGAAGGTGAAGGCACTGAGCAGGACGAGGATGACAACAGCGCCGAACGTCCGGCGAAGTAGGAATTGAAGCATGGCAGTTCGCTGCTCTCAGGACGGCGGCGGCAGTGGGCGTGAGGGGTGGCGGACGAAGACCCCGGAGGGCGCGCGTTCCGCCGTGTGCGCGCTCTCCGGAGTGCCTTCGTCGGGCGGTTGCCTCAAGGGGCAACCGCTCCTGCTACTTCTTCAGGTACAGCGTGTTCGGGTCGAGGTAGCTGACATCCAGGTTGTAGCGGATGCCACCGACGTTCGAGCCGTACAGCTGGAGCACCTTGGTGTAGAAGGCCGGCGCGGCCGGGTTGACCTTCTCCACGATGTACTGGTGCAGCTTCTGCCACTCCTCGGTCGCCTTCTTGACGTCGGTGATCTCGGAGATGCGGGCGATCTCGGAGTTCACGTGCTTGTCGTTGACGTGGGAGTAGTTCGAGGCGCCGTCCTGGATCGTGGTGCCGTCGTACGACGGCGGGATCACGGTCGAGGCGTCCGGCCAGTCCTGGCCCCAGCCGGTCATGTAGATGTCGAAGCCGTTGTCGACCTTGCCCATCTGCTCGTACCAGGAGGCCGCGTCGACCTCCTTCTTCTGCACGTTGAAGCCGGCCTTGGTCAGCGCGTCCTCGATGGCGACGGCTTCCTTCTGGCGGGACTCGGTGTTGGAGTAGGCGTAGACGAGCTTCATGCCCGTCTTGCCGGCCTCCTTGAGGAGCTTCTTGGCCTTCTCCGGCTCACCGTTGGGGTGCGAGAGCTTGCCGTAGGGGTCGTAGCCCTTCTTGTAGCCCGCGACGGTCGGCGCGAGCAGACCGCCGGCGATCTCACCGCCGTAGCTGCCGCCGTTGAGGCGGACGAGCTGCTGGTCCGGCAGCGCGTAGGTGATCGCGTCACGGATCCGCTTGTCCTTCAGGCGGTCCATGTTGAAGTTCATCTGCCAGACGTAGGGCTGGTAGCCCTGCACCATGCGCTTGCTGGCGCTGGCGTTGTTCAGCACGTCCTTGGTCAGCGTGGGGTCCACCGCGTTGGTGAAGCTCACCGCGTTCTTGGCCTCACCCTGGTCGGCCATCAGGCGCTTGGTGGAGTCCGACGCCTGGTGGTTGAAGGTGATGTTGAAGCCGTCCGGGTACTGGTGGTGGACCGGGTCGGTCTTCGCGTCCCAGTTCTTGTTGCGCACCAGCTGCATGGACTTGCCGGACTTGAACGACGCGATCTTGTACGGACCGGAGCACACCGGCGCCACGTCGTAGGCGTCCTTGGTGTCCTTGGCGCTGTCCGGGACCACGCTGTAGCCGGGCATCGTCAGCGCGTACGGCAGCTGCGACTGCGGCTTCTTGAAGTGGAAGATGATGGTCTTGTCGTCCGGCGTGTCCAGGACGCTCTTGGGCAGGTGGTCGCCCTTGTACGGACCGTCCGGCAGCGCCTTGCGGTACGTGGTGCCGGCGCCCGACAGCCAGGTCTGGACGTAGGTCGGGCCGTCGGTGATGAACTTGGCGTACAGACGCTCTATGGAGTGGCGGATGTCCTTCGAGGTGATCGGCTTGCCGTCCTCGAACTTGATGCCGTCCTTGAGCGTGTACTTCCAGGTCTTGCCGCCGTCGGACATCTGGCCGGCGTCGGTGGCGAGGTCACCGACGACCTTGGCGTTGCCCTTGTCGTCCTGCTTGAAGGCGGTCAGCCCGCGGAAGATCAGCTGCGACAGCGCCTTCATGTCGCTGACGTACATCTGACCCGGGTCCAGGTGGTTGTAGCTGTCACGCTGGTACACGCGGATGGTGCCGCCGTTGCGGGCACCCTTGACGGCGACGGCCGGGCCGGTGGAGTCGGCGGCGGTGCCCATCGGGATCGTCTTGGCCTGGGCCGCGGCGTCCGCGTCGGTCTGCGCCTTGTCCTTGTTGTTGTTGCTGCCGCCGCTGCAGCCGGTGAGCGCGAGCGATCCGGCCGCGAGGGCCACGATCGCCGCGCGTGCTCTGCGCGTAGAAAGTGCGTTCATGGGGTTCCAAGCACCTGCCTGTCAGTTGGTGGGTCCAGATGTGCTGTCTGACGCATCCCGGGACAGGCCCGGACGGGTGGGGTGACAGCAAGCCCCCTCAAGCGGACGATCAGCGCCCGGACTTGGGATCGAAGGCGTCGCGTACCGAGTCTCCGAGCAGGTTGAAGCAGAGCACGAAGACCACCATGGCCACGGCGGGGATGAGCAGGAAGGTCGGGTCGTTCTCGTAGAAGCGCGCGCCCGCCTGGAACAGCGCACCCCAGTCCGGGGTCGGCTCGACGATGCCGACGCCCAGGAAGGACAGACCCGCCTCCGCGGTCACGAAGAGGGGCAGCATGTAGGTGCCCTGCACCAGCACCGGAGTGACGACGTTCGGCAGCAGTTCCTTGCGGATGATCCGCCAGGGCGAGGCGCCGGTGATCTTCGCGGCCTCGACGAACTCCCGCTCGCGCAGGGAGAGCACCTGGCCGCGGAGCAGTCGGGCCAGACCCATCCAGCCCAGGGACCACTGCACGATGATCAGGGCGCAGACCCGCACATAGGTCGGGGTCTCGTCGCCCGGCGGCACGAAGAGCGCCACCACGACCGGCATGAAGGCCACGAAGGTCAGCTGGCTCGGGAACGCCAGCAGGAAGTCGATCACCCGGCTGAGGAAGTAGTCCGTCTTGCCGCCGATGTAGCCGGCGGTGATGCCGATGATGATGCCGGTGACCACGGTCAGGAGGGTCACCGCGACGGAGATGCCGAGCGACATCCGCATGCCGTAGACCAGCCGCATGAACACATCGCGGCCCAGCTGCGGCTCGATGCCGAACCAATGCTCCGGGGAGATCCCGCCGTTGGGTCCGGCCGGATAGCCGAATTCATCGAGGAGATTCGGGTCGTCGCTGCCGTAGAGGGTGTACGGGTCCTTGCCGTACAGCGCACTGATCACCGGGGCCAGTGCCGCGATGACGAAGAAGGCGAGTACGACGATCGCGCAGATCATGCCGGTGCGGTCGCGCTTGAAGCGCGTCCACATCAATTGGCCGGGGGAACGGCCGACGAGCTCACCGCCCTTGCCCTTCTTTTCCTTCTTCAGGCCGCCGGATCCAAGCCCTGGGGTGTCGGACCTGTCAGCGGCGGTCTGGGATGGACTAGTCATCGCGAAGTGCCCCCGCGCCGAGTTCTCTTGGAACGTGAAGCGGTGTCGATTCGCACCGCTGGATGAGCGGACTTTCGCAAGTGATTTATGGCGGAGTCAAGGGGATCGGGTGTGCTCGCGAACAGGTCGTCTACTTCTTGAGCGAAGATTGCGCAGATCGACGCCAGGGCGTGCTTGACAGGGGGGCGCGATATGCGACATGGGGGACAAATGCGCACCAAATGCTTTTACTTGACGGTAACTTGACTGTCGCAACACCGATATACGGACGCGCCATGATGAACAACGTACGGCCGTGCGGGTGCCGTGGACCGGCCGGGACGCCAGGTGGCGGCCCGGCCGGTTGCCGTTTCGGGGTATTTCGTCCCCGCGGCGCGGCGGCCCGTCGCCGCACCTCGTCCCGGTCTGTTGTGCCCGCGCCGGTAGTGGAGTAGATCTGCGGTGGACGCCGCGTCCCCGCGGCGCCCGAGGCCACCCGGCACACCGACACGGACGGGGGACGGGCCGTGTCCACAGAGCGGGACAGCTTTCTCACCAACGGCAGGCGCCGCGCCGCCACTTGGCTCTGCGTGCTGCTCGCGCTGTCCGGCGCCGGCTGGATCGTCCGGGACCTCACCGTCGCCGGGCAGGGCGCGGACCTGTGGCGGCACTGGTGCGGCGCGGCCCTCCGCCCGGGCGGGGACACCGTCTGGGCCACCTCGGCCCTGGACCCGCTGCTGGTGCTCGGCGCGCCGGCCGCCGCGGCGGCCGTACGGCACCGGGCCCCCGCCCCGTCCGTGGCCGCCGGCGCCCTGTGCTCCCTCGCGGCCGGCACCGCCCTGCTGCGGCTGCCGGTGCTGTGGACGGCGGCGGCCCGGCTGCCTGTTCAGGACGACCGGCTGCTGACCTGGACCCGGGCGACCGCCGCGGCCCAGCTCGTGGCGGCGGCGGTGCTGTGCGCGGTGGCGGCCGGTGCGGTCCGGCGGCGCGGGCGCCCGGGCCGGCCCGGCGGACGTCGTACCGACGCCCTGCCCGAGGTGGCGTCCTCGGCGTACGGGGTCGTGCACGCGGTGCCGTACGGGGCGGACCCCGGTCCGGCCGGCCGGCCGCACAAGGGGCCGGCGGTCGTCGCCGGCCTCCTCCTGGCCGTCGCGGGACTGGCCCTGACGGCCCGGGAGATCCACCACTGGGTACGGCTCGGCGGCGAGGCGTACGGCAGGCGGCTGACCGGCGGGACGGGCGCCGTAGGGGCCCTGCTGGAGCCCCCGGCCGACTGGGAGGCGGCGGTGCTGGCGCTGTTGGCGCTGGCCGCCGCGGCGGCCGCGTTCCGCCGGGCCGCCTGGGCCCGGCCGGCGACGGCCGCCGCCGGGGCACTGCTGGCCGTGCACGGTGCGGTGGCGCTCGCCCTCGCCATGCGCGCGGGGGAGTTCGGGCGGTTGGCGGTGCTGCCGGGCGGGGCCCAGCTCGGGCTCGCCGCGGCGGCCCTGTCGGCGGCCGCGGGCCCGCTCGTGCTGATCGCCGCGGCCCGGCCCGGCCTGCCGCCGCCCGCCGCGGACCCGGACGAGGTACACGCCTACGGCTCCGCCCCGGGCGAGGCCCGGCCCCCGCACGCCCCGCCCCCGCCGACCACCCTCCCGCCGGGCTGGTGAACCACGGGGCGGGGTGGGTGGGTCGGCCGGGGCCCTGGGGGGCGGTCGAACGGATCCCGTAGGGGACGCGTGCGCCCCTTCGGGGCCGCAACGGGGCGGGGGTGCGGGGGTATTCCCGCGTCAAGGCGCCGACGGCGGAGCGGCGACCTCGGTCAGGCCCGCATCCCCAGTGACCGCTTGAGGAAGTCGACCTGGAGGAGCAGCAGGTTTTCGGTCACCTGTTCCTGGGGCGTCATGTGGGTCACGCCGGACAGCGGCAGGACCTCGTGCGGCCGGCCGGCGGCCAGCAGGGCCGAGGAGAGTCGCAGTGAGTGGGCGACGACCACGTTGTCGTCGGCCAGGCCGTGCACGATCAGCATCGGGCGGTGCGGTTCCTTCGCCCCGGCCAGCCCCTCGTCCGTGACCAGTGAGTTCTCCGCGTAGACGGCCGGTTCCTCGTCCGGGTGGCCGAGGTACCGCTCCTGGTAGTGGGTGTCGTACAGCCGGAGGTCGGTCACCGGGGCGCCGACCACCGCGGCATGGAAGACATCGGGCCGGCGCAGCGCGGCCAGCCCCGCCAGATAGCCGCCGAAGGACCAGCCGCGGATCGCCACCCGCCCGAGGTCCAGGGGAAAGGATCCGGCCAGTGCCTGCAGCGCGTGCACCTGGTCGTCCAGGGTGATCTCGGCCAGCCGCCGGGAGACCGCCTTCTCCCAGCCGGGGGAGCGGCCCGGGGTGCCCCGGCCGTCCGCGACGATCACCGCGAACCCCTGGTCGGCGAACCACTGCGACGTCAGATGCGCGTTGTGCGCGGCGACCACCCGCTGGCCGTGCGGACCGCCGTACGGGTCCAGCAGCACCGGCAGCGGACCGTCGCCCTCCGCGTAGCCGTCGGGCAGCAGCACCGCGCACGGGATCTCCCGCTCGCCGGCCAGGACCAGCCGGGGTCGGGCGGTGAGCGCCGGCTCCTCGGCGTACGAGCCGATCGTGGCGAGGGTCTTCTCGCCGCCGTCCGGATCCAGCCGGACCACGTCCACCTGGGTGCCGGGGCGCTCCAGCGACGTCTGGGAGAGCACGGTCAGCTCGCCGCCGCGCACCGCGGAGGACACCGTCGGGTACGGCCGGTCGCCCACCCGCTCCCAGCCGCCCTGGTCGCCGCTGCCGCGGAACCAGGCGCGGTAGACGCCGATGTCGTGCATGTCGGCGCCGCTCGCGGAGAACAGCACGTCCTCCTCGCCGATGTCCAGCACCGCCCGTACGTGCAGCGGCGCCCCGGTCAGCGGCCGGTCGCCGACGAACAGCTTGCGCGCGCCGCCCTCGTCGGCGATCCGCACCAGCCGGCCGTCCGGCGTCCAGGCGGGCACCCCGGGGAACGGCTCGACCCACGCCTCGTCCTCGTCCTCGTGCACCGTCCGGGTCGCGCCGGTCGCGGTGTCGACCGTCAGGTAGCGCTGGTCGCGCTGGTCCCGGGCCTGGACGAGGAGCAGCGGCGGGCCGGCCGCGGACCAGTGGACGCGGGCGAGATAGGGGTAGCGCGCGCGGTCCCAGTCGATGTCGGTGCGCGAGCCGTCCAGCCCGAACAGGGACAACGAGACCTCGGCGTTGGCGGTGCCGGCGGCCGGGTACGCGATCCGGGCGGGCTCGCGGTCCGGGTGCGCCGGGTCGGAGATCCACCAGCGCCGCACCGGCGCCTCGTCCACCCGCGCGGCCAGCACCGCGTCGCTGTCCGGTGACCACCAGAAGCCCCGGTACCGCCCCATTTCCTCGGCCGCGATGAACTCCGCGAGGCCCCAGGTCACCTCGGGCCCGTCCGGCTCGGCCAGCACCCGGTCCGCCGTCCCGCCGCCGTCCGCCGTCCCGTCGCCGTCCGAGGTCGTCGCGCCGTCCACCGCGACCACCCGCAGCCGGCCCTCCGCCACGAAGGCGACGTGCCGGCCGTCCGGGGACGGCCGGGGGTCCACCACCGGGCCCGGCACCGGGAGTTCACGCGTGGTGCCGGCCCGCAGCTCGGAGACGAACAGCCGGCCGGAGAGCGGGAACGCCGCCAACTCCACGGCGGCGTCCGTGGCATAGCCCACGATGCCCGCCGAACTCTCCCGGCTGCGCTCGCGGCGCGCCCGCTCCTGCGGGGAGAGATCCTCCTCGGCGCCGGCCAGCAGGGCCGCGGGATCGGCGGCGGTGAACTCCCGCCCCTCGTCCAGGTCCAGCACCCACAGCTGCTGGCTGCGCTCGGTGCCCGAGGGAGAACGGAGGAAGACGATCCGCGCGGCGTCGGGGGAGACGGTGTAGCTGCGCGGGGCGCCCAGGGTGAAGCGCTGCGTACGGGCGTACTGCCGCGGAAACGAAGGCTGTCCGGTCATGGGCCGAGCCTAGGCGAGGTGCCCCCGGATCGGGCCGGTTCGTGAGTGGGGGATTGTCCGGCTCACCGCGTCGCGCTCGTGAAGATCGTGTGCGCCCCCGGTCTGCTTCCGTGCTCCGACTTATGCGCTTGGACGGAAAGTTATGATCCCTTGCGCGTAGTGGGTACGGGGTAAAGAGCCCTTGGCATACCCCGGTGTGCGGGTCCGCGACCGCGGTCCGTGCACCATCAACTCTGTTCGGGCCGTGGATACTTGGAGGTGAGCCGCCGTGGCACTCTCGATTTCGGCGGTGGTGCTGCTGGCGATCATCGTCTTCTTGCTCGTCAAGAAGTCCGGGCTGAAGGCCGCGCATGCCTTCATCTGTATGTTGCTGGGCTTCTATCTGGCCAGCTCGTCCATCGCACCGACGGTCAAGCAGCTGACGACGAACGTCGCCAGCATGATCGGCGGCATCAAGTTCTGAGCAGCGGGTCCTGAGCAGCGGGCCGGGCGGCACGTCCTGAGCGGTGCGTTCCGGGCGGCACGTCCTGCGCGGTGCGTTCCGGCCGGTCCCCGGTCGGCGGGGCCCGAGCGCGGGGTGAGGGTGTCGGCGGCGGCTCGTAGGCTTGTCCGCATGACCGCGCACCCTCCCTCCGCCCGTCGTCTCCTGCTGGTCCACGCCCATCCGGACGACGAGTCGATCAACAACGGCGTGACCATGGCCAAGTACGCGGCCGAGGGCGCGCTGGTCACCCTCGTCACCTGCACGCGCGGCGAGGAGGGCGAGGTGATTCCGCCCGAGCTCGCGCATCTCGCGCCGGACCGGGACGACACCCTCGGCCCGTACCGCGACGGTGAGCTGGCCGCCGCCATGGCCGAGCTGGGCGTCACCGACCACCGCTTCCTCGGCGCGCCGGGCCGGTACCGCGACTCCGGCATGATGGGCGCCCCGCAGAACGATCGGCCCGACTCCTTCTGGCAGGCCCCGCTCGACGCGGCGGCCGCCGATCTGGTGGCCGTCATCCGTGAGGTCCGGCCGCAGGTCCTGGTCACCTATGACCCGAACGGCGGATACGGCCACCCCGACCACATCAAGGCGCACCGCGTGGCCATGCGCGGCGCCGAGCTGGCCGCGCAGGCGGATTTCCGGCCGGAGCTGGGCGGCGCGTATGCGATCGGGAAGATTTACTGGAACTGCAACCCCCGCTCCGTGGTCGAGGAGGGCTTCGCGCGGCTGCAGGCGGCCGGGCACAGCTTCCCCGGCGTGGCCACCGTCGACGACGTACCGGGGGTGGTGCCGGACTCCGAGGTCACCGCCTCGATTTCCGGCGGCCCGGAGTACGCCGCCGCCAAGGCCGCGGCGATGCGCGCCCACTACACCCAGATCGCGGTCGACGGGCCGTTCTTCGCGCTCTCCAACGACTTGGGGCAGCCGCTGTTCGGCACGGAGCACTATCGGCTGGTGCACGGCGTTCCGGGGGCGGTGGCCGGGGATCGTGAGGACGACCTCTTCGCGGGTACCGGCGAAATGGTGGGTATGGAGGACAGTGCCCGGATTGAGGAGGCGGCGGAATGAGCACGGCGAAGGGCGGCAACGGCGGCGCGGCCGCTGACGGCGGCAAGGGCGGCGCGGGCAAGGGGCAGCGGTCCCGCGCGGCGTCCGGTGGTGGGTCCGGGACCCGCAGGGGGTCCGGCGCGCCCGCCGCGCCCGCGGCCGGACCGGCCCCGCTCACCCCCGGACGAATCGGCATATACGTGCTGCTCCTGGTCGCGGGCGTGCTGGTGGCGCTGGCCGGGACGCTGGTGCAAGCCGCCTGGTTCCCGGGCGGATTGGTGCTGGCGCTGGCGGCCGTCGGCGGCCTCTTCTACGGCGGTACCCGGGCGACTGGCACCACCGCCGGCGCGCTGGTGCCCGGCGCGGCCTGGCTGGTGACGGTGTTCCTGCTGCTGAGCGACGTCCGGCCGGAAGGCGACTTCCTGTTCGGCCCGGGCGCCGGCTCCTACGTCTTCCTGCTGGGCGGCATCCTGGTGGCTGTGATCTGCGCCACCGCGGCCCAGATGCGCACGACGGGCGCCCAGCCCGGCCGAGTTGGCGGATGACGTGGTGCATACCGGGACGTATGCCGCGCAGGTCCGGGCGAACGGCCCCGGCGCAGGGGGTTCGCCCATGGTGGCGGTGTTCGTAAGCTCCCCGGGTGCCCGCCCCCGGCGGACAGTATGGTGGTGCGCGCCGTCGCGCCGCCCTGGGGGCACCCTCCGGTCCTGAGGCCGGGGATCATCTCTGACGAGCGGCGGAGCGCCAACCGGGAGAACCTGCTTTGAGTCGTGAATCTGACAGTTCGTCCTCCGGCCCGCGGGGCCGTGGCGGAGCCGCGTACCCGTCAGGGACGCCGCCGTACGGCTCGCCCAGGGGAGACGCCGACGAGGCGCTGGCGCCCGGTGCCGCGGCGCAGCCGGAGGAGCCCAAGACCGAGACCACGCTGACGACGCGGATCAAGATCAACATTCCGGGCTCCCGCCCGATCCCGCCGGTCGTCGTGCGCAAGCCCGTCGGTGAGGAGTCCGGCATGAACGGATCGGCCGCGTCCGGCGGTTCCCGCGGTGCCCCGCGCCCGGCGCGCGGTGCCGAGCGCGGTGCCGAACGCACCGGCAGCACCCCCCGCCCGGAGGCCGCCGCGGACGACGCCACCACGGGCGGCCGCGGCGAGAAGACCAGCGACTGGTTCGCGCCGCGCAAGCCGCAGGCCGGGCCGTCCCCGGCGGCCGGCTCGTCGTCGAGCACCGGATCGCACCCCGCGCCGCCCGCCCCGGGCGGTACGACCCCGCCGCGCGGCCCGTCGGGCACCGGCACGCCCCAGCGCCCCGACCTGCCGTACTTCTCCGACGCCCCGGCGGCGCAGGGCGGCACCTCGCCGTTCGACGAGGGCGCCCGGTCCGGTGGCCCCTCGCCGTTCGACGGCGGGCAGCGGGACGCCGGTTCGCCCTTCGACGGCGGCCCGCGGGACCCCGGTTCGCCGTTCGACGGCGCGGGCCACGGCAGCGCCTCGCCGTTCGACGCCCCCACCGGCGTGACCCGGGACCACAGCCCCTTCGACGCCCCGGTGCCCGGCCCGAACGGCCCCGCCGGCCCCACGACGGGCCCGGCCACGGGCGACTCGGCGCTCAACCTCCCGCCCGGCTTCAGCGGCCCGGCACCGAAGATCGACGACACCGCCGAACTCACCCCGCAGGCCCCCGGTCCGCTGACCGGCCCGGGCAGCGGCCTCGGCGCCGGCGGCATCTCGGGCGGTCTGCCCGGCTCGCAGGCCGGCCCGGCGTCCGGCGGCCCGAAGGGCGGCCCGAAGGGCGGCACCCGGGGCCAGGCGCCCGGCCGCCGCGACCGGGTGTCCGGCGACACCCTGGTCAGCGGCATCCCGGCGACCCCCGGGGCGGACGGCCCGTCGGCCCCCTCGCCGTTCGCCTCCGCACCGGGTGACGGCGACAGCGCGGCCCCCAAGCCGCGGCCCAAGATCCCCGAGCCGATCAACCCGCCCAAGAAGGGCCGCAACAAGCTGGTCCTGGCGGGCGTCGCGGTCGTCGTCCTGGCCGGCGTCGCCTACGGCGCGGGCCTGCTGCTCGACCACGCCGACGTGCCCAACGGCACCACCGCGCTCGGCGTGGACATCGGCGGCACCACCAAGGAAGAGGCCGTCAAGAAGCTGGAGTCGGCGCTCAAGGACCGCCGCACCGCGCCGCTCAAGCTCACCGTCGACGGCAAGGCCGAGACCCTGCTGCCGGCCAAGGCGGGCCTGGACATCGACCCGCAGGCGACGGTCCGCAACGCGGCCGGCCGGGACTACAACCCGGTCTCCGTCATCGGCTCGCTGTTCGGCGTCGACCGAACGGCCAAGCCCGCCATGGTCGTCGACGACGAGAAGCTGGCCGTCGCGCTGGAGAACGTCGCCGGTCCCGGCGGCGCCGCCGAGGACGGCGGGATCACCTTCGAGAACGGCAAGGCGGTGCCCCACTACGGCGTCCCGCACAAGGCGATCGACGTCAAGGCGTCCCGCCAGAAGGTCACCGACGCCTACCGCGAGCGGGTCACCAACGGCACCGACACCCCCGTCGTGCTCACCGCCGGCACCCAGCAGCCGCGGGTGAGCAAGGCCGCGGTGGACCGGGCGATGAAGCAGTACGCCGAGCCCGCGATGTCCGGCCTGGTGACGGTCCGTTCGGGTGCTCACGCGGTCTCGTTCAGCCCGCAGAAGTCCATCCCGAAGTTCCTGTCGTTCAAGATCGGCAGCAACGGCGAGCTGGTGCCGTACTACGACCGGACGGCCCTGAAGGAGCTCTACGGCGACACCTTCAACGGCGTGCTGCTCACCAAGGGCGACGGCTCGAAGAAGCCGGTCACCGTCGAGGAGGTGGCCAGCGCGGTCGCCAAGGCGCTGCTCGGCCGCACCCCCGCCGAGCGGGTCCAGACCGTCGGCGCGGACGGCTGACCGCGGACCGTACGACTCCGGCCGACCGGCCGGCCACCGGCCCGAGGCCCCCTGGAGGCACTCCCGGCGCACCGCCCCGGGAGAACCCCTAGGGGGCCTCCCCCATGACAGATGTCATGCCGGAGTGCGTACGTCCGACACTGCCGGGCACCGGGGCGCGACCGGGAAGCTGGCAGCATGACGACGACAGCGACCAGCACAGCCACCACCGCCCAGGAGGCGGACCGGGCACCGGTGGTCAGCTTCCGTCAGGTCAGCAAGAGCTACGGCGCGGTGCGCGCGGTCGCCGACCTGAACCTGGAGCTGCACCCCGGCGAGACCGTCGCCCTCCTCGGCCCGAACGGGGCCGGCAAGTCCTCCACCCTCGACCTGCTGCTCGGCCTGCGCGGCGCGGACACCGGCACGGTGACCCTCTTCGGCACGACCCCGCAGCACGCCATCGAGCAGGGCAGGGTCGGCGCCATGCTGCAGAGCGGCGGCCTGATGGAGGGCGTCAAGGTCCGGGAGCTGGTGAAGCTCGCCCGCGATCTGCACCCGCGCGGCTATCCGCTCGACGACATCATGGACACCGCCGGCATCACCGAGATCGCCGACCGCATGGTCGACAAGCTCTCCGGCGGCCAGGAGCAGCGGGTCCGCTTCGCGCTCGCCACCGCCGGCGCCAACGACCTGATCGTGCTGGACGAGCCGACCACCGGCATGGACGTCTCGGCCCGGCAGACCTTCTGGGGCACGATGCGCCGACAGGCCCAGCAGGGCCGCACGGTGCTGTTCGCCACCCACTACCTCGAAGAGGCCGACGCGATCGCCGACCGGGTGATCGTGCTGCACCGCGGCCGGGTGCTGGCCGACGGCACCGCCGCCGAGATCAAGGCCCGGGCCGGCGCCCGCCGGGTCACCTTCGACCTCGACGAGCCGGTCGACCACGACGCGCTGCACGGCCTGCCGTACCTGACCTCGCTGACCGTGTCCAACAGCGGCTCCGCCGCGGGCTCCGGGCGCACCGTCCGGATCCAGTCCCAGGACGCCGACGCCACCGTGCACGCCGTCTACCGCCTCGGCCTCTACCCGCACAACCTGGAGGTCGCCGGCCTCGGCCTGGAGCAGGCCTTCATCGCCCTCACCACCGCGTCCGACCAGAGCCCCGCCACCGCCGAGGAGGCGGCCCGATGACCACCCTGATCAAGCTGGAGATCGTCCGCGCGCTGCGCAACAAGAAGTTCATGTTCTTCTCGGTGATCTACCCGCCGGCGCTGTACCTGATCATCGCCGGCGGCGCGGACAGCACGCCGCTCCCCGGCATGAAACTGGACATGGGGCTGTACTTCATGGTGTCCATGGCAGCATTCGGTGCCATGACCGCCGTGCTGCTGGGCAACAGCGAGCGCATCGCCAAGGAGCGCGAGAAGGGGTGGGTGCGGCAGCTGCGGCTGACCGCCCTGCCGGGCCGCGGCTACGTCGCCGCCAAGATGGCCGCCGCCGCGACCGTCAGCCTGCCGTCGATCGTGCTGGTCATGCTCGCCGCCGCCCTCGTCAAGGGCGTCCGGCTGGAGGCCTGGCAGTGGCTGGCGATCGCCGCCGGCACCTGGCTCGGCAGCTTCGTCTTCGCCGCCCTGGGCGTCGCCATCGGCTATCTGGCCACCGGTGACGCGGTCCGCCCGATCGCCATGCTGATCTACTTCGGCCTGGCGTTCCTCGGCGGCCTGTGGATGCCGCTGACGATCCTGCCGCAGTGGGTGCAGGACATCGCCGAATGGCTGCCCACCCACGCGTACACGGCGCTCGGCACCGCCGTCGAGGCCGGCGCCGCGCCACACGTGAAGGACATCGCCATCCTCGCCGGCTACCTGGTGCTGTTCGCCGGCGGCGCGGCCTGGCTCTACCGGAAGGACACCCGCAGGGCATGAGCGGAGCGGAGACCGACGACAACCCGGTGAAGATCGGCACCCCGCCGCGCACCCGCCGCCAGGCACTGGTGAAGTCCGCCTGGATCGTCATCTGGTTCGGGTACCTCGCGGGCCCGATCGGGAGCCTCGCCGAGGGCGGACTGTCCCCGGTCCACGAGGTGCTGGGCTGGGTCGGTTTCCTGACGTTCGTCGGCGTCTACTTCACCCTGGTCTTCCGGCACATGGCCCAAAGGCCGATGCCCTCGGGCGCGCTCCGGGCGTGCGCGGTGTTCATCGCGGCGCTGGCCGTGCTGCTGTCCTGGACGCTCGGCCCGGAATGGCTGGTGCTGTTCACGTTCGTGTCCGTCGCGGTCGCGGTCACCCAGCCCTTCCGGACGTCCCGGTGGGCCATCCCGGCGCTGACCGCCGTCCTCGTCCTGGTCGGCACGCGCTACCCGGACGTGCGGATGTACCTCTTCGCGTACGCCCTGCCCTGCCTGCTCAGCGGGTTCGCGATGGTCGGCGTGCAGCACCTGATCCGTACGACCGAGGAGCTGCGCGCCGCCCGCCAGGAGGTCGCCCGGCTCGCCGCCAACGAAGAGCGGCTGCGGCTCGCCCGCGATCTGCACGACCTGCTCGGCCACTCGCTCTCCCTGATCACGCTCAAGAGCGAGCTGGCCGGCCGGATGCTGCCGGACCGCCCGGACGACGCCGCCCGCCAGGTCGCCGACATCGAACGGGTCAGCCGGCAGGCCCTGGTCGACGTGCGGGAGGCGGTTACCGGCTACCGCCGCCCCCGGATCGCCGTCGAGCTGGCCGGGGTCCGGGCCGCGCTGCGCACCGCCGGCATCACCGCCGCCGTCGACCCGGCGCTGGACGACGAGCACCGGGGCCTGGCGGCCGACGAGGAGGGCGCCCTGGCCTGGGCGCTGCGCGAGGCCGTCACCAACGTCGTCCGGCACAGCGGCGCCCGCCGCTGCGAGCTGCTGCTGACCGAGGAGTGGGAGGCCGACGAGCGGCGCTACCTGTGCCTCGCGGTCATCGACGACGGCATCGGGCCGCCGCGCGGCGGCGGCCACGACGGCAACGGCCTGACCGGCCTGCGCGAGCGCCTGGCCCTGACCGACGGCCGCCTGGAGACCGGCCCGGCCCCGCGCGGCCGCGGCTTCGCGCTGCGCGCCTACGTGCCCCTGGCCGCCCCGGCCCCCTCGCCGCCCGTCGCCGAGACCGCCGCGGAGCCGCTGCCGGGCCAGGCGTAGCCAGCCGCCGTACGCCCGCCCGAAGGCCCCCGCCCACCCTCTAAGCTGACCGGCATGATCAGGGTGTTGCTGGCCGAGGACCAGTCGATGGTCCGGGAGGCGCTGGCCGCGCTGCTGTCGCTGGAGGCGGACCTGGAGGTCGTCGCACAGGCGGCGCGCGGCGACGAGGTGCTGGCCACCGCCCGGGCGCACGACGTGGACGTCGCCCTGCTGGACATCGAGATGCCGGGCCTCACCGGCCTGGACGCGGCGGCCGTGCTGCGCCGCGAACTGCCCGGCGTGAAGATCGTCATCCTCACCACCTTCGGCCGCCCCGGCTATCTGCGCCGCGCCATGGAGGCCGGCGCGGACGCCTTCCTGGTCAAGGACGCCCCGGCGGCCCGGCTCGCGGACGCGGTGCGCCGGGTGCTGCGCGGCGAGCGGGTCATCGACCCGGCGCTGGCGGCGGCCGCGCTGGCCGACGGCGCCAGCCCGCTCACCGAGCGCGAACGGGAGGTGCTGCGGACCGCCGCGGACGGCGCCACCAACGCCGAGATCGCCGCCGCCCTCCACCTGTCCCAGGGCACGGTCCGCAACTACCTCTCCACCGCCATCCAGAAGACCGGCGCCCGCAACCGCGCCGAGGCGGTCCGCACGGCCCGCGACAAGGGCTGGCTGTAAGCACCCGCGGGCCGGCGGCCTGCCCCGGGGACCTTCGCCCCTGTGCGCCGTCGGGCCCCGTCCCGCAGGCTTGAAGTGTTATGCCCCTCAACCGCGCCCCGGAAGGCGGCCGCGGCACCACCGTGGTGCTGATCCTCGTGATCGTCGGCGTCACGGTCCTGGACGCGGTCGACATCGGCCCCGAACTGCACCAGTCCGCCTTCCTGGGCATCGCCCCGCTGTACGCCGCGCTGCGCTGCTCCCTCCGGCGGACCGTGCTGGTCGCGGCCGTCTACCTGGTGTGCCTGACGTACGTCGACACCTTCACCGTCGCCGACTGGGCCCCGGTCAGCCGGATCACCGCCGTCTTCGGGGCCTGCCTGGCCGCGGCCTTCTCCGTGATGCTGTGCCGCGTCCGCCTCCAGCGGGAGGCACTGCACGCCCGGACCAGCCTGGTGGCCGACACCGTGCAGCGGGCCATGCTGCGCGAGCTGCCGCTGCGCGCCGGCCCGGTCGAGGCGTACGGCTTCTACGTCTCCGCCCAGGAGGGCGCCCGGGTCGGTGGCGACATCTACGAGGCCGTCGACACCCCGCACGGGCTGCGGCTGATGATCGGCGACGTACAGGGCAAGGGCATGCCGGCGATCGGCGCCGGGCTGGAGGTGCTGGCGGCGTTCCGGGAGGCGGCGCACTACCACGACGCCCTGGAGACGGTGGCCGACCGGATGGAGCAGGCGCTGGCCCGCTACAACGCGCGCTCGGCCGAGCAGGGCACCGACGAGCGGTTCGTCACCGCGCTGCTGATGGAGGTGCGGGACGGCGGGACCGGGCCGCCGCGCGGCCGGGTGCTGTCCTGCGGCCACATCCCGTACTACCTGATCCGCGACGGCGCGGTGTACGAGCGCCAGGACGGCGAGGGCGGGCTGCCGCTGGGCCTGGGCACGCTCGGCGGCGAACCGCGGCGCGGCGCACCGGTCCGCCCGGAGCCCGGAGACCGGATCCTGCTGTGCACGGACGGCGTGACCGAGGCGCGCGGCCCGGACGGCACCTTCTACCCCCTGGGCGAGCGGCTGGCCGGCTGGAGTCGGCTGGAACCGCCCGAGCTGGCCCGCACCCTCCGGGCCGACCTGGAGGGCTTCACCGGCGGCGACCTCAAGGACGACGCCACCGTCCTGGTCGTCGGCCGCCGGGCCGAGGCGGCTCAGTTGAGCATCGCGCGGGCCGCCGCGGCCTGACGGCGGATCGTCTCCGCACCGGCCGGGTCGACCGCCGCCACCACCTCGGCGTACTCCGTCAGCTCCGCCGCCCCTTCGAGGAACTCCCCGCGCCGGACCAGGAGTTGGGCCCGCTCATGGCGCAGCCGCGCGGGATGGCTGGGCAGCAGCAGCGACAGGTCCAGCGCCCACAGCTGCACCGCGCTGTGCTCGGGCCGGGCCTCGGCCCAGGCCCGGATGTTGTTGAGCACCCGCAGCACGATCTCCCGCGGATCGGCCGGGGCCGTCATCGGCCGGGTCAGCTGCCCGCCGGTCGCCCCCGCGACCAGCAGCGCCGCGTCCTCGTCGGTGAGCGGCCGCCCGCCGGCGAACGGGTCGGCGAGCACATGCGCCCCGGCCGGATCGCCGAAGCCGACGACGAAATGGCCCGGCAGCGCCACCCCGTACACCGGTGCGCCGGCCCGCCGGGCGACCTCCATCCACACGATCGACAGCAGGATCGGCAGACCGCGGCGGCGCCGCAGCACCTCGTGCAGCAACGAGGACTCCAGCCGCCGGTAGTCGGCGGGCGAGCCGCCGAAGCCGCAGCGGGTGCCGAGCAGCTCGGCCAGATTGCGGGCCCACGCCCCCGGGCCGCCCGCCGGGTGGTACGGCAGCAGCCCGGCCAGCCGGTCCAGCTCGATCTGGGCCGCGTCCATGCCCGCCTCGTCCAGCCCCGGATCGGCCTCGGCCGCCACCAGCAGGCAGAGCAGGGACAGATCGGGCCGCTCCTCGCGCGCGGCCGCGGCGAACCGGCGCCGCCGCGCGGCCCGCGCGTCCGACTCCGGCCCGGGTTCCTCAGGCGTACGGGATGCCATACCTGACCGATACCCGTTCAGCGCCCGCCGGGCAGGGCCCGCCGGTAGTGATAGCCGTGGTGGTCGGTGAAGCCGAGCCGCTCGTAGAGCGCCAGCGCGCCCGCGTTGTCCGCCTCGACCTGGAGGTACGCCGCGGAGGCGCCCTCGTCCAGCGCCCGTTCGGCGAGCGCCGCCATGACCAGCGAGGCCAGTCCCCGCCGCCGCTGGGCCGCGGCCACCTCCACCGCCGCGAAGCCCGCCCAACGACCGTCCACGACCAGCCGCCCGATGGCCGCCGCCCCGCCGTCCTCGCCCCGTACCGTCGCGAACCACACCGACGGGCCGCCGGTCAGCACCTTCAGCGCCGCGGGGCCCGGGCCGCCGGCGTCGCCGGTCCGGTTGTAGAGGGCCAGCCAGGACTCGTCCGGCTCCCGGGACAGCGTGACGCGGGAGAGGTCCGCGTCGGTGTCGGCCAGCGGGGCCAGCGCCGAGATCAGGACCCGGGTGTGCGCCTCGCCCTCCCAGCCGCGCCGCTCCAGCTCGGCGGCGAGCGCCTCGTCGGCGTCCGCGCGCCCGGTGGCGACCACGATCACCGGCGGCAGCCCGCGCGCCGCGTACCACTGCGCGATCCGCTCCAGCGCGGTGTCCAGCGGCACACCGGGATCGCCGACCGGCAGCACCGAATTGCCCCGCCGGGAAAATCCCCCGCTCGCCCGCAGCGTCCACTCCCCGAGACGCTCGGTCTCCGTGGCGGGCCAGCCGCGCGCCGCGACCTCCTGGAGCTCGCGCGCGCCGGCGGAGGGGACCTTCCTGCGGGGCCGGGCCGCGGGCACGACCTTGGCGGCGACCAGTGAGGACTCCTCGATCCGTACGCACTCACCGGAGCGGCGTGTGATGCTCAGCACACCCTCGTCCCACGATGTGAGCACCCCGACCGCGTCCGTGAACGCCGCTCCCCCCTCCCGGTCCCCGGTGAGGCGCCGGACGGATACCCTTTTGCCCACGTCAGCACGGGTGATGCGGACCTCCGCGCGACCGCCGGCCAGGAATTCCATCGCTCAAACCGCCCCTCTTGTTCGTCTCGTGCCCGGGAACGGAGATACTAGGTGGCGGGCATCGACGACGCCGCGCTCCCGCGCGCCCTGCGGCGGTACCGCCAATCGGTCCGCCGGCCCTAACGAGGAGGAACGACAGCGTGACCTACGTCATCGCGCAGCCTTGTGTCGACGTCAAGGACAAGGCGTGCATCGAGGAGTGCCCGGTCGACTGCATCTACGAGGGCTCCCGGTCCTTGTACATCCACCCGGACGAATGCGTCGACTGTGGCGCCTGTGAGCCGGTCTGCCCGGTTGAGGCCATCTTCTACGAGGACGACACCCCGGAGGAGTGGAAGGACTACTACAAGGCGAACGTCGAGTTCTTCGACGAGCTGGGCTCGCCCGGTGGCGCCAGCAAGCTCGGCCTGATCGAGCGCGACCACCCCTTCATCGCAGCGCTGCCGCCGCAGAACCAGTAACCGCCCGGGCGGAGGGAGCCGGCCGGCTCCCCCTCCCCGGCGTCATCAGCGGCCGCACGGCGCCGCCCCGGTCCCGTACGGCCCGATCGCCTTGATCGCCGCCGTACGGGACCGAGGCGTTTGCCGCACCGAGGAAAGTGAGCCACCCCGTGTCCGCAGTCTCCGCACGCCTTCCGGTCTTTCCCTGGGACAAGCTGGAGCCGTACAAGAAGACGGCCGCAGCCCACCCCGACGGGATCGTCGACCTCTCCGTCGGCACCCCGGTCGACCCGGTCCCCGAGCTGGTCCAGAAGGCGCTGATCGACGCGGCGGACTCCCCGGGCTATCCGACGGTCTGGGGCACCCCCGCCCTGCGCGACGCGATCACCGGCTGGCTGGAGCGCCGGCTGGGCGCCCGCGGGGTCACCCACCACCACGTCCTGCCGATCGTCGGCTCCAAGGAGCTGGTGGCCTGGCTGCCGACGCAGCTGGGCCTCGGCCCCGGTGACAAGGTCGCCTACCCGCGCCTGGCCTACCCGACCTACGAGGTCGGCGCCCGCCTGGCCCGCGCCGACCACGAGGTCTACGACGACCCGCGCGACCTGGACCCGGCGCACCTGAAGCTGCTCTGGCTGAACTCGCCGTCCAACCCGACCGGCAGGGTCCTGTCCAAGGACGAGCTGACCGGCATCGTCGCCTGGGCCCGCGAGCACGGCGTGCTCCTCGTCTCCGACGAGTGCTACCTCGAACTGGGCTGGGAGGCCGACCCGGTCTCGGTCCTGCACCCGGACGTCAACGGCGGCTCGTACGAGGGCCTGGTCGCGGTCCACTCGCTCTCCAAGCGCTCCAACCTGGCGGGCTACCGCGCGGCCTTCCTGGCCGGCGACCCGGCCGTCCTCGGCCCGCTGCTGGAGATCCGCAAGCACGGCGGCATGATGACCTCGGCGCCCACCCAGGCCGCGGTGGTGGCGGCGCTCGGCGACGACACGCACGTCCGGGAGCAGCGCGAGCGCTACGCCGCCCGCCGCACGGCGCTGCGCGAGGCGCTCCTGAACCACGGCTTCCGCATCGAGCACAGCGAGGCGTCGCTCTACCTGTGGGCGACCCGCGACGAACCCTGCTGGGAGACCGTCGGCGCCCTCGCCGAACGCGGCATCCTGGTCGCCCCCGGCGAGTTCTACGGCGCCGCGGGCGAGCGGTTCGTCCGGATCGCCTTCACGGCCACCGACGAGCGGGTGGCCGCCGCGGTGCGCCGCCTGGCGGGATGAAGCCGCGCCGGCTGAACGCACACGCGCAGGGGCCCGGGGAGGGTGTCTCCCCGGGCCCCTGCGCGTCGTTCGCCCGTCGTTACGCCTGGCCACCGAGCGGCAGCCCGCCGAGCAGCCTGCCCGGAGCCTGCCCGCCGACCAGCCCGGTGGCCTTCCCGGCCAGCGCGTCGGGCGCGCCGAGCAGCCCGGCGGCCTTCCCGGCCAGCGCGTCCGGCGCCCCGAGCAGGCCGCTGGCCGCCTTGACCGGCAGCGAGTCGGTCGAGACCCCTTCCTTGGCGACCGGGCGGACCACCTTCTCGGCCTTGTCCGCCGCGCCCTGGGTGAGCGGCATGGCCTTCTTGACGACCGGGCCGGCGGTCTCGACCAGCGCCGGGGCGAGCTTCGTCGCCGCCTTGTTGCCGGCCTCGTTCAGCACGCCGACGCCGTGGTGCGCGGCGCGGTCGAGGGTGTCGCCCGTCTTGTGGGAGTCCAGGGGCGCCGTGAGTCCGCCGACCAGGTCGGGTGCCTTGACAGGCAGGTTCGCTGCGCTCGCGGTACCGGCCGCAGCGACCACGGGAGCGGCGCCTGCTGCGACGAGCAGGGCGGCTCGGGCGATCCGACGCGTAACGGGGAGGGACATGGTGCTCCTTTTACGGAGAAGGACTCGGACTTCTGACAGATGTGCTGTGCCATGTCCGCCGGGCGGACGCACTGACTACCGCGTCAGACCCCCGAAGGTTGCGGTGAACTCCGGTAAAGAGTTGGTAACGCATCGCATAATCGGGCGTGCCGAAAGAAGGGCGATATGGACACGCGCCCGCGGGTGCGGAAACGTCACGGCCCTTGGCCCGCAAGGGAATTGACGGAAAAGGTATTCCCTCGGGCGTCAACTCGCGCCATTTTCAAGGGAATTGCCGCGGTCCGCGGCTCGGGGAACCCTTACGGGCGATACCGCAAACTATTGCGCGGTGATGATACGAACGTCGCGCCCGTCCGCCGCGGAACCACCCGGCCGGTTCTGCCAGCCCTTCCCCGCATCGTCCGCCGTCCACGTCCGGCCGGCGTAAGAGATCTGTTCGATGCGCAGCTCCGCGGAGTGCGCCATCGCCCAGGTCGCCAGCTCCCAGCCGCGCCGGGCGCCCTCGGACCCCGGGGCCGCGGCCTGCCCGCCCTGCCCCACCGGTACCGTCACCCCGCGGTTGCCGCCCGCGCCGCGGCCCCCGGCGGCGTCCGTCCGCGGCAGCACCCCGGCCCCGAACTCCCGCACCAGTTTCTCCCGCACCGCCGCGGCGCCGCCCGCCCGGCTGTCCTCCGGCCGGCTCTCGGTGCAGGTCATCGCGCCCGGGTCGCGTCCGGTCAGCGCGCCGGTCAGCCGCGCGGCGTTCGCCTCGTGCTTCGCGTACGCCTGCGGATAGCCACTGCGCTGCACCCTCTGCGCGGCGACGGTCAGCGGCAGCCGGGAGTAGCCGGGCACCTTCGCCAGATGGCGGTAGAACTCCCCGGCCGAATAGACCGGATCCATGATCTGCCGCACCGTGCCCCAGTCCTGGGACGGCCGCTGCTGGAAGAGCCCGACCGAGTCCCGGTCGCCGAATTCGATGTTGTGCAGCCCGGACTCCTGCATCGCGGTCGCCAGCGCGATGGTCACCGCACGCTCCGGCAGGCCCCGGGAGGACGCCACCGCCGAGATCGTCGCGGCGTTCGCGGCCTGCTCCGGCGACAGCTCGTACGCCTCCTCGTCCCCCTCGGCGCGCACCGTGCAGTGCGGCGCCCCGGGGCCGCCGGTGATGTACTGCACCAGGAGGTAGCCGGCCAGTCCGAGGAGTACGGCGAAGGCTGCGGCGAAACGCCACAGGCGCGTGCGGCGGACGGCAAAGGCGGGGCGGGCGGACACGAGCCCACCGTACTGGAGTGCTGCCGATAGGGTCGGAACCATGGAGCGCACCACACACCCCCCGGTCCTCGACCTGTCGCTCGACGCCGCCGCGCTCACCGCGCAGCTGGTCGACATCCCCTCCGAGAGCGGCAACGAGAAGGACCTCGCCGACGCGGTCGAGAACGCCCTGCGCGCCCTGCCGCACCTGACCGTCGACCGGTACGGCAACAACGTCGTGGCCCGTACGCAGCTGGGCCGCGACGAGCGGGTGGTGCTCGCCGGACACCTCGACACCGTGCCGATCGCGGACAACGTCCCGTCGCGGCTCGACGAGGACGGCGTGCTGTGGGGCTGCGGCACCTGCGACATGAAGTCCGGGGTCGCCGTCCAGCTGCGGATGGCCGCCACGGTCCCCGCCCCCAACCGGGACCTCACGTTCGTCTTCTACGACAACGAAGAGGTCGCCGCGCACCTCAACGGCCTCGGCCATGTCGCCGACGCCCACCCCGAGTGGCTCGCCGGTGACTTCGCCGTCCTCCTGGAGCCCTCCGACGCCCAGGTGGAGGGCGGCTGCCAGGGCACCCTCCGGGTCCTGCTGCGCACCACCGGGGAGCGCGCGCACTCCGCCCGCAGCTGGATGGGCGCCAACGCGATCCACGCCGCCGCCCCGATCCTGGCCCGGCTCGCCGCCTACGAGCCGCGCCGGCCGGTGATCGACGGCCTCGAATACCGCGAGGGCCTCAACGCCGTCCGCGTCGAGGGCGGGGTCGCCGGCAACGTCGTCCCCGACGCCTGCACGGTCACGGTCAACTTCCGCTACGCCCCCGACCGGACCCCGGAGGAGGCGATCGCCCACGTGCGGGAGGTCTTCGCGGACTGCCCGGTCGACGAGTTCGTCGTCGACGACCACTCCCCGGGCGCGCTGCCCGGGCTGTCGCACCCCGCGGCGAAGGCGTTCATGGCGGCGGTCGGCGGCACCGCGATGCCCAAGTTCGGCTGGACCGACGTCTCCCGGTTCAGCGCCCTGGGCGTCCCGGCCGTCAACTACGGCCCGGGCTACTCGCTGCTCGCGCACAAGAAGGACGAACGGGTCGAGACCGAGCGCATCCTGCACTGCGAGGAGCGGCTGCGCGCCTGGCTCACCGCCTGAAGGGCCGTGCCGCACCGCTCGGGACCGGTGGCCGACCCCCGGCGGACCAGCGAAATTCCCCTGCGCTTCAGGCCGTCGGATCTACGCTGAAACGGCAAACGATCGTCAGCGGAGGGAGCATGTCATGGCCAGTCCCGAGGGAGCACCGGCCCCCGGTGAGCAGCGGCTGGGTCGCGTTCTGCGCCGCCACGACCAGGTGCAGGCCGGCACCACCGACCAGCGGCTGCTGGACTCCGCAGGCCCCTCCGAGTGGGTGCACACCGACCCCTGGCGCGTGATGCGCATCCAGTCGGAGTTCGTCGAGGGCTTCGGCGCGCTGGCCGAGCTGGGCCCGGCTGTCAGCGTCTTCGGCTCGGCCCGTACGCCGCGCGACTCCAAGGAGTACGAGATCGGTGTGCGGATCGGGCGGGCCCTGGTGGAGGCGGGCTTCGCGGTGATCACCGGCGGTGGCCCGGGTGCCATGGAGGCCGCCAACAAGGGCGCCCACGAGGCCGGTGGCACCTCCGTCGGACTGGGCATCGAGCTGCCCTTCGAGCAGGGCATGAACCAGTACGTGAACCTCGGCGTCGACTTCCGGTACTTCTTCGTCCGCAAGACGTGTTTTGTGAAGTACGCCCGGGGATTCGTGGTTCTGCCCGGCGGGCTCGGCACCCTCGACGAGCTCTTCGAGGCGCTCACCCTCGTCCAGACCCGCAAGGTCACCCGCTTCCCGATCGTGCTGTTCGGCACCGCCTACTGGGCCGGGCTGGTCGACTGGCTGCGCGACACCCTGATCGCCCAGGGCAAGGCGTCGATGCACGACCTGGAGCTGTTCCACCTCAGCGACGACGTGGACGAGGCGATCGCGCTGGTGACCAAGGAGGTCGGCATCCAGCCCTGAGCGGGCCGGATGCCGGGGTGTCTCCCCGATCCGGCCTGATCGGGGAGGCGCCCCTAGGCCAGGCCCCGGCGGGCGACCGCCGGGGGCCGGTGGCCGGCGATCGAGGAGACCATGTCGAGGATCTGGCGTGTCTCGGCGACCTCGTGGACCCGGTAGACCTGGGCGCCCAGCCAGGCCGACACCGCCGTGGTCGCGAGGGTGCCCAGCAGCCGCTCCTTGACCGGCCGGTCGAGCGTCTCGCCGACGAAGTCCTTGTTGGACAGCGAGACCAGCACCGGCCAGCCCGTGGCGGTCATCTCGTCCAGCCGGCGGGTCGCCTCCAGGCTGTGCCGGGTGTTCTTCCCGAAGTCGTGCCCCGGGTCGATCAGGATCGCGTCCCGCCGCACGCCCAACTCCGCGGCCCGCTCCGCCAGTCCGAGCGTGACCTGCAGGATGTCGGCCATCACGTCGTCGTAGGTGACCCGGTGCGGGCGGGTGCGCGGCTCGATCCCGCCGGCGTGGGTGCACACCAGGCCGACGCCGTACCGCGCCGCCACCTCGGCGAGCAGCGGATCGACCCCGCCCCAGGCGTCGTTGAGCAGGTCCGCGCCGGCCTCGCAGACCGCCTCGCCGACCTCGTGCCGCCAGGTGTCGACGCTGATCACCACATCGGGGAACCGCTTGCGCACCTCGGCCACGAAACCGACCGTGCGGCGGGCCTCCTCCTCGGCGTCGACCTCCTCGCCGGGCCCCGCCTTGACGCCGCCGATGTCGATGATCGCGGCGCCCTCGGCCACCGCCTGTTCCACCCGCGCCAGCGCGGGCTCGTCACGGAAAGTGGCGCCCTGGTCGTAGAACGAGTCCGGAGTCCGGTTGACGATCGCCATGATCACCCGCTCGTCCGGTCCGAACTCGCGATTACCCAGCCGCAGCATTCCCTGACTTCCTCTCCATGGTCCGGGAGCGACCCTAACTGTCACACCCGCATGGCACGATCGGAGCAGGCACAAGTCCGGGGAGTTGGTCGTGTTCTGGTTCTTGCTGATCGCGATGGTCGTGGTGGTCGCCGCGGTCACGCTCGTGGTCGTCGGCGGTGACGGCGGCGGCCTGCGGGACGCCGAGCCGGACCGGCTGTCCGACCCGCTGCCCGTCGACCGCCCGCTGGGCCGTGCCGACGTGGACGCCGTCCGGCTGCCGGTGGGCGTGCGCGGCTACCGCATGGACGACGTCGACGGCGTTCTGGACCGGCTGGGTGCCGAGCTGGCCGAGCGGGACTCCCGGATCGCCGAGCTGGAGGCCGCGCTGGCCGGGGCGCACGCCGCGGCGATGGGCGGCCCGGGGCTCATACAGGACGGCCCGGCCGCGCCCGGACCGGTGCCGGAGACGCGGCCGGGGGCCGGCGGCGGCCGTTCCGGGGACGCGGACGGGACCGGGGCGCCCGGCGGCCCGGAAGAGGGGGAGGACCGATGAGCGGTGTGGTGACGGAGCCGGACGGGATCCCGCGCTGTCCGTGGGGCATGGAGTCCGCGCAGATGGCGGACTACCGCGCCTACCACGACACGGAATGGGGCCTGCCGGTCCACGGCGACGACGCGCTCTTCGAGCGGATGAGCCTGGAGGCGTTCCAGTCCGGCCTCTCGTGGATCACGATCCTGCGGCGCCGCCCCGGGTTCCGCGCCGCGTTCGCCGGGTTCGAGATCGCGGCGGTGGCGCGGTTCACCGAGGCGGACGCCGAGCGGCTGCTCGCCGACCCCGGCATCATCCGCAACCGCGCCAAGATCGCCGCGACGATCAACAACGCCAAGGTCGCCGCCGCGCTGGCCCCCGGCGAGCTCGACGAGCTGATCTGGTCCTACGCCCCCGATCGGGCCGGCCGCCCGGTGCCGCGCACGGTGGGCGATGTCCAGCCGGTGACCCCGGAGTCCACGGCGCTCGCCAAGGACCTCAAGAAGCGCGGCTTCCGCTTCGTCGGCCCGACCACGGCCTACGCGATGATGCAGGCCTGCGGGCTGGTCAACGACCATCTGGCGGAGTGCCACGTCCGGGCGGCGGTGGAGGCGGCGGCCGGCTGACGCGGCCCGGCCGGTGGGCGGCCCGTGGGATGGCCCCGTCCGGCCCGGCGGGCCGCGGTCAGCGGCCGAGGAAGACCGGCTTCTCCTTCTTCACGAACGCCTCGACCGCGATGTGGTGGTCCTCCGACGCCCCGGCCCGGCCCTGCAGCTCGTCCTCCTTGCCGAGGGTCTCGGCGAGCGAGTGCCCCGCCCCGTAGGCCAGCGACTCCTTGATCGCGGCGTAGGCGGCGGTCGGCCCCTGGGCCAGCCGGCGGGCGACCGCCGCGGCCTCCTCGGCCAGTTCGGCGGCCGGTACGACCTTGTTGGCGATGCCCAGCTCGTACGCCTCCTGGGCGCTGATCGACCGCGGGAAGAGCAGCAGGTCGGCGGCGCGGCTGTGGCCGATCAGCCGGGGCAGGGTCCAGGACACCCCGGAGTCGGCGGTCAGCGCGACGCCCGCGAAGGAGGTGTTGAAGGAGGCGGTGTCGGCGACGACGCGGTAGTCCGCGGCCAGCGCGAAGCCCGCCCCGGCGCCCGCGGCGACCCCGTTGACCCCGGCGACGACCGGCTTGGCCATCTCGGTCAGCGCGGTCACGATCGGGTTGTAGTGCTCACGCACGGTGTTCATGGTGCCGCCGGAGCCGGTGGCCCGGTCCTCGGCCAGCAGGCCGATGTGCTCCTTGAGGTCCTGCCCGACGCAGAACGCCCGCCCGGTGGCGGTCAGCAGCACCGCCCGGACCGCGGGGTCGGCCGCGGCCTCCTGGAGCGTGTCCCGCAGGAGCACCTTCGCCTCGACGTTCAGCGCGTTCATCGCGTCCGGGCGGTTGAGCGTGATCGTCGCGAGTCCGTCGGTCACGTCGTAGAGCACGGTGTCGGCCATAGTTGGGAATCCCCTCCGTCGCGGCTCGGCACTGCCCGGTGGCGGGCAGTCAGCGCTCAGGATGCCGGAGATCATCGGCGGTGCACATGTGACGTACATCAAAGATCGCGGGCGCGTCGGGAGTCGGCGGGCGGAGAAGTATCGCAGCCCGCTCCCCGAATTGGGTGGGTTTGCGGGTGCGAGTTGCCGAAGGGATGCTGCCCGATGTTGGTCATCGGGTCGTTCGATGCGGGATAATGGCCTGGAAGCAATGTGTTCGATGCCGGTGACACGTGCCTATCCGGGCCGTCGGCTGAGATGAGCTGGTTTCAGGAAGGGGAACGAGCATGGCGGCCATGAAGCCGCGGACGGGTGACGGCCCGCTCGAGGTGACCAAGGAGGGGCGGGGCATCGTCATGCGCGTTCCGCTCGAAGGCGGCGGGCGGCTCGTCGTCGAGCTGACCCCCGACGAAGCCAAGGCCCTCGGAGAGGCCCTGGAGAAGGTCACCGTCTGACAAGGGTGAGACACCGGCGGATGCCCGGGCCCGACTGAGCCCGGTACCCCAGCCGAGACCCCGGCCCCGGCAGGCGGCGCGCAGTGACGGCGCGCCGCGTGCCGGGGCCGTTCGCATGTCCGGGTGCCGGGTGCCGGGTGCCGGGTGCCCGGGTGTCGGGGCGTGCGCGTGCGGCCGGTCAAGGGGCCGGTGGCCCGGGATTCCGTGGGGGCGGGCGCTCAGCCGCGCTTGACCGCGCAGAGCAGGCCGTCGCCGACCGGCAGCAGGGACGGCACCAGCGTGGTGCTCTCCCGCACCGCCCGCAGCAGCTCGCGCAGCCGCAGCACCTCCGCGGGCTGCACCGCCGAGTCCACCGTCCGGCCGTCGGCGAAGACGCCCTCGAAGCACACCAGGCCGCCGGGGCGCAGCAGCCGCAACGATTCAGCGAGGTACTCCAGGCACTCCATCAGGTCGCCGTCGCAGAAGACGAGGTCGTACCCGCCGTCCGCCAGCCGCGGCAGGACGTCCAGGGCGCGGCCCGGGATGAAGCGGGCGCGGTTGCCGGCGAAGCCCGCGGCGCGGAACGCCTGCTTGGCGAAGGTCTGCCGCTCGGGCTCGCAGTCCACGGTGGTCAGCACGCCGTCCGGCCGCATGCCGTGCAGGAGGTAGATGCCCGACACGCCCGTTCCGGTGCCGATCTCGGCGACGGCCTTGGCGTCGACGGTGGCGGCGAGCAGCCGCAGGGCCGCGCCGGTGCCGGTGGTCACCGTGCGGATGCCGGCCTCGCGTGCGCGGTCACGGGACCAGCGCAGGGCGGCCTCGGTGGTGCCGTCGATGGTCCCGGCGCCGTACGCCTCGGCGAATGCCAAGCTCGTCTGCCGGTTGCCGGTAATGGCCCTCTCCTGTCCCCGTAGTTGACGCAACCGTGACTGTATCCGCTGCGTGCGGGAACCCGCAGATGGGACCGGGCGTTAAAGAGGGGGAGGAGGGAGACGGGGGGACGCAGTGGTGAAGACCGCGCGAGACACGAATCAAGGCCAGAAGCAGGACCAAATGCAGGTCAAATCTGCTTATCCGGAGCTAACGGGCGAGGTGGATATGGTAGGGGCCCTACTGGACACCACCAGAGCCACCAGGGGAGGTGCGGCTGCGACGGGTGACCGAGGAGTGCTGAGGCGCTTCAAGAGGTCGTTCGCCGAGCCGAAATCCGTGACAAACACTGCTGACCGTTTCCGCACTGACTCCGCACGCACCGCGACCTTCGCCGCAGACGCGGATGCGGAGGCGTGGACTCCGCCCACCTGGGAGGAGATCGTCAGCACGCACAGCGCCCGGGTCTATCGCCTCGCCTACCGCCTCTCCGGCAATCAGCACGACGCCGAGGACCTCACCCAGGAGGTGTTCGTCCGCGTCTTCCGCTCGCTGTCGACGTACACCCCCGGCACCTTCGAGGGCTGGCTGCACCGCATCACGACCAACCTCTTCCTGGACATGGTCCGCCGTCGGCAGCGTATCCGCTTCGACGCGCTCGGTGACGACGCGGCCGAGAAGCTCCCCAGCAAGGAGCCCGCGCCGCAGGAGCACTTCGACGACACCCACTTCGACGCCGACGTCCAGCAGGCGCTGGACACCCTCGCGCCCGAGTTCCGCGCCGCCGTCGTGCTGTGCGACATCGAGGGGCTGTCCTATGAGGAGATCGCCGCGACCCTCGGGGTCAAGCTCGGCACGGTCCGCAGCCGGATCCACCGCGGCCGCTCGCACCTGCGCAAGGCCCTCAAGCACCGCGCCCCCGCGCTGCGCGCCGAGGAGCGCGAGCAGCGGCGGGCGCTGGCCGTGGTGCCCACGGGGGAGGTCGGGATCGCGTGAGCCTCAGTGGCGGTCCGTCCCCCGCCGAGCAGCATCTCGGCGACCGCCTCGCGGCCCTGGTCGACGGCGAGTTGGGGCATGACGCGCGCGAGCGGGTGCTCGCGCATCTCGCGACATGCGCGAAGTGCAAGGCGGAGGCCGACGCCCAGCGTCGGCTGAAAAGCGTGTTCGCCCAGGCGGCGCCGCCCGGTCCCTCCGAGGGACTGCTGGCCCGGCTCGTGCAGCTGCCCGGCGGTGACCCCGACGGCCCCGGCAGCCGGCTGGGCAACGGCGCTCTCGGACGTACCGAATTCGCCCGCGGCGGCGGCGCGTTCGGCTACGTCCCCACCGACGAGCACTCCCGCCGTGCCATGGCCGCGCTCCCCCCGCAGCCCCGGACGCGCGGCTTCCGTGTCCAGGAGGAGGGGCGGCCCGCGCAGCGCCGCCGGTTCGCCTTCGCGGCGGCCGGTGCGGTCTCGCTCGCGGCGTTCGCGCTCGGCGGTGCCCTGCCGCTGGAGGCCGCCGTCGACGCGACCGGCGGACGGACCGACGGCGGCGGCACGGCCGTCACCCCGCTCACCGGCAGCCCCGCGGCGGACGGTGCCGCCCTGCTGCGCGGCGCGGAGTTCGTCCCCACCGCCCGGTCCCGGCCGGCCACCTGGCCGCCGTCCGGTGCGCCGACCCTGGCCCCGGCGCCCAGCGCGATGAGCCTGGACGGTGCCGGCGCCGCGACCGCCTCCCCGTCGGTGTCGTGGACGCCGGACCAGCCCGCCGGCCACTTCGGCCTGTCGCCGCTGATCGCCGCGACCGGCCCGGCCCCGGCGTACCGCTTCTCGCCGCTGACCGCCGCGGCCGGCAGCGGCCCGGCGCGCAAGAACCCGCCGCCGCTTCCCCCGCTGGAGCCCATGCGTCCGCTGCACGGCTCCGCCGCGAACGGCCCCGCCGCCGACCGCCGCTGACCGCCCGCTGCACGGCCCCGGGCGGAACTGGTTGAATCCCCCTGGGGCGGCGCACCCCTGACCGGGCGCGTGCCGCGAGGTGGTGGTGGCCCGCGGGGTCGCGGGCGAAGTAGGGGAGAGCATGGACGACGGTAAGGCCGCCGGGCCGAAGCTGAAGTGGTGGAGCCGCCCGGGAAATCCCCCGAGCCCGGAGCGATCCGCCGAGTCCGGCCCACCGGCGGCCCCGTCGGGCGCCGGGGAGCCGTCCGGGATGCCCGGAGTGTCCGACAGGTCCGGCGAAACCGCGGCGCGGGAGCCGGAGGACTGGATCGTGCGGCCACCGGAGCGGCCCGCGGCCGCGCAGGCGACGGACGCGGGAGAGACCACCGCGGGCCCGTCGGCCGAACGCCCCGACAGCGCCGCCGAGTTGACCTCGGCTGCGCCGGCGGCGACCGGGCCGGCGGCGACCGGGCCGGCCCAGGCCCGTACCGGCGCCGAGGCCACCGCGCCCACCGGGGCTGCCATGCCTACCGAGCTCACCGCGCCCACCGGGGATGCCGTGCCCGCCGAGGCCACCGAGCTCACCGCGCCCGCCGAGGCCACCGTGCCCGCGCCGCCCGGTGGAGCGCCGTCCGGCGCCGCCACCGTGACGCTCGGTCAGGTCCCCCCGGCCGGGGCGTCCGAGAGCGCCCAGGCGACGGCGGGCGCGGCGCCTCCAGCGTCCGCTCCCGCCCCCGCCATGGCATCCGTCTCCGCCGAGCACCCCAGCGCGCCGCCGCAGCGTCGGCCGCTGCATGCCGAGGACCCGTACGGCACCCCGCCGTACGGCGGGCCGGGGCCCTGGGCGCCCGCGCCGCCCGTGCAGCGACCGGTGACGACCCCCGCGCACGGCACCGTGCTCCCGCCGTCCGCCGGGCCGATGCCCCCGTACGGCGCCCCGGCCGCCCAGCCCGCCCCGGGTGCCGGCTACCCCGGCCCGCGGCAGTCCCCGCCGCCCGTCGCACCGCCGGGAGCCGCACGCGGCGACCAGCCGTACCCCGCCGCACCGGACGGGACCGTGCCCACGCACCCGGGCCCGTCCGCCGGTCCGTCCGCCGGCCCCGCCGCCCGTCCGGCCGCCGATTCCGGCGTGCCGGTGCAGCCGGACGGCGCGCCCGTGCAGCCGGATCCCTCCGCCCTGCCGCCGGGCCCGGCGGCCGCGCACGACCACCCCGGTGCCCCGCAGGGGGCCTGGCAGCAGTACGACCCGTGGCGCGCGCCCCTGCAGGGCGGCCCCCTGCCGCCGCCCGCCGCCCGGCGGACCCCGCGCGGGGTGCTGGTGGCCGGTGCGGTGGCGCTGGCGCTGCTCGCGGGCGGCGTCGGCGGTGGCATCGGCGCGTACGTCGAGCGGTACGGCGGGATCAACGACATCAAGCTGCCGCAGGCCGCCGGGGACTCCGGTGGCCGCAAGCCGGACAGCGTCGCCGGGATCGCCCGGGCCGCGCTGCCCGGCGTCGTCACGATCCACGTCCGCGGCAACGCCGAGCAGGGCACCGGCACCGGCTTCGTCCTCGACCGCGAGGGCCACATCCTCACCAACAACCACGTCGTCGAACCGGCCGGGTCCGGCGGCGAGATATCGGTCACGTTCAGCGGCGGGCAGACCGCCAAGGCCAAGGTCGTCGGCCAGGACGGCGGCTACGACCTCGCGGTGGTGCAGGTCGAGGGCGTCACCGGCCTGCGACCGCTGCCGCTCGGCAACTCGGACTCGGTGCAGGTCGGCGACCCGGTCGTGGCCATCGGCGCACCCTTCGACCTGGCCAACACGGTCACCGCCGGGATCATCAGCGCCAAGCAGCGCCCGATCACCGCGGGCGGCCAGAAGGGCGACGGCAGCGACATCTCGTACGTCGACGCGCTGCAGACCGACGCCCCCATCAACCCCGGCAACTCCGGCGGCCCGCTGGTGGACGCCCGGGCCCGCGTCATCGGCATCAACAGCGCCATCCGCGCGGCCGACAGCAATGGCGGGCCGGACGGCGGCGGCCAGGGCGGCAGCATAGGGCTGGGCTTCGCCATACCGATCAACCAGGCCAAACGGGTGGCCGAGGAGCTGATCAACACCGGCCGGGCGACCCATCCGGTCATCGGAGTCACCCTGGAGATGGAGTACGCCGGCGACGGGGCGCGGGTCAGTGCGCACAGCAAGAACGGCAAGGAGCCGGTCGTCCCGGGCGGGCCCGGGGCCAAGGCGGGCATCCGGCCCGGTGACGTGATCACCCAGGTGGACGGCGCCCCGGTGCACAGCGGTGAGGAGCTGATCGTCAAGATCCGCAGCCACCGGCCTGGCGACACCCTGGCGCTCACCCTCCAAAGGGACGGCAAGGAGCGGTCCGTTCGGCTCAGGCTGGGTTCCTCCACCACGGGCTGATCGTTTGCACGGTGTTGGCACGGTCGACTCCCGTCCGACGTGCGGGGCCAGGTACGGTGAGAGGCGGCCTGGCCCATAGGCCGACGAAGGCCGCGGATGACCCAAGGAGCTGCAAGGTGTTCTTCGACATAGGACCCCTAGAGCTGGTAGCGATCGTGGTCCTGGCGGTGCTCGTCTTCGGTCCGGACAAGCTCCCCAAGGTCATCCAGGACGTGATGGGGGTCATCCGCAAGATCCGGGAGTTCTCCGACAGCGCCAAGCAGGACATCCGCAACGAGCTCGGCCCGGACTTCAAGGACTTCGAGTTCGAGGACCTCAAGCCCAAGAACTTCGTCCGCAAGCACGTCCTGGAGAAGGACGAGTACGGCCTCAAGGACCTCCAGGAGATCCGTAACGGCTTCGATTTCCGCAAGGAGATGGCCGAGGTCACCGACGCCGTGCACAGCCGCGAGAGCGGCGCCGCGGCCGCGCACCCGAACAGCTCAGGGATCTCCCTCTCCAAGGATTCACCGGCCTCCTCCGGCGGTCCGGACCTGCTCAAGAAGCCCGCGAACGCGCAGCCGGACGAGCGTCCGCCGTTCGACGCCGACGCCACCTGACACACTCCGGTATGCCCGGGCTGTATTGACCCCTATGGCTATGCTCCGGGTGTCCGGGGTTTGGTCGCCTGAGGGGGGCGGGCCGCCCACGACGCAGGGCAACAAGGAGGCTCCGCTCAGATGGAGACGACGAGTCGGACAGCGGAACAACAGGCGCCCGCCGCGGTCGGCCGGAAGGTCGACGGCTATCTGCTGGCCGCGTTCCCGTGGTACGGCCTCGACGAGGCGTTCACCGGTCCGCGCTGGCTGATGCAGGTCGGCGCGGCCGCGGACGGCACCGTCGAGCACGGCGCGACCGGGCACGGTGAGGAGCCCACCATCAAGGTGGAGTCCCCGCAGGACGAGCGGTTCGCGGTGGTGGTGACGGTCGCCAGCCGCCCCGTACGACGCAGCGCCGATGGCACCGGCGTCCTGGAGGCCACCTCGGTCTCCACCGCCGCCTGGCTCGCCGGGTCCGGCCTGCTGAACCACACCTGGCCGACCCAGATGGACCGCACGCTGCGCCAGGCCTGGCTGGACCAGCAGACGATGCTGGCGTGGGAACTGGCCGACGACCTCGGGGGCGGGGCCTGGAGCGAGCTGATGCTGCCGGTCGACGGCGTCCCGACATCCTTCGCCTACCGCGAGTCCGAGTACGGCTGGGTCCTGGCCGGCTCGGCGGGCGACGGCCCGGAGCCGGTACACCTGGGCGCCTACGGGCGGGGGATGAGCGCCTATGGCCTGGGATTCTCGGTCGTCGGGGACATCAGCTCGTACGCCGGCTGAGCGGCGCTGACGGCCGGTACGGGCGACGGGGGCGCCGGCCGCACGCCTCGGTCCTCGGCTTTTCGGTCGTCGAGGACATCGGCCCGTACGCCGGCTGAGCGGCGCTGACGGCCGGTACGGGCGACGGGGTCGCCGGCCGCACGCCTCGGGCCTGGGATTCTCGGTCGTCGGGGACATCAGCTCGTACGCCGGCTGAGCGCGCCGCTGTATGCGGAAGGGGGCGGGCCCACCGGGGCCCGCCCCCTTCTTCGCATCAACTGGCGCCAGTGAGCCCCCGGAGCTCCCGTACGAGCCCGGGGGCACCACTCTCAGAACTTGTTGCGCGGGGTGATCCCCAGGGACATGCCGGCCAGGCCGCGCTGGCGGCCGCCGAGCTTGCCGGCGATCGCGCGGATGGCCGCGCCGGCGGGGGAGTCCGGGTCGGTCAGCACGACCGGCTTGCCCTCGTCGCCGCCCTCGCGGAGCCGGACGTCGATCGGGATGGCGCCGAGCACCGGCACCTGCGTACCGGTGGTCTTCGTCAGGCCCTCGGCGACCCGCTCGCCGCCGCCGGTGCCGAAGACGTCGACCATCTCGTCGCAGTGCGGGCAGGGCAGCCCGGACATGTTCTCGACCACGCCGACGATCTTCTGGTGGGTCTGGACGGCGATGGAGCCCGCGCGCTCGGCGACCTCGGCCGCGGCCTGCTGCGGGGTGGTCACGACCAGGATCTCCGCGTTCGGGACGAGCTGCGCCACCGAGATCGCGATGTCACCGGTGCCCGGCGGCAGGTCCAGCAGCAGCACGTCCAGGTCGCCCCAGTACACGTCGGCGAGGAACTGCTGGAGGGCGCGGTGCAGCATCGGGCCGCGCCAGACGACCGGCGCGTTGCCGGGCGTGAACATGCCGATCGAGATGACCTTCACGCCGTTGGCCGACGGGGGCATGATCATGTTCTCGACCTGCGTGGGCCGGCCGTCGGCGCCCAGCATGCGGGGCACGGAGTGGCCGTAGATGTCGGCGTCCACGACGCCGACCTTCAGGCCGTCGGCCGCCATCGCCGCGGCGAGGTTCACCGTCACCGACGACTTGCCGACGCCGCCCTTGCCGGAGGCGACCGCGTAGACCCGGGTCAGCGAGCCGGGCTGGGCGAACGGGACCTCGCGCTCGGCGGTGCCGCCGCGCAGCGACGCCGCCAGCTCCTTGCGCTGCTCGTCGCTCATCACTTCCAGGTCCACCCGGACGCCGGTGACGCCCTCGACCGCGGCGACCGCGTCGCTCACGTTGCGGGTGATCGTCTCGCGCATCGGGCAGCCGGAGACGGTGAGGTAGACCACGACCGCCACCGCGCCGTCCGCCGCGATGTCCACCGATTTGACCATCCCCAGTTCGGTGATGGGGCGGTGGATCTCGGGGTCGTTCACCGTCGCGAGCGCATCGCGGATCGCGTCCTCGCTCGGGGTGCCTGGGGCAGTGTCGTGAGCCATGTCCCGATGGTACGGCGCATGAGGCGGCCTCCGGAAAGGCCGTCGGCGGTCGCGTTCGTCACTCTCCGCGGCGGCCCTCCGGCACCGCCTCCAGATCCCGCAGCAGGTCCTGCAGTTCGGAGCGGATCCAGTCGCGGGTGGCGACCTCGCCCAGCCCCAGCCGCAGCGCCGCGATCTCCCGGGTCAGGTACTCCGTGTCGGCGATCGAGCGCTCGTTGCGCTGGCGGTCCTGCTCGTGGGTGACCCGGTCCCGGTCGGCCTGGCGGTTCTGCGCCAGCAGGATCAGCGGCGCCGCGTACGAGGCCTGCAGCGACAGCGCCAGGGTCAGGAAGATGAACGGGTAGCCGTCGAACCGCAGGTGGTCCGGCGCGGTCACGTTCCAGGTGATCCACAGGATGATGGCGACGGTCATCCAGACGATGAAGCGCCCGGTCCCCAGGAACCGGGCGATCTTCTCCGACAGTCGCCCGAACGCCTCCGGGTCGTACTCCGGCAGGAACGTCCGGCGCGGGGTGCGCGGCACGTCCAGCCGCACCCGGGACCGCTCGGCGGTGCCGCGCCGCACCGCCGAGGCGCCGTTCGCCCGGGCGCGTTCGCGCGCGCTCTCCCGCTCCTCAGCGCCCATCCGGTGCCTCCGCCCGGCTCCCGGCGCCGGTCAGGCCGGCCGGCCCGCCGGCGTGCAGCTCGGACTCCCGCCAGTCGTCCGGCAGCAGGTGGTCCAGTACGTCGTCGACGGTCACCGCGCCGAGCAGGGCGCCGCTCTCGTCCACGACCGGCGCGGCGACCATGTTGTACGCCGCCAGATAGCTGGTCACCTCGGTCAGCGCGGTGTCCGGCGGCAGCGGCGGCAGATCGGTGTCGACGATCGAGCTGACGAGGGTGAACGGCGGGTCGCGCAGCAGCCGTTGGAAGTGCACCAGGCCCAGGTACTTGCCGGTCGGGGTCTCGTCGGGCGGCCGGCACACGTACACCTGGGCGGCGAGCGCGGGGGAGAGGTCCGGGTCGCGGACCCGGGCCAGCGCGTCGGCGACCGTGGCGTCCGGGCGCAGCACGATCGGCTCGGTGGTCATCAGCCCGCCCGCGGTGCGCTCCTCGTAGGACATCAGCCGCCGCACGTCCGCGGCCTCCTCCGGCCGCATCAGGTCCAGCAGCCGCTCCTTGTCCTCGTCCGGCAGCTCGGAGAGCAGGTCGGCGGCGTCGTCCGGGTCCATCGCCTCCAGGACGTCGGCGACCCGTTCGTCCTTGAGCTTGCCGATGATCTCCAGCTGGTCGTCCTCCGGCAGCTCCTCCAACACGTCGGCGAGCCGGGCGTCGTCGAGCGCCGCGGCGACCTCACCGCGCCGTTTGGCGGACAGGTGGTGCAGCACGCCGGCGAGGTCGGCCGGCCGCAGCTGCTCGAAGGTGGCCAGCAGGCTCTCCGCGCCCTGGCCGTGCTCCTCCAGCGAGAAGCCGGTCACCGCCGACCACTCGACGGTCAGCGTCTCGCCCTTGCGGCGCAGCGCCCCGCTCCGGCCCTTGCCCTTGCGGACGAAGACCTTCTCGATCTCCCAGTCGCGGCGGGCCGGCAGCCGGGTGATGCCGATGTCGAGGACGGTGGCCTCCTCGTCGGTCTCCACCAGCCGCACCCGCCGGTCCAGCAGCTCGCCGAGCACCAGTGTCTCCGACGCCCGCTGCTCGAACCGCCGCATGTTGATCACTCCGGTGATCACGATCTGCCCGGACTCGATACCGGTCACCCGGGTCATCGGCACGAAGATCCGGCGCCGGCTGATCACCTCGACGACCAGCCCGAGCAGCCGCGGCGGGCGGGCGCCGACCCGCAGCAGCGCGACGAGGTCCCGCAGCCGGCCGACCGGGTCGCCGTTGGGGTCGAAGACGGCACTGCCGGAGAGGTGGGAGACGAAGACCCGGGGAGTCACCACTGCCATGCAGAGCGCCGCCCTTTCTCTCCCGTTTTCGCCGGAAACAAGGCATCAATTCGGGTTCAGGCTAACGCGCCCCGGCCCGCGCCGCCCCGGTGGAGGACGCCGTAGGGTGACCGCCACGCATCCCCCCGACGCGCCCGTACGTCCCAGGTACGCTGCCGTACTGCTGTCGAGGTCACCCGCATCAGGAGGCAGAGCCGACGTGAGCGCAATCCCCCCGGGGGTCCGTCCCCGACGCCTGCCCGGAGCCCGCCGTACGGGGCGCGCCGCGCTCGCGGGGGCGGTCTGCGCGGTACTGGCCGCGGGGCTGGCCGGCTGCGGCGCGGACGAGGACCCGGACGCCGGCACCAACGGCGTGGGGAAGCTGCCCCCGGCGAAGATCCAGGCCAGGACGCGGGCCGCCGCCGAGCACGCCGACACCGTCCACCTCACCGGCAACGTCGTCAGCAAGGGCCTCACCTACAAGCTCGACATGAGCCTGGCCGAGCACGGCGCCAAGGGCGAACTGACCACCAAGGCGGCCGCCTTCCAGCTGCTGCGGGTCGGCGACGCGCTCTATCTGAAGGCGGACGCGGCCTTCTGGGCGGGCGAGAAGAGCGGCGCCTCCGGTGCGGCGCAGAAACTCGGCGGCAAATACGTCAAGGTGCCGGCCTCCGACCCGGTCTACCGGAAATTCAGCGGTTTCACCGACAAGGACACCCTGCTCGCCAGCCTGCTCGGGCTGCGCGGCAAGCTGACGGCCAAGGACCGCTCCACCGTCGGCGGCGTCCGCACCGTCCGGCTGGCCGCCGGGGCCGGCGCCGGCGGCGTCCTGGACGTCTCCCTGGAGGGCACGCCCTACCCGCTGCGGCTGCAGCGCGCGGGCGGCGCGGGCGTGGTCCGGCTGGGCGACTGGGGCCGGCGGGTGGACCTCAAGGCACCGGCGAAGGACCAGGTCGTCGACTACGGGTCGCAGATCTCCGGCGCGCACTGAGCGGCCGGGCCCGGGGCGCCGCCCGGTGGCGTCCGGTCAGCCCTTGCGGCCGCGGCGCAGCAGCTTCGGCAGCGCCGCCGGGATCGGCCGGCGGGTGATCGCGGGGCTCGCCAGCGGCGGCGCGGCGTGCGAGTCCTCGGGCATCAGGCCCGGCCGCTGCACGGCCGGGGCGCCGGCCGGCTCCAGCCGCAGCACCCGGCACTCGCGCGCCCAGCGCTCGGTGAGGGTGTCCGCGTCCGGCGCGTTGAGCCGCTTGCCCTTCAGCTCCTCGACGGCGGACCGCCAGGCGTCGCCCTCCGGTGCGGCCTCGACGACCGTGGCCTGCCAGACGACCAGCCGGCCGCCCTTGTCCTTGCTGCGTACGGTGACCGTCGCCGGGCCGCCGTCGGTCAGCCCGAGGTCCGCCAGCGGCTGCTCACCGCTGCCGTCGCCCACGAGGCAGGCCGCGCCGTCGTGCCAGACGTGCCACAGCGCCCGGGCCGGGCCCGTCGTCCCCCGCACCCAGATGAGGCCGGACTTCTTCGTGGCCTCCTCGATGAGCGCCCGATCCTGCAGGGCCTGCGACTCGGTCTCCGTCATACCGCTCAGCCTAATGGGCCGGTCCGGACGCCCCTGGGACCGCCCGTCCGCTGAGACGGTCACCCGGGGGCCGGGCCGGATCCGCCGCGCACCCGCCGTCACAACCACCCGTTGCGCTTGAAGCCGCGGTGGATGCCGACGCAGATCGCGACGGTGACGACCAGCACCGCCGGGTAGCCGTACTTCCACTTCAGCTCGGGCATGTAGGTGAAGTTCATGCCGTAGATGCCGGCGATCATCGTGGGCACCGCGAAGATCGCCGCCCAGGCCGTGATCTTGCGCATGTCCTCGTTCTGCGCCACCGCCGCCTGCGCGAGGTTGGCCTGCAGGATCGAGTTGAGCAGGTCGTCGAAGGACAGCACCTGCTCGTTGACCCGCGCGAGGTGGTCGGCGACGTCCCGGAAGTACTTCTGGATGTCGGAGTCGACCAGCCGCATCGGCCGCTCGCTGAGCAGCTGCATCGGCCGCAGCAGCGGCGACACCGCGCGCTTGAACTCCAGTACCTCGCGCTTGAGTTGGTAGATCCGCCCGGCGTCGCCGCCCTTCGCGGAGCTCTTGGAGCCGTTGCCCTTGCCGTTGGTGCCCGAGCTGAAGACGTCGATCTCCACCTCGTCGATGTCGTCCTGGACCGCGCCGGCCACCGCCATGTAGCCGTCGACCACCTGGTCGGCGATGGCGTGCAGGACCGCGGACGGCCCCTTGGCCAGCAGCTCCGGGTCGTCCTGCAGCCGGTGCCGGAGCGCCCGCAGCGAGCCCTGGCCGCCGTGCCGCACGGTCACGATGAAGTCCCGGCCGGTGAAGCACATCACCTCGCCGGTCTCCACGACCTCGCTGGTGGCGGTCAGCTCGGCGTGCTCGACGTAGTGGACGGTCTTGAAGACGGTGAACAGCGTGTCGTCGTAGCGCTCCAGCTTGGGCCGCTGGTGGGCGTGCACGGCGTCCTCGACGGCGAGCGGGTGCAGCCCGAACTCCTTGGCGATACCGGCGAATTCGGCCTCGGTGGGCTCGTGCAGCCCGACCCAGATGAAGCCGCCGTCGGCGCGTACGGAGGCCATCGCCTCGGCCGGGGTGACGTGGTCGCTCACCCGGCGGCCCTCGCGGTACACACCGCAGTCGACGATGGCGCTGTTGGCGCAGGACGGGGCGTTGCTCTCGGAACGGTACGGGGCGTCGTCGCGGCGCCGGGACGGGCGGACGGCGGCGCGCAGGTCACGGATCATCGACATGGCGGGCTCCTTCACGGGCCGGCCGTCAGCGCGGGCGCGGGGCGTAACGCTGCCCGGAACGTGGACGTACCGGGCGTCATCGGCGGTACGTCCGCAAAGCGGGCGGCGCTCCGTGCGGGATGCTGACGGCGATTCGCAGAACACGGAACAAAGAGGCGAAGGCGCTCTTCCGTCATCTACATCCGGCGCAAAGGCGCTTCCATGGTTTCGCCGCTCAGCGGCGGGGTACGGAAGCTCTCGATCAGGAGAGTGGTTGCGCGAGGGGGATGACAGGAGAGCTATCGGTACTGCACGGTCGACTCGGATCCACCGCAGCCCCACCTCCTCCGGCCGGTCCCCGCTGGGGGACGAACGTCATTCCCTGACCAGACGGCAAGGCTATCAGCCGCCTGGAGCTGAACGGCGCCGCTTTGCCTGTTCCATACGAACAACGAAGCTGCCGCACAGCGCAATCAGGGGCGACGGCGGACCGGCCATATGCTCGCGGCATGTCTGATGTTCTTGAGCTGGTCGAAGCCCGGTTGCGGACGAGCCTGGGCGAGCCGGACGCGCGTGCCGCCATCACCTTCCTCGGTACCGACCGTATCGAGGTGCTCCGCTTCGTGGACGACCAGGTGGTGCGCTACGCCACGCTCGGGATGTCCGCCCAGCCGATGGCCGATCCCACCGCGGTGGTCGCGGACCCGTTGAAGGGGCCGCGCGCCGAGCTCGTGCTGTCGGTGAAGGCGGGCCGCGCCGACACCGACAAGGCGCTCCGCCCGCTCGCCGTGCTCGCCGCGTCCCCGCAGGTGGAGGGCGTGGTCGTGGCCCCCGGCGCCTCCCTCGACGTGGGTGAGCCGCTGTGGCCGGGCGCGCCCTTCACCTCGGTCCTGGTGGGCGAGCCGGGCGGGCTCGTCGAGGATCTGGAGCTGGACGCCCCGATGGACCCCGTACGGTTCCTGCCGCTGCTGCCGATGACGCCGAACGAGGCCGCCTGGAAGCGGGTGCACGGCGCCCAGGCCCTCCAGGAGCGCTGGCTGGCGAACGGGACGGACCTGCGGGACCCGGCCCGCAAGTCCGTCCCGCTGGACGTCACACCGGAGTGAGCAAGCTCACCAACCTCCGTGTGGCGGAGGTCAGTTGGCGAAGACCGTGACGCCGTCCTCGGTCGCGTGCTGCGGCTGGTGCTCCGCCGCCTCGTGGGCGAGCGCCTTGCGTCGTACGGCGACCACGACCGCGCCCAGCACCGCGGTGACCGCCGCGACCACGAACGGGATGTGGATGTCGGTCCACTCCTCGATCTTCGGCGCGAGGAAGGGCGCCGCGGCGGCCGCGAACCAGCGGACGAAGTTGTAGCCGGCGCTCGCCACCGGGCGCGGCGCGTCGGACACGCCGAGCGCCAGCTCGGTGTAGACCGTGTTGTTCACGCCGATGAAGGCGCCGGACAGGATCGTGCAGACCACGGCCGCGGTGTGGTTGCCGTAGCCGAGGACGAGCACGTCCACCGCGAGCAGCACCAGCGAGCCGCCGAGCACCCGCAGCGAGCCGAACCGCGCCTGCATGCGCGGGGCCACGATCACCGAGAAGACCGCGAGCAGCACGCCCCAGGCGAAGAACACCGCGCCCGAGCGGTACGGCGTCATGTTCAGCACGAACGGCGTGAAGGCCAGCACCGTGAAGAACGTGTAGTTGTAGAAGAACGCCGAGACCGCCGCCGAGGCCAGTCCGCCGTGGCCGAGTGCCCTGACCGGGTCGAGGAGCGAGGTCCTGCGGGCCGGCTTCGGCTGCTCCTTGAGGAACGCCGTGATGCACAGGAAGCCGATCGCCATCAGGGTGGCCGTGCCGAAGAAGGGGTAGCGCCAGCTGGCGTTGCCGAGGGCCGCGCCGAGCAGCGGGCCGCAGGCCATGCCGAGGCCGAGCGCGGACTCGTACAGCAGGATCGCCGCCGCGCTCCCTCCCGCCGCCGCTCCGACGATGACCGCGAGGGCGGTGGAGACGAAGAGCGCGTTGCCCAGGCCCCAGCCCGCCCGGAAGCCGACCAGTTCGCCGACCGAGCCGGACGTACCGGACAGGCCCGCGAAGACGACCACGAAGGCGAGGCCGAGCAGTAGCGTCCTGCGGCCGCCGATCCGGCTGGAGACGAAGCCGGTCAGCAGCATCGCGACGGCGGTGATCAGGAAGTACGAGGTGAACAGCAGGGAGACCTGGCTGTTGGAGGCGTGCAGGCCGCGGGCGATCGAGGGGAGGATCGGGTCGACCAGGCCGATGCCCATGAAGGCCACGACCGAGGCGCCGGCCGTGGCCCAGACGGCCTTCGGCTGGCGCAGCAGGGAGGTGCCGCCCTCGTCGAACGGATCGGCCGTCGTGCCGCCGCCGTGGCCGCTGCTCGTGGTGCCGCTCATGCCGCGGTTCCCCTTCCCGTTGCCGGAGATCGTTGCCATTTACATATATTAAGTTAGGTGCGCTAAAGAATGCAAGGGGCAACTATTTCTTGGGATGGGTGGCCGCGGGGCGCCGGAGCGGTCAAGTGCGGGGCGTGGCAAGTGATTCCGCGCACACCGGTCGGGTGATCGTCCTTGACGCGGCGGCGGGCCTGGAGGACCGTGGGTCCTTATGAGGGGCGAACCCAGTTGCCCGAAGTGCGGAGGCCGGGTACGGGCGCCCGGTCTCTTCTCCGACACCTGGCAGTGTGCCGTGCACGGCACCGTGCATCCGCTCCAGCCGGTCGTCCCGCCGAGCGTCGAGGCGCTCGGCGTCGTCGTGCACCGTGCGCAGGTCCCCGTCTGGATGCCCTGGCCGCTGCCGGTCGGCTGGCTGTTCACCGGCGTGGCCTGCGCGGGCGACGACCGCAGCGGCGGCCGGGCGACCGCGGTGGCCTGCTCGGGCCCCGGACCGCTCGGCGGCCCCGGTGAACTCCTCCTGGTCGCCGAGGAACTGGGCGTCGGACTCGGCGCGCGCTACGCCGGCATCGACGGCCCCGACCCCGGCCCCCACATGTCCGACGGCAAACCCGCGCACGGCAAGGTGCTGGCCGCCGGCCGCCCCACCCCGCTCTGGCATGTCGACGGTGCGCCGCCGGACCGCGCGGTCTTCGCCGGCGAGGCGCGCGGGCTGTGGCTGTGGGCGATCGCCTGGCCCGAGCAGTCCGGGCTGCTGATGTACGACGAACTGGTGCTGACGGACCTGCGCGAGGCGGGCGCCGAGGTGGACCTGCTGCCGTGCGGGGCGCTCTCCCCGCGCATCCTGAGCTGACCGGGCGGGCCGTCCGGCGAGGGGCGCCGCCTGGCGGCGCGGGCCGGGCCGTTCGGCGGCCCGGTTATCCTTCTGGGGTCCCCCGTCCGTCCCGCAGCAGTCTGGAGTCCGCGTCGTGCGCATCGATCTGCACACCCACTCCACGGCTTCCGACGGTACGGACACCCCGGCCGAGCTGGTGCGCGGCGCCGCGGCCGCCGGGCTGGACGTCGTCGCGCTGACCGACCACGACACCGTCGCCGGGCACGCCGAGGCGCGGGCCGCGCTGCCCGAGGGGCTGACGCTGGTCACCGGCGCCGAACTCTCCTGCCGGCTCGACGGGGTGAGCCTCCACATGCTCGCCTACCTCTTCGACCCCGAGGAGCCCGAACTCGCCCGCGAGCGGGAGCTGGTCCGCGACGACCGCGTGCCGAGGGCCCGGGCCATGATCGGCAAGCTGCGTGAGCACGGCATCCCGGTCACCTGGGAGCAGGTCGCCCGGATCGCCGGCGACGGCGCCGTGGGCCGCCCGCACATCGCCACCGCCCTCATGGAGCTGGGCGTCGTCGACTCGGTGAACGACGCCTTCGCGTCCTGGCTCGCCAGCGACGGCCCGGCGTACGTGGAGAAGCACGAGCTCGACCCGTTCGACGCGATCCGGCTGGTCAAGGCCGCGGGCGGGGTCACCGTCTTCGCGCACCCGCTGGCCGTCAAGCGCGGCGCCTGCGTACCGGAGAGCGCGGTGGCCGAACTCGCCGCGGCCGGCCTGGACGGCATCGAGGTCGACCACATGGACCACGACGCGCCGACCCGCGCCCGGCTGCGCGGGATGGCCGCCGACCTCGGCCTGCTGGCCACCGGCTCCAGCGACTACCACGGCAGCCGCAAGACCTGCCGCCTCGGTGAGTACACCACCGACCCCGAGATCTACGGGGAGATCGTGCGCCGCGCCACCGGCGCCTTCCCCGTCCCCGGCGCGGGCGGCTGAGCCCGCCGCGGGCCGCCGGCCGCCGGGTCGTACCGACCGCGCGCGCCGTTCCGCCCGCCGGTCCGCGCCGCACCCGCCGCGCGCCCCACCGGCTCCGCCCTTCCTCCCTTCCCTTCCGTCCTCACTCCCGGGCCCGCGCGCGTCCCGCGCCGGCCCGTGACCGTCCCGATCCGCTCGTCCGTACCACCTCTCGCAAGGCCAGCACCATGTTCGACGTCGCCGTCTTCAGCACCCTTTTCGTCACGCTTTTCGTGATCATGGACCCTCCGGGGATCACCCCGATCTTCCTCGCCCTCACCTCCGGCCGGCCGGCCAAGGTCCAGCGCCGGATGGCCTGGCAGGCCGCCGCCGTCGCCTTCTGCGTGATCGCCGTCTTCGGGCTCTTCGGCCGGCAGATCCTGGGCCGGCTGCACATCTCGACGCCCGCGCTGATGATCGCGGGCGGGCTGCTGCTCCTGCTGGTCGCGCTGGACCTGCTGACCGGGAAGTCGGAGGAGCCGACCCAGACCAAGGACGTCAATGTGGCGCTGGTGCCGCTGGGCATGCCGCTGCTGGCCGGGCCCGGCGCGATCGTGTCGGTGATCCTCGCGGTGCAGCACGCCCACGGGTTCGCGGCCCAGCTCTCCGTGTGGGCGGCGATCGCGGCGATCCATGTGGTGCTGTATCTGGTGATGCGCTTCTCGCTGGTGATCATCCGTGTGATCAAGGACGGCGGGGTGGTCCTGGTGACCCGGCTGGCGGGCATGATGCTCTCCGCGCTGGCCGTGCAGCAGATCATCAACGGCGTGCTGCAGGTCATCCAGGCGGCCTGAGCCCCAGGGCCGGCCGGGAGGGGCGCCGCCTGTGTACGGCGGTCCTGTCTACGGCGGTCCCTGCCTACGGCAGCGCCCCCGTACGGTGTGTTCCGTACGGGGGCGCTGCGGCATCGGTGGCCTGTCGGCGGCCAGGGATTAACGGGCGACGGTGTCGGCCGGGCGGATGTAGATGCGCTGGCCGGTTGCGGCGGCCTGCTGCACGATCCGGTTGACGGAGGCGGCGTCCACGACGGTGCTGTCCACGGCCGTGCCGTCGACGTCGTCCAGGCGCATGATCTCGAAGCGCATCAGGCTTCTCCCTTCGTCGGAATCCTCCTGCGGAGAACGTGAGTGGTGCGGATCACCGGGCCTCGTCGCCCGCCGTTCCGTACAGGTACAACGGACCGCACCCTGCAATCATTCCCTACGCTAAGGAAATTTTTCGACGGTCTAAATACTCGCAGGTAGAGAGGTTGTGCCCGCCGAGCCGACGCCCGGACAATGGGTCCGGTATGAACGACCTCCAGCCCCCGGGCCCCACCGACCTCGCCGCGCTCGCCACCGGGATGGCGCGCACCAACGAGCTGCTCGCCCGGGTCCTCAGCAAGGTCGGCACGACCCCCTCGGTGCACGCCGCCTTCGTCGACGCCGGCTACGTCTACGCCGCCGCCGGGAAGCTCGTCGCCGGCACCGAGGACCGCAAGGGCTTCGAGCTGGACGCCGAGGGGATCATCGAGGCCTTCATCGACCGGGCCCGGACGATCTTCCCGGACAGCCGGCTGCTGCGGGTGTACTGGTACGACGGTGCCCGCCGCCGGCTCCACACCCCCGAGCAGCAGGGGATCGCCGAGCTGCCCGACGTGAAGGTCAGGCTCGGCAACCTCAACGCCAACAACCAGCAGAAGGGTGTCGATTCCCTGATCCGCTCGGACCTGGAGTCGCTGGCCCGGCACCGTGCGATCACCGACGCGGTGCTCATCGGCGGCGACGAGGACCTGGTCTCCGCGGTCGAGGCGGCCCAGGGCTACGGCGCCCGGGTCCACCTGTGGGGCATCGAGGCGCCGGTCGGCCGCAACCAGGCCGAACCCCTGCTGTGGGAGGCCGACAGCACCCGCGTCTTCGACCTGGACTTCTGCAAGCCCTACGTCACCCGGCGGACCGGCGTCGAAGGCCCCGAGCAGGCCGGCGGCGAGAGCCCGGCGCCCGGCCGGGAGGAGGTCCGCTTCGTCGGGGCCCGGGTCGCCGCCCAGTGGCTCTCGGAGCGCGGCCGGGAATGGGCGGCCGGCCTGCTGCCCGGACACCCGAACATCCCCGCCCCCGTCGACCAGGAGCTGCTGACCGCCGCCGAGGCCCTGCTGCACCACTCCCTGCGCGGCCACGCCGACCTGCGCCGGGTGCTGCGGGACGGCTTCTGGGAGCACGTACAGGGTCAGCTCTAGAGGGCCCCGGGGCGGCCGAGGGCGGGTTCAGGCCTGGGCGAGGAGCCCCTCCAGCCGGTCGAAGAAGCTGCTCCAGCCCGCCTCCGCCTGCTGGTACTGCTCCGGCGTGAGGTTGCCGCCGAGCTGCCGGAAGGCCATCTCCGTCCGGTCCCCGAGATCGCTCAGGGTCACCCTGATCAGCTCGCCCTCCGAACTGCTCGGCGCATAGGCGTCGTTGAGCGTGAACTCCAGCGCCTCCGGCGGCACGACCTCCCGGTACACCCCGGAGAACGGCAGCTCGCTGCCGTCCGGGGAGTGCATGACCAAGGACCACGACCCGCCCGGCCGGACGTCCATCGTCATCCGCTCGACCGGCACCGTCAGCTCCCCGCCGAACCAGTACGCGAAGTGCGCGGGCGTGGTCCAGGCCTCGAAGACCAGGTCGCGGCGCGCGTCGAAGGTGCGGGTGAGCGCGATGCCGTGCGGGTCGTCCTGGGGGTTCTCGGTCATGTCGGGCCCTTCGTCGGCAGCCGGTGCCGGACGGGCCGCACGGGCCCGACCGCTTCCTTTCGATGCTCGCCGAACCGCCCGGCGCTGTCCCGGCGACACCCCGGGGGCGCTACCCCACCCCGCTCCAGAACCCGGTCAGCGCCTCGGCGGTCTTCTCCGGGCGTTCGACGTTGGGGGAGTGCTCGGCGCCCTCGATGACGGTGCGCCGGGCGGACAGCCGGCGCGCCATGTCGTCCATCGACGGCACCGGCCAGGCGTAGTCCAGCGCCCCGGAGACGACGTGCACGGGGAGCCCGGTACGGGCCAGCCGCGCCACCCGGTCGGGCTCCGCCAGCATCTGCCGGCCGGTCGCGATCAGCTGCTCGGGGACGGTGTTCAGCCAACGGCGGTGCAGGAACGCGCCGATCTCCGGCGGGGTCTCCGCGTCCGCCGCCTCCGGCGGGTCCAGCTCGCGCATCGCCCGCCAGACGTCCTCCATGCCGAGCGAGCCGAGCGCGTCGATCAGCATCCGCACCCGGGCCTGCTGGGACGTCTCGATGGCCGCCGGACCGGAGCTGAGCGCGGTGAGCGAACGGAACGGGGCGGCGTCGAGCAGCACCGCGGCCCGGGTGATCAGCCCGCCCAGCGAATGCCCGAGCAGATGCAGCGGACCGTTCCCGGCCTGCTGCACGGCCCGCGCCTGGGCCAGTACGTCGAGCGCCAACTCCCGCTGCGCGTAAGCCCGTTCGTCGCGCGGGCCGGGGGACTCGTGCTGACCGCGACCGTCCACGGCGACCGCCCGGAACCCGGCCGCGGCGAGCGGCGCCAGCAAGGCGATGAAGTCCTCCTTGCTGCCGGTGAAGCCGGGCACCAGCAGCGCGGTCCCGATCGGCGCACCGTCGGGCCGGGCGTCGTGCACGGCGAACTCGCCGCGGTCGGTGTCGAGTCGGTACGCGCGGGCGCACGGGGGCAGCGTGAGGGTGGGCGGCCTGCTCATGGGGTGAGGTTAACCGGGCCGGGTGGGAAAACCGGGCCGGGACGCCGAACGACCCGGCACCCGCGGGGAGCGGGGCCGGGTCGTCCGGTCCATCGGGCCGTCGGGCGTCAGTCGGCCGGCTGCGCGGCCGCGGCCTTACGGGTCCGGGTGCGCTTCGGCTTGGCCGGAGCCTCCTCGCCGTCCGCGGCGGCGGGGGCCGCGGTCTTCTTGGCGGCAGCGGTCTTCGCCGCCGTCTTGCGCGTCCGCTTCGGCTTGGCCGGCGCCTCCTCCGCGGCCTCGACGGTCACCGTCGCGGCCGCGGGGGCCTCGGCGGCGGCCGGCTCGGCGGCGGCGGTCTTGCGGGTGCGGGTGCGCTTCGGCTTGGCGGGGGCCTCGTCGGTGCCCTCGGCGGTGGCCACCGCGGCCTCGGCGGCCTCGGTGGTGGTGGCCTTGGCGGCGGTCTTCCGGGTCCGGGTGCGCTTCGGCTTGGCCGGAGCCTCCTCGGCGCCCTCGGCGGTGTCCAGCACCGCCTCAGCGGCCGGGGCGGCTTCCTGCGCGGCCGGTTCGGCGGCGGCCTTGCGGGTCCGGGTGCGGGTCCGCTTCGGCTTGGCCGGGGCCTCGGTCACCTCGGCGGCCGGGGCGGCCTCGGCCACCACGTCGGCGGCCTCCGTGGCCTGCGCCGGGGCGGCGCCCGCCACCGGGATCGTCGCCGCGGCCTGCCCGCTGCGGGTCCGCCGGCGCCGGCGCGGCTGCCGCGGTCCCGCGGCCTCCTCGGCGGCCTCCGCGCCATCGGCGGCGTCGAGCGACCCGGTCGCCTTCGCCTCGGAAGCGGCCGGGCCGTCCAGCGGCGCGCCGCCGCGGGTGCGGCGGCGCTGCCGCGGTGCACGGGTGCGCTTGGGACGCTCCTCCTCGACGGCCGCGCCCCGGCGGGGACCGCGGCCGCGGCCGCCGGTCTCGCCCAGGTCCTCGACCTCTTCCGCGGCGAGCCCGGCCCGGGTGCGCTCGGCGCGCGGCAGCACGCCCTTGGTGCCCTCGGGGATGTTGAGCTGCTCGTAGAGGTGCGGCGAGGTGGAGTAGGTCTCCTCCGGCTCGTCGAACGGCAGGTCCAGCGCCTTGTTGATCAGCTTCCAGCGCGGGATGTCGTCCCAGTCGACGAGGGTGATCGCGGTGCCCTTGGCGCCCGCCCGGCCGGTGCGGCCGATGCGGTGCAGGTAGGTCTTCTCGTCCTCGGGCGACTGGTAGTTGATGACGTGGGTCACACCCTCGACGTCGATGCCGCGGGCGGCGACGTCGGTGCAGACCAGCACGTCGACCTTGCCGTTGCGGAAGGCGCGCAGCGCCTGCTCGCGGGCGCCCTGGCCGAGGTCGCCGTGGACCGCGCCGGACGCGAAGCCGCGCCGGGAGAGCTGGTCGGCGATGTCGGCGGCGGTCCGCTTCGTCCGGCAGAACACCATCGCCAGACCGCGGCCCTCGGCCTGCAGGATCCGCGCGACCATCTCCGGCTTGTCCATGGAGTGCGCGCGGTAGATGTGCTGGGTGATGTTGGCGACCGTCGCACCCTCGTCGTCCGGCGCGGTGGCGCGGATGTGGGTCGGCTGCGACATGTAGCGGCGGGCCAGCGAGATGACCTGGCCGGGCATGGTCGCGGAGAACAGCATGGTCTGCCGCTTGGCCGGCAGCAGCTGGATGATCTTCTCGACGTCCGGCAGGAAGCCCAGGTCGAGCATCTCGTCGGCCTCGTCCAGGACGAGGGTGCGCACCTGCGAGAGGTTCAGCTTCTTCTGGCCCGCGAGGTCGAGCAGCCGGCCGGGCGTGCCGACGACCACGTCGACGCCCTTCTTCAGCGCCTCGACCTGGGGCTCGTAGGCCCGGCCGCCGTAGATCGCCAGCACCCGCACGTTACGGACCTTGCCGGCGGTGAGCAGGTCGTTGGTGACCTGCTGGCACAGCTCACGGGTGGGGACGACGACGAGGGCCTGCGGCGCCTCGGTCAGCTGCTCGGGCTGCGCCCGGCCCGCCTCGACGTCCGCCGGGACGGTGACCCGCTCGATGAGCGGAAGTCCGAAGCCCAGGGTCTTGCCGGTGCCGGTCTTGGCCTGGCCGATGACGTCGTTGCCGGAGAGGGCGACGGGGAGCGTCAGCTCCTGGATGGGAAAGGGGGAAACGATGCCGACGGCTTCCAGGGCCTCAGCGGTCTCGGGGAAAATCCCGAGGTCTCGGAACGTAGACAGAATCTTGCCTCTTCTGTGAGACGCGGCGTGAGGCGGCGAAGGGGGTCGTACCGCACCGTCGCACGGTTTCGTACGGGGCCGGCCAGATGGGGCCGGTGGCGCGGGACCACTGCCAACGCTCAGGCGCTCCTGCCGCGAGCGGTGTGCCTCCTGCTGTGCGTACGTCTCGTACGCGCCGCGGGGGAGGGCGGTCGGTTTGGAGCCGATCGGGCCACCGACCGGGCATCCGCTTCGTGGAACGACCCACCGATACTCGGCAGGTCCAATACCACTGTACCCCGGATACGGCGCCCCCATCCGAAGGCTTGTATGAGTGAGGAATACGTCACGTCCCCGCGCACCGCTCGGAGGCCGGTCCGGCGGACTGATCGAACGGGTGAACGGAACTGGCTGACCAGGGCCTTCCCCGGACCGCCGAGCGGGCTATTGTGCCGCCATGGGAACGCCTGACAACGCCGCGGCTGACGCGCAAGAACACACCGGGATCGCCGCCCAGGACTGGGCGCAGGCATCCGCCGACCCGCACTACAGGGCCGCCGTGATCGATCTGCTCGGCGCGCTCGCGTACGGCGAGCTGTCCGCCTTCGAGCGCCTGGCGGAGGACGCCAAGCTCGCGCCGACGATGGACGACAAGGCCGAGCTGGCCAAGATGGCCTCGGCCGAGTTCCACCACTTCGAGCGGCTGCGGGAGCGGCTTTCGCAGATCGAGGCCGAGCCGAACGAGGCGATGGAGCCGTTCGCCGCCGCGCTGGACGAGTTCCACCGCCAGACCGCGCCGTCGGACTGGCTGGAGGGCCTGGTCAAGGCGTACGTGGGTGACTCGATCGCCAGTGACTTCTACCGCGAGGTCGCGGCGCGGCTGGACGCCGACACCCGCGATCTGGTGCTGGCCGTGCTGGACGACACCGGGCACGCGTCCTTCGCCGTGGAGAAGGTGCGGGCGGCCATCGAGGCCGAGCCGCGGGTCGGCGGGCGGCTCGCGCTGTGGGCCCGCCGCCTGATGGGCGAGGCGCTCTCGCAGGCCCAGCGGGTCGTCGCGGACCGCGACGCGCTCTCCACGATGCTGGTCGGCGGGGTCGCCGACGGCTTCGACCTGGCCGAGGTGGGCCGGATGTTCTCCCGGATCACCGAGGCGCACACCAAGCGGATGGCGGCGCTGGGCCTGGCGGCCTGACAGCCGGCGTACGAAGGAGGGGCGGCGCACGTAGGAGGGGCCGCCGGGCGCTCAGGCCGTCCGGTGCCCCTTCAGCGTCGCGGCCGGCCGCCGAAGACGGCTGCGCGGCGGGCGCACCAGGACCGACAGCAGCGCCGCGCTCACGGCGACCGCGGCGAGCATCACCTGGACGGGATGGCCGGGGCCGAGGATCGAGCGGGTCAGCAGCGCGCCGAGCAGGGCCGCGACCGGGCCGGTCGCCAGGGTGAGACCGCGCGCGGGGAAGTGGTCGGGCAGCCGGCGCATGGCGAAGACCGCGATGGCGAGGCCGATGGCCACGGCTCCGAGCGCTTCGAAAATCATGCTCTTCCCTCCCACGTTCCGTGCGGACTCGGGGCAGCACGCCGGTGGCGCGGTGCGCCGATCCGTCGGGCGAACAAATCGGTCGTAGGCGGTCGTACCCAGGGGGCGGCGGCAGCAACCCTCGACGCGCCACCCCGCTGCCCGATCAGCTCAGCGGTCCGGGCACCCGGCGCGACCAGGACGAACGGAAAAGGCGGCGGCCCGGGGGAACGCGTCCCCCGGGCCGCCGCCCTCGTGCTCCGCGGGCGCCGCGCGCGGCGCCCGTCGATCAGAGCGCGCCGAACCCGACCTTGCGGCCGGCCGGCTCGCCGATCTCCACATAGGCCACCCGGTCCGCCGGGACCAGGATCTTGCGGCCGTGTTCGTCCGCCAGCTTCAGCAGCTCCGACTTGCCGGCCAGCGCCTCGGCAACCGCCCGCTCGACCTCTTCGGCAGACTGCCCGCTCTCCAGAACGATCTCGCGGGGCGCGTGCTGCACGCCGATCTTGACCTCCACGGCTTTTGTCCCTCCGACGATCTGGGGGTCCCCCAGCACCGCTGGGGGGAGGATGCACGGTCATCCACGCCGTACGCAGCACACATTAGCCCGGTACGGGGACGCACAGGACGCCGTGGACCACGCCCGCAGCGAACAGGGTCAGTGCGTGTCGCTGCCGTGCAGCGGGAAGCCGGCGATGCCCTTCCAGGCGAGCGAGGTCAGCAGGGCCACCGCGGTGTCCCGCGGGACCGTGCTCCCGGAGGAGAGCCAGTACCGCGCCACCACCTGGGAGACCCCGCCCAGGCCCACCGCCAGCAGCATCGACTCGTCCTGCGACAGGCCGGTGTCCTCGGCGATCACCGCGCTTATGGCCTCGGCGCACTCCAGCGACACCTTGTCCACCCGCTCGCGGACCGCCGGCTCGTTGGTCAGGTCCGACTCGAAGACCAGCCGGAAGGCGCCGCCCGGGTCCTCGACGTACGCGAAGTAGGCGTCCATCGTCGCCGCGACCCGCTGCTTGTTGTCGGTGGTCGACTCCAGCGCCGAACGCACCGAGTGCAGCAGCGCCTCGCAGTGCTGGTCCAGCAGCGCGAGGTAGAGCTCCAGCTTCCCCGGGAAGTGCTGGTAGAGCACCGGCTTGCTGACGCCGGCCCGCTCGGCGATGTCGTCCATGGCCGCGGCGTGGTAGCCCTGTGCGACGAAAACCTCCTGGGCCGCGCCCAGAAGCTGGTTCCGCCGGGCGCGGCGTGGCAGGCGTGTGCCCCGCGGGCGCGCCGCCTCGGTCTGCTCGATGGCGCTCACGCTGCCTCCCAGAAATCGTTCCCTACGCGGCCAGTACAAGGTGGTGCACCGCGCCCGCCATCGTACTTTTGGGTAACCCGGCTGTGCGCGGTCCGGGCCGAGAATCTTTCTCCGGCCCCGCCGCGCCAATGCGACATAACGCCCCAGGTCATCGGTATTCGTCTTCGTTGAGCTCGACGACCCGGGCCTGCTCGGCGACGTCCGCCTCGTTCGCGGCGTCCGGGTCGATGCCGTTCAGTGCCTCGTCGCGCTCCTGTGCGAGATCGGCGTACTGCTCCTGGGCGTCCGCCTCCGGCGCCTCCACGTCGAATTCGGCGGTGTCGCTGTCGTCCACGAAAGTGTCCGGGTCGGTCGGGTCGACACGCATGATCGCTGCCTTTCTCGGTGCTGCCTCGCGTGCTCGCTGGGTCGGCTGGTGCCTGGCAGGAAAGCAGCCGGGGCGGCCGCCCCCCTGCCTACGAGCGTAGGAGAGCGGCCGCGACGGCGCGATGCGGTGTGTGACCGCGAACACACGATCGGGGGTGTGATCGTCTCGTAACATCGACCCCATGTCTTCGACCGAGTCGCCGGACACCGCGACCACCGCCCTCCCGGTGCCCCCCGCCGGCCCCGGTCGGCCCGGCGCGGCGGAGGCGGTGCGCACCGTGAACCTCCCGGGCCTGACGCTCACCGTACGGGCGCCGGAGGGGCGGCCCGAAGGACGCGTCGACGGCACGGCGGGGGCGCCCCGGGACCGCGAGCCCGCGCTCTACGTCCACGGCCTCGGCGGCTCCTCGCGGAACTGGTCGGAGCTGATGCCGCTGCTCGCCGACCGGCTGGACGGCGAGGCGCTGGACCTGCCCGGCTTCGGGCACTCCCCGCCGCCGGGCGACGGCAACTACTCCGTCTCCGCGCAGGCCCGCGCGGTGATCCGGCACCTCGACGCGGCCGGCCGCGGCCCGGTCCACCTCATCGGCAACTCCATGGGCGGCACGACGGCCACCCGCGTGGCGGCCGCCCGGCCGGACCTGGTCCGCACCCTGACGCTGATCTCGCCGGCCCTGCCCGAGCTGCGGCCGCAGCGCACGGCCGTGCCCACCGCACTGCTCGCCGTCCCCGGCGTCGCCACCCTCTTCGCCCGGCTCACCCAGGACTGGACCGCCGAGCGCCGCACCCGCGAGGTGCTGTCGCTGTGTTACGGCGATCCCGCAAGGGTGACTCCGGAAGGGTTCGACACCGCGGCCGCGGAGTACGCCCGGCGGCTCGAACTCCCTTATTTCTGGGAGGTGATGGAGCGTTCGGCGCGGGCGCTGGTGAACGCGTACACGCTCGGCGGGCAGCACAATTTGTGGCGTCAGGCCGAACGCGTGCTCGCCCCCACCCTTCTCGTCTACGGTGGACGCGACCGCCTGGTCTCCCTCCGGATGGCCCGGCGGGCGGCCGCGGCGTTCCGCGGTTCGCGGCTGCTGACACTGCCGGAGGCGGGGCACGTGGCGATGATGGAGTACCCGGAGGCGGTGGCGCGCGCCGTCCGCGAGCTGCTCGATTCCGAGATGACCGAAGTGACCGCTGATCCGGGCAGGAGCTGACACGCCCCGTGGGACGTCATAGCCGCCGAGACCGGCCGGAGGCCGAAGACCCCTCGCAGTCCGCGGTGCCGCCCGGCCACGTTCCGCCGGCCGGCCGGGCACCGGCCCCGGGTCCCGGTCCGGGGCGCCGCCGGCGCGAGCCGGCCGGGGGCGACACGGTCCGTGGCGGCCACCCCGAACAGCGCGAACCGGGCGGTGCCTGGGGCGCGTTCCCGGGTGTGCCGACGTCCCCGATGACGCCCGGGGCGCCCGGTCGGACCGCGCCCGGGATGCCCGGGCAGGCCGCGCCGCGGATTCCCCGGCCGCGCGCGGAGATGGCCGGCGCACCGCCGATGGCCGTACCGGGCACCGGGTCCGGCCCGCGGCGGGACTACGTGGACGCCTTCGACGCGCGGCCGTTCCCCCGGCGGCCGGACGGTCCCGGTGACGCTCTCGACGCGGACGGCGCCGACGACGATGTGTTCCGGGCCGGTGCGCCCGGCGCCGTCCGTACGCCCGCCGGATCCGTGGCGTACGGACGGGCGGAGGCGGTCGGCGCACGGGTGCCGGAGCCCGCCGGGCCGGCGGACCGCGGCCCCGACGAGGACTTCCGGGACGACGACTTCCCGGCGGGCGCGGACGCTGCCTTCGACGAGGCGCGGCACGGCGCCCGGAAGGGCGGCAAGGGCCGGACGTTCACCGGCGCGGCGGCCGCCGCGGTCACCACCGTGCTCGCCGTCGTCATCGCCGGCCAGGTCGCCGAGCAGCACAAGGACGGCGGCGACCCGCAGCCGCGCAGCGGCAACGACCGTACCGACGCGGCCGGTGACGAGGCCTCGCGGTCGCACTCCCGGCCCACCCAGGACGCCAAGCCCGCCGGCTACGACGAGCAGATGGCGCAGGCCTTCCCGCTGGACGCGCACCTCACCGCGAGCGGACGCTTCAAGCCGGTCGGCGGGGCCGCCGAGGCGCCCGGCCGCGGCAAGGTGATGCGCTACCGCGTCGACATCGAGGAGGGACTGCCGCTGGACGGCGCGCTCTTCGCCGAGGCGGTGCACAAGACCCTGAACGACGACCGGAGTTGGGCGCACGGCGGACAGCGGACGTTCCAGCGCGTGGCCTCCGGCCCGGCCGACTTCGTGATCACCCTCGCCAGCCCGGGGACCACCGCGAAGTGGTGCGCCAAGTCCGGTCTCGACACGTACGAGGAGAACGTCTCCTGCGACTCGGCGGCCACCGACCGGGTCATGATCAATGCCTACCGGTGGGCGCAGGGCGCCAAGACCTACGGGCCCGACAAGATGCACGCCTACCGCCAGATGCTGATCAACCACGAGGTCGGCCACCGGCTCGGGCACAACCACGAGGCCTGCACCCGGCAGGGCGCGCTCGCCCCGGTGATGATGCAGCAGACGAAGTTCCTGACCACGGACGGCGTGACCTGCCGGCCCAACTCCTGGCCGTATCCCACCGCGCGCTGAGCGGGTGCGCGGGACGGCCGGGCGTGGTGCGCCGGCCGCGCGGCTGAGACGAGGTGTCTCTCATCGTGAGACGCCTTGCCAGGATGCGAACTTCCGTTCCATCATCTGCGCATGCCGCACCGCCACACCACCGACCACGCCGCCATCGAGCTGGCGCTGATCGGCGTGTCCGTGCAGTCCGTGGCCGACATCGACTGTCGCTGAGGCCCACCCGGTTCCGTAGAGGCGCCGCCTCCGGACCGGGGCACTTCCCCGCGTGAACGCGTCCTTCACGGCATGCCCTCATGCCCGCATGCCGTGAGCACCTCCCGTAACGCATCCGCAGGGGCGGCCTCGTGCGCCCACGTACCCCGGCCGCCGCCCCTGCGGGTGCCCCGCTGCGAAAGGCACCCCCGTCATGGCCGAGCCGGCCCGTTCCCGTCATCTTCCCGTCCCCGCCCGCAGAGTGGCCGCGGCCGCGGCCGTCGTCCTCCTCGCCGGCGGCGTGACCGCCTGCGGGCCCAAGGACAGCAGCGCCGACGGCGGAGCCGGAGCCACCCCGCACAAGGGCGGCACCCTCACCGTCCTCAACTCCGAACCGCAGACCGACTTCGACCCGGCGCGGCTCTACACCTCCGGCGGCGGCAAGGTCCCCAGCCTGGTCTTCCGCACGCTGACCACCCGCAACCGCGAGAACGGCGCGGCCGGCGCCAAGGCCGTACCGGACCTCGCCACCGACACCGGCCGCCCCAGCAAGAACGCCACGGTGTGGACCTACACCCTCAAGGACGGCCTGAAGTTCGAGGACGGCTCCCCGATCACCAGCGCCGACATCAAATACGGCATCGAGCGGTCCTTCGCCCCAGAACTCTCCGGCGGCGCGCCCTATTTGCGGGACTGGCTGGTCGGCGGCGAGAAATACCAGGGCCCGTACAAGGACAAGTCCCCGGACGGCCTGAAGTCCATCGAGACGCCCGACGCGAAAACCCTCGTCTTCCACCTCCGCAAGCCCGAGGGCGAATTCCCGCTGCTGGCCACGCAGACCCAGTTCGCCCCCGTACCGCGCAAGAAGGACACCGGCACGAAATACGAGGAGCACCCCGTCTCCTCCGGCCCGTACAAGGTCGTCAAGAACACCGGGGACGGCGAACACGTCGTCCTTGAGCGCAACGAGAACTGGTCGCAGAAGACCGACGAGGAACGCCACGCCTACCCCGACACCGTCGACGTGCGCTCCGGACTCGACTCCTCGGTCATCAACCAGCGACTGTCCACCGGCTCGGGCGCGGACGCCGCCGCGGTCACCACCGACACCAATCTCGGACCGGCCGAACTCGCCCAGATCGGCAACGACAAGGAACTCCGGAAGCGGGTCGGCACCGGCCACTTCGGCTACACCACTTACCTCGCCTTCAACCCGAAGGTGAAGCCCTTCGGCAACCCCAAGGTGCGCCAGGCGATTTCCTACGCCATCAACCGGCAGAGCGTCATCAACGCGGCCGGCGGCTCCTCCCTCGCCGAATCCGCCACCACTTTCCTGCCGCCCCAGAAATCCTTCGGCTACACGCCCTACGACCCGTTCCCGGCCGGAAGGACCGGAAATCCGGCAAAGGCCAAGGAACTGCTGAAGGAAGCGGGTTACAAGAACGGGCTCACGCTCACCCTGACCCACTCCACCGCCAAGAACTTCGAGACCAGCCCCGAGGTCGCCACCGCCGTCCAGGAAGCGCTTGCGAAGGCCGGCATCACCGTCAAGCTGGCCGGCCTGGAGGACAACGACTACAAGGACAAGACCCACAGCATCAAGGACGAGCCCGGCCTGTTCATCGGCCACTGGGGCGCCGACTGGCCCTCCGGCGGCCCGTTCCTCGCGCCGATCTTCGACGGCCGGCAGATCGTCAAGGACGCCTACAACTTCAACCACGCCCAGCTCGACGACCCCGCCGTCAACCACGAGATCGACGAGATCAACAAGCTCACCGACCTGGACGCGGCGGCCCGGCGCTGGGGCGCCCTGGACAAGAAGATCGGCGAGAAGGCGCTGTCCGTCCCGCTGTTCCACCCCGTCTACAAGCGGCTCTACGGCAAGGACGTCAAGAACATCGTGATCAGCGACTGGGACGGTGTGCTCGACATCTCGCAGGTCGCGGTCAAGTGACACAGCGACGAACCACCCGGGAAACCGGTGTGTGGCGGCGGCTGCGCGCCCGCCCGTCGGCCGTCGCGGCCGCCGCCGTCCTCACCGTCCTCGTCCTGCTCGCCCTCGGCGCGCCGCTGCTCGCGGCGCTCGAAGGCCAGGACGCCACCACGTACCACGACGCACTGATCGACTCGGCCCGCGGCGGCATGCCCACCGGCGCGTACGGCGGGATCAGCGCCGACCACTGGCTCGGCGTCGAACCGGGCACCGGCCGCGACCTGTTCGTCCGGCTCCTGCACGGCGCGCAGATCTCCCTGCTCGTCGCCCTCGGCGCCACCGCCGTCCAGGTCCTGACCGGCGTCACGATCGGGCTGGCCGCCGGCTTCGGCAGCCGGCTCCTCGACACCGTGCTGTCCCGCCTCACCGACGTCATGGTCGCGCTGCCGATGCTCGTCCTCGGCGTCGCGCTGACCGCCGTCGTCCCGGCCGGCTTCCCCCGCCCGCTGCTGCTGATCATCGTCATCGGCCTGCTCAACTGGGGCGGCACCGCACGGGTCGTGCGCGCCCAGACGCTGTCGCTGAAGAAGCTCGACCACGTCGCCGCCGCCCGGCTGGCCGGCTGGCGGCCCGCCCGGGTCGCCCGCCGGGAACTCCTGCCCGCGCTCGCCGCACCCGTGATCACCTACGCCGCGATCCTCGTCCCCACCAACATCGTCGCCGAGGCCTCCCTGTCCTTCCTGGGCATCGGCGTCAAACCACCCACCGCCTCCTGGGGACAGATGCTCTCCACCGCCACCACCTGGTTCCGCGCCGACCCGCTGTACGTCCTGCTCCCCGCGGCCTGCCTGTTCGTGACCGTCCTCGCCTTCACCGTGCTCGGCGACGCGGTCCGCGCCGCGCTCGACCCCCGCGAACGCTCCCGGCTGCGGGTCGGCACCCGCGACGGCTCCCGCGGCACACCGGCGGCCCCCGCCGGGCGGACCCCGAAGGGAGCCGCCGCATGACCGGCACCACCGGCTACCTGCTGCGCAAACTCGGCGGCGCGCTGATCGTCCTGTTCCTGCTGTCCGTCCTGGTCTACCTGCTCTTCTACGTCGCGCCCGGCGACCCCGCGAAACTCGCCTGCGGACCGCGCTGCAACGCCGAACAGCTCCACCAGGTACGCGGCCAACTCGGCCTGGACGAACCCCTTCTGACCCGGTACCTGCACTTCCTCGCGGGCCTGGTCACCGGCCGCGACTACTCCACCGGCACCGGCGTGCTGCACTGCCCCGCCCCCTGCTTCGGCCTCTCCTACCAGAACGACCAGCCGGTCACCGCACTGCTCGCGGCCCGGCTCCCGGTCACCGCCTCCCTCGCCCTCGGCTCGATGGTGCTGTGGCTGCTGCTCGGCGTCGGCACCGGACTGCTGTCCGCGCTGCGCCGCGGCGGCACCACCGAACGCGTGCTGACCGTGCTCACCCTCACCGGCACCGCCACCCCGGTCTTCATCACCGGCCTGTTGCTGCTGATGCTCTTCTGCGCGACCCTGCAGTGGCTGCCGTTCCCGTCCTACGTCCCGCTGACCGAGGACCCCGAGCAGTGGGCCTGGAACCTGGTGCTGCCCTGGACCACGCTGGCCCTGCTGGAGTCCGCCAAATACGCCCGGCTGACCCGCTCCTCGACCCTGGAGACCCTGGCCGAGGACCACATCCGCACCTTCCGCGCCTACGGCCTGCCCGAACGGAAGGTCATCGGCCGGCACGCGCTGCGCGGCGCACTCCCACCGGTCATCGCGCTCAACGCCATCGACCTCGGCACGATGTTCGGCGGCGCGATGCTCACCGAGACGCTGTTCGGCCTGCCCGGCATCGGCCAGCTGCTGGTCCACTCCGTCCGCACCGTGGACCTGCCCGTGGTCGTCGGCGCCGTCCTCGGCATCGGCACCGCCGTGGTCCTCGCCAACGCCCTCGCCGACGTCCTCTACGCACTCGCCGACCGAAGGGTCACCCTGACATGACCGGCACCCTGGTCGAGGTCACCGACCTCGCCGTCACCTTCCCGGCCGGCGACGACCCGGCCGGCCGGGCCGGCGTCCGTGCCGTCGACGGGATCTCCTTCTCCCTCGCGCCCGGCCGCGCCCTCGGCATCGTCGGCGAGTCCGGCTCCGGCAAGTCCACCGTCGCCGCCGCCCTGCTCGACCTGCACCGGGGCACCGGCGCCCGGGTCGAGGGCACCGTACGGGTCGACGGGCACGACGTCCTGGCCGCCCCCGAGGCGGAGTTGCGGCGGCTGCGCGGCGGCACCGCCGCCATGATCTTCCAGGACCCGCTGTCCGCCCTCGACCCGTACCACGCCATCGGCGACCAGATCGCCGAGGTCCACCGGGTGCACCGGCCGGACGCCTCCCGCCGCACCGCCCGGGCCCGTGCCGTCGCCGCGCTGGACCGGGTCGGCATCGCGGACGCCGCCCGCCGCGCCCGCTCCCGGCCGCACGAATTCAGCGGCGGGATGCGGCAGCGGGCGCTGCTCGCGATGGCCCTGGCCTGCGAACCCCGGCTGCTGATCGCCGACGAGCCGACCACCGCACTGGACGTCACCGTCCAGGCCCAGATCCTCGACCTGCTGCACGAACTGCGCACCGAGACCGGCACCGGACTGATCCTGGTCACCCACGACCTCGGGGTGGTCGCCGGCGGTGTGGACGAGGTGCTGGTCATGCGCGCCGGCCGGGCCGTCGAACACGGCCCCGTCGGCGAGGTCCTCGGCTCGCCCGCCGCGCCGTACACCAGGGAACTGCTCGCCGCAGTGCCCCGGGTGGACGCCGTACGGCCCCGGCCCGCCGTCCCGGCACCCCGCACGCCCGGCCCGCCCGCGGGCGAACCGCCGCTGCTCGAAGCGGTCGGGCTGCGCCGGGAGTTCGGCCCGCGCCGGGCCCGCACCACCGCCGTCGACGACGTCTCGCTGACCGTACGGGCCGGCGAAACCCTCGGCCTGGTCGGCGAGTCCGGCAGCGGCAAGACCACGCTCGGCCGGATGCTGGTCCGCCTCCTGGACCCCACCGCCGGAACGCTGCGCTACCGGGGACGCGAGATCGGCTCCCTCGGTGAACGCGCACTGCGCCCGATCCGGCGGGAGGTGCAGATGGTCTTCCAGGACCCGGCCTCCTCGCTCAACCCCCGCCGCACGATCGGCGAATCGGTGGCCGACCCGCTCCGCGCCGCCGGCGGGCAGGACGGCCCGGCGATCGTCCGGCGCGCCCGCGAACTGCTGGAACGGGTCGGGCTCGACCCCGACTGGTACCACCGCCATCCGCACGAGCTGAGCGGCGGCCAGCGCCAGCGCGTCGGCATCGCCCGCGCACTGGCCCCCGGCCCGCGGCTGCTGGTCTGCGACGAACCGGTCTCCGCCCTGGACGTCACCACGCAGGCACAGGTGATGGAGCTGCTCGGCGAACTCCGCCGGGAACTGGGCCTGTCGCTGGTCTTCATCGCCCACGACCTGGCGGTCGTCCGGGCGGTCAGCGACCGGGTCGCGGTGATGCGGTCCGGGCGGATCGTCGAGGAGGGGCCGGTCGACTCCGTGTACGAGGACCCCCAACACCCCTACACCCAGGGGCTGCTGGCGGCCGTTCCGGTGCTCGATCCGCAGGCCGCGGCGGACCGGAGGGTGTTGCGCGCCGCGGCGTAGCGATCACATAGCGCGTCGAAACGCCCCAAGAGGCGGAAAGTTACGTGCTTTCACCCCTTCCGGTGGCGCGACGGACAACCGTCCATCGCGCCACCGGGCCTTTTGCATAGCGTCATCCTGCAGGTCGACGGCCGTACGGCCGTCGCGTCAGGGAAGCCGACATGGGAGGACGGGGGTGCCGCCGTGCGCATTGGGCTCCTCACCGAGGGTGGCTATCCGTACGCGCCGGGTGAGTCGCACGCGTGGTGCGACCGGCTCGTACGCGGGCTCACCGGCCACGACTTCGAGATCTACGCCCTGCGCGCCGACCCCCGTAGGGAACGCGGCCGGCCCGTCCTGCCCGGGCACGCCCGGGTGCGCCACGCCCCCCTCTGGGGCGACTTCCCCGCCGGGCACCACCGGGCCGCGGACGAGCGCCGCGGCCGCCTACCCGGACGGCGGGCCCGCCGCCGCTTCGCCGAGCACTTCGGCGACCTGGTGACCGCGTTCGCCTCGACACCCCCCGAAAACGCCCTGACCAGGAAGGCGGACCGTTTCGCCAGCGGTCTCTACGGACTCGCCGAACAGGCCCGCGACGGCGGCGGACTGCCCGCCCTGCTGCGCTCCGAGGACGCCGTGCGCCGACTGGAATCGGTCTGCCACGGCCCCCGGGCCCTGCCCGCCGCGCACGGCGCCCAGGTGGGCGACCTGCTGACGGTCGCCGACCGGCTCGAACGCACCCTGCGCCCGCTGTCGCTGGACTGGTACGGCGACGGGGACACCCCCGGCCTCGACGGCGCCGACCTCTGCCACGCCACCTCCGGCGGAGCGGCCGCTCTCCCCGGTCTCCTGGTCAAACGCTTCTTCGGTACCCCTCTCCTGGTCACCGAGTGCGGCGTACGGCTGCGCGAGCACTACCTCGCGCGCGCCGCGGCGCCCTTGAGCGCCCCGGTGCGCGCTCTGCTCGCCGCCTTCCAGGGCGCACTGACCGCCGAGACCTACGCCCAGGCCGCCCTGATCACCCCCGGCAACACCCACGCCCGCCGCTGGCAGGAGCGCTGCGGCGCGGACCGGGAGCGGCTGCGCACGGTCTACCCGGGCATGGACGCCGCGCCGTTCGCCGCCGTCGCGGACGCCGCGGCCGACGACTCCAAGACCCTGGTGTGGGTCGGCGCGGTCGAGCCCGCCAAGGACCTCATCGCGCTGCTGCACGCCTTCGCCGAGGTCCGCCGGGCCGAACCCGAGGCCACCTTGCGGATCATCGGCGGCCTCGGCCGGGACCCCCGGGCAGCCGGCTACCTCGCCCACTGCCGGGCGCTGGCCGCCCAGCTCTTCCCGGACGAGGCGGCCGACGCGGTCACCGTCGGCGAGAACCCGGTCAGCTTCGAGGAGATCGGCAGCCCCGACGCGCCCACCCCGGCGGACGCCTACGCCTCCGCCTCCGTAGTGGTGCTCTCCAGCGTCGTCGAGGGCTTCCCGCGCTCCCTGGTGGAGGCGATGTTCTGCGGCCGCGCCACGGTGTCGACCGACGCCGGTGCGGTCTGCGAAGTCATCGGCGGCACCGGGCTGGTGGTCCCGCCGCGCAACCCCCGCGCGCTCGCCGAGGCCTGCGGCGCGCTGCTCCGCGACCCGGAACGCAGGGCGCGGCTGGGTGCGGCCGCCCGGTCCCGGGCGCTCGAATTGTTCACCGTCGAGCAGAACACCGCGGCATTTCGTGGCATCTACCTGGAGCTGATCTCGCACGCCCCGGCCCGCCCGGACGGCGCCCGGGACCGGGACGCGCACGGCGTACCGCAGCCGTTCGCCCGGCCCGCCGAATCGCACGTCCCCGGCCGCTGGGCCGGCACCGGCGCGGCCGCCCGGACCGGCCCCGCACCGGCCGGCCGGACGCCGAGCTGGGCGGTGCCATGAGCGGCGAGGGACGGGGCGGAGCGGCCCACGGACCAAGAGGGCGAGAGGCGGCCGCGGTGGGCGTGACGGAGAGGAAGGGGTGTCGGCAGTGGTGACAGGTGTGCTGGACGTGATGTGCGCGATGGGGGTGGTGGGTGTGGCCCTGGTGACGGGCATGGCCGATGTGGCCCACGCCGGCAACCGGGACGGCCTCCGCCGCCGCCCGCCCCGGGAGCACGCCGCGGGCATCCGTTCCGCAGGCGGTTCCGTAGGCGGTTCCGCAGGCCGTTCCGTAGGCGCCACCCACGCGTCGGCGGTCCCGGTGAGGGGGGACGAACGATGACCGCACCGGACAGCGGCACCCCCGGCGCCCTCCGGAACAGCGCGGCCGACGGCCCCGCGGAGCCCGCCCCCGAGCCCCGCAAGGCCGCCACCGCCCGCGCCGCCCGCCGCGGCCCCGCCGACCCCGTGCGCGCCCTGATGCACCGTCACCAGGCGCTCTGCGCCCACGCCGTCGACCCGCTGGAGATCGCCGCCGGCCTGGAGGCCCACGGCGTCACCGACCGCACCGCCGCCCGCTTCCGGCACCGGGACGTCTTCTCCCTCGCCGAGGAGCTCTACGCCCGCGTACCGCGCGCGGAACCCGGCACGGTGGGAACGGCGGCCCGCCCGGGCGCGAGCGCGGCAGAGCGAGCCCTGGACGGCACGGCGGGGGAGTGGGGGGCGGACGGTGGGGCGGACCGCGGGACGGGGGGCCATCCCCTGGACGACGCGGACGGAACGCCGTACGTCGGCGCGGAAGGAACGCCGTACGTCGGCGGCCTGACCCTGACGGGGCGGCCCTACGGCGGTGGAGCGGCGGGCCCGCCGTACGCCGGCGGGGGGGCGGGGAGGAGGTGCTCCGAGGGTGCCGGCAGGCCGCGGATCTTCTCCCCCGCCCCCTCCCCCCTCTCCCCCTTCGGGGGAGGGGGCGGGGGGTGGGTTCGGGGGTGGGGGGGACGCTGCGCCGCGACGCTGCACCTCCTCCCCGGCGCCCTCTGCGCCGCCACCCTCGCCGCCCTCGCCTCCCTCGGTAGCGCGGCAACACCCCAGGCCCGTACGGCTGTTGGCGTCACCGGGCTGGTGCTGACCGCCCTCGCCGTCCGGCTGGCCGTACGCTCCGGACCGCTCCGCCCCCGCCACCCCGGCACCGGCCCCCGCGCCACCACCCTGTGGACCTGCTGGACCGTCGGCTACACGCTCGCCGGTGACCGGCTGCTCGCCCGACTGCTGCCCGGCGGCCCCGACCTGCCGGCCGCCCACCCCCGCCCCGCCCTCGCCGCCGCCGTCGCACTCGCCCTCGCCGTGCTCCCCGCGGCCGGCTGCGCCCGCTGGTTCGCCGTACGCGGCCGCCGGGCCCTGGCCGCCAGCCGCGGCCTGGGCGAGTTCGCGAGCCGCATCCGGCCGCTGCTGCTCGGCACCACCCTGCTCTTCCTGGCCGCGCTGACCGCGCTGCTCCTCGGCGCCCGGGCGGCCCTCGACGGGAGCGACGGCGGTGCCCTCCCGGTGGTGGCCATCCTCGCCCTCGGGCTGCTGCTCTTCCTCGCCCGGCTGCTCACCGTCCACGGCTTCCCCGAGGCCGCCGCCCTCGGCCTGGCCGCGGCCGCCGCCCTGGAGGCGCTCGCACCCGCCCTCGCCCTGCTCGCCCGGCTCCCCGGCGCGCCCCCGCTCGACGCCCCGGTCCGGGCGCTCGCCGCCGCCGTCGGACCGGCCGCGGTCCCCGCCCTGGCCTGCACCGCCGCCGCCCTCGGCCTCCTCGCGTACGGCCTGCGGGCGCTCACCGGCGCCTGCGCGCACTCACCCGCCCCCGCGCGCCCCGCGAAGGCGCCCCGGCCGTGACCCTCCCGACGGCCACCGGCCCGTACCCCCAGCCCGCCCCACCCGGGCGCCCGCACCACGCACCACCGCCGCGGAGGCACCCGGCAACGGCCTCCCCGGCACCTCCGGCCGCGGCGGCCCGCCCGCCGCGGACCGCGCCCCCCACCCGGCCCCCGTCACCACGGCGGACGCCGACCCCCCGGCCGGAGCGCACGCACTTCCCACCATCCTCCTTAGGAGCACGCCACATGAACGTCCACCCGACCGAAGCCCGACGGCACCGGGGGGTCGCACGATGAGGGTGCTGCTCATCGGCGCCAACGGCTACCTCGGCCGCTATGTCGCCGACCGCCTGCTCGCCGACCCCGCCGTCCAGCTCACCGCCCTCGGCCGGGGCGACGACGCCGACGTCCGCTTCGACCTGGCCACCGGCAGCCCCGGGGCGCTCACCCGTTTCCTCGACGCGGTCCACCCCGGCGTCGTCATCAACTGCGCCGGCGCCACCCGCGGCGGCGCCCGCGAGCTGACCCGGCACAACACCGTCGCGGTCGCCACCATCTGCGAATCGCTGCGCCGCAGCGGCTGCGGCGCCCGCCTGGTCCACCTCGGCTGCGCCTCCGAGTACGGTCCCTCGCAGCCCGGTTCGTCGACCGCCGAGGACGCCGTGCCGCGCCCCGGCGGCCCGTACGGCGTCAGCAAACTGGCCGCCACCGAACTCGTCCTGGGCTCCGGCCTCGACGCGGTCGTGCTCCGGGTCTTCTCACCGGTCGGCCCCGGTACCCCGGCCGGCTCCCCGCTCGGCCGGCTCGCCGAGGCCATGCGCCGCGCCATGCAGTCCGGCGACAACGAACTCAAGCTCGGCGGGCTCGGCGTGCAGCGGGACTTCGTCGACGTCCGCGACGTCGCCCGCGCGGTGCACGCCGCCTCGCTGTCCGCCGCGCAGGGCGTCGTCAACATCGGGACCGGCCGCGCGGTACGGCTGCGCGAGGCCGCCTCGGTGCTCGCCCGGGTCGCCGGCTTCGGCGGCGCGCTGCACGAACTCGACTCCCCGCCGGCCCGCCTCGTCATCCCCGGCCCGGCCGGCGACCACCCGGTCGGTTCGCCGCCCGCCACCTACCCGTACCCGGACGGCTGCGGCACCTGGCAGCAGGCCGACGTCCGCACCGCCCGCGACCGGCTCGGCTGGCGCCCCCGGATCGTCCTGGAGGAGTCCCTCGCCGACATCTGGATGGAGGCCGCGTGTCGCATCTGACCACCCCCGCCGGCCCCACCCGCGCCCCGACCGGCGCCGCCCCGCTCGGCCTGGGCGTGCCCGGCTTCGCCCATCCGCTGCTCGCGCCCACCGAATGGGCCGGACTGCTCCACTGCGGGCCGGGCCTGGTGCACTGGGCGGTGCTCGACGTGTCCAACGGGCCCGGCGCCCGCCCCGACCCGCACTGCGCCCCGGCCGCCGCCCGCCTGCGTGAGACGGGTGTCCGGGTACTGGGACGCCTGGACCTCGGCCGGGGCACCCGCCCCTTCGGCGAGCTGCTCTCCGACGCCCACCGCTACCTGGAGTGGTACCGCGTCGACGGCTTCTGGCTGGACCGCACCCCCACGGACCGGGCCCTGCTGCCCGCCACCCGGCGGATCACCGCCGCCCTGCGCGTCCTGTGCCCGGACGGCCACCTCGTCCTCGGGCACGGCAGCCACCCGCACCCCGGCTACGCCGAATCCGCCGACCAACTCGTCACCTTCGCCGGCCGATGGGCGGACTACCGCTGGTCACAGGTGGCGGAGTGGACCGCCGACCACCCTCCGGAGCGGTTCTGCCACCTCGTGCACAGCGTGCCGCGGACACACCTGGACGAAGCGCTGCGGATCGCCCGCTGGCAAGGTGCGGGCACCGTGTACCTCACCGACCGCCGGGGCGGGGCCGCCGACGCCGTCGGAACCGCCTGGGAATCACTGCCCGGCTACTGGGACGAATTCGTCTCGCGCATCGGAACGGGTGTCTCGGAATGAAGAAGGGCGTGGCAGTGTTACGGGAAGACAACCAGTCCTCAGATACCGACCAACCCCCTTGATGAGGTCATCCGTGTCGCTGCCACCCCTGGTCGAGCCCGCTTCGGAGCTCACCGTCGACGAGGTCCGCAGGTACTCCCGCCACCTGATCATTCCCGATGTCGGAATGGACGGGCAGAAGCGGCTGAAGAACGCCAAGGTGCTCTGTGTCGGCGCCGGCGGCCTGGGCTCGCCCGCGCTGATGTACCTGGCCGCGGCCGGCGTCGGCACCCTCGGCATCGTGGAGTTCGACGAGGTCGACGAGTCGAACCTGCAGCGCCAGATTATCCACAGCCAGGCGGACATCGGCCGCTCCAAGGCCGCGTCCGCCAAGGACACGGTGCTGGGCATCAACCCGTACGTCACGGTCAACCTCCACGAAGAGCGCCTCGACTCCACGAACGTCATGGAGCTCTTCGCCCAGTACGACCTGATCGTGGACGGCACCGACAACTTCGCCACCCGCTATCTCGTCAACGACGCCTGCGTGCTGCTGAACAAGCCGTACGTCTGGGGCTCGATCTACCGCTTCGACGGTCAGGCGTCGGTCTTCTGGTCCGAGCACGGTCCCTGCTACCGCTGCCTGTACCCGGAGCCCCCGCCGCCGGGCATGGTGCCCTCCTGCGCCGAGGGCGGCGTCCTCGGTGTGCTGTGCGCCTCCATCGGCTCCATCCAGGTCAACGAGGCCATCAAGCTGCTCGCCGGCATCGGTGACCCGCTCGTCGGCCGCCTGATGATCTACGACGCGCTGGAGATGACGTACCGTCAGGTCAAGGTCCGCAAGGACCCCGACTGCGCGGTCTGCGGCGAGAACCCGACCGTCACCGAGCTCATCGACTACGAGGCCTTCTGCGGCGTCGTGTCCGAGGAGGCCCAGGAGGCGGCGGCCGGCTCGACGATCACTCCGCTGCAGCTCAAGGAGTGGATCGACGCCGACGAGAAGATCGACATCATCGACGTCCGCGAGCCCAACGAGTTCGAGATCGTCTCCATCCCCGGCGCCCGGCTGATCCCCAAGAACGAGTTCCTGATGGGCACCGCCCTCCAGGACCTCCCCCAGGACCGCAAGATCGTCCTGCACTGCAAGACGGGCGTCCGCTCCGCCGAGGTGCTCGCCGTCCTGAAGTCCGCGGGCTTCGCCGACGCGGTCCACGTGGGCGGCGGCGTCATCGGCTGGGTCAACACGGTCGAGCCGGAGAAGCCGGTCTACTGATCAATCCGGTCCACTGATCGAGTCGCTGGGCTGATCACCGCGCCCTGACGGCGCCGAAGGCGCCGGTCCGTACGTCACGGACCGGCGCCTTCGCGTTACCCGGCTGTGCCCGGCCGCCCCAGGGGCCCGGGGCGGCCGGGCGGGTCAGATCTCGCCCTTGCGCGTCAGATACGTGAAGGCCAGCCAGCCCGGCAGGACCGGCAGCCAGAAGACCATCAGCCGGAACAGCAGCACCGCCGGGAACGCGGTGTCGCCGGGCAGGCCCGCGATGGTCAGCGCGGTGATCAGCGCACCTTCGACGGCGCCCACACCGCCCGGTGTCGGGGCGGCCGACCCCAGCGCGTTGCCGGCGAGGAAGGCGACCGCGATGCTCGCGTAACTGATCTTGTCGCCGCCGCCGAACGCCCGGATCGACGCGTCCAGGCACATCACGTTCGCCGCCGTCAGCAGCAGCATCCCGCCGATGCCGGTGACCAGCTTCCGCGGCCGCTGCAGGATGTCCAGCATCCGCGGCACCACACCGGCGAACAGCGACCGCACCCGCGTCGAGACGAACTTCCGCAGCACCGGCACGGCCGTGACGACCAGCACCAGCACGGCCACGGTCAGCAGCCCGGCGATGACCGTACGGGACGGCGAGATGTCCTGGGTCTGCTCGGTGCCGGTCAGATAGCCGAAGGCCAGCAGCAGCAGGATGTGGCTGCCCAGCCCGAACAGCTGCGAGGCGCCGACGCTCGCCACCGCCAGCCCGGGCCGGACCCCGGCACGCTGCAGGAAGCGGGTGTTGAGCGCCACCCCGCCGATCGCGGCGGGCGCCACCAGCTTCACGAAGTTGCCGGCGATCTGCGCGATCATGGTCCGGACGAACGACACCTTCTCCGTGACGAACCCCAACAGGCTCATCGCCGCCGCGATGTACGTCGTCGCCGAGAAGAACATCGCCACCAGCACCCACACCCACTGGGCCTCGCTGACGACGTCGCCGAGGTTGAAGTTGGTGAGCTGGGACAGCAGCAGGTACACCGCGAAGGCACCGGCGATCCAGCTGATGAGGATCCGCGGGCTGAGCCGCTCCAGCTTCGCCGGCTCGATCACCGCGGTGGGCCGGATCAGCAGCACCTGCCGGCGGATCTGGGCCAGCAGGTCCTCCTCGCGGGCCTCCTCGCTCGCCTCGTCCAGGGCCCGCTTCTCGGCGTTCTTCTCCGCGTGCCGCTCGGCCCGCAGCGTCCTGCGGTCCTTCGGGGCCGCCTCCCGGGCCTCCCGCGCCTCCTTGGCGGCCTGCGACGCCGCCAGCACCGCCTCCCGCTCCCGCTTGGCACGCTCGCGGGCCAGCTGGCGCAGCGTGGCCCGGGTGGTGCGGCTCAGCGCGATCGGCTGGAGCAGCGGCAGACTGTCCGCGACCGCGTCCGGGCCGAGCACCTCGACGGCCGCCGCCACCGCCCGTTCCGCGCCGACCCGCAGGCCCAGAGTGACCAGCAGCTGGGCGATGTCCATCCGCAGCACGAGGTCACCGGCCGCGATCTCCCCGCCGCGCAGCTCGGTCAGCACGATGTTGCCGGAACGATCCACCAGCAGCGCGTCGCCGACCAGCCGCCGGTGCGCGATCCGCCGCGACTGCAGCGCCTCGACCTGCCGCCAGGCGCTGTGCATCAGCGCGTCGGTGATCTCCTCGTCGGCCAGCGAGTCGAAGGTGCGGCCCCCGATGTGCTCGTAGACCAGCATCACCGCGTCCGGGCCGAGCTCGGAGGTGGCGATCAGCTTGGGGGCGTGGGCGCCGGCCGCGATGGCCGCGTACGCCAGCAGTGCCTCCTGCTCCAGGGCCTGGCGGAGCGACTGCAGGCTGCGGCGCTGGTTGATGCCGCGCAGCGACAGCCGGCGCCAGACCCGGTAGAAGAAGCCCTGGGCCTGCTGCTCGCGGTCGACCACGGTGACGTCGATCGGCGGGCCGTCCTCCAGGGTGACGAGGTAGCGGCGGCCGCGGTCGGCGTGCTCGTTGTTCTCGGGGTTGGCGGTGTCCTCCGCGCGCAGCGCGCTGACCGGGCGGAAGCCGACCCGGCGCAGCCCGGCGAGGAGGTTCTGCCCGGTGGGGCGGACGTTGGGGGAGCCGACGGCGTAGAGGGTGCCGAACGCCACGGTCCAGCCGATCAGCACCGTCGTGATGATCGCGAACGGGGTGGTGTAGCGGCCGACCAGCACCGCGAACGCGTCGAGCAGCAGCACGCCCCACATCGCGACCCGCCAGCGCGGCCGCCGGGACATGCCCACCGCCGTCATGTAGGCGATCACCGGCGCCAGATAGCTGTGCACCGGCGCGGAGAGCGAGCCGTTCGCCAGCGGCTGGGTCAGCGCCACCCTGATGGAGGCCGGGGCGGACTCGGCCACCCACAGGTCGGTGGCGAGCGACACCCCGTGCGCCAGGACGGCGGCGAGCACACCGTCCGCGATCCGCAGCCCGTCCCGCTTGACCAGCCGCTCGACGGCGAACGCCACCGGCACGATCAGCACCGCGACGCTGGCGGTCAGCCCGGCCAGATTGATCAGCAGCGGGGGAGTGGCGCGCGCGCCGGTGCCGATGTCCCGGGCCAGGCCCGCGGTGGTGCCGTGCGCGAACGTGGCCAGACCGAGGACCAGGGCGATGCCGGCCATGCCGAGCAGCAGCCGCAGCAGGTCGGAGGGCCGGTGCACCCGGGCGGGCAGCAGCGGCTCGTCGCCGGAGACCCGGTCGACGTGGAACTCGCCGTGCTCGTCGGCGGCCGCCCCGTCGCGGTGCGAACCCGCCCGGGACGTCCCACGGGCCGCGACCGGGCCCGGCTCGGCGCCCTTGCCGTGCTCCACGTGCGCGTCGTCCTTGGCCTGCTGCTGTTGCCGGTCGCTCCTCGGCTCCTCCTCGTGTCCCTTGGGTGGTGCGGGCTCCTTGGGCCCTTCCGGCCTCTGGGACGCCCCCGGTCGTTCGGCCTTCTTGATCGTGCTCGCCTTTTCGGTAGCGGAAGCCGTGGCCGGCCTCCGTTGGTGCTTCCCCTCGACGGGCAGCGCTTCAGGGGCGCCCGCCTCCCGTGGAGGCGCCGCGCCCTGCTGCTCGGCCGTCTCTTCTTGATCTCGTATCACCAGTCACCGTCCGGAAGATGGTGGCACGGCCGACCGGTGGAGGGGGGCATCAGGGTGCATTTCGGGGTGACGGGAAGCGGAACCTCTGCCACCGCGCCGGGTCCGGTGGCGGCCGCCGCCGGCGTTTCCGAAGGGTGGTGGACCATGCGTCCGCTCCCATTGTCGGTGCCGTGCGGCAGGATGGACCGAATGAGTGGTACCGGAGACACGGCGCCCGGCGCCGACGCCGGGGAGCTGCCCGCCTATGCCGAGCGGGTGCTCTCCGTCGCCGAGCTGATCCCGGCCGGCCGGGTCATGACGTACGGCGATGTCGCGGAATATCTCGCAGAAGAGGGGCAGCCCGAAGGGCTTCCAGCGGAGGGCGGTGGTGGGCGACGGGTGGGCGGCCCCCGACAGGTCGGCAGGGTGATGGCGCTCTACGGCGGAGCGGTCCCCTGGTGGCGGGTGGTGCGCGCCGACGGGCGGCTGCTGCCCGGCAGCGAACTGCGCGCCCTGGCCCACTACCGCGACGAGGGCACCCCGCTGCGGGCCGCGTCGCAGGGGAGCGACGACCACATACCCAAGATCGATATGCGGCGCGCCCGTTGGGACGGCCGGCAGGACGAGCGGGACGCCCCGTGGGACGACTGAGCCGCCCGGCGCCCGCACCGGCCGCCTCCCGGCCCGGCGGCCCGCGGACCGGTCCGCGGGCCGGGCGCCGACTGGCGTAGCGTCGGGCACCGCCCTCCCGGCGCCGGACGCCACCACGGCCCCGCCGCCCGGCCCCCGGCCATCCCGGCACCCCGCACGGCGGCGCGCCCCGCACCGCATCCGCACCACGACCAGCACCCTCCTCAGGACCGGCGATCCACGTGAGCTCCTCCTTCTCGGCCGTCCCGCCGACGCAGCCCCGCCGGGCGGCGCGGCAGGACGCCTCCGGCGCGTACCGACTGGTCCGCACGCCGCCGGAACGGGTGGACCCTCCCACCTTGGACGCAGCCCAGCGCGCCGTGGTTGACCACCGCGACGGCCCGCTGCTGGTCCTCGCCGGGCCCGGCACCGGCAAGACCACGACCCTCGTCGAAGCCGTCGCCCGCCGGGTCCGGGACGGCGCCGACCCCGAGCGGATCCTCGTCCTCACCTTCAGCCGCAAGGCCGCCGTCGACCTCCGCGACCGCCTCGCACTCCGCCTGCGCACCCTGGAGAAGCCGCGCCGCCGCCCCGGGAAACACGGCGACGGGCCGGGGACACCGCCCGCACCGGCCGGCATCCCGCAGGCCACCACCTTCCACTCCTTCTGCTACGCCCTGGTCCGCGCCCACCAGGACGCCGACCTCTTCGCCGACCCGCTGCGGCTGCTCTCCGGCCCCGAACAGGACCTCGTCGTCCGCGAACTCCTCCAGGGCCAGGCCGACCTCGCCGGCGAGGGCCGGGCCGCGATCAGCTGGCCCGACGACCTCCGCGCCTGCCTGACCACCCGCGGCTTCGCCGACGAGGTCCGCGCCGTGCTCGCCCGCAGCCGCGAACTGGGCCTCGGCCCGGACGCCCTCGGCGCCTTCGCCCGCCGCACCGGCCGCCCCGACTGGCACGCCGCCGCCGGCTTCCTCGCCGAATACCTCGACGTCCTCGACGGCCAGGGCATCCTCGACTACGCCGAACTCGTCCACCGCGCCGTGCTCCTGGCCGAACGCCCCGACGTCGCCGCCGAACTGGCCACCGCCTACGACGCCGTCTACGTCGACGAATACCAGGACACCGACGCCGCCCAGGTACGACTGCTGCGCGCGCTCGCCGGCAACCACACGGCGGCCGCCGCCCCCGGTACCCCCGGCCGCACCCTCGTCGCCCTCGGAGACCCCGACCAGTCGATCTACGCCTTCCGCGGCTCGGACGTCAACGGCATCCTCGACTTCCCCGAAACCTTCCGCCGCGGCGACGGCACCCCCGCCCCCGTCGCCGTCCTCGGCACCTCCCGCCGCTCCGGCGCCGCCCTGCTCACCGCCACCCGGCAGCTCACCCACCGGATGCCGCTCACCCGCCTCCCGGCCGCCAAGGTCCGCGCCCACCGCGAACCCACGCCCGTACGGGACGGCGGCCGCGTCGAGGCGTACACCTACCCCACACCCGGCGCCGAACTGGACAACGTCGCCGACATCCTGCGCCGCGCCCACCTGGAGGACGGCGTGCCCTGGCGCGACATGGCCGTCCTCGTCCGCGCCGGCGGCCGCTCCATCCCCGCCGTCCGCCGCGCCCTCACCTCCGCCGGCGTCCCCCTCGACATCGACGGCGACGAACTCCCGCTGCGCCACGAACCCGCCGTCGCCCCCCTGCTCACCGCCCTGCGCGCCGCGGCCCACGCCGCCCTCGGCCAGGACCCGGACGCCCCCGACGCCACCACACCGGGCTGGCTCGACGCCGACACCGCCCTCGACCTGCTCGCCTCCCCCCTCGGCGGCATGGACGCCGCCGACCTGCGCCGCCTCGGCCGCGCCCTGCGCGAGGAGGAACGCGCCGCCGGCGCAGCCCTGCCGCCCCCCTCCGACGCACTGATCGCCCGGGCCCTCGCCCACCCCCAGCGCCTGGTCGCCCACGACCCCGGCTACGCCCGCGGCGCCCAGCGGCTCGGCCTGCTGCTGCGCAAGGCCCGCGAACTCCTCGCCGGCGGCGGCACCGCCGAACAGGCCCTGTGGGAACTGTGGGACGGCACCCCCTGGCCGCAGCGCCTGGAACGCGCCGCCCGCCGCGGCGGCGCCGCCGGCCGCAACGCCGACCGCGACCTCGACGCCGTCGTCGCCCTCTTCGAGACCGCCGCCCGCGCCGAGGAACGCACCGGCGGCCGCGGCGCCCTCAACTTCCTGGAGGAACTCGACGCCCAGGACATCGCCGCCGACACCCTCGCCCGCCGCACCGTCCGCCCCGACGCCGTCCGGCTGATGACCGCCCACCGCGCCAAGGGCCTGGAATGGCGGCTGGTCGTCGTCGCCGGCGTCCAGGAAGGACTCTGGCCCGACCTGCGCCGCCGCGGCTCCCTCCTCGAAGCCGACCGGATCGGCCGCGACGGCCTCGCCGAACCCCTCACCCCCGGAGCCCTGCTCGCCGAGGAACGCCGGCTGTTCTACGTGGCCGCGACCCGCGCCCGCGACCGCCTCGTCGTCACCGCCGTCAAGGCCGCCGCCGACGACGGCGACCAGCCCTCCCGGTTCCTCACCGAACTCGGCGTCACCCCCCAGGACGTCACCGGCCGCCCCCGCCGCCCCCTCTCCGTCGCCGCACTGGTCGCCGAACTCCGCGCCACCACCGTCGACCCCGCGGCCAGCCCCGCCCTGCGCGACGCCGCCGCCCAGCGGCTCGCCCGGCTCGCCGCGCTGCACGACGACGACCACCGCCCCCTGGTGCCCGCCGCCCACCCCGACACCTGGTGGGGCATGAACGACCCCACCCACAGCCGGGTCCCGCTGCGCGACCGCGACCTGCCCGTCGTCCTCTCCGGCAGCGCCCTCGACCAGCTCGCCAACACCTGCGCCCTCCAGTGGTTCCTCGGCCGCGAGGTCAAGGCGGACAGCCCCGCCACCGCCGCCCAGGGCTTCGGCAACGTCGTCCACGTCCTCGCCGACGAGGTCGCCTCCGGACGCACCCCCGCCGACCTCACCGTCCTCATGGAACGCCTGGACTCCGTATGGGACGGGCTCGCCTTCGACGCCCCCTGGAAGTCCCGCCAGGAGAAGGACCACGCCCGCGCCGCCCTCGAACGCTTCCTGCGGTGGCACGTCATGGAGCGCGACGCCCTCGGCCGCGACCCCGTCGCCACCGAGCACCCCTTCGACGTCACCCTCCGGGCCGGCACCTACGAGGTCCGCATCCGCGGCAGCATGGACCACGTCGCCTCGGACGAACAGGGCAGGGCCTACGTCGTCGACTTCAAGACCGGCAAGCAGAAACCGACCGGCCCCGAGGTCGCCCGCCACCCCCAGCTCGCCGTCTACCAGCTCGCGGTCCGCGAAGGCGCGGTCGACGACGTCTTCGACGGCCGCACCCCCGAACCCGGCGGCGCCGAACTGGTCCACCTGCGCATCGGCGCCCCCCAGAAGGAGGGCGGCGACGCGCTCCCCGCCGTACAGGCCCAGCCGCCGCCGGACGGCGACTGGGTTGGCGACCTCCTCGCCACCGCCGCCGGCCGCGTCCTGGAGGAACGCTTCACACCGGCCACGGGCACGCACTGCACGCACTGCGCGTTCCGCGCGTCTTGCAGCGCGCAGCCGGAGGGGCGCCACGTTGTGGAATGACCCGTACGTACTTGGCTGTCCCGCCGCGGTGGTTTCTCGCCGTGGCGCCTGCGGCGGGCTGGGTGGGTTGTTGGGTGCGGTGACGGGCCGGAGGGGGTGCACGTAGTGCCGACGTGCGTGCAGGCAACGGATAAGGCCCGCCCCCAACCAGCTGAGAAACTCCCACTCACGGGAGGGGCTGGACCGGAGGACGGAGTCTGGAGGGCCGGCACCGCACCCGACAACACCACGCCCGCCGCCAGGCGCAACGGCGAACAAGCCCCGCGGCGGGAAAGCCGGGTACGTGCGGGGCGCCGCAAAGCGCGCAACGGCGACCAAGACCCGCGGCGAGAAAGCCAGGTACGTGGGAGGCGCCGCAAAGCGCAGCGCCCCGCGGCGGGAAAGCCAGGTACGTGGGGGAGCAGCCAAGCGCAGCGGATTGTCAGTGGGGGCCGTTACCGTTTTTTACGTGGCATCGCGTATTTCCGATCCCGAGCAGCTCAAGGAGCTCCTCGGGATCCCGTTCACCCCGGAGCAGACGGCGTGCATCATCGCGCCGCCCGCGCCGCAGGTCATCGTGGCCGGGGCCGGGTCCGGTAAGACCACGGTGATGGCCGCGCGGGTGGTGTGGCTGGTCGGCACGGGGCAGGTCGCCCCCGAGCAGGTGCTCGGGCTGACCTTCACCAACAAGGCCGCCGGCGAGCTCGCCGAGCGGGTCCGCACCGCCCTCGTCAGGGCCGGGGTGACCGACCCGGAGCCCGTGCCCGGGAGCGCCGAGGCCGATCCCGGCGAACCGCGCATCTCGACGTACCACGCCTTCGCGGGCCAGCTCCTCAAGGACCACGGCCTGCGCATCGGCCTGGAACCCAGCGCCCGGCTGCTCGCCGACGCCACCCGCTTCCAGCTCGCCGCCCGCACCCTGCGCACCGCCCCCGGCCCCTACCCGGCGCTCACCACCTCCCTGCCCTCCCTCGTGGAGGACCTCCTCGCCCTGGACGCCGAGCTCGCCGAGCACCTCGTCGACCCGGCCGAGCTCCGCGCGTACGACACCGGCCTGCTCGCCGCCCTCGACGGGGTCAAGCTCACCAACGCCGACCTGCGCAAGGTCCCCGACACCGCCCGCGCCCGGCTGGAGCTCCTCGACCTCGTCGCCGCCTACCGCGGCGAGAAGCGCCGCCGCGATCTGCTCGACTTCGGTGATCAGATCGCCCAGTCGGCGACCCTCGCCACCACCCGACCCGAGGTCGGCCGGATCCTGCGCGACGAATTCCGGGTCGTCCTGCTCGACGAGTACCAGGACACCTCCGTCGCCCAGCGACTCCTGCTCTCCGGACTCTTCGGCGCCGCGAACGGCACCCCCACCGGGCACGCCGTCACCGCCGTCGGCGACCCCTGCCAGGCCATCTACGGCTGGCGCGGCGCCTCCGTCGCCAACCTCGACGACTTCCCCGCCCACTTCCCCTTCGCGGACGGCACCCCCGCCCACCGCTACGCCCTCAGCGAGAACCGCCGCAGCGGCGGCCGCCTCCTCGACCTCGCCAACGGCCTCGCCGCCCCGCTCCGCCGCATGCACGAAGGCGTCGAAGCGCTCCGCCCCGCCCCCGGCGCCGAACGCGACGGCACGGTCCGCTGCGCCCTGCTGCCCACCCACGCCGAAGAACTCCGCTGGCTCGCCGACTCCCTCGCCCACCTCGTCCGCACCGGCACCCCACCCGGCGAGATCGCCGTCCTGTGCCGCACCGCCGGCGACTTCGCCCACATCCAGGGCGAACTCGTCGCCCGCGACATCCCCGTCGAGGTCGTCGGCCTCTCGGGACTGCTGCACCTCCCCGAGATCGCCGACCTCGTCGCCGTCTGCGACGTGCTCCAGGACCCGACCGCCAACGCCTCCCTCGTCCGCCTCCTGACCGGCCCCCGCTGGCGGATCGGCCCCCGCGACCTCGCCCTCCTCGGGCGGCGCGCCCGCACCCTCGTCCACCACGGCGGCCCGTCCGACGACCCCGCACAACGCCTCGCCGCGGCCGTCGAAGGCACCGACCCCGCCGAGACCCTCTCCCTCGCCGACGCCCTCGACACCTTCCTGGAGGCCGACGGCACCGACGACGGCCTGCCGTTCTCCTCCGAAGCACGGGTGCGCTTCGCCCACCTCGCCGCCGAGCTCCGCGACCTCCGGCGCTCCCTGGGTGACCCGCTCATGGACGTCCTCCACCGGGTGCTCGCCACCACCGGCCTCGAGGTCGAACTCTCCGCGTCCCCGCACGCCCTCGCCGCCCGCCGCCGCGAAACCCTCGGCACCTTCCTCGACATCGCCGCCGGATTCGCCGCCAAACAGGGCGGCGAATCCCTCGACGGCGACGCCACCCTCCTCGCCTTCCTCGGCTTCCTGCGCACCGCCGTCCAGTACGAGAAGGGCCTCGACAGCTCCCTCCCCGGCGGCGACAACACCGTCAAGGTGCTCACCGCCCACAAGTCCAAGGGCCTCGAATGGGACGTCGTCGCCGTCCCCGGCCTCGTCGCCAAGCAGTTCCCCAGCGAACAGTCCCGCGAGTCCTGGACCAGCCGCGCCAAGGTCCTGCCGCACGCCCTCCGCGGCGACGCCGCCACCCTCCCCGACGTCGAGGAGTGGGCCGCCCGCGGCCTCAAGGACTTCAAGGAGGCGATGAAGCGCCACCAGCAGACCGAGGAACTCCGCCTCGGCTACGTCACCTTCACCCGCCCCCGTTCCCTGCTGCTCGGCTCCGGCCACTGGTGGGGCCCCCACCAGAAGCGGCCGCGCGGCCCGTCCGCCTTCCTGGAGGCGCTGCGCGAACACTGCGAGGCCGGCCACGGCGAGATCGAGCACTGGGCCGACCCGCCCGAGGAGGACGCCGAGAACCCCACCCTCGCCGAGGCCGCCGCCGAACAGGCCTGGCCGCTGCCGCTCGACCCCGCCGCCCTGACCCGCCGCCGCACCGCGGCGGCCGCGGTCCGCACCCACCTCGCCCGCCATCAGGCCGCCCAGCCGCCCGCCGCCCCCTCCCTCCGCGCACCGTCCCCCGCGTACGACCCGGAGTGGCCGCCGGCCCCGCCGGAGGAGGAGTGGCAGGACGACCCGTACGGCATGCCGGAGGACGACCCGTACGGGTTGCCGGAGGACGACGAGGCGTACGGCGTGCCCGAGGCCGACCCATTCGAGGAACCGGACCCGTTCACGATCCCCGAGGCGGACCCGTTCGACGACGTTACGGGCATGCAGGACGTTCCGGGCGTCGAGGGCGATCCCGGTGCGGCCGCCGCGCCCCCGCGGCCCCGCATCGGCGCCCAGCGCACCGCCGAACCGGACCTCACCACCCCGGCCCCCGCCCACCAGGACGAGGGCGAGGACGAAGGGGACAACGAGGCCACCGGCCCGCACGCGCTGCTCCCCGAGGAGCGCCGCATCCTCGGCTCCTGGGACCGCGACCTGGAGGCGCTCGCCGACGAGCTGCGCCGCTCCCGCGCCACCGTCCGCGAGGTCCCGCTGCCCGCCGCACTCAGCGCCACCCAGCTGCTCCGCCTCGCCGCCGACCCGGACGGCTTCGCCCGCGAGCTGGCCCGCCCCATGCCGCGCCCGCCCCAGCCCGGCGCCCGCCGCGGCACCCGCTTCCACGCCTGGGTCGAGTCCCGCTTCGAAGAGCTCGCCCTGCCACTGCTCGGCCCCGACGAGCTGCCGGGCGCCGACGAGCCCGGTGCCGACGTGCCCGACGCCGACCGGATCACCGACGAACACGACCTGGAAACCCTCAAGGAGGCGTTCGCCCGCACCCCGTACGCCCACCGCACCCCCCACCGCGTCGAGGCGCCCTTCCAGCTGATCCTCGCCGGACGGGTGATCCGCGGCCGGATCGACGCCGTCTACAAGGAGCGCGGCCCCGACGGCGACCGCTACGAGATCATCGACTGGAAGACCGGCCGCACCCAGACCGCCGACCCCCTCCAGCTCGCCATCTACCGCCTCGCCTGGGCCGAACGGCACGGCCTGCCCCCCTCCGCCGTCGGCGCCGCCTTCCTCTACGTCCGCACCGGCGAGATCGTCCGGCCCGCCCGCCTCCCCGGCCGCGCCGGACTCGAACGCATCCTGCGGGGCGAGACCGACGACCGGCGTCCCCCGGAAGGCCGATAGGCTCGGTCGTATGAGCACAACCCCGGACAGCGCCGTCCGCGCGTACCTCGACAGCCACCGCGACGCCTTCCTCGACGACCTCGCCGAGTGGCTGCGCATCCCCTCCGTGTCCGCCGACCCGGACCGCGCCCCCGACGTACGCCGCAGCGCCGAATGGCTCGCCGCCAAGCTCACCGGCACCGGCTTCCCCACCGCCGAGATCTGGGAGACCGAGGGCGACGGCCTGCCCGCCGTCTTCGCCGAATGGCCCTCCGGCGACCCGTCCGCACCCACCGTGCTCGTCTACGGCCACCACGACGTGCAGCCCGCCGCCCGCGAGGACGGCTGGCACACCGACCCCTTCGCGCCGCAGATCCTCGACGGCAAGCTCTACGCCCGCGGCGCCGCCGACGACAAGGGCCAGGTGTTCTTCCACACCCTCGGCGTCCGCGCCCACCTCGCCGCCACCGGCCGCACCGCGCCCGCCGTCAACCTCAAGCTGCTCATCGAGGGCGAGGAGGAGTCCGGCTCCCCGAACTTCCCCGCCCTGATCGAGAAGCACGCCGACCGCCTCGCCTGCGACGCCGTGATCGTCTCCGACACCGGCATGTGGTCCAGGGACACCCCCACCGTCTGCACCGGCATGCGCGGGCTGACGGACTGTCAGATCGATCTGTACGGCCCCGACCAGGACATCCACTCCGGCTCCTTCGGCGGGGCGGTACCCAACCCCGCCACCGAGGCCGCCCGGCTGGCCGCCGCCCTCCACGACGCCGACCGCCGGGTCGCCGTCCCCGGCTTCTACGACGGCGTGATCGAACTCACCGGCCGCGAACGGGAACTCTTCGCCGAGCTGCCCTTCGACGAGGAGGAGTGGCTGCGCACCGCGCACTCCCACGCCACCCTCGGCGAGGCCGGCACCACCACCCTGGAACGCCTCTGGGCCCGCCCCACCGCCGAGGTCAACGGCATCGGCGGCGGCTACCAGGGCCCCGGCGGCAAGACCATCGTGCCGTCCACCGCCCAGCTGAAGCTCTCGTTCCGGCTGGTCGCCGGCCAGGACCCGGCCGCCGTCCAGCAGGCCGTACGCGACTGGGTCGCAGCCCAGCTCCCGCCCGGCATCCGGCACGAGATCACGTTCTGGGGCGCCACCCGGCCCTGCCTCACCCCGCTCGACCACCCCGCGCTCCAGTCCGTCGTCCGTGCCATGGGACGCGCCTTCGGCCAGAAGATCCGCTTCACCCGCGAGGGCGGCTCCGGCCCGGCCGCCGACCTCCAGGACGTCCTCGGCGCCCCGGTCCTCTTCCTCGGCATCTCCGTCCCCTCCGACGGCTGGCACGCGCCGAACGAAAAGGTCGAACTCGACCTGCTGATGAAGGGCGTCGAAACCGCCGCCCACCTGTGGGGCGACCTGGCGGAGACCTGGCAGCGGACCTGACCGCCCCGCGCCCGCCGCACCGTTCCGCGCCCGTACGCAGCAATCACCCACGCCACAGGGGGAGTTGGAAACAGCAGTGACCACCTGGACCGAGCACACCGCCGACCGGCCGATCACGTTCAGCGCGCCGAGCGGCATCGACCGCTCCGCCCACCACCGTCTCGACGAGGCATGGCTGGCGGCGGCCTGGAGCCACCCGACGACGCGCGTCTTCGTGGTGTCCGGCGGCCAGGCACTGATCGACGACACCCCCGACGGCCGCACCGAACTGATCATGACGCCGTCCTTCGAGGCGCCGCTGACCGAGGCGCACCGCTACTACCTCGGCACCGACGACGAGGGCGTCAGCTACTTCGCCCTCCAGAAGGACAGCCTCCCCGGCCGCATCGACCAGTCCGCGCGCCCGGCCGGCCTGCGCGAGGCGGGGCTCCTGCTCTCCCCCCGCGACGCCGGCCTGCTCGTCCACGCCGTCGCCCTGGAGAACTGGCAGCGGCTGCACCGCTTCTGCTCCCGCTGCGGCGAACGCACCGTGATCGCCGCCGCCGGCCACATCCGCCGCTGCCCCGCCTGCGGCGCCGAGCACTACCCCCGTACCGACCCGGCCGTGATCATGCTCGTCACCGACGAGGAGGACCGCGCCCTGCTCGGCCGCCAGGTCCACTGGCCCGAGGGCCGCTTCTCCACCCTCGCCGGCTTCGTCGAGCCGGGGGAGTCCATCGAGCAGTCGGTGGCCCGTGAGGTCTACGAGGAGGCCGGCGTCGTCGTCGGGGACGTGGAGTACGTGGCCAGCCAGCCCTGGCCCTTCCCCTCCAGCCTGATGCTGGGCTTCATGGCCCGCGCCACCTCGTCCGAGATCCAGGTGGACGGCGAGGAGATCGAAGAGGCCCGCTGGTTCTCCCGCGAGGACCTCCGCGCCGCCTTCGAATCCGGCGAGGTCCTGCCGCCCTACGGCATCTCCATCGCCGCCCGCCTGATCGAGCTCTGGTACGGCAAGCCGCTGCCGAAGCCGTGACGGGGTGAGGCGGGCGAGACCGCACGCGCGCAGGAAGCCGCAGGCGCGCAGGACGCCGCATGGGCACAGGAAAGGGCCGCCGTCCGATTCCATCGACTGCTCGACGGAACCGGACGACGGCCCTTGACGGTGGTGCACGTACACCTCGGTCCCTCACCGGGATCTGAGGTGCACGTCGGTCCCTCTCGGTTCCTCACCGGGATCTGAGGTGCACGTCGGTCCCTTTCGGTTCCTCGCCGGGACTGGGGTGCACGTCGGTTCCTCACCGGGACCCTGGGTGCACGTCGGTCCGTCCCGGTTCCTCACGGGGACCTGGGGTGCACGTCCGTCCCTCACCGGGACCTTGGGGTGGCGGGCCTCAGGCGGCCCGCCGGGCGGCCGTCAGGCCACGCCCACCTTCTGCTTGACCTGCGCCAGGGACGGGTTCGTCAGCGTCGTACCGTCGGCGAAGAGCACGGTCGGCACCGTCTGGTTGCCGCCGTTGGCCTTCTCCACGAACGCCGCGGACTCCGGGTCCTGCTCGATGTTGATCTCGGTGTACGCGATTCCCTCACGGTCCATCTGGCTCTTCAGCCGACGGCAGTAACCGCACCAGGTGGTGCTGTACATCGTCACAGTGCCCGCCATGCGCCCCGCGCTCCTTCGTCAGTCGTGTTCCTCGTACCGCCCACTCGGCGCGGCCATGGGACACAACGCACGGGGTGGGCGAGCAATTCCCGGGGGCTTCGGTGGGGGGTGCCCGGGGCTGCGGGGGCTCCCCGGGGCTGCCCGGGGGCTGCCCCCGCCCCCTGCCCCCGCCTCGCCCTCACGCCACCCCTGCTCCTGCCCCGCCTTCGCCTCACTCT
>NZ_JAZBJP010000013.1:0-171198 GCF_036352915.1 Streptomyces bugieae
CGGCGGGGCGGGGGGGCCGCCGAGCCCCTGGTCTTTGACCCTTTCCCCCACCGGGCGGGGGCGCGGAATTCGGCGGGAGGGTGGGGGCCGGAGGGGGCGGGTTTCCGGACGTAAAGCGTCAGCAGTCCGGAAACCCGCCCCCGGAGGACCACACCCGGCACCACGACGACAGCGAGCGCCCCCGGCCCAACAACCCCACCCCGCCGAAGGCGAAAAAACAGCAACCCCCACGGCGGGCCAGCCGAAAACGTACGGCAAGCCTCAGCCGACCGCTCGCGCCAAGCACGTCGCGGCGGCGTGGATGGACCGTGTTGGCGAGCAGGACCAGGAACGTGTCGGTGGCGCGGTCCAGGACCAGGCTGGTGCCGGTGAAGCCGGTGTGCCCGGCCGCGCCGCGGCCCGCCAGCTCGCCCATGAAGTACGGCTGGTCGACGACGAAGCCGAGGCCCGGCGGGTCGAGCAGGGCGTCGACCGCGGCGGGCCCGAGGATCCGGGTGGTGCCGTACGCGCCGCCGTTGAGCAGGGTGCGGCACAGCACGGCCAGGTCCTGGGCGGTGGAGAACAGGCCCGCGTGGCCGGCCACCCCGCCCAGCGCCCAGGCGTTCTCGTCGTGCACCTCGCCGCGGAGCATGCCGCGGTCCGCCTTGGCCCAGGGCCGCCGCTGGTCCTCGGTCGCCGCCACGCCGTGCGGCGGCAGCGGTCCGTAGCGGGTCGAGGTCATGCCGAGCGGGCCGGTGATCTGCTCGCGGACCAGGGCGTCCAGGCGGCGTCCGGTGCGGCGCTCCAGGATCAGCGCCAGGGCGATGAGGTTGAGGTCGGAGTAGCGGTAGCCGGCGCCGGCGCCGCCGCTGGGGGCCGCCGCCTCCCGCCACAGCAGCGCCAGTTGGGCGGCCCGGCCGGGGTGGTCGTAGAAGGGCAGCTCGGGCGCGAGCCCGGAGGTGTGGGTGAGCAACTGCCGGACGGTGCGGCCGGGGGCGAAGGCCGGCAGATGGGCCCGGACCTCGTCGTCGAGGGAGAGCCGGCCGCGTTCGGCCAGCTGGACGGCGACGACGGCGGTGAAGAGCTTGGTGAGCGAGGCCAGGTCGAAGACGGTGCCGGCCCGCATCGGCTCCCACAGGTCGCGGGGCAGGTCCACCCCGCGGTCCCGCTCGGGGTCGTACGCCCGGTAGCGCTGCGCCCAGCCGGCGGCCTCCTCGGCGACCACGACCGGGCCGCGGCCGGCCAGCACCACGACCCCCGGGCTCCACGGCGGCCGGCCCTCGGGCACCTCCCGCACCCCACGCACCAGCCGCTCGACCCAGGCGGGGTCCAGTCCCGCCCGGGCCGGCGTACCAGAGGTGAGTCGCGGTGCGTTCAGAGTGCGGTCCTCCCGCCGTGGCTGCTCTCCCCCTTACGCTGCCACGGACGGCACAGTCCCAGGAAGCTCCCGAGCGCCAATACGGCGCAGGAGAGCTGGACGAGTGCCATCGGTACGGCCGTCCGCTCGCCCGCGATGCCCACCAGCGGCGAGGCCACCGAGCCGAGGAGGAAGGTCGAGGTGCCCAGCAGGGCGGAGGCGGAGCCGGCCGCGTGCGGGGTGCGCAGCAGCGCCAGGGTGTTGGTGCTCGGCATGACCAGACCCATCGCGGCCATCAGCACGAACAGTCCGGCGGCCGTCGGCAGGAGGCCGACGTGCCCGAAGACTCCTGCGGACATCAGCAGCAGCGCGGCCGCGGCGAGCGCGATCACGGCCAGGCCGGCGCCCAGCACCTTGTCCAGGGCGACCCGGCCGACCAGCACCTTGCCGTTGATCTGGCCGACGGCCACCAGGCCGACGGAGTTGATGCCGAACAGCAGGCTGAAGACCTGCGGGGAGGCGCCGTAGATCTCCTGGACGACGAACGGCGAGGCCGAGATGTACGCGAAGAGGGCGGCGAAGGCGAAGGCGCCGACGAGGAGGTAGCCGGAGAAGACCCGGTCGGCGAGGAGGTCGCGCATGGTGCGCAGGGCCTCGCCGATGCCGCCGGAGTGCCGCCGGGCGGGCGGCAGGGTCTCCGCCAGGCGGCGCCAGACCAGGAGGGTGAGGGCAAGGCCGACGGCGGTGAGGACGACGAAGACGCCGCGCCAGTCGGTGATCTGCAGGATCTGCCCGCCGATGAGCGGGGCGACGACCGGCGCCACCCCGGAGATCAGCATCAGGGTGGAGAAGAACCGCGCCATCGCCACCCCGTCGTAGAGGTCGCGCACCACGGCGCGGGCGATGACGATGCCGGCGGCGCCCGCCAGCCCCTGCAACAGCCGGAACGCGATGAGGAGTTCGGCGTTGGTGGCGAGCGCGCACAGGGCGGTGGCCAGGACGTAGACGACCATGCCGGCCAGCAGCGGGCGGCGGCGCCCCCACTTGTCGCTCATCGGGCCGACGATCATCTGGCCCAGCGCCATGCCGGCGAGGCAGGTGGTGAGGGTGAGCTGGACGGTGGCGGCCGGGCTGTGCAGCGCGGCGGTGACCTGCGGCAGGGCCGGCAGGTACATGTCCATGGAGAGCGGCGGGACCGCGGTGAGTCCGCCGAGGACGAGGGTGACGAGGAGGCCGATGCGGCGGGACGCGGCGGGAGGTGCTGCTGCCGCGTCCCGCCCGGCTATGGCAGGGGTGTCCGAGGGGTCTGCCGGTCTGGTGCCGGGCTCCGTCATGTGCGTCTCCATGGGTCGGTGGGCCGATCCATGGTGTCATGAGCAGGGCGGGTTCGGGCCCCTTACCGGGTGCGCCATTGGACCTAGGACCGTGGTCCCGGCCGGCGGTCCGGCCGGGGCCACGGCCCGGGCATCAGGCCGGCTTGAGGCCCGGGTTGCCGGCCTCGGTGACGAAGGACGCGGCCGTCCTCACCGGCGCGCCGGGGGTGGTGACGGCGGACACCGTCCGGTAGTCGCCGCGGGCGGTGTCCCGGTCCAGGGTGACCGTCACATAGCCGCGGCGGCCGTTGTAGAACTTCAGGTGCGGGTTGGCGGCCATGTACGTGCCCCAGTTGGCGGGCTTGTCCGCGCCGTCCTTGCCGCTGGCGATCGAGGTGGTGACGAACTCCACGCCCGCGGTGCGCGATCGGGGGTCCGCGAAGTCCTTCTTGATGTCGAAGGCGTAGTGGACGTGCACATCGCCGGTGAGCACGACGAGGTTGTCCACGCCGGCCGACTCGGCGCCCGCCAGCACCCGCGCGCGGGAGGCCGGGTAGCCGTCCCAGGCGTCCATGCTGACCTGGTAGCCGGGGCCGGTGGCGTTGCGCCGCTCGGAGAACGCGACCTGCTGCGGCAGCACGTTCCAGCGGGCGGTGGACTGCCGCCAGCCGTCGATCAGCCAGCGTTCCTGGGTGGCGCCGGTCAGGGTCCGCTTCGGGTCCGTGGACTCCGGGCCCGGTGCGTGCCAGCCGTCGCCGTAGGCCTGGTCGGAGCGGTACTGGCGGGTGTCGAGGATGTCGAACTGGGCGAGCTGACCGTAGTGGAGGCGCCGGTAGAGCCGGGCGTCCGGGCCGTGCGGCCGCTGCGGGCGGCGCAGCGGCTGGTTCTCCCAGTACGCGCGGTAGGCGGCGGCCCGGCGGACCAGGAACTCGGCGGGCGGGAGGTCGTCCTCGCTGATGTCGGAGGCGTAGTTGTTCTCCACCTCGTGGTCGTCCCAGGTGACGATGAACGGGTGGGCGGCGTGTGCGGCCTGGAGGTCCGGGTCGGACTTGTACAGCGCGTAGCGCAGCCGGTAGTCCTCCAGCGTGACCGTCTCGCGGTTGAAGTGGGCGGGCAGCGTGCGGCCGGTGTATTTGCGGGCGCCGCCGGCCGCGTCGACCGGGTACTCGTAGAGGTAGTCGCCGAGGTGGAAGACGACGTCGAGGTCCTCCTCCGCCAGGTGCCGGTAGGCGGTGAAGTAGCCGTCGTGGTAGGCCTGGCAGGAGACCGCGGCGAGCTTCAGCCGGGAGAGCTGGGCGCCGCGGGCCGGCGCGGTGCGGGTGCGGCCGACCGGGCTGATCCAATTGCCGGCCCGGAAGCGGTAGTAGTAGACGCGGTCCGGGGCCAGGCCGGTGGGCTCGATGTGCACGGAGTGGTTGAACTCCGGGTGGGCGTCGGCCCGGCCCTGCCCGGCCAGACGCGAGAAGCGCTCGTCGTAGGCAACCTCCCAGCGGACCGTGACTCTGGCGTTCGGCATCCCTCCCCCACTCTCACCTTCGTTCGAGCGGGAGGACCCCCATCCCGGCTCGTACGGGCGCGGCGCGAGGCGGGTCCAGAGCACGACCGAGCCGGGCTGCGGATCGCCGGAGGCGACGCCGAGGGTGAAGGGGTTCTCGGTGATCTTCCGGGCGTCGGCCTCGGCGGCGTGCGCGGCGCCGGCGGCCGGGAGGTTGGCCGTGAACGCGAGCGCGGCGGCGGCCCCGGTCGCGGTGAGGAAGCGGCGCCGGCCCACGCTCGCGGCAGCGGCCCTGATCTCCTGCTCGTACAGTGCGGTGTGCGTCATCTGGCCCTCCCCTGGCGGCGGTTGCTGCCGACGATTGGAGGGCCGCGGGACGGCGGGCCACTGACCCGTGTACGACGCAGGCATGACGGCTCGATGATGGTTGGTCCGACACCGGACGTCGCCGGACAATCACGGCACGGGGCACGCACCGCCGGCTCTCCGTAGGATTCGGGACATGGCTGAACTGATGGCGCGTGACGGCACCTGGAGCTTCGACGGAGAGGGCATACGCATCGTGCCGGGGCGCGAGCGCGGGGTGCACAAACTGCGCCAGGACCTGGGCGAGTTCACGGTCCCCCTGACCGCGCTGGCCGGCATCGCCCACGAACCGGGCCGCAAGGTCGGCCGGCTCCGGCTGCGGCTGCGGGACGGCGCGGATCCGCTGCTCCAGGTCACCGGCGGCGGGCTGTCGGACGACGCGAATCCGTATCAGGTCGCCGTGGAGGCCGCGCGGGTGGACGTCGCCGAGTACTTCGTGGACGCGGTCCGGCAGGCCCTGCTGCTGGAGCAGGTGCCGGACGGGCCCTGCGACCGCTATCTGCTGCCCGGCCCGTCGGTACCGCTTACGGCCGCCGGGGTGGACGGGGTCGCCACCTTCGACGGGGAGCGGGTGCGCGTGGAGTGGCGCTGGAACACCAGTGAGACCAAGCGGCAGTGGGGTCCGCGGGACTACGCCCTGACCGACCTCGAAGCGGTGGAGTGGCGCCCGTCCGCCGGCCTGGAGTCCGGCTTCCTGCGCTTCCGTCCGCACGGCGCGAAGGAACGGCTCAAACCGGAGCACGACCCCAACTCCATCGAACTGTGGGGCTTCAAGAAGGAGAGCGGCACCACCGCGCTGCTGGCGGCCGCGGTCACCGCACGGCTGCCGCACCCCTCGGCGCCCGCGGCCCCGGCCCTTCCCGCGGCCGCTCCGGCCGTACCCGCGGCGGCGTCCGCACCCCCCGCGGCCGGGCCCCCGGCCGCCGCCCCCGCCGACGACCACGACGCGCTGCTGCGCCGGCTGCGCGAACTGGGCGAGCTGCACCGCGAGGGCATCCTGACCGACGAGGAGTTCACCGCCACGAAGGCGGCGGTGCTGCGGCGCTTCGACACCGGCGGCTGAGTCGCCGCGGCGGGCGGCCGGTTCGCTCCCCGCCGCCGTTTACGCTGCCGCCATGGCACAGAACACACAGCGGGCAGGGGCAGCACAGGCGACGCCGGTGGCGCGGGCCGGGCACGTGGGCGGCACGGCGACCGCGCCCCGGCCGACACTGCCGGCACCGGCCACACGGGGCGGGCAGACCCCGCAGACCGCGGCGGCGGCCCAGGAGGCACGGGAGGGCGGCGCGGCGCCCCGTAAGGTCGCGGTGGTCACCGGCGCCGGATCCGGCATCGGGCGGGCGGTCGCCCAGGCGCTGATCCGCGCCAACTGGTCGGTGGCGCTGGCCGGACGGCGCGCCGAGGCGCTGGCCGAGACCGCCCGCCTGACCGACCTGACCGAGCCGACCAGCCCCGCGGTCGTCACCGTGCCGACCGACGTCACCCGCCCCGAACAGGTCGACGCGCTGTTCGCGGCGGTCCGCGACCGGTTCGGCCGGCTCGACCTGCTCTTCAACAACGCCGGCACCTTCGGCCGGGCGGTGCCGCTCACCGAGCTCTCGTACGACGACTGGCGCGCGGTGGTCGAGGTCAACCTCACCGGTGCGTTCCTCTGCGCCCAGGCCGCGTTCCGCACCATGCAGGAGCAGGAACCGCAGGGCGGCCGGATCATCAACAACGGCTCGATCTCCGCGCACGTGCCGCGGCCGCACTCCGTCGCCTACACCGCCACCAAGCACGCGATCACCGGGCTGACCAAGTCGCTGTCCCTGGACGGCCGTCCGTACCGCATCGCCTGCGGCCAGATCGACATCGGCAACGCGGCCACCGAGATGACCGGCCGGATGCAGACCGGCACCCTGCAGGCGAACGGGCAGACGGCGGTGGAACCGGTGATGGACGCCGCGGACGTCGCCCGGACGGTGGTGCACATGGCGGAGCTGCCGCTGGAGGCCAATGTGCAGTTCGCGACGGTGATGGCGACCACCATGCCCTACATCGGCCGGGGCTGACCGACCGTCGGCGGCGGCGTCGGCCGCACCGCCGGTCCCGGCCGTTTCCGTCCGACCCCTGCCCTCCGGTCGCTTCCGGTGGCACGCTTACCTCTCACCGCACCACTCGTCTGCCGGGCCGCCGCCTGCGGCGGCCTCTCCCCCGCGCTCTCAAGGAGCAGGGGGACCCCACTCGCGGCCGCGCGCCCGGTGTGCGCGGCCCCCGCAGAAGGAGTTACGCGTGAGACGAAACGAGCGTGGCCGCACGGCAGTTGACGGCATAGCGACGCGGCGTCCGGCGCGCGGGTCCCGGGCCGCCCTCGGCACCCTGACCGCCGCCGGCACGCTGCTGGCCCTGCTGCTCCCCACCGGTTCGGCCGGTGCCGCCACCCCGCAGGACTCCCACCGCTCCGCCACCCCGCAGCGCACCGCCGGCGCCTTCTGGACGGCGGCGCGGATGCGGTCCGCCACCCCGCTCGACCTCGCCGCACCGGCGAAGCAGCACCGCGCCGCGGTCCCGCGCAGCGCCCCGTTCACCGTACGGCCGACGCTCCCCGGGCTGCCGTCCCTCCCCGCGCCGCGGCCCACCGCCGCGGCCCAGCCGGGCGGGCCGTGGACCGGTGGCGGCGCGGTCACCAAGACCGCCGGCCGGGTGTTCTTCACCTACCAGGGACGCACCGCCTCCTGCTCCGGTGACGCGGTGACCAGCGCGAACAAGAGCACCGTGCTCACCGCCGGGCACTGCGTGAAGCTGGACGGCGCCTGGCACACCAACTGGGTCTTCGTGCCCGGCTACCACGACGGCCAGGCCCCGTACGGCAAGTGGTCGGCCGCCAAGACGCTCTCCACCCCGCAGTGGACGGCGAGCGAGGACATCAACTACGACGTCGGCGCGGCGGTCGTCGCCCCGCTCGACGGCAAGAAGCTCACCGACGTCGTCGGCGGGCAGGGCCTGTCCTTCAACTCCGGCTACAACAAGACGATGTACGCCTTCGGCTATCCGGCGGCGGCACCGTACGACGGCACCAAGCTGATCTACTGCAGCGGCACCACCATGAAGGACCCGCTGTTCTCCAACGACCACGGTCTGTCCTGCAACATGACCGGCGGTTCCAGCGGCGGCCCGTGGTTCACCTCGTTCGACGAGAAGACCGGCACCGGGCTGCAGTCCTCGGTGAACAGCTTCGGCTACCAGTTCCTGCCCAACACCATGTTCGGTCCGTACTTCGGCGACGACGCCAAGAACCTGTACAACACGGCACAGGCGTCCTGACCGGCGGTCCCCCACGGGCGGGCGGGGCCTACTCCCCGTCCGCCACCCCGGTCGTCACCGCCCGGCCGACGTCGTCGTAGCCGCCGGCGACCAGCGCCGAGGCCGCCACGACGAGCGCGACCAGGGCACCGAAGATCAGGAACGGGCGGGCACCGTACAGGCGTTGGCGGCTGCGCCCGGGTGCCCGCCCGGTGCGCGTCCGCTGCCGGCGCGGCCCCAGGGCGCCCGGGCCCATGCCGCGCCGCCATCCCAGCGACCGGCTGATCCGCCGCTTCCAATACACCAGCCGGTAGTAGTGCTTGAGCACCGCAGCCCCCACCCGTACACCCGTTCCGTACACCCATTCGAGAAAATTCCCCCCGAGGGTACCGGCCGCGGGACCGCTCCCCCGCGCGTTCGGGCCATCCGCCGAGGGCCCGCCGGGTGCGGTCGTGCACACCCGGCGGGCCGGCTGCCCAGGAGCTCAGCGGGGCACCATCTCCCGCAGGGAGGCGAGGAGTTCGGTGCCGTTCGGGACGCCCAGGCCGGTACAGGCGTCCCAGCCGGGGCCGGCCTCGAAGTCACCGTTGGTGCCGACGGTGACGTCACGGAAGCCGCGGGCGGTGTGTCCGGGGGTGGCACCGGCGTACAGCAGCGGGTGCAGCATGCCGAGCGGGCGGCCGAGCGCCTCGACCAGCCGGCAGGTCAGCGCCGCCCACAGCGGGGCCACGGCACTGGTGCCGCCGACCACCGAGCGGTGGCCGTCCACCAGCACCTCGTAGCCGGTGGCCGGGTCGGCGACGGCGGAGACGTCCGGCAGGCCGCGGCCCGGGCCGCTGCCGTTGTGCGGCACACCGGCCGTGGTCTGCCAGGACGGCAGCGGGAACGCCTCGCTGACGCCGCCACCGGTGGCGCCCCCGCCGTCGCCGCCCCACACCACTTCGCTGCGCACCAGACCGGAGTCCGGGTCGGCGTCCAGGCGGGTGCCGCCGCAGGCCAGGGCGTGCGGGCTGGAGGCCGGGAAGTCGGCGTGCGGGCGGCCGTCGGGGACACCGTCCCGGCTGCCGTCGTCGCCGGCCGCGGCACACACCGTCACGCCCAGCGCCGCCGCGTCCGCCAGCGCCTCGTCGAACACCGCGCGGGCCTGGTCGGTCCAGAACGGCTCCGCGGCGCCCCAGCTGATGCTCAGCGCGGCCGGGGTCGGGGTGTCGTGGACGGCCTGGGTCACCGCGTTGACGAAGCCCTGGTCGGTGTTGTGCGCGAAGTACACCTTCTGCTCGGCACCGGGCGCCAGCGCACCGGCGACCTCGATGTCCAGCAGCACCTCGCCGTCGGCGCCCTGCGGGTCGCCGCCCGGCTGGTTCCGGGCGGTGCCGACGCTGACCGCCGTCACCTTGGGCATCTTCGGCAGCCCGAGGGACCGGAAGTACTCCGCCAGCTCGCGCTGGTCGACCCCGCCGCCGAGTTCGATGATCGCCAGCGTCTGGCCGCTGCCGTCGGTGTCCGGCGGGAACTGGTACACGCCGGCCAGCTGCGAGGGCTTGTACGAGGTCTGGCGGGCCCGGGCCCGCGCGTGCCGGATGTGAGGGCGCGCCTGCGGGCGGTCGTCCAGACCGAGCACCGCCACGACCACGCCGTCCAGCTCGGCGGGCAGCTGCAGCGGGCCCTCGCGGTGCCGGTGCTCGACGAGCTCGCCGTGGGTGGGATCGGGGCTGGCCACCCGGGTCAGCCGGGTCCCGAACGCGGCGGCCATCCGGTCCGCGGTGCCGGACACCTTCATGCGCCGGGACGCCAGGTCGACCTCGTTCACGTCGACGCCGTGGCGGCCCAGCACCTCGCGCACGCGGTCGGCGTCGGCCTGGTCGGCGCCGTACCGCTGCGCCAGCTCGGCCTGCGAGATGGTGTCCGGCCCGGTGATCAGGTCCCGGGGGACCTCGGCCCGGCGGCGCAGCATGATCGTGGCGTGCACGGGCGTGGAACCGTCGAGGGAACCGGCGGGGCGCGCCTTGGGTGCGGCGGCCCGCTCACTGCCTGGAATGGGTACAAATCGTTCATTCATAGCACAAAGTATCGACCCGATCACGCCACGTCCGCATGTCGAGTGAGGGGCGGCGGGCGGGGCCCACTCGGGTGGCACGGGACGCGAGTCGGATCCCCCTCCCGCCGGGCGGGCGTAGGGTGCCGCCCGGGAGGACCGCCATGCGAAAGATCGTCCTGATGATGTCGATGTCGCTCGACGGCTTCATCGAGGGGCCGGACCACGACATCGACTGGCACCTCGTGGACGACGAGGTGCACCAGTACTTCAACGACCGGATCCGGACCATGGGCGGCTTCCTGACCGGCCGCGTCACCCATGAGCTGATGGCCGGTTTCTGGCCGACCGCCGACGCCGGTCCGGACGCCGGCGGGCCGATGGCCGAGTTCGCCGGGATCTGGCGGGAGATGCCCAAGTTCGTGTTCTCCCGGACCCTGGAGCGGGCCGACTGGAACACCACGATCCTGCGGGAGGTCACGGTCGAGCGGATCAGGGAGCTGACGGCTCGGCCGGGCGGGGACCTGGCACTCAGCGGCGCGCACCTCGCCGCGTCCTTCCTGCGGCTCGACCTGGTCGACGAGTACCACCTCTGCGTCCATCCGGTCCTCATCGGCCGCGGCACCCCGCTCTTCCCCGACACGGACACCCGGACCCGCCTCCGGCTCACCGGAACCCGTACCTTCGGCAACGGCGTCGTCCTGCTCCGGTACGCACGGAACGGCGGGCCCGAGGAGGGCTGACCGCTGCCGCGAGGTGGTCCCTCAGGTGCGCGGGCGGTCCCGGCAGGACAGGGCGTCGATGGTCTCGGTGCGCGGCTTGTAGTCGGTTTCCCAGGTCGGGTCGGCCTTCGTCGCGGCCCACAGCGACGTCGAGAAGTCGTGGCTCCAGTTGTTGCTGTTGACGTAGTCCCGCAGCGCGTCGCGCAGCCGCAGGCAGTCCTTGCGGTGCCCCTTGGCCATCGCGATGCCGTAGTGGTTGACGGAGCCGTAGGTGATGTCCGGGACGACCTTGAGGTCCGGGTTCTCCTGCGTGAAGCCGTAAAGGATCATCTGGTCGGTCGAGACCGCGTCGGCCACCTTCTTGACCTTGAGGTCGGTGAGGCAACTCGACGCGTCCGGCCGCTCGTAGACCGCGATCCGGGAGTACTCCGGCCCCTCCAGCGTGGTGGCGGACGTCGTCCCGGGCCAGGTGCAGACGCGCTTGCCGAAGAGGTCCTCGGGCTTGCGGATCCGCTTGTCGTTCTTGCGGACCATGATCCCCTGGTACGTGGACGCGTACGGGCCCGCGAAGTCCAGCGTCTTCATCCGGTCGACGGTGATCGAGAAGGTCGCGACGACCAGGTCCTTCTTCTTCTCGGTGAGCACCGCGCTGCGGTCCTCCGACGGCACGATCCCGAAGTCCGGCTCGGCGCCGACCGCCTTGAGGATCTGCTGGGCGACGGTGATGTCGAAGCCGGAGAACTTGTAGGTGTGGACGACGCCCGTGCCGGGCTGGTCGTTCTTGGCGCCGACCGACACCTTGCCGCCCGCGAACAGCGAGGGCGGCTCCGAGGAGCCGCAGGCGGTCGCCACGAGCGCGGTGAGCGCGAGCACCGCCGGCCCCGGGAAGGCCTTGGCGCGACGGGCCTTCAGCGGTCGCGCGGCGCTCGTGGGTCGGGCGGTGCTCGCGGGGCGGTCCGTGCTCGTGGGGCGGTCCGTGCTCATGGGCCGTGCGGTTCTCGACGCTCGGGTGGTGCTCAACGCTCGGGTGATTCTCCATGCTCGGGTGATTCTCATCGGTCTCCCCCGTTCCGACGGTTCTGCTTCCGGCGCGCATCTGCTTCTTACGGGATCCGCGTCACTCCCTGAGGTCCGTAGGGCACCGCGGCGGACCTGACGGTGCGTCACTGGTCATGCAACACCGCGCCGGTGGTCCGTACGTCCATCCGGCAGCCGCGGCCGGTGTGCAGCCGGACGCCGATCGTCACCGTCGTGGTCCGGGCTCCCAGGGCGAAGTCGGCGGTGCCTCCGGGCCGGAGGTCCGCGGTGCGGTCCGCGGTCCCCGCGGTGAGCAGCGAGAGCGTGGCGCGGGTGTCCGGCAGGCAGGTCGGGCCGGCCGGGTCGTGGTCGGTGATGGCCAGCGTCAGCCGCAGCGCGTTCCGCGGCTCCGCCAGGGCGCGGGCGTCGAGCCGGAGGGTGAGCGTGCGGTGCGCGGCGTCGTCCAGCGGCTGGCTGCCCTCCGCACGGACCTGCCCGGTCACATCGATCTCGCCGTGCGTCCGGACGCTCTGGAAGGCCAGCCAGCCGCCGACCGTGGCCAGTACGGAGACCAGGGACAGCACACCGGCCAGCCGGGCGTCGCGCGGGCTGCGGTCGAGGACGCGGGCCGCGGCGGTGAGCACCGACAGACCGGTGAGCAGGCCCCAGAGGGTGTACTGGCGGGCCGGCCCGTCCGGCCAGTCGGTGCCGGCGATCACCACGGCGGCGCAGGCCAGCAGCAGTGGCAGCCAGCGGGCGCTGGGGTGCATCACCCACTTGATGAAGATGTTCCTGATGTCGTGGGCCGCGATGGAGTGATCGCCGTGCGAGGTCGCGCTGTGGTGGACGTCGCCGCTGCCCGCCGGCCGGCTCATGAACCGTTCCGGGTGTCCGCGCTGCCTCCCATGTGGATGTCGCCGTGGATCTCGCCGGCCGCGATCGATCCCTGGCCGGTCGCGGTGACGTGGTGGTGGACGGTACGGCCGCCCGCGGCCCCGGCGAGCCGGTCGATCTGCCGCAGCAGCTGGGACCCGTCCCGCCGGTCGGCGGGCCCCGCCAGCCAGGCACCCACCGCCTCCGCCAGCACCCGCCGCTCGTCATCACCGAGGGCCGCCAACTGCCCGTCGAGGTCGTCCGCCCGCTCCCGGTCGAGGACCAGCCGGCCACCGTCGCCGACCGGATCCCCGTCCGCCCCGTCCCCGCGGCGCAGCAGCCGGCGGAAGAACCCCTCCCCGGCCGTCACGGTGCGCTCGGCGATCCGCTGCTGGGCAGCGCTGATCACGGACGTACCGAGGCTGTTCGCCGCCATGGTCAGGTAAGGCGCGATCTCCGCCGATACGGTCGCCAGGTCGGACATCCGGCTCTCCCCACGCTCAGAAGTCACGGCCCCCCGCCGCAACACCCATACGGGAAAGGCGTGTTACCCATGTGAGAGCTGGTCCACACCCGCACGCCTGAGGGGTTTTCACCACGAGCGATCCCGAACCGAGAAGCCGTTCGCACCGCCGCACGCGCGGGGGTGGCGCCGGGGCGCGGTCGCCCGGGCGGAAACCCCGGCGGGAACCCGGACGAGCGCAGACGGACGGCAGACGGCTGCAGCCGCATGCCGGCCGGAAGGACCACAGGCGGCGGACGAGTCGGCCTGTACGCCGGGTTCTGTCGCCCCCGGTCCTTGCGGGCCGGGGGGAGACGGCCATCCATCTAGGGCTGCCGTTGCCGACAGCCTCGTGCGGTCTACCCGCGGACTCGGGCGGGCAGCCCTCGGTCGTCCGCGCAGGGGCATCGCCGATGCCCCCTCTTGACCTTGCTCCGGGTGGGGTTTACCTAGCCCTCCGAGTCACCTCGGAGGCTGGTGGTCTCTTACACCACCGTTTCACCCTTACCGGAGGCCGAAGCCTCCGGCGGTTTGCTTTCTGTGGCACTGTCCCGCGGGTCACCCCGGGTGGGTGTTACCCACCACCCTGCCCTGTGGAGCCCGGACGTTCCTCGGGAGGGTCGTTGCCGATCCCCACGCGGCCGTCCGGCCGGCTCGTCCGCCGTGGCGACCATGCTACCCGGCGCGGAACCGGCCCCGCGTCCCGGCATCGCGTCCCGCCCTCGGAGCCCCGGGCCGCGCTTGACCTTGTCGCAGCGGCAACGTTTCTACTGGCGGCATGAGAATCGGTGAGCTCGCAGGTCTCGTCGGCGTCAGTACCCGTGCCGTCCGCCACTACCACCAGCTCGGACTGCTGCCCGAGCCGGAACGCCGGGCCAACGGCTACCGGGAGTACGGGCTGCGGGACGCGGTCGCGCTCGCCCGGCTGCGCCGGCTGACGGAGCTGGGACTCGGGCTGGAGGAGGTCCGGGACGTCCTCGCCGACGACTCCGGGCGCGAGCTGCACGAGGTGCTGACCGAACTGGACGCCGACCTGGCGCGCCAGGAGGCGGAGATCCGGGCGCGGCGGGCCCGGCTGGCCGCGCTGCGGCAGCAGGCGGAGGAGCACGGCGGGCTGCCCGCGGAGGGGCCGGTGTCGGACGAACTGGCCGCGATGTTCCGGGAGATGGCCCGCACCTCGGCCACGCTCCCCGGTCCCGAGCCCGCGGTGGCGGCGAAGGAACGGGAGGTGCTGGCGCTGCTGGAGTCGGCGGGCGACGGGGCGGGCGAGCGGGTCGCCGGCCTGCTCGGGGACTTCGCCGCGGCGCCGGGGGCGATGGAGCGGGCGTACGAGGTGTACGGGCTGCTCGACGAGCTGGCGGAGGCCGCGGCGGACGATCCGCGGGTGGAACGGGTCGCGCGGGCGCTCGCCGACTGCATTCCGGACACCGTGGTCGCCGAGGTCAGCGGCGAGCACTGGGCGCGCGCGGCCGATGCGGGCCGGGAGACGGACGGCGGATTCATGGCGGCGTACTACGCGCACTTCCCGCCCGCGCAGGCCGAGGTCATGCGCCGGGCGATCCGGCTGGTCGCGGAGCGTGCCCGGTGAAGCGGCGGCACGGGAGGGTGCGGCGGCTGCTGGCGCATGAGGGGCGGTGGCTGGCGAGTCTGGTGTGGTGGGTGGCGCGGCGGCGGTTCGGGGTGGCGGCGGGCGAGCGGGCCCTGCCGTACGCGGCGGCGCAGTCGGCGCTCGTCTACGGGCTGACGTTCGTGTGCGTGGTGGAGACGGCCGGGGTGCATGCGATGCTCGCCGACGTTCCGGTGGCGCGGGTGGTGATGCTGGTCGTCGACGTCTACACGGTGCTGATGCTGCTGGGCTTCCAGGCGGCCGCGGTCACCCGGCCCCATGTGCTCGGCACGGACCACCTGCTGCTCCGGGACGGCGCGCGGCGGGAGATCCGCATCCCGCTGGACCGGATCGCCTCCGTCCGGTACGACCTCCGCTTCTCCCACGACGGCAAGGCCGACAAGGACGGCGAGGGCTCCGGAAAGGGCAAGGGCTCCGGAAAGGGCATGGACTCCGGGGACGGGAAGGGCGGCGGGGGGGGCGGGGTGTGGTCGCTGGCCGTGGGCGGGCAGACGTCGGTGACCGTCGAGCTGACCGCGCCGGTCGTCGCGGTACGGCTCTCGGGGCGCCGCGACGAGGTGCGGACGGTGCGGTTCCATGCCGACGACGCACGGGGCGCGGTGGCGGCCGTACGGGCGGCGAGGGTGGCGGCGGACGAACGGACGCCTGCGGCGGACGGGCTGACCGCGGACGCCGCGTAGCGGCAGCGCGCGGGTCCGGGGCCGGGACCGGGACCGGCGTCGCCACGGCCTCACACCGGCGTGAAGCGGACCGGTTCGAGGCCCGGTTCGGCCTCGGCGAGGCGGACCTGGATGCGCTGGCCGAGGGGCAGCGCGGGGCCCTCCGGGGCGGCCTCGACGGAGCCGATGACGGCCGGCTCGTAGAGGTGGACGGTGCCCCGGGTGGGGTCCTTCTCCTGGATGTCGACGACCAGGGCCTCGAAGGTCTCGCCGACCCGGTCGCGCAGCAGCGCGGCCTCGACGAGGTCGACGCAGGCCCGCTCGACCTGGTTGGCACGCTGGGCGCCGGTCTCCATCTCGCGCGGCAGCGCGGGCAGCGCGCTGCGCACCCAGTCCGCCGGCTCGTGACCGGCGGAGGCGGCCAGGCACAGCTCGGAGGTGTAGCGGTCGACGAGCCGGCGCAGCGGTGCGGTGGCGTGCGCGTACGGTGCGGCGACGGCCGAGTGCAGCGCTTCGGAGGCGCTGGGCGGGGCGCCGTCGAAGACGGTGTAGCCGGCGCCGCGCAGCAGGGCCGTGCACTCCTGGAGGAACGCGGCGTGCGAGGCGCAGTGCGGGTCCAGACCGCGGATCAGCGCGGAGTACGAGGTGTGATGCGGCCAGTCGACGCCGAGCGCCCGGGCGGTCAGCCGCAGCCGGGCCACCGAGCCGTCCGGGGCGGTGGGCAGGGTCCGCAGGATGCCGGTGCCGGAGGCCAGCATCAGTTCGGCCGCGGCCATTCCGGTGAGCAGGGAGATCTGCGCGTTCCAGCCGTACGCCGGCAGGGGCGCGCGGTACTCCAGGTGGTAGCGGCCGTTCCGTTGGACGATCTCCTGCTCGGGGACGTGCAGCGAGATCGCGCCCCGGGCGACCTCCAGCTCCTCGCGCAGCAGGCCGATCTCCCGGAGCAGGTCGAGCGGCTCCTCGGCCGTCCCCTCGTCGATGGCCCGCTGGACACCCGCGTAGTCGAGGCGGGCACGGGAGCGGACCAGGGCGCGGCGGACGGAGGCGGCGACCAGGACGCCCTCGGGGTCGAGGTCGAGCTGCCAGAGGACGGCCGGGCGGTCCTGGTCGGGCAGCAGGCTGGCGGCGCCCTCGCTCAGCGCGTACGGGTAGAGCGGGATCCGCTCGTCCGGGAAGTACAGCGTGGTCACCCGGTGGTGGGCCTCGGCGTCCAGCGCACCGCCCGGCGTCACGAAGGAGGCGACATCGGCGATGGCGTAGTGGATGCGGAAGCCCCCACCGGGGCGGGAGGAGAGGAACATCGCCTGGTCGAGGTCGCGGGAACCGGGCGGGTCGATGGTGAAGAGGGGCAGGTCGGTGGCGTCGTCCAAGGCGTGCTCGGTCGCCACCGCGCCGTCGGCGGCCGGGATCCGCGGGGCCCGGGCCGCGCTGTCCGCCTCGGCCTGGGCCGTCGGCGGGAAGTGGTCCGGGACCTCCAGATCGATCCGCAGCTCCCGCAGCGCGGCGCGCAGCGGATCCTCGGCTGCGTCGGTCACATGCATATGGCGACGGGGCATGGAACCGAGCGTATGACCGGATGGCGCGGGTGGCGCGCGGGGCGACCGGGGCGGGGAGCGCGCCCGGCACGGGTGGCGCGCCGTTGTGATCGGGCCAGGGAGCGCGCCTGGCGCGTCCGGAAGGCGCGGCTCGGGGTGGGCCGCGGTCCCCGGGGCGGGCCGCGGTTCCCGGGGCGGGCGTCGCAGGCCATACGCTTTCCGGGGGCCGCACCCCCGCCCGTACCGCCGTGAAGGAGAACACCGTGCTCGTGCTGTTGCCGCCGTCCGAAGGCAAGGCCCCGGGAGCGGCCGGGGCGCCGCTGGACACCGGCGCGCTGTCGCTGCCCGGGCTGACCGCCGCGCGTGAGGCGGTCCTCGGCGAGCTCACCGAACTGTGCGCGGCGGACGAGATCAAGGCCCAGGAGGTGCTCGGGCTCAGCGACGGCCTCAAGGGCGAGATCGCCAAGAACGCGGGGCTGCGGACGGCCGGGACGCGGCCGGCCGGCGAGATCTACACCGGCGTGCTCTACGACGCGCTCGGCCTCGCGTCCCTGGACGGACCGGCCCGGAAAGCGGCCGAGCGGTCGCTGCTGGTCTTCTCCGGGCTGTGGGGCGCCGTCCGCATCACCGACCGGATCCCGTCGTACCGCTGCTCGATGGGCGTGAAGCTGCCGGGGCTCGGCGCGCTCGGCGCGTACTGGCGGGCGCCGATGGCGGAGGTCCTGCCTGCGGCGGCCGGGACCGGCCTGGTGCTGGACCTGCGGTCGGCGGCGTACGCGACGGCGTGGAAGCCCAAGGGCGAGGTGGCCGGGCGGACCGCGACGGTGCGGGTGCTCCAGTCGAAGACCGTGAACGGCGTGGAGAAGCGCACGGTCGTCAGCCACTTCAACAAGGCGACCAAGGGCCGGCTGGTCCGCGACCTGCTGTCGGCGGGCCGTACGCCGCAGGGCCCGGCGGAGCTGGTCGAGGCCCTGGGCGACCTGGGTTACGCGGTGGAGGCCCAGGCCCCGGCGAAGGGCGGCAAGCCGTGGGCGCTCGATGTGATCGTCACGGAGCTCTAGGGCCCAGGACCGGCACCGAGGCAGTGCATTGCACCCTGTGCAACGGTCGTTGCGCAGAGTGGGTGCGGCGCGCAGTATGGGCGGCGTGACTAGCGCCGCCTCCTCCCCCGCTTCCGCCCCCGGCCCCGCGTCCGCCCCCGGTCTCTCGGTCCCGTCGGTCCTCGGGCTCGCCCCGGTCATCCCGGTCGTCGCGCTGGACGAGGCCGCCGACGCGGTACCGCTCGCCCGGGCGCTGGTCGCCGGTGGGCTGCCGGCGATCGAGGTGACCCTGCGGACGCCCGCCGCGCTGGGCGCCATCCGGGCGATCGCCGACGAGGTCCCGGACGCGGTGGTCGGCGCGGGCACGCTGCTCGACCCCGGCCAGGTCGCCGCGGCCCGCGCGGCCGGCGCCCGTTTCCTGGTCAGCCCCGGCTGGTCGCCGCGGCTGCTGGGCGCGCTGCGGGACTCCGGTCTGCCCTTCCTGCCGGGTGTCTCGACGGCCTCGGAGGTGGTGACCCTGCTGGACGAGGGCGTCACCGAGCTGAAGTTCTTCCCGGCGGAGGCGGCGGGCGGGACGGCCTATCTGACGTCGCTGGCCGCCCCGCTGCCGCAGGCCCGTTTCTGCCCGACCGGCGGGATCACCCTGGCGTCCGCGCCCGGGTACCTCGCGCTGCCCAACGTCGGCTGCGTGGGCGGGACGTGGATGCTGCCGGCCGACGCGCTGGCCGCCAAGGACTGGTCGCGCGTCGAGCGGCTGGCCCACGAGGCGGCGGCACTCCGCGACTGACCCTCAGGACCGCCCGGCCCCTCTCAGCGCGGGTCCGACGCCTCGCTCAACGCAGGTACGACGTCCCCCTCAACACACCTGCGACGTCCCGCTCAACGCAGGTGCGACGCCCGCTCAACGCAGGTGCGACGTCTCGTTCAACGCAGGTGCGACGTCTCGTTCAGCAGCCGCAGGGAGGCGTTGCCGTCGGAGTAGTACGCGACCGCGGACAGCGAGGCGGCGGAGAGTTCCATCCGGAACAACGACTCCGGCGGGGCGCCCAGCGCCAGCCGGACCAGGGTCTTGATCGGCGTGACGTGGGTGACCAGCAGGACCGTCTTGCCCGCGTACCGGGCCAGCAGCTTGTCGCGGGTGACCGCGACCCGGCGGGCGACCGACGCGAAGGACTCGCCGCCCCCGGTGGGCGCCGCCTTCGAGGAGTGCAGCCAGGCGTCGAGGTCCTCGGGGTGGCGCTCGCGCACCTCGGCGAAGGTCAGCCCCTCCCAGGCCCCGAAGTCGGTCTCGCGCAGACCCTCTTCGACCCGTACCTCCAGGCCCAGCCGGTCGGCGACCGCCTGGGCGGTCTCCCGGCAGCGCCGCAGCGGTGAACTGACCACGGCCTGGATCGTGCCGCGGGCGGCCAGCGCGGCCGCGGTGGCCTCGGCCTGGCGGTGGCCAACGGCGGAGAGTTCGGGGTCGGTGCCGCCGCTGCCGGAGAACCGCTTCTCGGGCGTCAGCGCCGTCTCGCCGTGCCGCAGCAGGACGAACGTGGCGGGGACGCCGAGGTCCGGGGCGCCCCAGCCGACCGGCGGGGCGGCCGCCGCCTCGGGGGCCGCGGCCTGCTCCGCGCGTTCGGCGGCCTCGTCGGCGGCCCGGGCGGCGGCGCTGCGGGCGGGTGCGGTGGCGGTGGCCAGCGCCGCCCGGGAGTCCCGCGGCTCCCACTGCTTGCCGATCTTCCCGGCGTCCATCGCCTCGTTGGCGAGCCGGTCGGCGTGCTTGTTCTTGGCGCGCGGGATCCACTCGTAGCTGACCCGGTCGGCCGGGAAGACCGACCTGGCCTCGGCGGCCAGCGGCTTCATGTCCGGGTGCTTGATCTGCCAGCGCCCGGACATCTGCTCCACGACCAGCTTGGAGTCCATCCGGACCTGGATACGGGCCTCCGGGTCCAGCGCGTGCGCGGCCCGCAGCCCGGCCACCAGGCCCTTGTACTCGGCGACGTTGTTGGTCGCGGTGCCGATGAACTCGGCGGCCTCGGCGAGCGCCTCGCCCGTTTCCGGGTCGAGGACGACCGCGCCGTAGCCGGCCGGCCCCGGGTTGCCCCGGGACCCGCCGTCCGCCTCGACGATCAGCGTGCGCGGCACGGCCTACAGGCCCGAGTCCGGCGTGCGGACCAGGATCCGGCCGCAGTTCTCGCAGCGCACGACGGCGTCGCGGGCGGCCGCCCGGACGTCGTTCAGCTCGGTGATGTTCAGCTCCAGGCGGCAGCCCTCGCAGCGGCGCTGGTAGAGGCGGGCCGCGCCGACGCCGCCCTCCTTGGCGCGGATGCGGTCGTAGAGCTTCAGCAGGTCGGCCGGGATGTCGGCGACGGTCAGCTCGCGCTCCTTGGTGACCGCGGCGGCCTCGGCGTCGATCTCGCTGCTGGCGGCGTTGCGGCGGGCGACGGCGTCGTCGACCTTGGCCTGGATGGCCTCGACCCGGGAGGTCAGCTCGGCGACCCGCTCCTGGGCGGCCTCGCGGCGCTCCATGACCTCCAGGACGACGTCCTCCAGGTCGCCCTGGCGCTTGGCGAGCGAGGCGATCTCGTGCTGGAGGTTCTCCAGGTCCTTGGGGGAGGTGACGGCGCCGGAGTCCAGCCGCTTCTGGTCGCGGGCGGCGCGCTGGCGCACCTGGTCCACGTCCTGCTCGGCCTTGGTCTGCTCGCGGCTGGTGTCGCTCTCCTCGGTCTGCGCGGCGACGAGCAGGTCGCGCTGCTGGGTGAGGTCGGCCTCCAGGGTCTGCAGCTCGGCCAGCTCGGGGAGGTTCTTGAGCCGGTGCGCGAGCTGGGTGAGCCGGACGTCGAGGGCCTGGACGTCGAGGAGGCGGATCTGGTCGGCGGGCGCGGCGTTCAGCGGGGGGCTCCTGTGGTGTGCGTCGGGGTGAAGATCGGGGTGGACGCCGCGTGGGCGGTCCAGGGGTCGGTGACCGTACGGGAGACGTGCGTGCGCAGTCCCCAGTCGTGCCGGTCGGAGACCGCGTCGAGCTGGGCCGCGGCCTGCTCGCACCACGGCCATTCGGTGGCCCAGTGGGCCGCGTCGAGCAGCGCCGGCGGGCTGGTCCGTCCGGTGGTCTGGGTGGCCTCGGACGCCGGGTGATGGCGCAGGTCGGCGGTGAGGAAGGCATCCACACCGGCCGCCCGGACGTCGTCGAAGAGGCTGTCGCCGGAGCCGCCGGAGACCGCGACGGTGCAGATCTCGCGGTCCGGGTCGCCGGCCGCCCGGATGCCCTGCGCGGTGGCCGGCAGGTGCGCGGCCGCGTACGAGGCGAACTCGGCCAGGGTCATCGGGTGCGTCAGCTCGCAGATCCGGCCCAGGCCGCGGCGGCCCGCCGGGTCGCTCGGGTCCGGCACCAGGGGGCCGAGGACGCGCAGGTCCAGGGCGCCCGCCAGGGCGTCGGAGACGCCGGGGTCGGCGGTGTCGGCGTTGGTGTGCGCGACGTGCAGGGCGATGTCGTGCTTGATGAGCGTGTGCACGACCTTGCCCTTGAACGTCGAGGCCGCGACCGTCGTCGTCCCGCGCAGGTAGAGCGGGTGGTGGGTGACGAGCAGGTCGGCGCCGAGCCGTACCGCCTCGTCGGCGATCTCCTGGACGGGATCGACGGCGAACAGCACGCGGCGGACCTCGGCGTCCGGGTCTCCGCAGACCGTACCGACGGCGTCCCACCCTTCGGCCCGCTCGGGGGGCCAGAGGGCGTCGAGCGCGGTGAGGACTTCAGACAGTACGGGCACGGGTGGAAGGTTACCTCCCGGGCGGGAACCCGCACCGCCTGCGCCCGCGCGCGGGCGCAGGCGGGAGGTCATATGACGAGGAAGCCGCGCGGTCGTCCAGGACGCGGTCGCGGTGACGTCGAGGCCGAGGTACCGGGTCCCGTCGTCGACGTACGGCTTCGCTCCGGCGCCGTGGTCGCTGCCTCCGCCGACGAAGTCAGGTCGGCCTGAGTGAGCTCACCGTTGAAGCGTGAAGCACAACCGCCCCATCCGGCACCGGCGAACCGGACATCCGCCACCCTTATGCGTGAAGTGCCGCAACTCTCGTTGATCGGCCGGAAGTGCGAAAACTAGCTTCGGTCTGCCGACTGGAGGTGACCACTTCATGACGATCTGCGCCACTGAGGACGCCGCGGCGCCGCCCCGCCCGCACCGCGCGGCCCTGACGATCGCCGCCGACGGCTCGTACGCCGCCCGGCTCGCCCGGCACGACGACGCCGACCGGAGCTGGTTCCCGGAGCGCTGGACGCTGAGCGGCCCGGAGCCGTACGCGGTGCCGCTGCCCGGCAGCCAGCCCGAGGAGCCGGACAGCGAACTGCTGCCGCTCGCGGACGGCCGGGTGCTGATCCTGCGCCGGGCCGCCGACCGCTTCGCCCTCTCGCTGCTCTACCCGACCGGCCCCGGGACCGGTGAACTCCTGCTGGGCACCGTGGAAGCGGAGGAACTGACGCTGCTGCCGCCGACACCGGGCGGCACCGACGCGTACGCCCTGGCCCCCGCGTTCGGGCACACCGCGCTGTGGCGGGTGCCCGGCGACGCGGGCGGGCCCGAGCGGGTCGCGGAGATTCCCGGGCGCTGTACGGGCGGCGCGTGGCTGGACCGCGGCGGGCGGCTGCTGGCCCTGGACCGGGAGCTGGCCGGCCGGACGAAGACCGTGCTGGTCGACCTGGAGCGGGGCGGCGAGACCGGGCTGCTGCTGCAGATCACCGAGGAGAGCAACGACCGGCTGCTGCTGGCCGATCCGGACAGCGGGCTGCTGCTGGTCCGCTCGGACGCGCCGGGCCACGACCGGCTGGGCTGGGGCGTGCTGGGCAGCAGGTTGCCGGTGCGGTTCCCGGAGTGCCTGCGGCCGGCCGATGCCGCGGTGACGCCGTTCGCCGTGCAGCCGGGGCAGATGCTGGCGCCGGAGAGCTGCGCGGTGGCGTTCCGGGTGGACGCGGCGCACGGCACCCGGCTGGGGATCTGGCGCCCCTGGGGCCGGCGGCTGCGGCAACTGCCCGTACCGGAGGGGTGGCTGGCGGGGACCGGGCTGTGGACGGCCGACGGCGAACTGCTGCTGCCGTGTGCGACGGACGCCGAGCCGTGCGGGCTGGCGCGGATGGCCATACCGCTGGAGCCGGTGGAGCCCAGGATGCCGGTGGGATCGGTGGGCTCGGTGAGCTCGGTGGGGTCAGTGGGATCGGTGGAGCGAGGCGGGACGATGGGGTCGGTGGGGCGAGGCAGGCCGGTGGGATCGGTGGAGCGAGCGGGTCCGGTGCGGCCGGCAGGTCCGGTGGGGTCGGTGGGGCCGGTGGGGTCCGTACGGGCGGGGGCGGATGCGGCGGACGTGCGCGGCGGGGGGATTGTCCCGGATGCAGGGGATGCCACCAACCACTCCACATCATCTGCACAACCGAAGGCCGCCCACGCGGAACCGCGGCGCGCCCTCTCACATCCCCATATGTGCAGGCCAGTTCCGCTGCAGCAGGCGCCCCTCGGGGCCCGCTAGGCCCGGTGGAGCGTGATTTCCCACCCCGTTAAACTTTCGGGTGGGGGCTACGCAGCCGGTTGACCGGCCACCGATCACGCCGCTCGGGGTACGACCCCACGGCGGTCGGGCGGGGTCCCGACGCGTACAGCAGCAAGCGATCCGACGGAGTGACTCTTTCCATGTCCGAAGCCCGAACCGACACGACCCAGGCGCGCCCCCAGGAGGCATCCGCCCAGGCCGCCGCGGCTGCAAGCTCCGGCAGGCACCGTGGCCCGGCCGCCGCGGAGGAGTCCGACTCCACCGCGCACGGCCGGCACCGCCGGGACAAGCAGCCGCAGGGCGCGTAAGTCCCAGGGGATCCGGGGCCACGCCTCGGGACGCGCGCCTGGAGAGCCGCGCTCCAGAAGCCGTGCCCTCAGGAGCCCTGTCCTCAGGAGCCGTGTTTGAGAGCCAGCACCTCGCCCGCCGCGAACGTCTCGTGCGGCGGGCGCTGTGCGTAGTGGGGCGTCAGCAGCTCGTCCAGCTCCTCGAAGGTGAAGGCCTCCTTCGCGGTGTCGAACTTGGCGGCGATCCGGGGGCGTTCGGCGATCGCGACCATGCCGCCGTGGACGACCAGCAGCTGGCCGTTGACCCGGGCCGCGGCCGGTGAAGCCAGGTAGCCGACGAGCGGTGCGACGTGCTCGGGGGCCAGCGGGTCGAGCCGGCCGTCGGACGGTACCCCGAAGCCGGCGAAGACGTCCTCGGTCATCCGGGTGCGGGCGCGTGGGCAGATCGCGTTGGCGGTCACGCCGTATTTGGCCAGCGCCAGCGCCGTGGAGGTGGTGAGGCCGACGATGCCCCCCTTGGCGGCGGCGTAGTTGGGCTGGCCGGCCGAGCCGGCGAGGAACGCCTCCGAGGAGGTGTTGATGATCCTGCCGTGCACCGGGCCGCCGGCCGCCTTGGACCGCTCGCGCCAGTGGGCCGCGGCGAAGCGGGTGGTGTTGAAGTGGCCCTTGAGGTGCACCCGGATGACCGTGTCCCATTCGTCCTCGGTCATCGAGAACACCATCCGGTCCCGGAGGATGCCCGCGTTGTTGACGAGGATGTCGAGCCGGCCGTAGGTGTCGATCGCCAACTGGACGAGTTCGCCGGCCTGTTGGTGGTCGGCGACGTCACCGACGTGGGCCACCGCCGTGCCGCCCGCCGCGCGGATCTCGGCGGCGACGTCCTCCGCGGGGCCCGCGGAGGCGGCGCCCGATCCATCGCGGCCCGATTGCCCGTAGTCGTTGACCACGACCCGCGCGCCGAGCCGGGCGAGTTCGAGGGCCTCGGCGCGGCCCAGTCCGCGGCCGGCCCCGGTGACGATCGCGGTCAGGCCCTCAAGTGGCTGTGCCATCTGGCGTTCCCGTCCTCTCGGTCTTCGTGCGGTCCTCGGTCTTGGTGTGGCGGCTCTTGGTCTTCGTGCGGCCTCTCGGTCTCGGTGGGGCGGCTCTCCGTCCCGTTGTCCGCCGGTCAGATCTCTATGCAGGTGCGCAGTGCCGTCCCGGACCGCATCTGGTCGAGGGCGTCGTTGATCTCCGGGAGCCGGACGCGGTGGGTGATCAGCCCTTCGAGGTCGATCCGGCCGGCCCGCCACAGGGCGATGGCCCGCTCGTAGGAGCGCAGGACGTCCCCGCCGCCGTAGAGGGACGGCAGGATCCGCTTCTCGTCGAAGAACAGCTCGAACATGTTGACCTGGAAGGTGTCGTCCATGGCGCCGGCGCCGACCACGCACAGGGTGCCGCCGCGCCGGGTCGTCTCGTACGCGGTGCGGGCGGTGGCGGACCTGCCGACCACCTCGAAGACGTAGTCGAAGCCCTCGCCGCCGGTGATCTCGGCCTTGGCGCCGTCGAGTTCCTCCGGGGCGACGGCGTCGGTGGCGCCGAAGCGCAGGGCCGCCTCGCGCCGGGCGGGCACCGGGTCGACGGCGACGATCCGGGCCGCGCCGCAGACCCGCGCGCCCTGGATGACGGAGATCCCGACGCCGCCGCAGCCGATGACCGCGACCGAGGAACCGGGCGCCACCCGCGCCGTGTTGAGGGCCGCGCCGAGCCCGGTGGTGACGCCGCAGCCGATCAGCGCGGCGATCTCGTACGGGACGTCGTCCGGGATGGGGACCGCGCAGTTGGCGGCGACCACGACCTCCTCGGCGAAGGTGCCGGTGCCGGCGAACCCGAAGACGTCCCCGCCGGGGCGCCGGAAGTTGGGCGTGCCGGCGTTCATGAACCCGGCCAGGCAGAGGTGGGTCTGGCCGCGTTTGCAGGACGGACAGCTGCCGCAGGCGGGCAGCCAGCACATCAGCACCCGGTCGCCCGCCGCCAGGCCGGTGACGCCGTCGCCGACGTCGACGACCTCCCCGGCGCCCTCGTGGCCGGGGACGAAGGGCACGGGCTGCGGCAGCACCCCGTTCATCGCCGAGAGGTCGGAGTGGCACAGTCCGGTCGCCCGGATGCGGATCCTGACCTTGCCGGGCCCGAACCCCACCGCCTCGACGTCGTCGAGGACCTCCAGCTTGTCCTGCCCGGTCTCGTGCTGTACGGCTGCGCGCATCTCACGGCTCCCCTCGGAGACGACAACTCGGACGCATCAATCGGAGACATCAATCGGAGGCGACAACTCCGCGACCACCGCTCGGAGACTGCCGCTCGGAGACTGCCGCTCGGAGGCGACAAAGCGACAAAGGAGCGCCGGCCGAGCGGTGGCTAGCCGTGCTCGACGACGGTGTCCGCCAGCACCGCCGCCTCGTCCCGCTCGGGCGCCGTCACCGACACCTGGATCCGGCCGGGCTCGCGCCAGAGCCGGATGCGCAGTGCCTCGCCCGGGAAGACCACCCCGGCGAAGCGCGTGGTGTACGACCGGACCCGGGAGACGTCCCCGTCCAGCAGGGTGTCGACGACCGCCTTGAGCGTGACCCCGTAGGTGCACAGCCCGTGCAGGATCGGCCGGTCGAAGCCGGCGAGCCCCGCGAATTCGGGGTCGGCGTGCAGCGGGTTCCAGTCGCCGGAGAGGCGGTAGAGCAGCGCCTGGTCGGCACGGATCTGCCGCTCGGTGGTCAGGTCGGGGGCGCGGTCGGGAAGTTCGAGGCGGGCGGACGGGCCGCGGTCGCCGCCGAAGCCGCCCTCGCCGCGGACGAAGATCTGGGTGTCGCAGGTCCACAACGGCCCGTCGTCGTCCCCGACTTCGGAGCGCAGCACGATGACGGCGGCCTTGCCCTTGTCGTACACGGCCGGGACGGTCGAGGTCTGGGTGGCACGGCCGCGCACCGGCAGCGGGCGGTGCACGGTGACGGTCTGCCCGCCGTGCAGGACGGCGGCGAGGTCGACGTCGATGCCGGGGGCGGAGAGTCCGCCGGCCAGCGCCATCCCGCCGCCGGCGACGGTGGCGAAGCTGGGCAGGACGTGCAGCGCGCTCTCCAGGGTGTAGCGCAGTTCGTCCGGGTCGGTGGCGGCCTGCGGCTTCTCCGGGGTGGCCGCGCCGGCGCCGATGCCGAGGTGGTAGAGCTGGACGTCCTTGTGGTCCCAGGCGAGTTCGGTGGTCCGCGGTTCGGCGGCGGTGGCCTTGGTGACGTCGATGGGCATGGGGGCGGTTGCTCCTTCACCACGGTGGAGTTCATGGGAAGACCCCGGCCCGGCCGTCCGCACCGTCGGCCCGGCCGGGGTCGTCACTGGTCGGCGCGGACCGCGCGGGCCGGCGGTGCCGCACGGGACAGCCGCCAGGCGCGGACCGCGCCGGTCGGCCGTGCCGCACGGGACACCCGCCAGGCGCGGAACGCGCGCCGGTCGGCCGTGCCGCACAGGACACCCGCCAACTTCTAGAACGCGTTCTAGCCGATGGCCTTCATGTATAGCCGATCCGCCCGACACCGGGAAGCCCCCTGACGGTATGTCAGAAACGCGTCGCGGCCGCGGTCCGCACCCATGACATTTGTCAGGGGGCATCACCCACATTCGCCCCTGCCCCGGCCCGCCCACGCTCCGTAACGTCATGGACAGGAAACGACCGAAGGGGGCGGACATGACACCGGGGACGACACCGGAGACGACACCGGGCAGGGCACGGCAGACGGCGCAGGTGAGTCCGGTGGGGCGGGGCGGCGACGGGACGGCCGTGGCGTTCTCCGGCGTCACCCGGAGTTACGGCGCGGTGCGGGCCGTGGACGGCATCGACCTGCGGATCGCCGCCGGCGAGACGGTGGCGCTGCTCGGCCGCAACGGCGCCGGCAAGTCCACCACCCTGAACATGCTGCTGGGGCTGCTGCCGCCCTCCTCGGGCACGGTACGGCTGTTCGGCGGCGAGCCGGAGACCGCCGTACGGGCCGGCCGGGTCGGGGCGATGCTGCAGGACGGCAAGGCCATCCCCCGGGTCACCGTCCGCGAACTGGTCGGCTTCGTGGCCGCCACCTACCCGCGACCGATGGACGTCGCCGAGGCGCTGGAGCTGGCGGGCCTGGCCGAGTTCGCCGGGCGGCGGGTGGACCGGCTCTCCGGCGGCCAGGCCCAGCGCGTCCGGTTCGCGGTGGCGCTGGCCGGCAACCCCGACCTGCTGGTCCTCGACGAGCCGACCGCGGCCCTGGACGTGGAGGCCCGCCGGACGTTCTGGCGCGCGATGCGGGCCTACGCCCGGCGCGGCAACACCATCGTCTTCTCCACCCACTACCTGGAGGAGGCCGACGACCACGCCGACCGGATCGTGGTGATCGACCGGGGCCGGGTGGTCGCCGACGGCAGCGGCGAGGCGATCAAGCGGCGGGCCGGCGGGTCGCTGGTCTCCTTCGACCTCGCGGGCGCGCCGACCGCGCCGCTGTCCACACTGCCCGGCGTGCACAGCGTGGAGGTCCGCGGCGACCGCGCCCTGCTGCGGACGGCGGACTCCGACGCCACCGTCCTGGCGCTGGCCGGACTGGGCCTGGTCCGCGGCCTGGAGGTCACCGCCGCCAGCCTGGAGGACGCCTTCCTCACCCTCACCTCCCCCGACGGCGCGAACCCCGACGCCCTGAGCCCCCACGCCCCGAACCACGACGCCCTGAAGGAGACCGCGTGATGCTCGGCTACCTCCGTCTCGAAGTCCGCCGCACGCTGCGCGACCGCGGCTTCGTGATCTTCGGCATCGGGATGCCGGTGCTGATGTACGTCCTGATGACCAACATCGGCGCCGGCCCCGGCGGCGCCGACATGGGCTGGAAGACCGCCTCGATGGTCGGGATGGCCGCGTACGGCGCGCTGGGCGCGGCGATCGGCACCGGCACCGGCGTCGCCGAGGACAAGCAACTGGGCTGGCTGCGGCAGCTGCGGATCACCCCGATGGGGCCGCTGCGGGCCGTGGTGGGCCGCGGACTGACCGGGTCGGTGACGGTGCTGCCGGCCATCGTCGCGGTGCTGCTGGTGGGCGCGCTGGTCAACGGCGTCCGGATGCCGGCCTGGCAGTGGGCCGCGCTGGCGGGCCTGCTGTGGCTCGGCACCGCCCCGTTCACCCTGCTCGGGCTGGGCAACGGCTACCGCCTCTCGGCGCAGTCCACCGGTGTGGTCAACACCGGCTGCATGCTGCTGCTGTCGATCGTCGGCGGACTGTGGTTCCCGGCCGAGCTGTTTCCCGGCTGGCTGCGCGCCCTGTCGGCCTGGACGCCCGGCAACCGCTTCGCCGAACTCGGCCGGAGCGTCACCGAGGGCGGCGCACCGAGCCTCGCCGCAGTGGCGGTGCTGGCCGCCTGGCTGGCAGTCTTCGGCACCTACGCGGTGTACGCGTACCGCCGGGCCGCACGGACGGTGTGACCGGCGATGGCGCAGATCTGGGAAACGACGGTGCAGCAGACCACAGAGCAGGACCCCGCCGGCCGGACGCCCGGCGGGGCGACGGGGACGGACGGGGCGGCCGGCGGCGACGGCACGTCGTGTGCGGCCGGGCGGCGCGGCAGGAAGCTCGACAGGGGCCCGGGCAAATACAGCTTCCTGCCCTGGCTGCTGATGGGGCTGGGCGCCTTCTCCAACATCGTGCAGGGCAAGACCGGCAACCCCTGGCTGGCCGGGCTCGGACTGCTCGCCTTCAACTCCCTCTACCTCACCGTCATCCTGTCGGCCTTCAGCCCGCGGCTGCGCGACACCCGCTACCCGGTCGTCGCCCTGGGCGCGCTCACCGCGGTCACGTTCGCCATCGCGCTCGGGTTCGGCGGCAGCTGGTTCCTGTTCTTCCCGCTGCTGTCGCTGGCCTCCGGCACGGTCCGCGCGCTGCGCGGCAAGAAGCTCGCGGTGTGGCTGATCACGCTCAGCGGTACGGCCGGGTTCCTGTCCGGCTGGCAGGCCGGCGACCCCGGCGACTCGTTCGGCGTCGGCTACGGCACGTTCCTCTCCGGCATGGTGACGTCCACGGTGCTCAGCCTGTTCGACACCATCCAGGAACTGAAGGCCACCCGGCAGGAACTGGCCCGCAGCGCCGTGGAGAAGGAGCGGCTGCGCTTCTCCCGCGACCTGCACGATCTGCTGGGGCACACGATGTCCCTGGTCGTGGTCAAGGCCGAGGCGGTGCGCCGGCTGGCGCCGCGCGATCTGGACGCGGCGCTCACCCAGGCCGCGGACATCGAGGCGGTCGGCCGGCAGGCGCTGACCGAGATCCGCGAGGCGGTCACCGGTTACCGCGAGGGCAGCCTCAGCACCGAACTGGACCGGGCCCGTTCGGCGCTGGAGGCGGCCGGCATCGAAGCCGTCGTCCGGCAGGCCGGGCCGCCACTGCCCCCGCAGGCGGGTGCGCTGCTGGGCTGGGTGGTCCGCGAGGGCGTGACCAACGCGCTCCGGCACAGCGGCGCCACCCGCTGCGAGATCGCGGTGCACGCCGACGAGGAGCGGGTCCGGCTGACGATCACGGACGACGGCCGGGGTCCCGTAAGCTCCGGTGCGGCCCCGGCGGCCGGCCGCACCTGGTTCCGCGACCGCGTCCCCGGGCGCGACGCTGACGCCGCCGGTACGGCCCCCGCGGACGGTGCCGCCGCGTCGCCCGGAGCTCCGGGCCCGGTCGGCGGCACCGGTCTGAAGGGCCTGGCCGAACGGCTGGCAGCGGCCGGCGGCACACTGAGCAGCGGCCCCGACGGCCGGCGCGGCTTCCGGGTGACCGCCGAACTCCCGGTCGGCACGGGGGAGATGACGGAGACGGAGAGGGAAGGGCTGACCAGGTGATCAAGGTCCTGCTCGCGGAGGACCAGGGGATGATGCGGGGCGCGCTGGCGCTGCTGCTCGACCTGGAAGAGGACATGCAGGTCGTGGCGCAGGTCGCGGCGGGCGACCGGATCGTTCCGGCCGCGTTGGAGGCCCGTCCCGACATCGCCCTCCTGGACATCGAACTCCCCGGGCGCAGCGGGCTGGACGCCGCGGCCGATCTGCGCGACGCGCTGCCGTCGTGCAAGGTCCTGATCGTCACGACCTTCGGGCGGCCCGGCTATCTGCGCCGCGCCATGGAGGCCGGGGCGTCCGGCTTCCTGGTGAAGGACGGCCCGGTGGAGGACCTGGCGGCGGCGATCCGCCGGGTCCTCGCCGGGGAGCGGGTGATCGACCCCGGGCTGGCCGCGGCGGCGCTCAGCGCCGGGCCCAATCCGCTGACCCAGCGCGAGCGGGACGTGCTGACCGCCGCGGTGGACGGCGCCACCGTCTCCGACATCGCCGGCAAGCTCCACCTCTCCCAGGCCACGGTCCGCAACTACCTCTCCGCGGCGATCGGCAAGACCGGGACCCGCAACCGTATGGAGGCGGTACGGGCGGCGCGGCAGAACGGGTGGCTGTAGCCCGGCGCCCGGGGACGGCCGCTCGCCCCTAGCCGGTGGCCACGTCCGCGCGGCGCCGCGGCAGGGCGAGCAGCATCAGCAGGATGCTGCCCAGCAGCACTCCCGAGCCGACCTGGAAGGCCAGCCCGTAGCCGTCGGCCAGCGCCGCCTTCGCGCCGTGGCCCGCCTCGATGCGGGAGGCGGCGACGGTGGACAGGATCGACAGGCCCAGGGCGCCGCCCATCTGCCGGGAGGTGTTGATCAGGCCGGAGACCAGGCCCTGGTCGGCCGGGTCGGCGCCGGAGGTGGCGATGGCGGCGACCGGCGTCGCGGTCAGGCCGGCGCCCAGCGCCATCAGGATGCCGGGGCCGAGGATCGTGCCGAGGTAGGTTCCGTGGACGTCCATCGTGCCCTGCCAGACCATGCCGGACGCGGAGATCACCGCGCCGGTGACGGCCAGGGTCTTGGCGCCCAGCCGGTTCATCAGCCGCGGCCCGATCTTGGAGCCCAGGACGATGGACAGCGAGTGCGGGATGAAGGAGAGCCCCGCCTGCAGCGGTCGGTAGCCGAGCACGTTCTGGACGTAGAGCGACAGGAAGTACCACATCGAGAACATCGCGGCGCCGGCCAGCACCATCGCCGCGTTCGCCGAGGACACCGAGCGCAGCCGGAACAGCCCCAGCGGCATCAGCGGCGCCTTGGCCCGCGCCTCGACGGCGAGGAAGGCGGCGATCACGAGCAGCCCGGCGGCCAGCGGCACCAGCGCGGACGCCGACGCCCAGCCGTCCGTCTCGGTCTGCACGATCCCGTACGCGACCAGCCCCAGCCCGCCGGTCACCAGCAGCGCACCGGGCACGTCGAGCCGTCGGGCCGCGCCCTGCCGGCTCTCGGTGAGCCACAGCACCGCACCGGTCAGCACCAGCGCCCCGACCGGCACGTTGATCAGCAGCACCCAGCGCCACGACAGGTACTCGGTGAGCACCCCGCCGACCAGACCGCCCACCGCGCCGCCGCCGGCACCGACCGCCGTCCAGGTGGCGATCGCGCGGGTACGGGCCGGGCCGGCCGGGAACGACGTGGTGAGGATGGTGAGGGTGGCCGGCGAGAGCACGGCGGCGCCGACGCCCTGGACCGTACGGGCCGCGATCAACTGCCAGGGCTGCTGGGCCAGTCCGCCGCCCAGGCTCGCCAGGGTGAACAGCGCCAGCCCGACGACGAAGATCCGCTTACGGCCGAAGAGGTCGGCGGCCCGACCGCCGAGCAGCATGAAGCCGGCGAAGGTGATCACGTACGCGTTGACGATCCACTGCAGGCCCAGCTCGCTCAGCCCCAGACCGGTCCGTACGGCGGGCAGCGCCACGTTCACCACGGAGACGTCCAGCACGACCAGGAACTGTCCGGCGCAGACCAGCAGCATCACCAGCCAGGCCGGTGCGGCGCTCCGGCGGGAGGTCGTGGGCAGGGTGGCGGACTCGGCTATCGGGGGCATGCGGACCATGCTCGCATCGACCCCGCACCCCCCGCATCGGGATATCGGTGCATACGCCACCTGACCGGGGTCCTAGGTCGGAGGGCGGAGGGCGGGGGCGCACACGTCGAAAGGCGGGGCGGGGCGGGGGCGGGTCCGTAGGGGTTGGGGGTGGCGGTCCCCTAAGGGTCGCAAGGGCCCCCGAAGGGCCAACTACCCGCTTCGGGGCGGGAGTTAACGCGTTACCGACGGGCGCGCGGACGGAAGGTCGCGTGGCCGCCCGGCCTCACCTCCGCAGCAGCGTCACCACCGCCGCGCCGCCCAGGCCGATGTTGTGGGCCAGGCCCACGCGGGCGCCGGGGACCTGCCGGGCGCCGGCCGTGCCGCGGAGTTGCCAGACGAGTTCGGCGGCCTGGGCGAGGCCGGTCGCGCCCAGGGGGTGGCCCTTCGAGATCAGGCCGCCGGACGGGTTGACCACCCAGCGGCCGCCGTACGTGGTGGCCCCGTCGGCGACCAGCTTCCCCGACTCGCCGTCCGCGCACATGCCCAGCGCCTCGTACGTCAGCAACTCGTTGATCGAGAAGCAGTCGTGCAGCTCGATGACGTCCACGTCCTCGATGCCGAGCCCGGACGCCTCGTAGACCTGCCGGGCCGCGGCCCGCGACATCGGCTTGCCGACGACGTCGATGCAGGAGCCGGCGGCGAAGCTCTCCTCGGTGTCGGTGGTCATCGCCTGGGCGACGATCTCCACCGCCCGGTCGGCCAGTTCGTGCGCCCGGACGAACCGCTCGGAGGCGACCACCACCGCGGCCGCGCCGTCGGACGTCGGGGAACACTGGAGCTTGGTCAGCGGACGGTGGATGACCTTGGCGGCCAGCACCTCCTCGACGGTGTGGACGTCCCGGAACTGGGCGCGGGGGTTGTGCGCGGAATGCCGGTGGTTCTTCGCGCCGACCGCGGCCAGTTGCTCGGCCGTGGTGCCGTACCTTTCCATGTGCTCGCGGGCCGCGTTGCCGAAGATCTGGGCGGTGGGCGGGGTCCGGTCGAAACCGTGCGCGGCCGCCATGACGCCGTAGTGGCGGGCGACCGGGGAAGCGGCGAAATCACCTCCCGCCGCGCCGCCGCCCAGCGCACCGCGCTTCATCTTCTCGAAGCCCAGCGCCAGCACGCAGTCGTTGAGGCCCGAGGCGACGAACTGGCGGGCCATCATCAGCGCCGTCGAGCCGGTCGCGCAGTTGTTGTTGACGTTGTAGACGGGGACCCCGGTCAGGCCCAGCTCGTAGGCGGCGCGCTGACCGGCCGTGGACGGCTGGTGGCAGTAGCCGACCGGGACCTGCTCGACGGCGTCGTAGCCGATCCCGGCGTCCGCGAGCGCGGCCTCGCCCGCCTCCTTGGCCATGTCCCAGTACTGCCATTCGCGGGTCTCGGGCTTCTCGAAGTGCGTCATCCCTACGCCGATGAGGTACGCCGTGCCTGACATGGAGGTCCTCCTGGTGGGTCACCGGGCGCCGTGCGGGGGGGGCGGACGTGTGCTGGGGGGCGGATGTGTGCCGGGGTCAGATGAGGGGGCGGGGCTCGGGGTCGCGGGGCAGGCCGAGCAGCCGCTCGGCGACCACGTTCCGCTGCACCTGGGTGGTGCCGCCGGCGATGGTCAGACAGCGCGACATCAGGAAGCCGTGCAGGGCGCGTTCACCGGCGCCCTCGCGCACCGCGCCGTCCGGGCCGAGCAGTTCCAGCGCCAGTTCGGCGACCTTCTGCTGGTGCGGGGTCTGCGCCAGCTTGCGGATGCTGGCGCCGGCGCCCGGTTCGAGGCCGGAGACCTGCTGGAGCGTGGTGCGCAGCGTGAGGCAGGCAAGGGCGTGCGCCTCGGCGGCCAGGGCGCCCACCCGGGCCCGTACGGAGCCGTCGAGGCCGGCGGTGCGGTCGAGGAGCGCGGCCAGTCCGGTGTCGAAGGTCAACTGGTCGGCCATGTGGACGCGTTCGTTGTCCAGGGTGGTGCGGGCCACCTTCCAGCCGTTGCCGGTCGCGCCGACCACCGCGTCGGCCGGCAGCAGCACGTCGTCGAAGTAGACCTCGTTGAAGAGCGCCTCGCCGGTGATCTCCTTCAGCGGCCGGACGTCGATCCCGGGTGTCTTCATGTCGACGACGAAGAAGGTCAGGCCCTGGTGCTTGGGCGCGTCCGGGTCGGTGCGGGCGAGCAGGATGCCGTGGTCGGCCCACTGGGCGGCCGAGGTCCACACCTTCTGCCCGTTGATCCGCCAGCCGGGGCCGTCGGGGCCGTCCACCCGCTCGGCGCGGGTGCGCAGGCCGGCCAGGTCCGATCCGGCCTCCGGTTCGGAGAACAGCTGGCACCACAGCATCTCCCCGCGCAGCGACGGCATCAGGTAGCGCTGCTGCTGTTCGGGGGTTCCGTGGGCGAGCAGGGAGGGCACGACCCAGGTGGCGATGCCCAGGTCGCTGACGGTGACCCGGGCGGCGGCCAGTTCCTGCTGGACGGCCAGCTGCTGGACCGGTCCGGCGCCCAGGCCGTAGGGCGGCGGGAGATGCGGTGCGGCGTATCCGGTGGGGGCCAGTTCGCGGCGTACGGCGGCGGGGTCCAGGCCGCGCACCCGGTCGATGACCTCGCGGGCCGCGGTGCGGAACTGCTCGGCCCCGGCGGGGAGTTCGAGGCTCAGCGGGCGCCGGGCGCCGCCGGCGGCGAGGGCGGCGGCGCGCAGCCGGTGGGTGTCGCCGGCGCCGAGCAGCTGGCGGGCCGCGGTCGCCCGGCGCAGGTGCAGATGGGCGTCGTGTTCCCAGGTGAAGCCGATGCCGCCGAGGATCTGGATGCAGTCCTTGGCGCAGCTGAAGGCGGCGTCGAGGGCGGTGGCGGTGGCGAGGGCGGCGACCAGGCCGCGGACCTCGGGCGGCTCGCGGTGGGCGCGGGCCGCGTCCCAGACCAGGGCGCGGGCCTGTTCGCAGCGGACGAGCATGTCGGCGCAGAGGTGTTTGACGGCCTGGAACTGGCCGATGGGGCGGCCGAACTGCTCGCGGACCCGGGCGTGTTCGGTGGCGGTGGCGAGGGCCCAGGCCGCCGTCCCGCAGCTCTCGGCGGCGTACAGCACCCCGGCCAGGTCGCGGACGAGCGCGTCGTCGACGGCCACCAGCCGGTCCGCGGGCACCGGCACGCCGTCCGCGCCGACTTCGGCGACCGGGCGGGTCGGGTCGGCGCTCCCCTGGACGCGTACGGTCAGCGCCGCGGCGTCGACGGCGAGGTGGACGGTCCCGGTCGCGGTCCGTGCGGCGAGCACGAGGAGGTCGGCGTCGGCCCCGGCGAGGACCGGGGGCGCGGTGCCGTCGAGGAGGTAGCCGTCGGGTGTGCCGGTGGCGGTGAGCGTGCCGGGGCCGAGCGCCACCGCGCCGATCAGCTCGCCGGTGGCGAGGGCCCGTACGAGGTGCCGGTGCGCGCCTCCTCGGTGGAGCAGCGCGGCGGCGAGGACGGTGGGCAGGTAGGGGCCGGGGAGTGCGGCGCGGCCCAGTTCTTCGAGGACCACGGCGAGGTCGAGCAGGTCGCCGCCGCCCCCGCCGTCGGCCTCGGGGAGGTGGAGGCCGAGCAGGCCCTGTGCGGCGAGGCCGTCCCAGTGGGCGGGGCGTCCGGTGCGGGCGGGTGTGGTGTCGAGGAGGGTGCGGACCTCTTCGGGTGGCACGGCCCGGCGGGCCCAGCCGCCCACTGCCTCGGCCAGGTCGCGGTGGTCCGGTGTGATTCCGATGCCCATGCGGGGCAGACTAGAACACGTTCCATTCTGACGGAAGGTCAGATGAGCCGGAATGTTCCGCCCGGCGGACGGCGGCGAGTGCCCCGCGGGGAACGGTCCGGCGGCGGACGGGAAACGGTCCGGTGAATTCCGGTACGGAATGCCATTTGCCCGCCCGCCGGTTTCCGGCCCGCGCCTTTCCCGTTTCCGGACATCCGGGAAACGTCCGGCGATAAACCGGTGGGAACGGCCGGGAATCCGCCGGCGCGACTCCCCCGCGCCGCCCGGCCGGCCGGAAAGCCGCACGAAATGCGAACCCCCGCACGGCCACCCCCGGCCCGTACGGCACGATGAGCCTTTGACCGCACCACCAGGAGGAAGCCATGTCCGCTCCCACGGCGCCGACCGCCCCGCAGCCGGAGATCCTCGCCGCGTTCGAGGCGGCGAAGGGCTTCATGCCCGTGGACGAGGGGCTCGCGCTGTACGCGGCGGCGGCCGGGGCGGCGCGGCTGGGGCTGCCGCTGGTGGAGGTCGGCACGTACTGCGGCCGGTCCACCCTGCTGCTCGCGGCCGCGGCCCGGGCCGCCGGGGTGACGGCCGTCACCGTGGACCACCACCGGGGCAGCGAGGAGCAGCAGCCCGGCTGGGACTACCACGACCCGTCCGTGGTGGACCCCGAGGTCGGCCGGATGGACACCCTGCCGACGTTCCGCCGGACCCTGCACGCGGCCGGGCTGGAGGACCACGTGATCGCCGTCGTGGGCCGCTCCCCGCAGGTCGCGGCCGTATGGGGGCGGCCGGTGGGGCTGGTCTTCATCGACGGCGGGCACACCGACGAGCACGCCACCGCCGACTACGAGGGCTGGGCGCCGCACGTGGCGCCGGACGGGCTGCTGGTCATCCACGACGTGCACCCGCACCCCGAGGACGAGTTCACCGGCCAGGCGCCGTACCGGATCTACCTGCGCGCGCTGGCCTCCGGGGCGTTCACCGAGGTCGCGGTGGAGGGGACGCTGCGCGTCCTGCGGCGTACCGGCCCCGGCAGCTGATCCGGGCCGCGGGCTACCATCGCGGAGATGTCGAACGGCAGTACCTTCCCCCCGCCCCGCCGCCGGCGCGGCACCGTACTCCTGGTGCTGGCCGCCGTGGCCCTGGTGGCCGTCGGCGGCTGGCTGTTCTGGCGGCAGGCGGGCGGCCACGGCGGCCCGACGGCCCGCGGCGGCTCACCGGCGCCCGGCCGGACGGCGGGCGGCGGCACCGGGGCCGGCGGCGGGCCGGACCGGAGCACGGACCACGGGGGCACCCACCGGCCGGGCGGCAAGGGCGATCCGCACGGCAGCCTCAAGGGCCGGACCGTGGTGATCGACCCCGGGCACAACCCGCACAACAGCCGGCACACCGGGCAGATCGCCCGGCTGGTGAACATCGGCACCGCGCGCAAGGGGTGCGACACCACCGGCACCGCCACCAACGACGGCTACCCGGAGGCGTCCTTCACCCTGGACGTGGCCCGCCGGGTCCGCACCCTCCTGGAGGACCAGGGCGCCAAGGTCGTCCTCACCCAGGACGGCGACCGGTCGTACGGGCCGTGTGTGGACGAGCGCGCGGCGATCGGCAACAAGGCGCACGCGGATGCCGCGGTCTCCATCCACGCCGACGGCTCGGCCGCCGGCAACCGCGGCTTCCACGTCATCCTGCCCGCGAGGGTGTCCGCCGGGCCGGCGGACACCGCGGCGATCACCGGTCCGTCGCGGCAGCTCGGCGAGCGGCTGGCCGACCGCTTCCGGGCGGTAACCGGAAGCGCTCGTTCCAATTACATCGGCGACGGCACCGGCCTGGACGTCCGCGGCGATCTCGGCGGACTCAACCTCTCCACGGTGCCGAAGGTGTTCATCGAGTGCGGCAATATGCGCGACGCCAAGGACGCCGCGCAATTGACCGACGGCGGGTGGCGGCAAAAAGCGGCCCGCGGGATCACCGAGGGCATTACGGACTTCCTGACCCGCTGACCGCGTACGACGTCCGCGACCGCGGCCGATAACGCATCGAAACCAACAGGCCGACCCGCCGGATTCGGCGATAGGTTCCCCTTTACGATGGGTGGTCACCGCCGTGCCTCGCACCGCGCGCACCGCGACAGCGACGAACAGCCCACGAAAGAGACAAAGGACCCTTACGTGAACATCCGCTCCCTCACTAGAGGCGACGGCGTGGTGATCGGAGCAGCGGTGTTGCTGTTCATCGCCTCGTTCCTCAGCCTCGCCGGCGCCCCGGACTGCACCGGCCCGTTCGCCAAGTACTGCGAGGCGCAGGACTACAGCAGCCCCAATGCCTGGAGCTCCGTGTCCGTGCTCATGAGCGTGTACCTGGCCGGCGTGATCGGCGCGGCGGTCATCATCCTCAGCCGCGCGCTGCCGCAGCCGCGCAAGATCGCCGGTCTGGACCTCGGCCAGTTCGGCGTGGCGCTGACCATCTTCGCGGCGTGGACGGCGTTCTGGGACATCATCGACGCCAACAGCGCGGGCGCCGGCCTGATCGTGGGTCTGATCGCCGCGCTGGCGCTGGCCGGCGGCGCGGTCGCCGGTCCGCTCGTCCCGGCACTGAAGGCGGAGCTGATCGGCGCGCCCAAGCCGCCGGCCGCCCCCTACGGCGCGGGCCCCAACCCGGGTTACGGCTACCCCGGCGCCCAGCAGCAGGCGGCGGGCCAGGGCTACGGCTACCCGGGCCCGGGCGGCCAGCAGCAGACCGGCCAGACGCCCGGTCAGCCGGCGGCCGACGCCACGGCCGGCGGTCCGGCGGGCGCGACCCCCGCGGCCGGCAACGCCGCGGACTTCGCCCCGTTCTGGTTCGCGGTCCCGGTCGCCCGCCCGCTGTACGGCGAGGACGGCGCGCCGTCGCCGATCGCCGAACTCGCGCCCGGCACCTGGTACCTGGCGGTGGAGCAGCGCGGCCAGGCCCTGATCGCGCAGACCCAGGACGGCCGCCGCGGCGTCCTGCAGGACACCACCGGCATCCAGCGCGGCTGATCCGCCGCCCGCCGTCCCCCAGCGGTCCTTCCACGGCCCCCCGCCCTCCGGCGGGGGGCCGTTGCGCTGCCCGCGCACCGGCCGTACAGTGCGCCGCACGACCGCGAACTGACGGTTCGTCAGCCAGCGCGGTGAGGCTCGGTACGGTCCGTACGGAGAGAGGCGGTCGCCATGCGACTCGGTCTGGCACTGGGCTACTGGGGCCGCGGCCCGGACCCCCGGCACCTCGAACTCGCCCGCGAGGCCGAGCGCCTGGGCTACGACTCGGTGTGGACCGCGGAGGCCTGGGGCTCGGACGCGTTCACCGCCCTCACCTGGATCGCCGCGCACACCTCCCGCATCCGGCTCGGTACCGGCATCGCCCAGATGGCCGCCCGCACGCCCACCGCGACCGCGATGCACGCCCTCACCCTCGATCACCTCTCCGGCGGGCGGCTGCTGCTGGGCCTGGGGCTGTCCGGGCCGCAGGTCGTCGAGGGCTGGTACGGGCGGCCGTTCCCGAAGAGCCCGCTGACCGCCACCCGCGAGTACGTGGACGTGGTCCGCCAAGTCCTGCGCCGGGAAGGGCCGGTGGTGTCCGACGGGCTGTTCCATCCGCTCCCCTACCGCGGCCCGGACGGCACCGGTCTGGGCAAACCGCTCAAGCCCATCACCCATCCGCTGCGCGCCTCGGTGCCGGTCCTGCTCGGCGCGGAGGGGCCCAAGAACATCGCCCAGACCACCCGGATCGCGGACGGCTGGCTGCCGCTGTACTGGTCGCCGCGGCGCACCGGCGTCCACCAGGAGTCGCTGGCCGGCGCGCCCGCGGGGTTCCGCATCGCGCCGATGGCCCGCGCGGTGGTCTGTGACGACATCGCCGAGGGGCTGTGGCCGGTCAAGGCGATGCTCGGCTTCTACATCGGGGGCATGGGACACGCGGCCCGGAACTTCCACGCCGATCTGATGGCCCGTATGGGATACCCGGACGAGGCCCGCCGCATCCAGCAGCTCTTCCTGGAGGGCCGCAAGGAGGAGGCGGTGCGCGCCGTGCCGGACGCCTTCGCCGACGAGATCTCCCTGGTCGGCCCGCGCGAACGGATCGCCGAGCGGCTGGAGTCGTGGCGTGCGGGCCCGGTCACCGACCTGCTGGTCACCGCGCCGGACCCGCGGACACTACGGGTGCTGGCCGAGCTGAACTCCTGACGCCCGGCGCGCGCCGCTCACTCGAACGAGGCGTAGGTCAGCCACGTGTCGAGCAGCGCCCGGTCGCCGAGCACCTCGACCCGGTCGCTGTCGGCGGGCAGCCGGCGGTAGAGGACGCACAGTACGTCGGTGAGCGGGCCGCGCAGGGCGACCGCCGCCTTCTCGTGGGCGCGGCGGTGGGTGAACCGGTCGCCGGTGAGGTCGAGCAGCCACTCGGCGTTCAGCCCGTCCGGGGTGTCCGTGGCGTGCAGGTGGAGGGTGCGGCCGGGCCCGAAGGGCTGCACGCCGTGCGCCGCGAACCGCTCGGCGGCCTCCGGCAGTTCGCACAACTGCAGCCACTCCTCGATGCAGTCGGCGGCCACCTCCTGCGGCACGTCGAAGGGGACGCCGGCGGCGAGCGCGGCGTCGACGCGGTGCACGACCGTCTCGTGGGTCATCCGGCGGGCCCAGAAGCCGGCCCGCTGCACCGGCGGCGCCCAGGTCCACACCTCGGCGTCCGGCCCGGCCTCGCGCAGCGCCGCCACGGTCCGCTCCGCGCCCTCCGCGAGCCAGGCGTCCAGGGCCGCGGCGTCCTCCCCCTCGGGCCCGGCCGCGCCCGGCACCTCGTCGGGCCCGATGGCCTTCTCCGCGCGGGTGGCGACGAGCGTGCCGGCCCAGCGGTGCGCACCACCCACGTGCCGGGCGAGATCGGCCAGCGTCCAGTCGGGACAGGTCGGCACGGTCACGGAGAGGTCGGCGCTGCGCACGATCTCCCGCAACCGGCCGGTCTCGTCCAGGAGTTGGGAACAGTAGGCGTCATGACTGAGGGAGCCCTGAAGGGGCACGGAGTGGGTCATACGGCGCACACTAGTGCGCCGCACCCCGCCCCGCCCCCTTCTCCACGCGGCCCGTCCCGGATACCCGTGCGACAGCCCCTACCGGCAGCAGTCCGGCTCCAGTCCCGACGGCAGCCGCTCGGCGCCGAAGACCGTGGTGGTCGCCTCGTCGCCGCCCACGGCCGCCACCGCGAGCAGCAGCGAACCGGCCGTCCAGGAGGTGCGTTCGCGCGGCCAGATCGCGTCGTCGTCGAAGACGTAGCCGGTCCAGTACATGCCGTCCTCGGCGCGCAGGTGCTGGATCCACTTGAGGATCTGCACGGCCCGCTCCGACTCCCCCATCGCCCACAGCGCGAGCGCCAGTTCCGCGCTCTCGCCGCCGGTGACCCAGGGGTTGGGCAGGACGCAGCGCACGCCCAGGCCGGGCACCACGAAGCGGTCCCAGTCGGCGTCGATCCGGTCCCGGGCCGCCTGGCCGCGGACCGCGCCGCCGAGGATCGGGTAGTACCAGTCCATGGAGTAGCGGGCCTTGTCCAGGAACCGCTCGGGATGGCTGCGTATCGCGTGACCGAGCCGGCCGGCCGCCAACTCCCAGTCCGGCTGCGGCTCCTCGCGCTGCTCGGCGAGCGCCAGCGCGCAGCGCAGCGCCTGGTAGATGGAGGACGAGCCGGTCAGCAGCGCGTCGCGGACCGGGGTGCCGTCGTCCTCGCGCTTCCAGCCGATCTCCCCACCGGGCTGCTGCAGTTCGAGGACGTACTCGATCGCGGCGTGGACCGCGGGCCACATCCGGTCGAGGAAGGCCTCGTCGCCGGTGGACAGGTAGTGGTGCCAGACGCCGACCGCGATGTAGGCGCAGAAGTTGGTCTCCCGGCCGCGGTCGGTGGGCGCCTCGGCGTCCCCGTCGGCGTAGGCCGCGTACCAGGAGCCGTCCGGGTTCTGGTGCCGTACCAGCCAGTCGTACGCGGCCTCGGCGCGCTCGTGTTCGCCGGCCGCGTCCAGGGCCATGGCGGCCTCGGTGTGGTCCCACGGGTCGAGGTGGTGGCCCCGGAACCACGGGATGGCGCCGTCCGCGCGCTGGGTCGCGAGGATGCCCTCGACCGTGCGGGCGGCCTCTTCGGCGGTGAGCACCCCCGGCAGGACGAGCCGTTCGGTACGCCCGGGACTCGTCACTTGGCGGCCCCGGCGGAGGACTTGGCAGCGGACTTGGTGGAGGCCTTGGCGGAGGACGTGGCGGTCTTCCGGGCGCGGGCGGCGGGCCGGGCGGCCGGCTCCGGGGCCTCGGCGGGCGCGCCCGCCTCGTCGGCGACGGGCGCCTGCGGCAGGTGCGGCTTGGTGGCGTAGACGACGAAGCTCTTGCCGATGACCGGGTTCAGGGCCCGCTCGGCGAGCCGGGTGGCCAGCGGCTTCTTCATGATGTCCCAGACCAGCAGCTTGTGGTACGCCTGCACCGGCAGCGCCTTGTCGTTGTCCACCCCGAAGGCGCACTTGAGCCACCAGTACGGGCTGTGCAGGCCGTGGGCGTGGTGCGTGCCGTACGGCTCCAGGCCGGCCTCCCGCATCTTGCCGAGGAGTTCGTCGCCGCGGTAGATGCGGATGTGGCCGCCCTCGACCTCGTGGTAGGCGTCGCTGAGCGCCCAGCAGATCTTCTCCGGGCCGTAGCGCGGCACGGTGACGGCGATCCGGCCGCCGGGGCGCAGCACCCGCACCATCTCGGCGAGCACGCCCTTGTCGTCGGGGATGTGCTCCATGACCTCGGAGATGATGACGACGTCGAAGCTGTCGTCGGGGAACGGCAGGGCCAGCGCGTCACCCTCCATGGCGGTGGCGGACGCGCCGGCCGGGGCCTCGCCGGCCTCCTTCATCGCGGCGAACCACTTGGCGACCTCGCGGATCTCGTCGCCGTTCTGGTCGAGGGCGACGACCTGCGCGCCGCGCCGGTAACACTCGAAGGCGTGCCGGCCGGCGCCGCAGCCCAGGTCGAGCACGCGGTCGCCGGGAGCGAGCGGGAATCGGGAGAAGTCGACGGTCAGCACGGCGTTCTGCTTTCGTCCGGCGGTGGGTGGCGGTGGTGCGAAACGGCGGCGGGGCGCCCGGGAGGCGGCGCCGGGAGGTGACGGAGCTATCTGCGGGCGGCGGCGGACCGGCTGCCCTGGAGGGCGATGGCCTCGCGGTAGCGCTCGGCGGTGCCGAGGGCGGCCTGGCGCCAGGTGAAGCGGGCCAGCACCCGCTCCCGGCCGGCCGTGCCCAGCCGGCGGCGCAGCTCCGGGTCGCCGAGGAGCCGCAGCAGACCGTCCGCCAGCGCGCCTGCGTCGCCCGGCGGCACCGCCAGACACGTCTCGCCGTCCGGCCCGGCGACCTCCGGGATGGCGCCGCCGGTGGTGGCGAGCAGCGGGGTGCCGGTGGCCATCGCCTCGGCGGCGGGCAGCGAGAACCCCTCGTAGAGGGAGGGCACACAGGCGATCTGGGCACTGCGCACGAGGTCGACGAGTTCGGGGTCGCTGATGCCCTTGACGAACTCGATGGCGCCGGCCAGTCCGAGCCGTTCGATGGCGGCGGCGACCGGTCCGTCGTCGGCGCGCTTGCCGACGACCACCAGATGGGCGTCGGGGTTCTCGGTGCGTACCTTGGCGAGCGCCTCGACGAGGTGGACCAGACCCTTGAGGGGGACGTCGGCGCTGGAGGTGGTGACGATCCGGCCCGGCACCTCGGGGACGGACGCGTCCGGCGAGAAGAGGTCGGTGTCGGCGCCGATGGGGACCACATGGATCCGCTCGGGGCGGACCCCGAGGTCGTCGACGATCTCCTGGCGGGACGAGCCGGAGACGGTCAGCACGGACGGCAGCCGGCGGGCGACCCGCTTCTGCATCCGGGTGAAGCCGTACCAGCGGCGGACCGAGGCGCGGCGCTTCCAGTCGGTGGCGGCGGCCAGGTCGAGCCGGCGGTCGACGGTGATGGGGTGATGGATCGTGGTGACCAGCGGGGCGCCGAGCGCGCCGGGGCCGCCGAGCAGGCCGTAGCCGAGGGTCTGGTTGTCGTGGACGACGTCGAACTGGCCGGCGCGGGCGGCGAGATGCCGCCGGGCGCGCAGCGAGAAGGTCAGCGGTTCGGGGAAGCCGCCGGTCCACATCGTGCCCACCTCGAGGGCGTCGATCCAGTCGCGGTACTCGCCGCGCTTCGGCGTGCGGAACGGGTCCGGCTGGCGGTAGAGGTCCAGGCTCGCCAGCTCGGTCAGCCGCACGCCCTCGTCGAGGACCGGATAGGGCTGGGCGCCGATCACCTCGACGCTGTGGCCGAGCCGGGCCAGCTCGCGTGAGAGGTGGCGTACGTAGACGCCCTGGCCGCCGCAGAACGGGTTCCCCTTGTACGTGAGCATCGCGATGCGCAGGGGGCGCCCGTGGTCCTGTGAGGTGGTGATCGCGGCGCGCTCCAGGCTTCCCGGGTCGCTCGGGGCGGCGGCCGAGGAGCCCCCGGCAGGGCGAGGCGCGGCTGCCTGAACGGCCTCTGCGGTCACGCTCGGCCCCCTTCTCACTGGACTTTCGCCGGAGCGTAACCGCTGGCGGTAATCTAGAACAAGTTTCAGAACTGCTGGGCTACTGATCAGTTCACCGAGCTTCGAATCTACCGGCCGAGAACGATGCGAAAAGAGCCGCACCAGGTGATTCGCGCCACCACCCGACCCCCTGCCATGCTGTGCCGGTCGCGGCAGCGGCACTCATCACATCGCGGACAGAACGCCACGGACGGCCACGGAACAGCCATGGAATGGGAACAATGACTACGGAATCCAAGGCAGCCAGGCCGGCGCTTCCCGCGAGTCCTCCCCTGACCGAGCGTCAGGAGGCCCGGCGCCGCCGCATCCTGCACACCAGCGCCAAACTGGCCTCCCGTGGCGGCTTCGACGCCGTACAGATGCGCGAGGTCGCCGAGTCCTCGGGCGTCGCGCTCGGCACGCTCTACCGCTACTTCCCGTCCAAGGTGCACCTGCTGGTCGCCACCATGCAGGACCAGCTCCAGCACATGCACGAGACGCTGCGCAAGCGCCCGCCGGCCGAGCCGGAACCGGGCGCCCGGGTCGCCCAGACCCTGATGCGGGCGTTCCGCGCCCTGCAGCGCGAACCGCACCTCGCGGACGCCATGGTCCGCGCGCTGACCTTCGCCGACCGCTCGGTGAGCCCCGAGGTCGACACGGTCTCCCGGCTGACCACGGCGATCATCCTCGACGCGATGCGCCTGGACGGCCCGCCCACCCCCGAACAGCTCTCCGCGGTCCGCGTCATCGAGCACACCTGGCACTCGGCCCTGATCACCTGGCTCTCCGGCCGCGCCTCGATCGCCCAGGTCAAGATCGACATCGAAACGGTCTGCCGCCTGATCGACGTGACGTCACCGGGGGCGGGGGGCTAGGGGGCGCCTCCCCGTGGCCTTTGGACTTTGCCCTCTGGCCCCTGAAGGCCCCCTCACTCCTCCGGAGGGAAGACCGCCGCCCCGCTGTCCACCACGGTGAGCGTGATCGCCTCCACGGGGCACCCCTCGGCCGCCGCCAGTACGCGCTCGCCGGCCTCCGTCTCCGTCGCCACCGGGTGGGACTGCCGCGCGGTGTCCAGCCGGAACCCGTCCGGGGCCGCGCCGACACACATCCCCGACCCGATGCACACGCCCCGGTCGACCGCCACCCGCCACCGTTCCGCCGTCCGCCCCTCCGCGTCCGCCATCACGCACCCGCCGGCAGGTGGATCATCTTGTGCTCCAGATACTCGCCGAACCCCTCGGGCCCGAACTCCCGCCCGATCCCGGAGTTCTTGTAGCCGCCGAACGGCCCGAGCATGTCGATGCTGAACGTGTTGACCGAGTACGTACCGGTCCGCACCCGCCGCGCCACGTCGACGCCGTGCTCGACATCGCCCGTCCACACCGAGCCGGACAGCCCGTAGTCGGAGTCGTTGGCGATCCGCACCGCCTCCGCCTCGTCCTCGTACGGCAGCAGGCAGATCACCGGCCCGAAGATCTCCTCCCGGGCGATCCGCATGCCGTTGCCGACCTCGCCGAAGAGCGTCGGCTCGACGTACCAGCCGGTGGTCTGCCCCTTCGGACGGCCGCCGCCGGTGAGGACCTTGGCGCCTTCCTTCTGGCCGAGCGCGATGTAGTCCAGCGAGCGCTGCTGCTGCCGGCGGGCGACCAACGGGCCGACCTCGGTGGCCGGATCCAGCGGGTCGCCCACGGTGAGCGCGGACGCCGCCGCGGTGAAGCGCTCGGCGATCTCGTCGTAGTGGCTGCGCGGCGCGAGGATCCGGGTCTGCGCCACGCACGCCTGCCCGTTGATCATCCAGGCGAACGGCACGATGCCGGCCACCGCCGCGTCCAGATCGGCGTCCGGCAGGATCACCGCCGCCGACTTGCCGCCCAGCTCCAGCGTGACCCGGCTGAGGTTCCGGGCCGCGACCTCCATGACCCGCTTGCCCGCCGCCACCGACCCGGTGAACGACACCTTGTCCACGCCCGGATGCCCGACGAGGTACTCGCTCACCTCACGGTCCGCCGGCAGGATCGAGAGCACCCCCTCCGGCAGCCCGGCCGCGGTCGCGATCTCCGCGAGGAGGTACGCGTCCAGCGGGGTCTCCGGCGACACCTTCAGCACCACCGAACAGCCGGCCAGCAGCGCCGGAGCGAGCTTGGCGGCGGCGGTGAACTGCGGCACGTTCCACGGCACCACGGCCGCCACCACCCCGGCCGGTTCCCGCCGTACGAGGATCGGCCCCAGCACCCCGGCCCGCCGCTCCTCGAACGGGAAGTCCCGGGCCACCGTGAGCGCCGCGTCCCAGGCCAGCACCGAGGCCAGCGACTGCACCATGACGCCCGAGGTGAACGGGGTGCCGTTCTGCGAGCTGATGACCCTGGCGATCTCCTCGCTGCGCGCCGCGAAGGCGTCCTTGATACGAGTCACCACCGCGATCCGGTCCGCGAGCGGGGCGTTCGCCCACACCCCGGACGCGAAGGAGGTGCGGGCCGCGGCCACCGCACGGTCGACATCGGCCCGCGAGGCGTGCGGGACCCGGCCGATGACCTGCTCGGTGTGCGGTGAGACGACCTCGATCGTGTCCCGGCCGGCCGGATCGACCAACGCACCGCCTATGTAGAGCTTTCCGTGCTCGACGAGGTCGCTCATGGCTGCCGCCTCCCGACGATGAGCTGCTGTGGACGAACGATGGCGCTACTACGCCACGTTTGCTGACGGTTCGTCAGACACGCTGCGTATCAGGAACTGTTACCAGTTCCAGTGGGAGGAGTCCACGGCGCCGACCGAATCCGGGCCCCGCCAACTCCCCCATGGCGGCGGACACTTAATCCCTCACTTGAAACCCGTTCTAGTTATAGTGAGGGCGGTTTCGACGAGAGGGGTCCGCGATGGGCGCGCAGGTGATCGACCACAAGGGCGGGGTGTGGAGCATCGCCGTCCCCATCCCGGACAATCCGCTCGGCCACACCCTCGTCCACCTCCTGGAGACCGACCGCGGGCCGGTGCTGATCGACACCGGATGGGACGACCCGGACTCCTGGGACACCTTGGTGGCCGGCGTGACCGCCTGCGGTTTCGCCCTCACCGATCTCCACGGCATCTTGATCACCCATCACCACCCCGATCACCACGGCCTGTCCGCCAAGGTGCGGGAGGCGTCCGGCGCCTGGATCGCGATGCACGCCGCGGACACCGCCGTCGTACGCCGCACCCGCGCGGCCGTACCAGGAGAGTGGCTCGACTACCTGATCACCAAGCTCTCCACCGCGGGCGCACCGGACGCGCACGTGGCCCGGCTGCGGGAGGCACACGCCAAGCGGAGGAGCGGCCACCGACCGCCGGGCCGGGAGGTCGCGCTGCCGGACCGCGACATCGCCCCGGGCGAGCTGCTCGACCTGCCGGGCCGCCGGCTGCGCGCCATCTGGACGCCGGGCCACACACCGGGCCATGTGTGCCTGCACCTGGAGGAGGAGCACCCGGCGGCCGGCCCGCGACAGGACGGCGAGACGGGCAGGGGCGGAGACGGAGGCGGAGGCGCAGGCGGACAACGGCCCGGCTTCGGGCGGCTGTTCTCCGGCGACCACCTCCTCCCCGGCATCACCCCGCACATCGGCCTGTACGAGGAACCGGACGGCGACGGGGGTCCCACCCGCTCCAACGAAGGGGAGAGCCCGGGGGGCGCCACCGACCCCCTGGGCGACTACCTCGACTCCCTCGAACGCGTCGCCCGCCTCGCGCCCGCCGAGGTCCTGCCCGCGCATCAGCACGCCTTCACCGATGCCGGCGGACGCGTACGCGAGCTCATCGCCCACCATGAAGAGCGGCTCTCCGGACTGCGAGCACTGCTCCGCGAACCCCTGACCCCCTGGGAACTCGCCGTCCGCATGGAGTGGAACCGTCCGTGGGAGCACATCCCGTTCGCGTCACGGAACATCGCGGTCTCGGAGGCCGAGGCCCATCTGCGCCGCCTGGTGAAGCTGGGACAGGTGGAGCGGGTGGAGCGGGCGACGGACGGTCCGGCGCGCTATCAGGCGGTGCAACTGAACCCGTAGGCGGTGCCGGTGGAGCCACGGCAAGGCCACGGCAAGGCCACGGCGGGAAATTAAGTAGCCTCGGGCAACCAAATCGCGGTAGGCTCAGGCCGCCACCACCCACCCTGCTCACCGCACCCCCATTTCCCCTTCCCCCTTTCCTCCTTCCTCTTTTCCTCAGCCTCCGGAGGCCCCTCATGGGCGAGTTGCGCGGCGTCGCCGCCACCGCACTCGGTGTAGCCCGGATCCGTGCGACCGAAAGCGCCCGCCCGGACCGGCTCTTCGACGACCCGTACGCCGCGGGCTTCGTGGCCGCCGCCCCGCCCCGGCCCGCCGCGGCCGCGCGGACTGACGACGCGGAGGTGCCCGCCCCCCAGCGGGAGGCGTTCTACCGCGGGTTGTTCCGGCACGTCGTGCTGCGCACCCGCTTCTTCGACGACTACCTGACCACGGCCACCACCCAACACGCCCTGCGCCAGGTCGTGATCCTCGCCGCCGGCCTCGACACCCGCGCCCACCGGTTGCCGTGGCCCGACGGCGTACGCCTCTACGAGGTCGACCTGCCGGAGGTGCTGGCCTTCAAGGAGCGGGTGCTGGCCGAGCAGGGCGCCCGGCCGCGGTGTGCGCGTACCGCCGTCGCCGCCGACCTCCGCACGGACTGGACCGCACCGCTGCGGGCCGCCGGTTTCGCGCCGGACGAGCCGACGGCCTGGCTCGTCGAGGGGCTGCTGGTCTACCTGTCGGCCGGGGAAGCCGCCCGGCTGCTGACCACCCTCGGCGAGCAGTCCGCCCCGGGCAGCCGCCTCGCCTTCCCCGGCTCGGAGGACTTCCGCACCAGCGCGATGATGGCCGATGGCCGTACCCTGCCGTCGATGCGCGAGATCAGCGCGCTGTGGAAGGGCGGCCTCGACGAACCGGCCGCCGACTGGCTGGGCCGGCACGGCTGGCAGCCGCGCATCCACGCCCGCGAGACGGTCGCGGCGTCGTACGGACGGGTCCTGGGCGACCGGCCGGACGGGGCGGGCACCGACGGGACGGACGGCCGTGGCGCCTTCGTCGTCGCCGTACGCGGCCGCGACGAGGTCCCGTCCGTCTAGTGCCGAGCGGCGCGGGCTACTCGGCGTCGAGCTGGTGGTCGGCCCAGACGTAGGTCTCGGGCAGCAAGTCGGTGAGGGGGACGGCTCGGACGCGGTCGCCTTCGCCGACGATGACCTCAAGGGCGGGAAAGTAGTCGAGCAGGACCTGGCGGCACCGGCCGCACGGGGGAACGACCCCCCGGTCGCGGTCGCCCACGGCGACGATCGTGTCCAGCTCGTAGGCGCCCTGGGCGGCTGCCGTGCCGATGAGGACGAGCTCGGCGCAGGGGCCTCCGGTGAAGTGGTAGGCGTTCACCGAGGTGACGATCCGGCCGTCCCGGGCGCGGGCCGCGGCCGCCATGGTGTGGTTGTCGCCCCGGCAGCGGGTACGAGCGACGTGGGCCGCGGCCTGGATGAGTTCGTGGTCGACGTGGTGGGTCTGCATGCTCGCCTTCTCTGCCTGGTCACGTGACCTGCGACGCTGACCCGAGGCACGAGGGCGCGCAAGTGAATATCGCAGGTGCGCCTGCCGACCGCGGGGCCCCGGCGGGCCGACGCCCCCGAGGGCGCACCCCGCCGGCCGCAGTGCCCTCCCCGCGCCCGCGGCCCCCGGCCGGGGGCCGGTTAAGGTGTGCGGGACAACGTCATCCGTACCCGATCGGGGGAAGCCGGTGTAAATCCGGCGCTGACCCTCCCCCAAGCTCTCGGCTTCGCTCGAGCCCGGGGGCACCCCCATCCGTGAGGACGGCCGGTCGCTCCTCGTGCGGCGATCCGGCCGGACGAGTCGGAGCACCCGATGGGGCACGGCCAAGGCTCGCGCCACCGGTACCGCCACGTGCGGACGGCCGGTGCGCGGCACCGTCGAGGTATACGGAGCCGAGCCCGGTGCCACCGCGCCCGATCGCAGGATCGGAGCGCGGGTGGTGGGCCGAGCGCGGCTGCGTGCACCGCCGCGACCCGACCCGAGAGGCACCGACCCGATGGCTCCCATGGCTTCCATGGCTCACCAGGCCCCTTCGACGCACCCCGTCGCCTTCCTGGCGCGCCGCGCCGCCACGGCGCTGGCGGCCGCGGTGGTCCTGGGCGCGGCCGCTGCCCCCGCCGCGTCCGCCGCCGGCCCTTCCCCGTCCCCGCAGAAGCTGCCCGCCGGGCTGTACGGCACCAAGGACCCGCAGTACGACGGCGTCTGGCGGCAGTCGCTCGCGCTGCTGGCGCAGCACACGGTGGGCGTGCGGCCCGCGGCCCCGGCGGTGGACTGGCTGGTCGGGCAGCAGTGCGCGGACGGCTCGTACACCGCGTTCCGGGCCGACCCGGGCAAGGCGTGTGACGCCAAGACGATGCGGGACACCAACCAGACGGCCGCCGCGGTGCAGGCGCTGGCCGCGCTCGGTGGGCACGGCAAGACCGTGACGAAGGCCGTGGACTGGCTGAAGTCGGTGCAGAACGACGACGGTGGCTGGAGCTCGATGCCCGGTTCGCCCAGCGACGCCAACTCCACCTCGGTGGTCATCGGCGCGCTGGCGGCGGCCGATCACAAGCCGGAGTCGGTCACGTCGAAGAAGGGCGGCAAGACCCCTTACGACGGGCTGCTCACCTTCCGGCTGGGCTGCGACGCCAAGGAGGAGGGGCGCGGTGCGTTCACCTTCCAGCTCAAGGACGCGGCGCCGAACGCCGACGCCACCGCGGCCGCCGCGACCGGCGCGCTCGGCAAGGGCTTCGTCGTCGCCCCCGCAAACGGCGCCGCCGATACTCCCGTCAAGCCGCTGACCTGCAAGAACGGCATGGAGAACGGCGCCGGCAAGGGCAAGCAGGCGGGGGCGGACGGCCGGGCGCGGGCCGCGGACGGCGGCGCCGCCTACCTCGTCGATCAGCTCGGCAGGAACGGACAGCATCTGATGTCGACGATGCCGGGTGCGAAGGAGCAGCCGGACGTCGGCAACACCGCCGATGCCGTGGTGGCGCTGGCGGCCGGTGGCCACCGCTCCGCCGCGCAGCGGCCGCTCGCGTGGCTGGAGAAGAACGCCGCCGGCTGGGCCCGGCAGAACGGCCCGGCCGCGTACGCACAGTTGGTGCTCGCCGCGCACGCCACCGGCACCGACCCGCGCGCGTTCGGCGGCACCGACCTGGTGTCCGCCCTGAACGCCACCGGCCCGAAGCCGGCCGCGGTGTCCGCCGGGGCCGAGACGTCCGGGAAGGACGCGAAGAGCGACGACGGCAAGGGCGGGGGCATGGGCGTCGTGTGGGTCGTCGCCGTCGGCCTGGCCATCGGTGCCGGCATCGGCTTCCTGCTGAGCGGCCGCAGGAACCGCGGGAAGAACGGCCTCTGATGCGCCGGGCACTCCAGGCGGTGCTGCTGGCCGGCACCCTCACCGGTCTGGCGGCCGCCCCCGCCCAGGCGCAGGAGTACCGCTACTGGTCGTTCTGGAACGGCGGCGGCAAGGACGGCTCCTGGGCGTACGCCACGGAGGGGCCGGCCACCCTGCGGCCGGCCGACGGCGCGATCGAGGGCTTCCGCTTCACCGTCAGCGCGGACTCCGCCGCGGCCGGAAAGCCGCGTACCGCCGCGGACTTCGACGCCGTCTGCGGTACGACGCCCGCCAAGGACGGCCGCAAGCGGATCGGCATCGTCATCGACTTCGGCACCGCCGCGGACGCCCCGGGCGGTGAGCGGCCGCCGAAGGCGCGGACCGCCTGTGCCCAGGTGCCCGCGGACGCCTCGGCCGGTGAGGCCCTGGCGGCGGTCGCCCGGCCGCTGCGCTACGACTCCGACGCGCTGCTGTGCGGGATCGCCGGCTACCCGAAGTCGGGGTGCGCGGACCAGGTGAAGGACGCGGGTGGAGGCGCCGGTTCCGGTGCCGGCAAGGCCACGGAGGCCGACCGGGCTCACGACGCCGACGGCGGGCCGTCCGCCGGTCTGCTCGGCGGCGGTGCGGCCGTCCTCGTCCTCGGTGCGGCGGCCGGGTGGCAGGCGCGCCGCCGGCGCGGATGAGCGCCCCGCAGGCGACCCGTACCACCGCGCTGCACGCCGGCGCATGGTGGCTGTGGGCGCTCGGACTGGCCACCGCGGCCTCCCGGACCACCAATCCGCTGCTGCTCGGGCTGCTGGTGGGAGTGGCCGGGTACGTCGTCGCGGTGCGGCGTACGGACGCGCCGTGGGCCCGCTCGTACGGCGCGTTCGTGAAGCTGGGTCTGCTGGTGATCGGCATCCGGCTGGTCTTCGCGTTCGTCCTCGGCTCGCCGATCCCGGGTAGCCACACGCTCGTCACGCTTCCCGAAGTGCCGCTTCCGGACTGGGCCGAGGGCGTCCGGATCGGTGGCCGGGTCACCGCGGAGGGCATGCTCTTCGCCCTCTACGACGGGCTGAAGCTGGCCGCCCTGCTGATCTGCGTCGGCGCCGCGAACGCGCTGGCCAACCCGTCCCGGTTGCTGAAGTCGCTGCCCGGTGCGCTGTACGAGGCGGGCGTCGCCGTGGTCGTGGCGATGACCTTCGCCCCGAACCTGGTCGCCGACGTCCAGCGGCTCCGGGCCGCCCGCCGGCTGCGCGGCCGGCCCGACCGGGGCTTCAAGGCGCTGCTCCAGGTCGGACTGCCGGTGCTGGAGGGCGCGTTGGAGCGTTCGGTGGCGCTGGCCGCGGCCATGGACGCCCGGGGTTACGGCCGCAGCGCCCGTGTCCCGCGTGCCGTACGGCACACCACCTCCGCCCTCACCCTCGGCGGGCTGCTGGGCGTCTGCGCGGGCACCTACGGCCTGCTCGGTGACACCGGGGCCGGCTACGGGCTGCCCCTCCTCCTGGCCGGGCTGGCGGCGGCGCTGGCCGGGCTGTGGCTGGGCGGCCGCCGTTCCGTGCGCACCCGTTACCGCCCCGAACGGTGGGGCCCGCGCGCCTGCTTGGTGGCGGGTTCCGGCATCGCCGTCGCGGCCCTGACGATCTGGGCCGGCGGCTACGCCCCCGCCGCCCTCCACCCGCCCGCCTTCCCGCTCACCGCCCCGGTCCTGCCGCTCTGGCCGGCCGCTTCCCTCCTCGTCGGCCTCCTCCCGGCCGTCGTGGCCCCGGCCCCGGCCCCTGCCGGCGCCACCGCCCCGGCCGCGGACCCGGCCACCACCAGGGCCACCAGAACCGCCAAGACCGCCCAGAAGGAGCCCAGCCAGTGATCCGGTTCGAGCAGGTCTCCGTCACCTACGGGGACGCCGCCGCACCTGCCGTCCAGGGCGTGGACCTGACCGTCCCGGAGGGTGAGCTGTGCCTCCTGGTCGGTCCCTCCGGCGTCGGCAAGTCGACGGTGCTGAACGCCGTCTGCGGGCTGGTGCCGCATTTCACCGGGGGGACGCTGCGCGGCCGGGTCACCGTCGACGGCCGTGACACCCGCACCCACAAGCCGCGCGAACTGGCCGATGTGGTCGGGACGGTGGGCCAGGACCCGCTGGCGCACTTCGTCACCGACACCGTCGAGGACGAGCTCGCCTACGGCATGGAGTCGCTGGGGCTCGCTCCGGACGTGATGCGCCGCCGGGTCGAGGAGACCCTCGACCTGCTGGGCCTGGCCGAGCTGCGGGACCGGGCCCTGACCACCCTCTCGGGCGGTCAGCGGCAACGGGTGGCGATCGGTTCGGTGCTCACCACCCACCCCAAGGTCCTGGTCCTGGACGAGCCGACGTCGGCCCTGGACCCGGCCGCGGCCGAAGAGGTGCTCTCCGTCCTCCAGCGTCTGGTGCACGATCTGGGGACCACGGTCCTGCTGGCCGAACACCGGCTGGAGCGCGTGATCCAGTACGCCGACCAGGTCATCCTGCTCCCCGCGCCCGGTGCGCCGCCGGTCATGGGCGCACCGTCCGACGTCATGGCGGTCTCCCCGGTCCATCCCCCGGTGGTGGGCCTGGGCAAGCTCGCCGGCTGGTCCCCGCTCCCGCTGTCCGTACGGGACGCCCGCCGCAAGGCCGCTCCACTGCGGGCGCGACTGGAAACCGTCACACCACCACGGCCGGTGGACGCCGCGCGGACCGCGGAGGCCGCGGCGGTCGCGGAGGTCACCGGGCTCGGTGTACGCCGGGGGCGGATCGAGGCGCTGCACCGGGTGGACCTGTCCGTCCGGCGCGGCGAGACCGTCGCCCTGATGGGGCGGAACGGCGCGGGGAAGTCCACGCTCCTGTCCACCCTCGTCGGGATGCACCAGCCGTCGTCCGGCGCGGTGCGGGTGGGCGGCGTCGTTCCGCACCGGACCGGTCCGCGGGAGCTGTTGCGGCAGGTCGGCCTGGTGCCGCAGGAGCCCCGTGACCTCCTCTACGCGGACACCGTCGCCGCCGAGTGCGCCGCGGCCGACCGGGACGCGGCCGCCCCCGCGGGCAGCTGCCGGGCGCTGGTCGCGCGGTTGCTGCCCGGTGTGCCGGATTCCGTTCATCCCCGGGACCTGTCGGAGGGCCAGCGGCTCGCGCTCGCCCTCGCGGTCGTGCTGACCGCCCGGCCTCCGCTGCTCCTGCTCGACGAGCCCACCCGCGGCCTGGACTACGCCGCCAAGGCCCGCCTGGTCGAGGTGCTGCGCGGGCTCGCGGCCGAGGGGCACGCCATCGTCCTGGCGACCCATGACGTGGAGCTCGCCGCCGAGTTGGCGCACCGGGTGGTGATCCTCGCGGACGGTGAGGTGGTCGCCGACGGGCCCACCGACGAGGTGGTGGTCTCGTCGCCGTCGTTCGCCCCGCAGGTCGCGAAGGTGCTGGCACCGCTGCCCTGGCTGACCGTTCCGCAGGTGGCCGGTGCCCTGGAGGGCGCCGTATGACGGCCGGCCGGCAGGCCCGTGCGGTGCGGCTCGGGCCCCGCTCCGTCGCCGCGCTGGCCCTGGTGTCGGCGATCGGCATGATGGCGTTCGGCTGGCCGCTGCTGGCCGACTCCGCGTCCGGGCTCGCCCATTCCAAGGACGCGCCGTGGCTGTTCGCGGCGCTGCTGCCGATGCTGCTCGCCGTGGTGGTGGCGACGATCGCCGACGTCGGCCTGGACGCGAAGGCGATCGCCATGCTCGGTGTGCTGGCCGCGGCCGGGGCCGCGCTGCGTCCGCTGGGCGCGGGGACGGCCGGGGTCGAGCCGATGTTCTTCCTGATGGTGCTGGCGGGCCGGGTGCTCGGGCCCGGCTTCGGCTTCGTGCTGGGTTCCGTGGCGATGTTCGCCTCGGCGCTGCTGACCGGCGGCGTCGGCCCCTGGATGCCGTTCCAGATGCTGACGATGGGCTGGGTGTCGATGGGCGCCGGTCTGCTGCCGGGGGCCGACCGGCTGCGCGGACGCCGCGAGTTGGCGCTGCTGGCCGCCTACGGTGCCGTCTCCGCGGTGCTGTACGGCCTGGTCATGAACCTCCAGGGCTGGCCGTACATCGCGGGCATGGCCTCGGGCGTCTCCTTCGTACCGGGCGATCCGCTGGACCAGAACCTCGCCCGCTACGTGGCCTACTGCCTCGCCACCTCCCTCGGCTGGGACCTCCCCCGTGCCCTGGTCACCGTGGTCCTCACCGTCACGCTGGGCGGGGCCGTCCTCAAGGCCCTGCGCCGGGCCACCCGCCGCGCCGCCTTCGACGTCCCGGTCGCGTTCGACCAGGGGTAGCTCGCCAGGGGTGACTACAGCCGCTGGATGATCGTCGCCGTCGCCAGTGCTCCGCCCGCGCACATGGTGATCAGCGCGAACTCCTTGTCCGCGCGTTCCAGTTCGTGCAGGGCGGTGGTGATGAGCCGGGCGCCGGTGGCGCCGACGGGGTGGCCCAGGGCGATGGCGCCGCCGTTCACGTTGACCTTCGCGAGGTCCTGGTCGAAGACCTGGGCCCAGGAGAGCACGACGGAGGCGAAGGCCTCGTTGATCTCGACGAGGTCGATGTCCTTGAGGGACATCCCGGCCTTGCCGAGCACCGCGCGGGTGGCGTCGATCGGGCCGTCGAGGTGGAAGTGCGGGTCGGAGCCGACCAGTGCCTGGGCGACGATGCGGGCGCGCGGCCGGAGCTTGAGGGCGCGGGCCATCCGCTTGGAGGCCCACATGATGGCGGCGGCCCCGTCGGAGATCTGTGAGGAGTTGCCGGCTGTGTGGACGGCGGTCGGCATGACGGGCTTGAGGCCGGCCAGCGCCTCCATGCTGGTGTCGCGCAGGCCCTCGTCGCGGTCGACCAGCCGCCACATGCCCCCTCCCGCGGCCTGTTCGTCCTCGGTGGTGGGGACCTGGACGGCGAACGTCTCGCGTTTGAAGCGTTCCTCGGCCCAGGCGGTGGCCGCGCGTTCCTGGGAGATCAGTCCGAGGGAGTCGACGTTCTCGCGGGTGAGTCCCCGGTGGCGGGCGATGCGTTCGGCGGCCTCGAACTGGTTGGGCAGATCGACGTTCCACTCGTCGGGCCAGGGCTTTCCGGGACCGTGCTTGGAGCCGCTGCCGAGCGGTACCCGGGACATCGCCTCGACGCCGCAGCCGATGCCGACGTCGATCACTCCGCCGGCGATCATGTTGGCGACCAGGTGGTTGGCCTGCTGGGACGAGCCGCACTGGCAGTCCACGGTGGTCGCGGCGGTCTCGTAGGGGAGGCCCATGGTCAGCCAGGCGTTGCGGGCCGGGTTCATCGACTGTTCGCCAGCGTGGGTGACGGTGCCGCCGACGATCTGTTCGACGCAGTCGGGCTGGATGCCCGTACGGGCGAGCAGTTCGCGGTAGGTCTCCCCCAGGAGGTAGGCGGGGTGGAGGTTGGCGAGCGCGCCCTGGCGCCTGCCGATCGGGGTGCGTACTGCTTCGACGATGACGGGTTCCGCGGCCATGACTGACTCGTCCTCTCCTCGCGTCCGCGGGCGTCCCGACACCCACGGAACAGAACTAGTACGCGTTCTAGTTCTGCGAACAGTCTCGTGAGCCGCCACCCGGCGCGCAAGAGGCATGCAACCCCCTTGTCCGGAACGGGAATCGCCGAGACCCTTGCCACTTATAGAACTCGTTACTACCTTCACCGCGACCCCACACCTGATGCCCCGTCAGAAGAACGATGGCCCACGGACCAGGAGTCGCCGATGCCCTGCCCAGCGCTGCCCGAGGGGTTCGACTTCACCGATCCCGACGTCTACCGGTCCCGCGTCCCGCTCCCCGAGTTCGCGCAGCTGCGGCAGACCGCGCCCGTGTGGTGGAACGCCCAGCCGCACGGCATCGCCGGCTTCGACGACGACGGCTACTGGGTCGTCACCCGCCATCAGGACGTCAAGGAGGTCTCCACCAAACCGGAGGTCTTCTCCGCGAACCTCAACACCTCGATCATCCGGTTCAACGCCTCGATGACCCGGGAACAGATCGACGTCCAGAAGCTGATCATGCTGAACATGGACCCGCCCGAGCACACCCGGGTCCGCCAGATCGTGCAGCGCGGATTCACCCCGCGCTCCATCCGGGCGCTGGAGGACGCGCTGCGCCGGCGGGCCGGGCACATCGTCGCCCAGGCCCGGGAGAACGGCTCGGGGGACTTCGTCACCGACGTCGCCTGCGAGCTCCCCCTCCAGGCCATCGCCGAACTCATCGGCATCCCCCAGGACGACCGGGCCCGCATCTTCGACTGGTCCAACAAGATGGTGGCCTACGACGATCCCGAACTGGCCATCACCGAAGAGGTCGGCTCCAACGCGGCCATGGAGCTGATCTCGTACGCGATGAACCTGGCCGCGGCGCGCAAGGAGTGCCCGGCCAAGGACATCGTCAGCCAGTTGGTGGCGGCGGAGGACGAGGGGAACCTCGGCTCCGACGAGTTCGGCTTCTTCGTGCTGCTGCTGGCGGTGGCCGGCAACGAGACCACCCGCAACGCCATCACGCACGGCATGCACGCCTTCCTCACCCACCCCGGCCAGTGGGAGCTCTACAAGCGCGAACGCCCGGCCACCGCCGCCGAGGAGATCGTGCGCTGGGCCACCCCGGTGGTGTCCTTCCAGCGCACCGCCACCCAGGACACCGAACTGGGCGGCGCACGGATCAAGAAGGGCCAGCGGGTCGGGATCTTCTACTCGTCCGCGAACAACGACCCGGAGGCCTTCGACCACCCCGAGGTCTTCGACATCACCCGCGACCCCAACCCCCACCTGGGCTTCGGGGGCGGCGGACCGCACTTCTGCCTCGGCAAGTCGCTGGCCGTACTGGAGATCAACCTGATCTTCCAGGCCATCGCGGACGCCATGCCGGACATCTCGCTGGCGGGCGATCCCCGGCGGCTGCGCTCGGCCTGGCTCAACGGCGTGAAGGAACTCCAGGTGCGGTACGGCTGAGCCGTTGCTTCGTGCGGCGCCCGGTGGTCGACAGGGACCACCGGGCGCCGTGATATGTCCGAAAACGGTTTGCCGCTCAACCTTGCCAGTCGTCAGGGGCGGTCCTACATTCGAACTCGCGAGTAAGTAACCGCGGGTAACCCGGCTTTCCCCCTCACGCGCCGCCCGGTTCCCCTGCGCACCTCCACGCACCGCTCCCCCCACATGTCGCGACAGCGTGCTCCACCGCTCTGACGAAGGGGACCCACACCATGCAGGACGCGCAAGGCAGACCCGTCACGGGACGCACCAGCTGGCGGAAGTTCGCCGTGCTGGCCGTCCCGGCCCTCGCCGGCACCGCGGCCCTGGGCATCGCCCTGGCCAACGGGGCGCTGGCCGCCTCGTTCGCCGTATCGGGACAGCAGTTCAAGGTGTCCGCCGACAGCCTCAAGGGCGACGGATTCGCCCAGTACGGCAGCGTGGACGCGAACGCCAGGGGAGATCTCCTGCCGGTCGCGGTCACCGCCATCAAGACCGCCCAACTGCACAACCTCTGTCAGTCGGTGGTCACCCACCTGCCCGTCATCGGGGACATCTCGCTCAACCTCAGCGCCGGAACGGGCAGTACGCCCGTCGAGGCCAGCAATCTGTTCGTGGACGCCACCCAGCTCTCCGGCAACGCGTCCTTCCACGCCATCGAGATCGGCCGGGACGCCTCCACGCTGGACAAGGGCCCGGACAGCGCGCAGGGCATGCAGGACCTCTTCGCCCAGCAGGCCGACGACGTCAGCATCACGAACCTCCGGCAGACCGCCTGGGCGACCAACGCCGGCACCTTCAAGCTCTCCGGCCTGCACATGAAGATCTCCAAGGGCGCGAAGGAATGCTTCTGACCTGGCGGCGCTGGCGCACGGGACGGCCCTTCTGGGGCGGTCTGGCGGCCGTCGTCGCCGGCGCCGAGATCTGCGCCATCCCTCTGGCACCTCTGAAGATCATGCTCCAACAGGGCATCGCCGGCATCCCGTCCGTCCTGATGGGACTGGTGATGATCCTGATGGGACTCTCCGCGTGGTTCGCACCGCACTACCGGGGTCTCGCGGGGGTGCTCACCGTCCTGTGTGCGGCGGCCGCGCTGGTGATGTCCAACCTGGGCGGCTTCCTGATCGGCACGGTCATCGGGATCCTCGGCGGCTCGATGATCTTCGCCTGGCAGCCGACCGAGGCGGCGGAACCGCCGTCGCCGTAACTCCCGTGCGGAACCCCTGTGGAACGCCCCCCTCTGGAACCCCCTCTGGAAGGAACCCCTCCATGACGCATGCCCAGGACCCCATATCCGCCCGGCCCCGTAGCTCCGTTGCCTTCCGCACCTCCCGTAGGCGGGCGTTGGTCGTCGCCGGTACCGGGATCGCCGCGGCGGTCGGCCTGTCGGCGGGGGTGACCGGTCCGGCGATGGCGCAGCCGGCCGGGACCGCCGCCGCCACGACCGTCAGCCCCGCCGGCCACGCCTTCACCGCCACCCTCAGCGGCAAGGCCACCTTCACCGCCGGGTCGGTGACCGTGACCTGCACGACCTCTACCTCCAGCGGCCAGGTCCCGGCCGCGCCCGGCAACCACGACGACGCCGGGCCGGTGAGCAGTTCGACCACCCCGGCGACCTACGGCTCCTGTACGACGAGCATGCCCGGGGTGAGCGCGACCGTCACCACGACCGGCACCTGGGGCGTGGCCATGCAGAACGGGACACCGGCGACCGCCGGGCTGACCATCCCCTCGGGCGGGTTCGTGCTCAGGACCAGCGGTCTGGCGTCCTGCACGGTGACCGCGGCACCCACCGCGGCGGCCACCGTCAACGGCACCTGGACCAACGGGGCGCCGTCCACCCTGACCTTCACCAACGCGTCGGTGCCGGTGAAGGTGGTGGGCGGGTTCGGCTGCCCGACCAGCGCGACGAGTTCGACGTTCAACGCCGGCTATCAGGTGCGCGACACCACCGATCCGGCGTCCCAGATCACCGTCACCGGGTGAGGCCGGCGGCCACCACCGTCACCAGGGCCACCGCCACCGCCGTGGCGCTCACGCAGGCGGTGACCAGCCGTCGCCGAAGGACCCGGTAGACACCCTCGTATTCGGTCCGCAGACTCGCGCTGCGGACCGCAATACGTTGCAGATAGGCCCGCGAGGTCTCGTGCTGGTCCTGGCAATAGCGGACCGCCACTTCCTGCCGCTGGGTGTCGGTGAGCCAGGGCAGTCCCGCGCAGAAGGCCTCCGCGCGGGTACGGGCGCGGTCCTTCTCCGCCTCCCAGAGCAGAAAGCCCTCGATTTCGTTGACGGCCCGGTCCAGATCCCGTTCGCTCTCCCGGGTCCTTTCCTCGCCGGTGCGGATGCGCTCGCTCATGCCCGGGCCTCGATTCCGGTACCGGACCGGTCCTCGTCATCCCTGGCACCCGTGAGTTCCCGGGCGATCTCCGGGTGGTGCAGATCGAATGCCGGCGATTCGGAGCGAATGCGGGGCAGGGTGAGGAAGTTGTGCCGCGGCGGCGGGCAGGACGTGGCCCATTCCAGCGAACGGCCGTATCCCCACGGGTCGTCGACCTCGACCTTCTTGCCGTACTTGGCGGTCTTCCAGACGTTGTAGAGAAACGGCAGGATCGACAGGCCGAGGAGGAAGGAGAAGATGCTGGAGACGGTGTTCAGGGTGGTGAATCCATCGGCCGCGAGATAGTCCGGAATACGGCGGATCATGCCCTCGGCACCGAGCCAGTGCTGGACGAGGAACGTGCCGTGGAAGCCCACGAACAGCGTCCAGAACGTGATCTTCCCGAGCCGCTCGTCCAGCATCTTGCCGGTGAACTTCGGCCACCAGAAGTGGAAGCCGGAGAACATCGCGAAGACGACCGTTCCGAAGACCACGTAGTGGAAATGCGCCACGACGAAGTACGTGTCGGAGATGTGGAAGTCCATCGGCGGCGAGGCCAGGATGACACCGGTCAGACCACCGAAGACGAAGGTGATCAGGAAGCCGACCGCCCAGAGCATCGGCGTCTCGAAGGACAGCGAGCCCTTCCACATCGTGCCGATCCAGTTGAAGAACTTCACACCGGTCGGAACGGCGATCAGGAACGTCATGAAGGAGAAGAACGGCAGCAGCACACCGCCGGTGACGTACATGTGGTGCGCCCACACCGTGACCGAAAGGCCGGCGATCGAAATCGTCGCCGCGATCAGACCGATGTAACCGAACATCGGCTTCCGGGAGAACACCGGAATGACCTCGGAAATGATGCCGAAGAACGGCAGCGCGATGATGTACACCTCCGGATGCCCGAAGAACCAGAAGAGGTGCTGCCAGAGGAACGCACCGCCGTTCGCGGCGTCGAAGACATGCGCACCGAATTTACGGTCCACCTCCAGCGCGAACAGCGCCGCCGCGAGCACCGGGAAGGCCAGCAGGACCAATACACCGGTCAGCAGCACGTTCCAGGTGAAGATCGGCATCCGGAACATCGTCATGCCGGGCGCACGCATGCAGAGGATGGTCGTGATGAAGTTGACCGCACCCAGAATCGTGCCGAAGCCCGAGAAGGCCAGGCCCATGATCCACATATCACCGCCGATTCCGGGGGAATGCACCGCGTCCGAGAGCGGCGCATAGGCGAACCACCCGAAGTCCGCCGCCCCTTGCGGGGTCAGGAACCCGCCCACCGCGATGAGCGAGCCGAAGAGGTAGAGCCAGTACGCGAACATGTTCAGCCGGGGAAAGGCGACATCGGGCGCGCCGATCTGCAACGGCATGATCCAGTTCGCGAAACCGGCGAACAGCGGCGTCGCGAACATCAGCAGCATGATCGTGCCGTGCATCGTGAACGCCTGGTTGAACTGCTCGTTCGACATGATCTGGTGGCCCGGCCGGGCCAGTTCGGCGCGCATGACCAGCGCCAGCAGCCCGCCGACGCAGAAGAACGCGAAGGCGGTGACCAGATAGAGCGTGCCGATCGTCTTGTGGTCAGTGGTCGTCAGCCACTTCACGGGGAGCTTCATGCCCCGTAGGTGTCCGGGACCGCCTCCGTCGTCACCGCCAACAGGGCGGGTGAACCCGGGCCGAGGGGGTGGGATGTGTCACCCGGTGCGGGTGTGAAGATCGGGGCCATGCCGGACACCAACGGTTCATGAGCACGGACGACGCCTTCGCCGAGGCCTATCGCGCGCACTACTGGGCGGTCAGCCGCTTCGTGGCGCGACGGCTGGACGGGCAGGCACACGAGGTCGAGGAAGTGGTGGCGGAGGTCTTCTCCATAGCCTGGCGGCGCCGCACCGAGCTCCCCGAATCCCCGCTGCCCTGGCTCTACGGAGTGGCCCGCAACTGCCTGGCCAATACGGTGCGCGGGCTCGGCCGCTACCGGCGACTGCTGAACCGACTCGGCAACCACGAGGCGGCGCACCGGCGGCAGACCGTGGAGAGTCCGGACGCCGAGCGGCCCGGCTCCTGGGTGCACGAGGCGCTGGCCCGGCTCTCGCCCGCCGACCAGGAGGTGCTGCGGCTGACCGCCTGGGAGGAACTGACCGTCGAGGAACTGGCGGTGACCCTCGGATGCAGCCACAGCGCGGCGGCCATGCGGCTGCACCGGGCGCGCCGCCGCCTGCGCGCGGAGATCGACCGTACGCGGACGACGGTGTCCGCACGAGCAGGAGACGACGGCAATGGGGGCCGCAATGGGTGACGAACTGGAGCTGCTGCGCGCGGCCGATCCCGCACCGGCCGGCGCGGGCCGCTGGCGGGACCGCCCTCTGGACGCCCGCGCCGAGGCGGGCCTCATCCGTCTGCTGCACCACACGCGGACCCGGCGGGCCGGGCGTCGGCTGATGCTGCGCGCGGAGGCGGCGGTGCTGGCGCTGGTGGCGGTGGTGTGCTTCCTGCTGTCCGACGCCGGCAGCAGCCCGGCGGTCGCGGCGCCCGGGCCGCTCGTCCCGCACGCCGACACCCGGCCGGTCCCGCTGGCCGAGCTCGCGCGGAGGGCGGAGGCCAGGGCCCGGGCGGCCGCACCGGGGGACGGGCCGCACCGGGGCAGCCATGTGCAGAGCTGGTACCTGAGCATGCAGGAGGGCCCGGACGCCGCGCCGCCCGTTACCGTGCCGGAAGAACGCATCACCCGGTGGAACGCGGACGGCAGCGGCTCCGAACTGGTCGTGGCCACCGACCCCCGGCATCCGGGCCGACCGGTCATCCATGACGACGACGGCCACTGGCGGACCGTCAGCGACGGCAAGGTCCTGCACCGCAGGACCTACCCGGCGGGCTCGGAGGCGCAGCACGGCGGCCTGGCCTCGCGCACGCGGCCGCCGACGGACCCGGCGAAGCTGCGCGCGGAGCTGGGGTGGCTGTACGGCGGGGCGGGCGGCACCCGCAGCGTCTCCCCCCTCCTGCAGGCGCTCTCCTCGTTCCGCGGGGAGTGGACGCCGGGCCCGCGCGAAACGGCCGCCGTCGTACGGATGCTGGCGGATGCCGGGGGACTGCGTCCGGTCGGCTCGGTCACCGACCGGCTGGGGCGCCGCGGTGAGGCGTATGTGCACGACGGCGCGGGCCTGCGGCAGATGGTGATCCTCGACCCGCGGACCGGCGAACTGCTCGGCCTGGAGGAGACCTTCACCACGGACCAACCGGACTTCAAGGTGAAGGCGGGACAGGTGATGTCCTACGAGGCGTGGCTGCCGTGACGGGGCGGGCGTGACGGGGCGGGCGTGCTCCCGAGTGGCGGGGCGGCGCGGCATGGCCGATCCTTGAGGGGACGCGACGATCCCGTCTCGGCGCGGCGGTGCTGTGTGCCGCCGCGCCGTTTCGCGTGTGGCCCCGGGCGGTACGCCACGGACACCTCGGGCGCGGTACACCCCGGACATCTCACGTGCGGCGCACCCCACCCATCTCAAGTGACACATGTCACACATCGGCGGACGGTTGCAGCCGATCCCCGCGAGATGGATCACAGACGAAAGTCCCGCACATTGCTCGGCGAAAGGGAGTTTCCCCTGCAAGGAGCGGGTATACGACCGCCTGCGCGGTCATCCGCGCACTGTCCGTGATGAACCGTTCTGCCCCTATGGTCGACCTTTGCCCCGCCGCTCGACGGCGGGCCTGCCCGTCGCTGCCATGGCGGGTCATGTCCCGCCACCCGGTGGCGGGCGGTTCCTTGTAGTCGTCCCAGAGAGCGCAGGCGAGCGAACACGTGCCGACGCAGTCTCCCGTCGCACCCGGCCCCCGTCCCCCCATCGGCAGTCGTGCCGATGCCGCACCCGGTCAGCGACCGGACCGGCACGCGGAACCGCAGCAGTCCTCACCCAAGGTGACCGTCGTCGACCCCACGATGGTCAAGCGGGCGGTGTCGGCGGCCGCGCTGGGCAATGCGATGGAGTGGTTCGACTTCGGCGTCTACAGCTACATCGCGGTCACTCTCGGGCACGTCTTCTTCCCCTCCGGGAACCCGACCGCGCAGTTGCTGTCGACGTTCGGCGCGTTCGCGGCGGCATTCCTGGTGCGTCCGGTCGGCGGCATGGTCTTCGGGCCGCTCGGTGACCGGATCGGCCGCCAGAAGGTGCTGGCGATCACCATGATCATGATGGCGGTGGGCACCTTCGCCATCGGCCTGATCCCGTCGTACGCCACCATCGGCGTCGGCGCGCCCATCCTGCTGCTCGTCGCCCGCCTGGTGCAGGGCTTCTCCACCGGTGGCGAATACGGCGGCGCCTCGACCTTCATCGCCGAGTACGCGCCCGACAAGAAGCGCGGATTCCTGGGCAGCTGGCTGGAGTTCGGCACGCTGGCCGGTTACGTCGGCGGCGCCGGCCTGGTCACGCTGATGACCGCCCTGCTGTCCACCGAGGACCTCAACTCCTGGGGCTGGCGGATCCCCTTCCTGATCGCCGGTCCGATGGGCATCATCGGCCTCTACCTCCGGATGCGGCTCGAAGAGACCCCGGCCTTCGCCCAGTTGGAGAAGGAGGCGCGGTCGAAGGAGAAGGCGCGCCGCGAGGCCGAGAAGCGGATCGGCATCCGCGAGATGGTCTTCGGCCAGTGGCGGTCGATGCTGCTGTGCGTCGGTCTGGTGCTGGTCTTCAACGTCACCGACTACATGCTGCTGTCGTACATGCCGAGCTATCTGACCTCGGAGCTGAAGTACGACGAGACGCACGGTCTGCTGGTCGTGCTCGCGGTGATGGTGCTGATGATGGTGGTCCAGCCGTTCGCGGGCCGGCTCTCCGACCGCTTCGGCCGCCGCCCGGTCATCGCCGCGGGCTGCGCCGGCTTCCTGGTGCTGTCGGTGCCCGCGCTGCTGCTGATCCGGCAGGGGTCGCTGCTCGCCATCGCGCTGGGCATGGCCGCGCTGGGGCTGCTGCTGGTCACCTTCACCTCGACCATGCCGGCCACGCTGCCCGCGCTGTTCCCGACCAAGGTGCGCTACGGCTCGCTGTCGATCGGCTTCAACATCTCGGTGTCGCTCTTCGGCGGCACCACGCCGCTGGTGGTCACCGCCCTGATCGGCGCGACCGGCAACAAGATGATGCCCGCCTACTACATGATGGCGGCGGCCGTGATCGGCGGCATCGCCGTCTGGCGGATGTCGGAGAGCGCCCGCAGGCCGCTGCCGGGCTCCCCGCCGGCCGTCGAGACCGGTGCCGAGGCCCACGAGGTCATCGAAGCGGCCCGCCGCAAGGCCAAGGCGGGCGCGGCGAACTGACCGCACCGCCCCACCCCCTGGGTGAACAGGCACGAACAGGAAAGGGCCCGGCCGGAAACCTCCGGCCGGGCCCTTCGCCTCAGCCACCTGCCGCGGCTTCCCGCTCGTACGGCCGCGGTGGTGCGGGAACAGCCGCCCGCCGAGGGGCGGGAACCGGCCACCCCCTCCCCACCGTCTGTGTCGACGCTGCCGACCGCGGAACGCCGAACTCCGGCTGCCGACCGGCCGGGCAGCGAGCAGCCTGCCGGGCGAGAGGCCCAGGTCGGACACGGTGCAGGAAGAGGGCGGGGGACGACATGGCTCTGGCGACGATCCGGCCACGGGCGCGACGGGCCGCGGCGACACGGGCCGGCGGACGGTGGCGGACCCACCGGCAGGCGCTCCTGGTGGTCCTGATGCTGCTGGCCGTCCAGCTGGTGTCGCTGGCGCGCCCGGCGTACGCCTGTGGTTGCGGGGCGATGGTGCACGACCCGAAGACCACCATGGCCGTGGGCCGGGAGACCTCGGTCGTGCGCTGGGACGGGAAGACCGAGCAGATCGTGATGAGCCTGCAGGTGAACGGCACCGCCCCCGACGCCGCGTGGATCATGCCCGTCCCGCACCGGGCCACCGTGAAACTGGGCGATCCGGCGGTCTTCGACCGCCTCGCCACGCTGACCGAACCGGCCGTCGCACAGCGCCACTACTTCTGGCCGCACGGCGGCGACTGGCCCTTCGGGCAGAACGGGGACGCCGCGGAGGCCCCGCCACCGTCGGCGGGCCGCCCCGGAGTCGGGGTCGTGGGCCGCGAGCGGCTGGGCCCGTTCGACGTCGCCCGGCTGACCGCCACCGACCCCGGCGCACTGCGCAACTGGCTGAAAACACACGGTTTCCACCTCCCCGCCCCCCTGGCGAGCGCCCTCCGCCCCTACGTCGCCCAACGCTGGGAGTACGTCGCGATCCGCCTGGCACCCGCCGAACGAGACCGCACGCTCTCCGGCACCCTCGACCCGCTGCGGCTGACCTTCACCAGCGCCCGGCTCGTCTACCCGATGCGCCTCTCCGCCCTGGCCGCGACCCCGCAATCCCTGGGCCTCTACGTCCTCGCACCGCACCGGATGGAACCGCGCAGCACGATCGGCGGCTCCCGCCCCGAGGTCTTCTTCGCAGGCCGCATCCACCCCGAGGGCCCCCTCCGCGCCCTCACCGGCAGCGGCCCCACCTTCCTCACCGCCATCGACCAGACCTTCCCCCAGCCGCACCGCATCACCGGCGACCACGAACTACGCCGCACCACCCACGACACCCCGTACCGACGCGTCAGATACGAGTACGCCCTCCTGAAGGTGGCCGGCATCCCGGCCTGGCTCATCACGGTCGCCGGCACCCTCCTTCTCCTCCAGACAGCATCCGCAGCCCTCGCCCTGACGATCGCCGCCCGCAGACGCCGCCGGCTGACGCCCGCAGACGCCGACGATTGACGCCCGCAGGCACCGACGGTTGACGCCCGCCACCGGGCGAGCGGTCCCGGCCGCCGCCCCTTACGCCGCCTTGTCGGTCCCGTACGGCACGATGGGGGTCATGAGCGTAGTCAAGATCAACGTGCTGACCGTCCCCGCCGAGCAGCGGGAGACCCTGGAGAAGCGCTTCGCCTCCCGCGCGCACGCGGTTGAGGGGTCGGACGGCTTCGAGTGGTTCGAACTCCTCCGCCCCGTCGAAGGAACCGACAGCTACCTGGTGTACACGCGGTGGCGTGACGAGGAGTCATTCCAGGCGTGGATGGAGGGCCCCATGAAGGCGGCCCATCAGGGCGGCGGCGACCGGCCGAAGCCGGCTGCCAGCGGTTCCACCCTGTGGTCGTTCGAGGTGGTACAGCAGGCGCAGCCGAAGACCGCCTAGCCTCGGTTGATGAAGTGATGCGCCCCGGCCGTTTCGTCGAGCGGTCGGGGCGCATCGGTGTGTATCGGCGTGTATCGGTGTGTATCGCCCCGCTCCGGAAAGTTTCGTCAGGCCTCGGCCACCAGCACCGTCACGCGTCCATCTCGGCAACGAGTTCGGCGAAACCCAGCGCGCGAAGGACGCTGCCGGCCGCGTCGACGACTCGCGCGCTTCCGACGATCGGCGCGATGGCCACACAGACGGCCTTTGCGTCTTCGACGGTCAGGCCGGCCTCTTTCGCCACGGTGAGGTTGGTCAGGTACGACGCGGGCGCGGCATCCATCGCGATCAGCGCGGCCAGCCGTACGAGGTGGTAGGTGCGCTCGTCGAGGCCGGAATTGGGCAGCGTCTCTATGGTCATCCGGGCAAGCTGCTCGAAGACCGGGTGGTCACCATGTGCCAGGGCACCCAGGGCTTGTTCAGGAGCTTCTGCAGTCATGATCGGCGGCTTTCGTGTGTTCTGAATTCCACACGGTCCGCGAGGCCAGGCCGGGCAGGAGAGATCGTTAACGCAGGCGGTGCCCACCTCCATGGGATTCCTTCGCGGGCTTGACGTCAAATGCACCGGGCCGGTGAGGAAGGCCGCCCGAGCCCGTGCGGAACGCCGCTCGGCGTCGACGGCACGGTGATCGGTTCGGCCCGGCCCGAGGACCCGGGGGACCGCCGCTCGCGGATCAATTCCGTTGCGGCCGGGCCCGCCCCGGCCGCGACAATGACGCCATGAGCGACGCCGCCATCCTCCGCACTCCCTGGACCATCGCCACCGAGCCGGTCGATTCGCCGGACGCGCGGGCGCTGCTGCGGGAGTACTACACCGAGGTGGCGGACCGGTACTTCACGCTGCACGAGGACCGTCTCTCGACACCGCGGGAGATCGACGAGGGGGTGGCGGAGTACCCCGTGGCCGATCTCGCGCCGCCGCACGGCGTGCTGTTGGTGGCCCGTCGCGGTGGTGAGACGGCGGGCTGCGCCGGCGTACGGCTGCTGGACGCGCGTACGGCCGAGCTCAAGCAGATGTTCGTCCGGCCCGCCGCGCGCGGCCTCGGTGGCGGTGGCGGGCTGCTGATGGCCGCCGAGGCGGCCGCGGCCCGGCTGGGCGCCGAGCGGATCCGGCTGGACACCCGCCGGGACCTGACGGAGGCCATCGCGCTCTACCGCCGGCACGGTTTCGTCGAGATCGCTCCGTACCACGACGACATCTACGCGGAGATCTTCTTCGAGAAGCGCCTCGGCGGCGGGGACGACGGTGACGACCACGACGGCGACGGCGCTCCGTCCGCGGGGCGGTCCACGTAGCGGCTCACCGTGCGAGGTCCGGGGGCCGTGGTGGCCGGGGAGGGCTGACCGGGCGCGACACCGGCTGCCGGCCGGAGCCGACGTGCGGCTCCTCCGCGTCCGAGCCGCACAGCTCCGTCGTCAACTCCCGTACGAGCTCGGTGAGATCGGTGGGCCGGTCCTTGGTCCACCAGTCCCCCAGCATCTCGGCCAGCGACTCCTGACGGGCCGCCGACAGCCGCTCCGTGACCTCCCGTCCCTGGTCGGTCAGCAGCATCAACAGGCCCTCGCGGGCGGCCAGTCCGCGCTCCTCGACCTGGCGGACGCTCTCGGCGAGTACGCCGAGCGGGACGGTGCTGCGTTCGGCGAGCAGCCCCGGTTCGACCGATCCGTCGCGGTGGATCCGCAGCAGCAGCCAGCTGGCGGCCGGTTTGAGGTCGAGGCCGGCCCGCTCGGTGATCTTCTCGTAGATGCGCTTGCGCCCCTCCATGCTGCCGAGTTTGGACAGCGCGCGGGCGCACTCGTCGCGGGACGACCGCTCCACGGGGTTGGACGACAGCACCTCGCTGGTGTCCGGTGCGGTCACGCTGCTGCGCAGCGGCTCCTCCTTGAGGAACCAGGCCAGTACGAACGCCACGAAGACGACCGGCACCGCGTAGAGGAAGACGTCGGTGATCGAGTTCGCGTAGGCGTGCAGCACGCCGGCCGCCTGCCGGGCCGGCAGCCGGGCGACGGTCCGTGGGTCCTGGGCGACCTTCGCCGGGTCGACACCGGGCGGCAGTTGCTGCCCGGCCAGGGCGGCCGCGATCCGCGGTCCGAGCTTGCTGGCGAAGATCGTGCCGAAGATGGAGACGCCGAACGAGCCGCCGATGGAGCGGAAGAACGTGGCGCCGGAGGTGGCGACGCCGAGGTCCTGGTAGGGGACGGCGTTCTGCACGATGAGGACCAGCACCTGCATGACCAGACCGAGCCCGAAGCCGAAGACGAAGAAGTAGGCGCTCATCTCGGCGACACCGCTGGACGGGTCGAGCCGGTGCAGGAGCAGCAGTCCGAGCATCACCACGGCGGTGCCGGCGATCGGGAAGACCTTGTAGTGGCCGGTGCGGCTGACGATCTGGCCGGACCCGGTGGACGAGAGCAGCATGCCGAACACCATCGGCAGCATGTGCACACCGGACAGCGTCGGCGACACACCCTGGACGACCTGCAGGAACGTCGGCAGGTACGTCATCGATCCGAACATCGCGAAGCCGATGACGAAGCCGATGACGGCGGTGAGCGAGAAGGTGCGCAGCCGGAACAGGCGCAGCGGAATGACGGGTTCGGCGGCCCGGCGCTCGATGAGGACGAAGGCCACCAGGAGGACGGCGCCCAGCACGCCGAAGCCGATGATCTGCCACGAGCCCCACGGGTAGCTGACGCCGCCGAGCGAGGTCATCAGGACGAAGCAGGTGGCGACCGCGGCGATGGTCGCGGTGCCCAGGTAGTCGATCCGGTGCGGGGTGCGGTGGCGCGGGATGTGCAGGACGGCGGCGATCACGGCGAGCGCGACGATGCCGATGGGCAGGTTGATGTAGAACACCCAGCGCCAGCTGAGGTGGTCCACGAACAGCCCGCCGAGCAGCGGCCCGAGGACGCTCGCGCCACCGAAGACCCCGCCGAACAGCCCTTGGTACTTGCCGCGTTCGCGGGGCGGCACGATGTCGCCGACGATCGCCATCGACAGCACGATCAGCCCGCCGCCGCCCAGGCCCTGGACGGCCCGGAACGCGATCAGCTCGCCCATGTTCTGCGCGATGCCGCACAGCACCGAGCCGATCAGGAAGATCACGATGGCGGTCTGGAACAGCTTCTTGCGTCCGTACTGGTCACCGAGCTTGCCCCAGAGGGGCGTCGCGGCCGTGGAGGCCAGCAGGTAGGCGGTGACCACCCAGGAGAGGTGGTCCAGGCCGCCGAGCTCGCTGACGATCGTGGGCAGCGCGGTGGCGACGATGGTCTGGTCGAGCGCAGCGAGGAGCAGGCCGAGGAGCAGCGCGCCGATGGCGACGAGAACCGTCCGCTGCGACCGGCGCTCACCCGGGACGGCAGGGGCGCTGGTGTCCGGCGCCATGTGCGTCTCCTTCGGTGCGGGTACGGCGGGTGGGTCGGGTCAGGTGGGGTAGCGGGGGCCGGCGGGTTCGGAGGCCCGCGTTTTGGGCTTCCGGACGCCTCCCGCGACGTCGTGCGTCGCGTTCCATGGTGGGTGGTTCCGGCCGATATGGCCCGCCGAGCGGTGATCGGTGTCCGTCGTCGGACGGCGGACACCTGGGGTATGCCGGGCGGATGTCCGCGAGCACCTGCGCGGGCGGGTCAGGCTCTGGATAATCACTGCCTGTTCGGGCCTCCAGGGAGGAGCGCACTCGTGACGGCATTACGGACCTGCCCGCACTGCTCGGCCCCCGTACGGAGCAACGGCCGGCCCACGTGCCTGTGTGCGGCGGCCGATGCGGACGACTTCGATCCGCTGCGGGTACGGCCGTACGTGTCACTGCCGGAGGAGACACCGCCCGACGGGACACCGACCGCCTACGGGGCGGGGGCCCACGACGGACCAGGGACCGGCTCCGGGCCGGAGGCCGCCTACGGGGCGGGCCCGCCGGCCAGGTGGACGGCGGACGCGCTGGAGGACTTACCCGGGGTGGACGCCGCCGTCCACGTAGCGAACGACCCGCCCCCCACCCCGGCACTCGCCTCCGAGCCCTTGGTGCCCCGGGCGCGCCGCCCGGCCGGACCGACCTCGCGGACGTACCGCTCGGCCCCCGACGAGCCGCTCTCCGGCCCCTCCCCCACCGTCCCCACCGCCCCCGCGGCTGCCTCCCCAGCCGATCCCCCGCCGCCCGCTCGCCCGCCCCACCGCCGGCGCGCACTGCCCGCCGCACTGGTCGCGGCCGGCGCGGCGGTGGCCGCCACCGCGGTCCTGATCAGCACCGATGCGCTGTCGAGCAGCAGGCAGGACCGCGCCGCCCCACCCGACCGCGGCACCGTCGCCCCCACCGCCGCCTTCCCCACCGGCGGGGATCCGTCCCCCACCCGGCACGCCACCCCTTCTCCCCCGCCCCCGGACCGCTCGCCCTCCTCCGCCGCCACCGGCATCGGCACCCCGCGGGCCACCGTGCGGCTCTCCCGTACGGCCGCGCCGCCCCCGCCCGCGCCCACCAGGGCCTCCGGCAGCGTCACCGACTCCCCCGGTGGCGAGGACCCGAGCTCCGCTCCCACCGGGCCGATCGTGCTGCGCGAGGGTTCCAGCGGCCCGGAGGTGACCGAGCTCCAGGGGCGGCTGCGCCAGCTGTCGCTCTATCCGGGCGCCGGGGACGGCCGGTACGACGCGGACGTACGGGACGCCGTCTCGCGCTACCAGCGGGCCTACGGCGTCACCGGCGACCCGGACGGTGTCTACGGCCCGCGGACCCGGCAGTCACTGGAGGCCCGCACCCAGGAGCCGTAGCGAGCCGGGGACCGGCCGGGCCGCGCCGACCCACCCCCGGTTGTCGCACCGCCCCCCGGTTTTGTATCGTGAAAAAACAAAGTGGTTCCGCCCGCACTCCCTGACCGGCGGGCGGAGCCGCTTGTCCTCCCTGCGCTCGTACGGTTCCGCGCCGCCCGAGCACCCGTAGCGCTCAGGAGCCCCCGCCGATGACGGCAACCACCACGCTCACCGCCCGCGCCCTGCTGCTCGACATGGACAGCACGCTCGTGAACTCCGAGGCCGTCGTGGAGCGCTGCTGGCGCCGCTGGGCGGCCGAGCAGGGGCTGGGCGCCGACGAGGTGCTCGCGGTCGTCCACGGCCGCCAGGGATGGGCCACGATGGCCGCGCTGCTCCCGGACCGCCCGATGGAACTCAACCTGGCGGACAACCGCCGGATGCTGGAGCAGGAGACGGCCGACGTGGACGGCGTGGTGCCGGTCCCCGGCGCGCCCGCCTTCCTGGCCGCCCTCGCGGACCTGCCGCACGCCCTGGTGACCTCCGCGGACGTCCCGCTCTCGGACGCGCGGATGGCCGCGGCCGGACTGCCGATGCCCGCCGTGCGGATCACCGCGGAGAACGTGAGCGCCAGCAAGCCCGATCCGGAAGGCTTCCTCAAGGGCGCCGCCGAGCTGGGCTTCGCCCCTGAGGACTGCCTGGTCTTCGAGGATTCCGAGGCGGGCATAACGGCGGGCCGCGCGGCCGGCATGAGGGTGATCGGCGTCGGCGACCGCGCCGCGGCCCACGCCCCCACCGCCCACGTCCGCGACCTCACCCACCTCCGCGTCGAGGCCCTGCCGGACGGCGGGATCGCGGTCCACGTCGAGGGCTGACGCACCAGCTCCACGCGGCGGCCGGGCCTGCCCGGGCCGCGGCCTCGGGCTCGGAGCCCGGGGCCGCCTTCAGCGGGGCCTGAGCCGCGCCGGGCCCGGAAGACTCAGCCGGCCAGCGCCTCGTACAGGCTGAACGCCGCCAGCAGGGCCATGACGCACGCCGCGATCTTCGTGATGAGCTTGAGCGGGACGTGCTTCATGAGCGTGCGGCCGCCCAGGATGCCGAGCCCGGCCACGGCCCACAGGCCCAGCACCGCGCCCACGCCGACCGACAGCGGGTCGTCGTAACGGGCCGCCAGGTTGGCGGTCATGATCTGGGTGAGATCGCCGAACTCGGCCACCAGGATCATCATGAAGCCCGCCCCGGAGACCTTCCAGAAGCTCTGGTCGGCGGGCTTGGCCACGTCTTCCTCGTCGTCGTCCTTCTTGAAGAGCAGCACCGCCGCGCCCACCAGGAAGAGCACCCCGACCACGCCCTGGACGACGCGGTGCGGGAGCAGGGTGAGCACACTGCCCGCCGCGATCGCGAGCGCGACGTGCACCAGGAAGGCGGCGGCGACCCCGGCGAAGACGTACGAGGCGCGGTAACGGGTGCCGAGCATCAGCCCGGCGAGGGCGGTCTTGTCGGGCAGTTCGGCGAGGAAGATGACGCCGAAGACGACGGCGGCGACGGTCAGGCTGAACACGGGGTGGAATACCTCGATCGGTTGGGCCGCACCAAAAGGGGCCCGGGAGAGGGGTCGCTTCGGCACGGCAGCGTCGGACACTGCGGCCGAAGGTCTCGCTGGCGCGGTGCGTACCGCCTCGCGGTATCCACATCGCGCTCCGGGCGCCGGCCCACCACGAGGGAGGGCAGTATGTCGACGGTCCGGCGGAGAGCTACTCCCCTTCTGCTGTCCTCAAGGGTACGCGGTGCAGCATCCCGCGCGCGACCAACTCCAGCACCACCGCACAGGCCGCCGCCTGCACCGCCAGCAGGGCGACGAGCACGAACAGCTGCACCGCGCCTGCCTGTACGGGCGAGGCGCCGCCCAGCAGCATGCCGACGAACGCCCCCGGAAGTGTGACCAGTCCCACGGTCCGGGTCTGGTCGAGCCCCGGCAGCAGCGCGTCCGACGCGGCCGGGCGGGCGACCTCCATCCGCGCGTCGCGGTCCAGCAGCCCCAGCGCGAGCCCCGCCTCGAACTCGCCGCGCCGGGTCTGCAGCTCGTCCAGCGCCCGCCGCCCGCCCAATACGGTCGCGGTCAGCGCGCCGCCGATGAGGATGCCGGTGACGGGGATGAGGCTGAGCCCCCGCGGCGGCACCAGACCGGTCGCCAGCAGCAGCCCGACGACCGGGACCACCCCGGTGGCGATCGGCACGGCGGCCCACCACCAGGTGTGGTTCTGGGTGATCCGCCGCCCCGCGGTCCGTACGGCAACCGCAAACATCAGCACCAGGAAACACAGCAGCCACGGAAGTGCGCGCACCACCCAGCCGATGAGGTAGGAGACCGCGGCGAGTTGTGCGGCCGCCCGCAGTCCGGCGACCGCGATGGCCCGGCCGTGGCCGAGGTGCGCCAGTGCGGCGACGGCCACGGCGGCGACCAGGAGGACGGCGAGAACGACCCCGAGGGTGGCATTGACCGGCAGCAGCACGCGCTCACTGTAGGACGGACGGCGGCGGACGCCGACACCTCAGCGGGCCAACCGGAGTGCCGTCACGCACTTATGGCTGCCCGTCACCCCTTGATCTGTCGTGAGCATGTCGCCACTCTGTTACCTGGTGCCCATCCCGTGGCAACCCCTCATCACCACCATGGGCCCGCACCGCTCGTCAACTTCCCCCCACTCCAAGGGAGTTCCGATGGCAAAGACCGTGTCGAAGGTCTACGCGCGTCGAGTTTCCATCGCCGCGGGTTCGGCCGCGGCGCTGTTCGGCACGCTGGTGCTGAGCGGACAGTCCGCCCAGGCCGCGCCGCCCGGCCCGCCGAGCGCGGCCACCGCCCGTACGTACCTCGCCCAGATCAAGCAGCAGCCCGAGGGGCCGCAGGACGGCTACAGCCGCGCCAAGTTCCCGCACTGGATCGACCAGGGGAAGAGCTGCAACACCCGTGAGGTGGTGCTCAAGCGCGACGGCAAGAACGTGCAGCAGGACGGCAGCTGTGCGGCCGTGAGCGGCACCTGGGTCTCGCCCTACGACGGTGCGACCTGGACCAAGGCGTCCGACCTCGACATCGACCACGTCGTCCCACTGTCGGAGGCCTGGAAGTCGGGCGCCGCGAAGTGGACCACGGCACGCCGCCAGGCACTCGCCAACGACCTGACGCACTCCCAGCTGATCGCCGTCACCGACAACGTCAACCAGGAGAAGGGCGACAAGGACCCGGCGAAGTGGCTGCCGCCGAAGGCGTCGTACCGCTGCCAGTACGCCCGGATGTGGGTCTGGGTGAAGCACGAGTACGGCATGACCGCGGACTCCGCGGAGAAGGCCGCCCTGAAGAAGATCCTGGACGGCTGCTGACCGACCGCCGAGGCCCGGTGTGCGGGCGTCCCGCCCCCGCCCCGCCCGTCGACCGGACACCACCGGTCGGCGGGCGCCTTCGGGGGGCGGGCACTTCCGGAGGGCGCTTCCGGCGAGCACTTCCGCCGGGCGCTTCCCACGGACGTTTCCGGCGAACCCGGTCGACTTGCCCGTACCGACGCCCCCGCCGCGGACTGTCGGCTTCCGGTTGTCGGCCACCAACCTCCGGATCCGGTGTGATTCTTCGCGCACCCGGGTGCCCGGCGGCGCGCCGGGCGGTGATGATGGGGCGCACCTCGTCGCCCGCACTCTCGGGCGCCCGCGCCCGCGCGCCGGCCGTCCGCCGCCCCAGGGAGGGCCCCTCTTGGCCGCCGACCACATCGCCGACCGCCACCCCGGCCCCGTCGCCGCCCTCGCCGTCGTCGGTGCGGGACCGCGCGGGACGAGCGTGCTGGAGCGGATCTGCGCCTCGGCCGCCGAACTGGCCCCGGGCGCCCGGCTGACCGTTCACGTCGTCGACCCGGCCCCGCCCGGAGCCGGCCAGGTATGGCGCACCGCCCAGTCGCCCGAACTCCTGATGAACACCGTCGCATCCCAGGTCACGCTCTTCACCGACGACAGCGTCGAGTGCGCCGGCCCGATACGCACCGGTCCGAGCCTGTACGCCTGGGAGGGGTGCGAGATCGGACCGGACGACTATCCGGGGCGCGCGCTGTACGGGCGCTACCTGGAGTGGGTCTTCCGCCGTACGGTGCGGACCGCCCCGGAGGAGGTGACCGTCGACGTCCACCGGGCCCGCGCGGTACGGCTGACCGAGGCCCCCGACGGATCGCAGTCGCTCGCCCTGGACGACGGCCGGACCCTGCACGGTCTGGGCGCGGTGATCCTCGCCCAGGGCCATCTGCCCACCCGACCCGGGCCCGAGGAGCAGCGGCTGGCCGCGTACGCCGCCGGACACGGCCTGCGCTATCTGCCGCCCGCCAACCCGGCCGACCTCTCCGCCGACCTGGAGGCGCTGGCCCCCGGCCGCCCGGTGGTCCTGCGCGGTCTCGGCCTCAACTTCTTCGACCACATGGCGCTGCTGACGACGGCCCGCGGCGGCCGGTTCGTCCCCGGCGCGGACGGCCGGCTGAGGTACCTGCCGTCCGGCCGCGAGCCGCGACTGTACGCAGGATCCCGGCGCGGCATTCCGTACCACGCGCGTGGTGACAACGCGAAGGGCGCGCACGGCCGTCACCTGCCGCTGCTCCTGACGCCGGACGTGATCGCCGCCTTCCGCAAGCGTGCGGACTCCGGTGATCTGCCCGACTTCCTGACGGAGGTCTGGCCCCTGGTGGCGAAGGAAGTGGAGACCGTCTACTACGAGGCGCTGCTGGCCCGACGCGGGGTGACGGCCCCCCGGGCCACGCGTCCCGGCGACTCCCACGGCTCCGGCGACCCCACCCCCTCCCGGAAGCGCCCCGAGGGCGCCACACCCTCCCGGTACCGCTTCCGCGAGCGCTTCCTCGGGACCGCGCACCGCAGCGCCGAAGAGGCCGCCGTATTGGACGCGTTCGGCATCGCGCCGGCCGACCGCTGGGACTGGCACCGGATGTCCCGGCCGAACGCGGAGCACGGTTTCGCCGGCCGCGCCGCCTTCCGGGAGTGGCTGCTGGGCCATCTGCGGGAGGACATCGCGCACGCCCGGCAGAACAACGTGTCCGGCCCCGTCAAGGCGGCCCTCGACGTCCTGCGCGATCTGCGCAACGAACTGCGGCAGATCGTCGACCACGGCGGACTGGCCGGCGCCTCCCGGCGCGATCACCTGGACCGCTGGTACACCCCGCTCAACGCCTTCCTGTCCATCGGGCCGCCGCGCCGCCGGATAGCGGAGATGGTGGCGCTCATCGAGGCGGGCGTCCTGGAGGTGGTCGGCCCCAGGATGGCGGTCCGGACGGGCTCCGCCGACGGGCGCGGGCCCGGTTTCACGGCCGCCTCCCCGGACGTCCCCGGGTCGGAGGTGACGGCGACGGCGCTGATCGAGGCCCGGCTGCCGGAGCCCGACCTGCGGCGCACCGGGGACGTGCTGCTGTCCCGGCTGCTGGCCGACGGCGGCTGCCGGCCGCACACCGTGGACGGCTACGAGACCGGCGGCCTGGACGTGACGCCGAGCCCGTACCACCTGGTCGAGGCGGACGGGCGGCCGCATCCGCGGCGGTTCGCGGTCGGGGTGCCGACGGAGGGCGTGCACTGGGTGACCGCCGCGGGGGCGCGCCCCGGGGTGGGTTCGGTGACGCTGGCCGATACGGACGCGGTGGCTCGGGCGGCGCTTCGGTCGGCACTGACCAGCCCGGACACGGCTGGTTCGGACCAAAGGTCACGTTTGACCAAAGGTTGAACTTGCAAGTACTGGTTAGGTGCCCCTAACCTATGCTCCACGGTTCCCATCGTCCCCAGAAACCGTAGGAGCTCCCCACATGTCAGCACCGCTGAACTCGTTCACCCAGAGATCGACGCCGCACGTGCTCGCGCTCTTCCGCGTCGTCGTCGGCCTGCTCTTCGCCTGCCACGGCGCCTCCTCGCTCTTCGGCGTCCTGGGTGGCGCGATGGGCCAGGGCGGCACCGTCCCCACCGGCGCCTGGCCCGGGTGGTACGCCGCCGTGATCCAGCTGGCCGGCGGCCTGCTGGTGCTGCTCGGCCTGGGCACCCGCGCCGCGGCGCTGATCAGCTCCGGTTCGATGGCGTACGCGTACTTCTCCGTCCACCAGGGCAGCGCGCTGTGGCCGATCCAGAACGGCGGTGAGGCGTCGGCGATGTTCTGCTGGGCCTTCCTGCTGATCTTCTTCACCGGCCCCGGCACCTGGGCGCTCGACCGCGTCTTCTTCGGCGACCGCGACCAGGAGCCGGCCCCGGCCGCCCAGGGGGAGCCCTCCGCCGCCTGACGCCCTCCGGGCAACTGCGCCTGCTTCACGGCCCGTACGGCACTTGGCCGTACGGGCCGTGGCGTATCCGGACCCCGTGGGCGGGGGCCGGACATCCCGGCCGAAATGGCCAGGCGTACGCTGTATGGCCGTAAAGCCGCCCCTGCCGCACCGAGCGACGTCGCGGCGGGGTTCGGACCGGGAGAAGGACGTTGTTGGAAAGCCTGGGGTCCCTCAGTGGCACCCCTTGGTTGTACGTGATCGTCAGCCTTTCGATCCTGCTCGATGTGTTCGTCCCGATCCTGCCCAGTGGCGTCCTGGTGATCGCCGCGGCCACTACGGCCGCCGGCACCACGGCCGCGGGCACCACCACCGCCGGCGACGCGGTCGCGATGGCCCCGTCCGTCCACGGGGGCACCCACCTCGCCGAGATCATCTCCCTGGTGGTCTGCGCGGCCACCGCGTCGGTACTGGGCGACATGGTCGCCTACCGGCTCGCCTGGCGCGGCGGTGACCGCTTCGACCGGGCCATCGGCCGCTCCCGCCGCCTCACCGCCGCGCAGGAACGCCTCGGCGCGGCGCTGACCCGCGGCGGTGGCGGTCTCGTCGTGCTGGCCCGCTTCGCCCCGGCCGGACGGTCCGTGGTCAGCCTCGGCGCCGGCGTCGCGCACCGTACGGTCCGCGAGTTCCTGCCCTGGTCCGCACTGGCCGGCCTGGCCTGGGCGGCGTACAGCGTGAGCCTCGGCTACTTCGGCGGCCACTGGCTCGGCACGTCCTGGATGAGCACCGCGCTCTCGGTCGTCGCCCTCTTCGCCGCCGGTTCGGCCGCCGCCTATCTGGTGCGCCGCCCGGAACGCCGCACCGCCCACTGAGACGGAGACGGGGCGGAGGCAGGGCGGAAGCCGGGCGTGAGGCGGGCGCCGGGACCGGCCGGTCGAGGGCCCGCCCGCACCGGCGGAAATCTCCTGGCCCGTTGTCAGACCCTGCTGCGACGATGAAGGACATGAGCAGCAGCGCCAGCGCCGACGACGCACCCGAGCCGTCCACCGCAGCGAGCCCCTCCACCGCGGCCCGGTCCCCCTGGCGCGCCCGCCCGGAAGCCGCCGCGGACATACCGGCCGTCCGCCGGATCAACCTCGCGGCCTTCGAGACGGCCGAAGAGGCCGATCTGGTCGACGCCCTGCGCCGTGACCGGTCGGCCTGGCTGCCCGGACTGTCGTACGTCGCCGACGCACCGGACGGCACCCCCGCCGCCCATGCCCTGCTGACCCGCTGCCATGTCGACGACGTGCCCGCCGTCGCGCTCGCCCCTTGCGCGGTGCTGCCGGCGCACCAGAAGTCCGGTGCGGGCAGTGCCGTGATCCGGGCGCTCCTCGATGCGGCCCGCGCGGCCGGCGAGCGCACCGCCCTCGTGCTCGGCCACCCGCCGTATTACCCACGCTTCGGCTTCGCCCCGGCCGCGAGCCGGTTCGGCATCCTGCCCCCACAGCCCTGGCCGGACGAGGCCTTCCTCGCGCTCTCCCTCGACGGCTCCACACCCCCGCGCGGCACGGTCCGCTACGCCACCCCCTTCGGCATCGACTGACCGAGGCGGCACCCATACGGAAGAGGGCGGTGTCCATGACGGAGTGGAAGAGCGGCACCCACAACGGAGTAGAGTCGAGCGTCACAGCCCGCCCACCGCCCAGCCGCGCATGCGGCGACGCCCTCACCACAGTCGCCCACCGCGGGCAGGGCAGGCACCGCCCGTCGGCGCCCCGGGCCGGGTCCGAACCACACACGCGAGGCACATTTCGGTGAACCAACCGCCGGTCGTCCATTGGACCGAGGCCGACCAGCCCCGTTCCGCCCGTTGGCGCTCCGAGAACGGCTCCCCGCCACCCCGCCGTATCGTCATCGCCGACGACCGGACGCGGGCCAACGACGCCTACAAACTCGCCTGTGAGGGCACCGCCCTGCTGTGGCGCGGCGACTTCCACAACGCCCGCCAGCTGCTGACGGCGATGGCTCACCGCATCGACCGCCGCCCCCGCAAACCGCTGCCCGCCGACCCCACCCAGGCATTCCATGTGCACCGCGCCGCGCAGAACCACCGCGCCCGCATCCTGGGCATGCTGCTGATCCCCCTCGACGCGTCGTACGCCGTCCCGCTCCACCGCGCCCCCGACGTCAACGAGGCCTGCACCAGGGCCTACGGGCCCCCTGCCCCTGAGTCTTCTCTCCTCTCCCTCCGCGAACTCCTCGCCCTGATCGGCGCCAACGAATGGCGCAGGAAGGGCGTGGAGATCCCGGCGCTCGGCGGCGACCGGATCCATCCCCACTACGGCGTCTTCTCCCCCGCCCGCGGCGAGTACGTCGACCTGGTCGCCGAGGCCCCCCTCCCCTCCCAGGACCTGGCGTTCGACATCGGGACCGGCACCGGCGTACTGGCCTCGGTCCTCGCCCGCCGCGGCGTGCGCCGGATCGTGGCCACGGACCAGGACCCCCGCGCGCTGGCCTGCGCCCGCGAGAACACCGAACGGCTGGGCGTGGCCGACCGGGTGGAGGTGACCGAGGCGGACCTGTTCCCGTCCGGCCGCGCCCCACTGATCGTCTGCAACCCCCCATGGGTGCCCGCGAAACCGACGTCTCCCGTGGAGCACGCGGTCTACGACCCCGGCAACCGCATGCTGCACGGCTTCCTCAACGGCCTCGCCGACCACCTCACCGAGGCCGGCGAAGGCTGGCTGATCCTCTCCGACCTGGCGGAACACCTCGGCCTTCGCCCGCGCACCGAACTCCTCGACACCATCGCCCAGGCGGGCCTCACGGTCCTCGGCCGCCTCGACATCGCCCCACGGCACCCCCGCGCCCGCGACACCTCGGACCCGCTCCACGTGGCCCGCATGGCAGAAGTGACCTCCCTCTGGCGCCTCGGCCGCACCGACCACCCCACACCCGCGGAAAGGCCCTGACCCGCAGCGCTCCGGAGCAGGGGCGGCACGCTCGTTGAACCTCACGCACCTCGTGCACCTCGTGCACCTCGTGCACCTCGTGCACCTCGCTGAGGGTTCGTCGCCGCCCGTGCCGCCGCTCCCCTACGGCTGCCGCAACCCCGCACAGGCATTGCGCACATAACGGCGCCAGTCACCCGCATCGTTACGGATCACCGCCGCCAGCCCGCACACGATCATCACCACATCGCCGACCTCGGCGTCCGCGCGCACCGTGCCCTCTTCCTTCCCCCGGGCGAGCAACTGGCCGGCGACCGCCTCGGCCTGCGCCCGCCCCTCCCCCGTCGGCTCGGTGGATCCGAACGCCGCCTCGATGGACGCGGACAGCCCACGTTCCGCGTCGAGCACCTCCCCGATGTGCTCGACGAAGGCGGCCAACCCCTCCACCGCCGTCGCGCCCGCCAGACAGCGGCTGCGCCCGAACTCGACGATCTCGGCCTGCCGTTGCTCCCCCACGGCAGCGATCAGCGCGGCCCGACTGGGGAAATGCCGGTAGACCGTGCCGATGCCCACCCCCGCCGCCCGCGCGACCTCCGGCATCTGCGCCTCGTCACCGCGCGCACGGAACACCTCCCGCGCGGCTTCCAGAACACGGGCACGGTTGCGTTCGGCATCGACCCGCGGCCTGCGCTGAGACGCAGAAGAGCCTGAAGAGGAATGGGCGGCGTGGGAGGAGCGGGAGGACGACGGGGACGAGGAGGACGACGGGGGCGAGGGGGGCGACGGGGACGAGGAAGCCGAAGAGGACGAAGACGGTGCCACACGCCGATGCTACTGCTAGGGTCGCAATACGGAATCGGATTCCGGTTCCTCTTCCTTCACTGAAAGGACCAGCGCCCCCATGCCCCACTCCACGCCGCACCCCACGACTCAGCCCACGCCGGATCCCACGCCCGATCCCACGCCGGATCCCGCACCCGCCGCCTCGCCCCTCTCCCCCTCCACCTCAGCCACTCCCCCCACCTCAGCCACTCCCTCCCCGGCCCGCTTCCTCGTCCTCCGGTCCGGCGAACGACGGCCAGGGCGCGTCCCCCTACCGCCCGGCCTCGCCGTCAAGGCCCGCACCAGCGACACCGAGGGTCGCCTCGCCATCCTGGAGAACCAGCTCCATGTGGACATCCCGCCGCACATCCACCACCACGCCGATGAGTTCGTCTACGTACTGGAGGGCGAGATGGAGGTCGACTTCAACGGGGCCACCCACCGCCTGACCCCCGGCATGTGCGTCCTGCTGCCGCACGGCGTACCGCACGCGCTCCGCAACGCCTCCCAGCCACCCGCCCGCTGCCTGCAGATCTCCTCGCCGGGCGGCTGGGACGCGTTCATGGAGGACATGTTCGAGGCCGGGCCGGTCACCATGAAGGACGGCCACCCCGACCTCGACCGCCTCAATGCCCTCGGCGCGCCATACGGCATGGAGTACCGGACCCGAAACCAGAACGGCCGGCAGCACCAGACCTGATATCGGACGGCCACCAGACCTGACGGCCCCGCCCAGTGGGGCGCTGCCCCCGCCCCACCCTCCCCTCAGGCACCATGGGCGCACCATGGACCTCCAGCGCCTCCTCGCCCGCGCCCGTCGGCTCGCCGGTTCCGCACGCCCCACCGAGCGCCGGCTGCTCGGCATCACCGGCCCACCCGGTGCCGGTAAGTCCACTCTCGCCGCCCACGTGGTCGCCGGGCTGGCCGGCCAGGCCGCACTGGTCCCGATGGACGGTTTCCACCTCGCCGAGGCGGAGTTGCGCCGCCTCGGCCGTACGGACCGCAAGGGCGCACCCGACACCTTCGACCCGGCCGGCTACGCGGCACTGCTGAGCCGCCTGCGCTCCCCCGAGCCGGACACCGCCGTCTACGCCCCCGCCTTCGACCGCCGCATCGAGGAACCGGTCGCGGGCAGCATCCCCGTAGCACCCCACATCCCCCTCATCGTCACCGAGGGCAACTACCTCCTCCTCGACTCGGGCCCCTGGTCGCGGGTGCGCGCCCTGCTCGACGAGGTCTGGTACGTGGAACTGGACACCCAGGAACGGATCCGTCGACTGATCGACCGTCACGAGCGCTTCGGCCGCCCCCGCGCCGACGCCGAGCGCTTCGTCCACGCCTCGGACGAGGCCAACGCCCGCGTAGTGGCGACGACCCGCCACCGCGCCGACCTGGTCCTCACCTTCGCCCCCGACGAAGCCCCACCCCCACAGGCCGACTGACGCCGCCGCCCAGCAGGCCGAGCACCGACAACGCGCCCCACCCCACGGACACCGCCACCGCCTTCCGCCTCCGGTCGCGGTCCGGCAGCGTCATACCGAGCAGCACGGCGTCCCCGAGGTCCGCCGCGATCCGGACATACGCGGCGGTACGCAGCGCCGGACCCTCGGGCGCCAGGGCCAGTGCCAGCCCACTCGCCGCATCCCGCCAGGCCAGCGGTCGCAACGAGATCCGGGTCGCCGACGCGACCCTCCCCTCCTCGTCGACCAGCCCCGAAGGCCGAGCCAACAGATCAGGGACCACCGACACCGCCACTCCATAGACGGCGGTCGCCACCCCCACCCCCCTCAACAGCCTCACCCTCACCAGCCCACTCCTCCCTGTCATTCCTTCCCTTCCTGCCACAAGCCTCTCCAACTCACTCCAACTCCCTACAAGCCCCCTCCATCCGACCCTCTCCACACCCCTTCCCAAAAGACATCACCGATGTCATCATGACATCATGAGTGTCATTGAGGGGGGTCGGCGCGACGCCGACGACGCCGGACGGGCGACACCCACCGAAGAATTGCTGTACGGCGTCATCCGCCGCCTGTGGCCACTGCACCGCACGGTCGTCCGCGCGGTGGAGCGCGAGCTCACAGGCACGGGCCTGACCGCCGGCGAACACGCCCTGCTGGACGCACTACGCACCGAAGGCCCGCGCACGGTGCCGCAGTTGGCGCGCACCATGGGGCTCGACAGACAGCCGGTCCAGCGCTGGGTGAACCACGCCGCGGAGCTGGGCCTGGTCGTCACGGCCCCCAACCCCGCGCACCGCCGCTCGTCCCTGATCGAGCTCACCACCGAGGGCACGGAAGTAATACGCGGCATCCAGGACTTCGAGGCCACGGAATTGCGGCAGCGCCTGGCCGATCTGCCCGCCGCAGACGTACGCACCGCACTGCACGTACTCGACCGCATCGGCGAGGAATTCCGGCACCTGGCATCCGACTCATCCGCCTCCGCAACGGAATCCGCCGCTCAAGGCACCCCAGACCGTCATGAAAGTCCCGGCATACCCGAGACGGGTGATATCAAGGAGGATCCGGACACCCCGAGCGGCCGCCACACCAGGCAACAACCCGGCCGCAAGCGCTCCCCCGGACGATGACAACAACCTCGCCACCGCCGCCCGTACCACCGCTCTCCCCGCCGCCGAAGCCCCCGCCCCCCTCCCCCGTAAAGGACGGTCGTGACATGCCCCAGACCATCACCGACTGGTCCGAGATCGACAACGGGATCGTGCCGATCGAGGACGGCGAGCTGTTCTACGAGACGGCCGGCTCGGGCCCCGCGGTGGTGCTGCTGCACGGCGGCATGCTCGACCAGCACATGTGGGACGAGCAGTTCAGCTGGCTGGTGAACTCCGGCCTGCGCGCGATCCGCTACGACTCCCGGGGCCACGGCCTGTCGTCCACGGTCACCGGGGACTACGCCAACCACGACGACCTGATCACCCTGCTCGACGCCCTCGACGTCCCCCGCGCCGTACTCGTCGGCCTCTCCCACGGCTCACGGGTCGCACTGGACACCGCCATAGCCCACCCCGACCGGGTCGCGGCCCTCGCGCTCGCCTCCCCGGGGATCAGCGGCCGCGCCTTCACCGACCCCTTCGTCCTGGAGCACATCAAGGAGCAGGTGGCCGCGATCGACGCACCGGACGGCGCGGAGCGCTATGTCGAGCACTTCCTCCGGATGTGGGTGGACGGCCCCCACCGGCAACCCGCCGCCGTCCACCCGGGGTTCCGCGAGCGGATGCGCGCCTCGGCCGAGGCCAATGTCATCGTCCATGCCGACGGCGCAGGCGCCGGCATTCCCCTCGAGGTCGGGGCCGCCGATCGCCTGGGCGAGATCCAGGCCCCCACGATCGTCCTCGACGGCGACCTGGACAGCACCGACATCTCCGCCAACGCCCACGCCATAGCGCTGACCGTCCCCGGCGCCCGAAGAATCCGCATACCGGCCGCCGGCCACATGGTGAACCTGGAGAACACCCCGCTCTTTGACCAGGAACTCCACACCTTCCTCTCGGCCTTGGACTACTCCCGCTTGGGCTACTAGCCGGGTAAGCCCCCAGAAACAGAGCCCCCAAGCAACCCAGGGGCCCTCCCATACCGACGCCTCACTACGTCGCCGAGCCGGCCGCCGCCCCCGTCACCAGATCCGGCCCCCAACGCTTCAACGCCCCCGCCAGGTCGAGCGGACGCAGCCGGTCCGACTCGTCCGGCCCCGGCCAGTCCTCCCGCGGCACCCGCCACATCACCTCGAACTCATTGCCGTCCGGATCCTTGCCGTACAGCGACTTGGAAACGAGATGATCACTGGCGCCGACCAACGCGCCCCTCTCCACCAGCCGCGCCTCAGCCGCAGCGAGTTCCCCGAGCGTGCCGACCTCCCACGCCAGGTGATACAGCCCAACTCGCCCCGCCTCCGGCCCCGGCGCTCCCTCCCCCACCGCGAACAGCCCCAAATCATGATCATTGAGCGACCCGGGAGCGCCGAGAAACGCCATCCTCCCCGGCACCTCAACATCCACCGCAAGCCCCAGCGCCTCGGTGTAAAACGCCACCGCCCTCGCCACATCCCGCACATACAACACCGCATGGTTAAGCCGCCGCACGGCCATAAACCCCTCCTCCGCTCTCCTCACCACAGCACCCACGCACCACGCCCGGATGCCACCACACCCTCTACTCGCGACCCATCCCAGCCCCCAGCCCCGAGCTATCTACTTGAGACTTCAAGCTTCTCTATCCCGACGATACCCCCCACCCCCACCCCGAACAACAGCGCCCACCCACACCGCCACAACACACAAAAAGCCCCCAACTCGAACGAGTCGGGGGCTACCGACCTCATCACGGTCCGCAGTGGTGGATACGGCAAGATTCGTACCCATTCCTCCGCCGCATGGCTCACGCCGCTGGGCTTGAGCGCTCCGTCAAGATCAACCTCGCACTCGCCCCCCGCCACGCAGGAGGCAATGGCGCACCGAACCCCCGACTCAGCCGCTGTGGCTGACCGGGAGGCTCATAACGGCACCCCGGTCTCCGTGCCGGCGATCGCGCTTGGATTCCGAGCGGGGTGAGATCGTCGGCTTGAGCTGGGCTGACGCCGACCTGGATAGGGAGGGAGATCCGCGCAGGCAAGCGGCACCAGCAGACCCCGGCGGGGAGAGGTGCACGTATGAGGACGGCCCCAAGGGACGACGGCGCCGTCAGTCCCTACCGCTGCCGGTGTCGCTCCGCGCGTGGTGATGGAGATCCTCGGTCACAGACAGATCGCGATCACGATGGACAGGTACACGCACCTCGTGCAGGAGGCGCAGCAGAAGGCCGTGAGACACATGGACCGTCTGCTGAAGCAGCGTCCCGGGACCGGGTGATCAGCGCCGCTGACGTCAAACCGGGATGTCAAAGGCCCCCGCCGTACGGAGCTTGGAAGGCGACAGGGATGGGGCGGGCCGCGGATTTACTCCTCCGGAGCTCGTCTCAAGAACTCGCGTAGCTGGAGGGCTCTCTTCAGGTCCTCCCTGAACACATCGGGTCGTTGCTCGGCCAGGGGCTTGCGGATGTCGACGGCGCGGGTGATGGCGGCCAGGGCATCTTCCCGCCGACCCAGGTCCGCCAGTCGGATGGACTGGTTGTTCAGCGAGGTGGCGAGGGCGGGGAGGAAGGCATCGGGGCGTTGTTCGACCAGGGTCTCGCGGATGTCGACGGCACGAGTGACGGCGGCCAGGGCCTCGTCCAACCGCCCCAGAGCCGCCAGACGGTTCGACTGGTTGTCCAGAGAGGTGGCGAAGGCAGGAAGGAAGGCGCCGGGGCGTTGCTCGACCAGGGTCGTGTGGATGTCGACGGCACGAATGACGGCGGCCAGGGCCTCGTCCAACCGCCCCAGAGCCGCCAGACGGTTCGACTGGTTGTTCAGCGAGCTGGCGAGGGCGGGGAGGAAAGCGCCGGGGCGTTGCTCGACCAGGGTCTCGCGGATGTCGACGGCACGGGTGACGGCGGCCAGGGCCTCTTCCCGCCGACCCAGAGCCGCCAGACGGACGGACTGGTTGTTCAGCGAGCCGGCGAGGGCAGGAAGGAAGGCGTCGGGGCGTTGCTCGGCCAGGGGCTTGTGGATGTCGACGGCGCGGGTGATGGCGACCAGGGCCTCTTCCCGCCGGCCCAGAGCCGCCAGACGGTTCGACTGGTTGTTCAGCGAAGTGGCGAGGTCGGGGAGGAAGGCGTCGGGGCGTTGCTCGGCCAGGGTTTGGTAGGTCTCGGCGGCGCGGGTGATGGCGGTCAGGGCCTCTTCCAACCGCCCCAGGTCCGCCAAACGGTTCGACTGGTTGTTCAGCGAGCTGGCGAGGTCGGGGAGGAAGGCGTCGGGGCGTTGCTCGGCCAGGGTCTTGCGGATGTCAACGGCGCGGGTGATGGCGACCAGGGCCTCTTCCCGCCGACCCAGAGCCGCCAGACGGTTCGACTGGTTGTTCAGCGATCCGGCGAGGGCAGGGAGGAAGGCGTCGGGGCGTTGCTTGGCCAGGGTCCGGTGGATGCCGACGGCGCGGGTGACGGCGGTCAGCGCCTCTTCCAGCAGCCCCAGAGCCGCCAGTCGGATGGACTGGTTGTTCAGCGAGCCGGCGAGGTCGGGGAGACAGGCGGCGTCGGAGCCTTGCTCGACCACAGTCTTGCGGATGTCGACGGCGCGGGTGATGGCGGCCAGCGCCTCTTCCAGCAGCCCCAGAGCCGCCAGATGGTTCGACTGGTTGTTCAGCGAAGTGGCGAGGTCGGGGAGGAAGGCGTCGGAACGTTGCTCGACCAGGGTCCGGTGGATGTCGACGGCGCGGGTGATGGCGGCCAGCGCCTCTTCCCGCCGACCCAGAGCCGCCAGACGGTTCGACTGGTTGTTCAGCGAGGTGGCGAGGCCAGGCAGGTCGGGATCTTGTGTGTCGTGGTGTTCCACCAAGGCCGTGCAGAGGGCGACGGCCCACTCGTTGAGCGCGAGGGTGGAGTCCGGTAGCTGGTCACTGAGCTGGTGCAGCAGAGCGACGTCGTGCGTCGTGCGGGTCAGGTGTGTCAGGGCGGTGATCAGTGGTGCGGGGTAGGCAGTACGTGTTGCGGTGGTCAGGGCGGCCGGTCCCAGCACTGTCGGGGTGGTGGCGATGGCAGCGCACAGGATGTTCCTGGTGGTGTCGTGATGATGAGGGTGCTGGGCGGTGCGGGCCAGGACCGTCAGGGCATGGGCGGCGTGGGTGTCGGAAAGGACGGTCAGGACGCGCGTGAACAGGGCCGGTTCACGGCCTATCTGGGTACCGAGGTGGTACTCGGCGATCCGGTCGGGCTGGAGGCTGCCCCATACGGAGCCTGCTTGGCTGGGGTAAAGATCGGCAAGCCATGTCGCCAGCGCGCCACGGACAGCAGTCGCGCCGTCGTCAGCCAGACCAGGAAGCAGGGCCAGAAGCATGCGGGCGTGGTCACGGTCCGTCGCGGGGGCAAGGCAGGCCAGGGCGACGGCGAGCGCACGGGTTTCGCTTCCGCTGCGCTCCCCGGTCAGCCCCCGCTCCGGGCTGTTGGCGGTCTCGTCCCAGTACTTCTGCTCATGCCCCAGGAGCCGGCCCTCCAGCGAGGCTGCCTGACTGCCGGTGGGCTGTGGGATACCGGTGGCATCCAACAGCGCAAGCAGAGCGGCCATCTGCACCGTCAAGGGAGTGTCGAACTCGGATCCGGTCAAGGCGGGGGCGGGCAGTGCACCCGGTGCGATGAGAGCAGGCAGGAGGGCTGCCCAATCGGTTCCGGGAGAAACCCGGCGCAGCCGGGTGCTGAAGTCACGCAGGGCCTGCCGGTAGGCAGTGGCGCGGTCGTGAAGGGTGTGGTGCAGGGCGGGGACCGGCGTGACGGTGGCGGCGGCCAGAGCCTGGCTGTGGGGCTGTGCGCTGGCCCGGGTCCACCAGTCGCCGGCGGCGCGGGCCAGAGCCAAAACGCGCACGGGGCCCGTGGTCTGGTCGTGGTCGACCGCCTCAAGCAGGGCGTGAAGCTGCGGGGTGCGGGTCTCGGCGTAGTCGACGACGACCAGTAGCGGCCGTCGCACCTGGGACAGGGAATCCAGCGGCGTCCGGGTATCGGTGGTCAGGCGGATCGCGGTCCAGCCCTGGCCGGTCATGCGCAGGGCGAGTTCGGCGGCCAGCCTGGTCTTACCGGCACCGCCCGCCCCTGTCAGCAGCCGTGCCTGGACAGGGCTCTCGCCCCACGACCAGATCCCGGCCGCCGCCCCGGCGGGAGCGTCGGGCTGTGCTTGGTTCGGGGTGGGCTGGCACCAGCGGGTCAGGTCCTTCAGCAGGTCCTCACGTCCCATGAAGGACACCACGGCCTGCTCCGGGCGCAGCAAATCAGCCGGGGAACGCGGCGGCCGGGGGCTGGCGGTGCGGTCGATGACGTGCTGCAAGTCCGCAGGCTCCAGCAGCATCGCCCGGCCGGTGTGCTCCTCGACCAGCTCCCGTACCACCGGATCGGAAGCCAGCACATAGGCGGGCACCGCCTCCAGTTGGGTGTGGCTGTGGCCGGGTGGGTCTCCGGCCACCACCCCTGTCAGCAGCGGTGGCATCCCCGGTGTGCTGCCGCACCACAACGCGGCCCCGGACATCCCGCCCCACGGTGAACCGCCGTCGACAGCTTCGGCCCCCATGTCCCCGGCCAGGACGTACCGGTCACGATCCCGGCCGCTGAGAGGCAAGACCCGCCCGTCACGCTGCACACAGGACACCGCATCCCCGCCGGCCTTCCCCACGACTGGGTAGCCCAGTGCCTGGGCCGGGCAGGCCTGCATCGTCACCATCCGCCCCCACCGCACCGCTGGCAAGGGCCTGTCCGACAGCTCCTCCCCGGCCAGCAGCAGCGCCGCGTCCCATCCCTGCGGGCCGTCCTCGAACCGGTCCCACACCACCCGGCACCGCACCCGCCCAGGCCGCCCGGGCAGTTGCACCGACACCTGTGCACGGTCCTTGAGCACGTGCGCCGCGGTCAGCACCAGCCGCCCGCCCAGCACATACCCCGACCCCTGGGCACCACCAGAGCGCACCACCGCGACCCGAGCCGCATCCACCCCGCCCGGCCTCCTCAGCCTTGAATCCCGGTTCCAGATTTGCGATCCCCACGCCTATGCCCGCGCGGGGTGATGCCTCCCCGGTTACTCGCCGAACCGGGATCCGAGCATCTCGCCCGTCGCATCCGGCCGGTCGGTCCGCACGTGATACGCGCCGCTGGTCACGGTGTCCTTCGGTGTCAGTACCAGCTTCACCCGATGGACCGACGCCTTCGACACCGAGGCTTCCGCACCGGCCGACACCACCCATGCCTTCACCCCGGCCCTGCCCTTGCCCTCCTTGCGCATCTCCACCGAAAACTCCAGCTCGACCGGTCCCACCTCAAACCGCGGACCGGTACCACTGCCGGCTGCTGCCTCCACCAACTCCGCCCGCAGATGCTCCACTGCCTCCGCGATCCCGATCTCTTCAGCCACCTCGACCCCCTCCCTTTCGAAGTCACACGACTGCCGTGCTCACCGAACAGCGCACCCGCGCAGACGACCCACCCCAACCGAGTAGTTCCCGCCCCCCTTCATGCGCCAACAAATGAACGGAACTCGCCAAGGCGCGCACCATTTGTGATCGCATATGAACCTGGCGTGCAAGATGAGCGCCTTGAGAGTCGCGAGGTGGCTGCCCTAAAGCCGTGGAGCCGACCGCCCCAGCCACGACGTACCCCTTCTCTGACAGCAGGCGACTGATAGTTCAGCGCGCGGGACGGGCACTGGCCGGGCTGGAGCGGGGCGGGGCGGAGACAGGAGCGCAGGCCCGGCCGGGGGTCGGGCCGCGCGCGGCGAGCGGAGCGAGCCGCCTTGAACTCGAACTCGTAGAGAAAGTTGTTACTCAGGCATCCGACGGGATGTGCCAGAGCGGGGCCTGGTACTGCTCCGGGCGGCGGCTGAGGAGTAGTGCTCTGAGGTCTTGGCGCTGGTTGCCGCTCAGTCCGAAAGCTTCGGTGAGCCGGCGGAACGTCGTGTGCGTGATTCCTCGGCGCCGAGCATCGGCCTCGAACTCGTCGAGCTGGTGGACAACGGCTTCCGGATCGAGCTTCTGGGTGGGTTGGCTGCCGAGCCAACTGGCCTTGTTGCGCTCGTAGTCGATTTCGGAGAAGCCGCAGATGTCCCGGCTGTGCTGCTCGACCTGGTGCAGATTCTCCGTGGCGAGGATGGCCCGGGCGAGTTGGTTGCGGGTCAGGGCCTCGTCGAGATCGGCCTCGTACACGACGGGGCCTTCGTCCGTGAGCGGGACCGGTAGGCCGGCGTCTCGTACTTCGCACAGACCGCGGGCGCCTCGTGCGGTGGCGGCCAGCATGGCCGTTGCCTCGGAAGGGTGCCACTCCAGTACCGAGCTGACGGGCGTGACGTGCTCGGCGGTGAACGTCAGGACAACAGGTCCCATGCGGTCGCGTAGGGAGTCGGCGGGGAGTTCGCCGTCCAGGCCGGGGCCGGCGACCAGGAGCCGTACGGGGAAGTTGAGTTCGCAGCATGCTGCGAGGGTGAGCGCGTCGGCGAGTGGGCTGCGGAGGGTGGGCTCGTCGCCCTGGGCGAGGATGTCGCCGCCGACGTCCAGGAGGTCGATGGAGTCGGGCTCCAAGTGCTGGACGAGCTCTTCGAGTTGGCGAACCATGCCTTCGGCGCCGTGGTGGGGGTCGATGAGCGCGAAGGTCTGCGGGAGCTCAGCCGCCAGTCGGGGGAGCGTCGAGCCCGCGGGAGCAATCGGTGTCGCGTCGGCGGGCACCGTCTGGACGCTTCGGGTGAGAGGGCGGAGACCGGTGAAATTGGCCGGCCCTCTCGGGCCCGGGACGGGGTCGATCAAGAGGCGGTCCCATGCGTAGGTGAGGACCACCGCCGGAGCCTCGTCGCCATAGAGGGCGGCGTTCAGCATCGCAGCGGCGACCGCGTCGCCGCCTCCTCCCGCTGCCACGATCAAACGCGTCACATGCGTCAGCGTACGGGCTGCGGGGCGGGAAGCCCTGCTCTGGCCTTCGTCAGTTCCCACCCTTGCCCGCCGCCGGCCTCTCGGACGTGCACTTCCACGATCTGACGTGCACTTCCACGATCTACGGCACACGGGCAACACACTCGCCGCGACCGGCGGCGCGACCACCTTTGAGCTGATGCACCGCATGGGGCACTCGTCCGTGCGTGCGGCGTCGATCTACCAGCAGCTGCAACACCTGGTCAACGGTCGTGATCAAGCGATTGCCGATCACGTGGACGAGCAGATCCGGCGGGCGAAGCCGGACCGGAGCGGCTCGCACGGGTCGTCTGGCACGTAAGTGGCACGATCCCGGCGGTCCCGTATCCGCAGCAGAAAACGATCAAGGCCCAGGAATCCGAGTTCACATCGGATGACCTGGGCCTTTGTCGTTCTGCGTAAGGAGTGGGCACAACAGGATTCGAACCTGTGACATCTGCTTTGTAAGAGCAGCGCTCTACCGCTGAGCTATGCGCCCTGGCCGAGCCGACAGACTACCTTGCCGTCGGGGTTGGTCTGCAATCCAGTGGGCGAAGTGCGAACTTACCGGCCGGTGTGTTCGTTTCCGGTGGGTGCGAGAATGACATTCGGTCCTGGGGCGATCCGATCGGGAGAGGGAAGTGACGGCGACACATACGCAGCCGCTTGAGCAGCGAGAACGTCGTCGTGCGCGAGGTGGCCCGGTCCGTGACGTGGTGGGGCTGATGTTGTTGCCGTTGCCGCTGGTGGCTGCGGTGGCGACGATGTCGTTCGCGGGTGGCGGCACGCGTCGGTGGTTCGGGCGCGGGGAGAGTCAGCGGGCCGACGCACAGGCCGCGAAGGACGCCGCGGCCGCGGCGTTCTACGAGCTGGACACCGCGCAGCGGGATCTGCGGATCACCATAGAGACGATCACCGCGGTCGACAGTTCGCCGCGGGCGCGCCAGGCCGCGCAGGATTACGAGGACTTCGGGCGGCGGATCGACGAGGTCAGCCAGGCGTACATCACCGCGGTCGACGCCCATGACCTGGACCGGGACGATCTGGACGGCGGTGCGGTGGCGCGGGCGCGGGCCGATCTGACCCGTGCCAAGGACGAGCTGAACCGGGTGAAGGGTGAGCTCGACCGGTTCGCGCAGGGGCTGGCGCCGCTGCTGCAGACCGCCGAGACCCAGCTGGCGCAGCTCGCTCCCGCCGTCGAGCGGGCCCGGCAGGCGCTGCTGGCGGCGAGCAACGCGCTGGACACGGTCCGTGCGCAGGATCTGCGGGCGGACGAGCTCGCCGCCCGGCTGGCCGCGCTCGGCCCCGAGCTGACCAAGCTCAACCAGGGCGCCGGGCAGCACGGCGTCCAGGAGACGATCCGGCGCGCGGACGACGTGCAGCGCAAGGCCGGGGAGATACGGGCCGAGGCCGAGCGGCTGCCGGCGCGAGCGGCGGAGATCGACAAACGGCTGGTGTCATTGCGGACCCGGGCGCAGGCGATCACGACGCGGGCCGGGAAGGTCGAGCCGATCCTCAGCGAGCTGCGCCGGCGCTACAGCGCGGCGTGCTGGCAGGACCTGCAGCACGTGCCGGAGCAGGCCGCGCAGTCCGTCGAGCAGGCCGAGGTCAAGCTGCGGGAGGCGCAGCAGGCGCGGGACGAGCAGCGCTGGGCGGACGCGACGAGCCGGCTGGCGACCGTACGGGCGTTGCTGGACACCACCGACGAGGCGGTGTCGGCGGCCGGTGACCGGCTGCAGCGGCTCGATGCGGTCTCGTTCGACCGGCAGAAGGAGGTCGACCGGACGCGCTTCGCGATCCGGGACGCCCAGCGGCTGGCGATGGCCGGACGCAGCACCCCGGACCCCCGGCACGCGCAGCCGCTGGACGACGCGGTGGCGCGGCTGGACCGTGCGGTCGCGGGCCTGGAGGGGCGGCATCCGGACTGGTGGCACTTCCTGACGGAGACCGAGGCGGTACGGCGGACGGCCGCCCGGGTGGTGCAGGAGATTCGTGAGGCCCGGGGCGGTACGGGGACGGGCGGCTGATCTCCGTACGGGGAGGGTCGGCTGGTCTTCGTACGGGACGGCCCAGCTGATCTCCGTACGGGACGGCCCAGCTGATCTCCGTACGTGGCGTGGCGGCGTCCGCCGTCAGCCGCCCGTATCCACACCGCCCCGCCCCGCGTCAGTCCCACTCCCCTACGCGGCCACCCCCGTACCGCCCGCCCCCTCAACGCGTCGTCCCGGCCGGGGCCGCGCCATGGGAGCAATGGCGCGATGCGGCGGGTGGGCGGATCCTGGAGATTGGATTGAGTACGGCCCAGGCGGTACCTCTTGCAAAGGAGGCCGGACATGGCTACTGGGGCTCCTGGCCAGGCTCTGCCCGGGGGGCGGTTCCACCGGGCGAAGCGACACACCCGGCTCGATGAGCATCTGCCCGTGGACCACGGGCTGAGCAGGGTCTACCGCATCGGCGCCGGCGTGATGGGCCTGATATTGCTCGCATTCGGCGTCCTCGGACTGACCCACAACATCGGCTTCTTCGACACCGGCGGCGACATGGTGGCCGGGCTGCAGACCAACGGCGCCCTGAGCGTGCTGTCGATCGTCGTCGGAGTGATCCTCTTCGCCGGCATGGTGATCGGCGGGAACTTCGCCTCGAACCTCAACCTCATCTTCGGCATCCTCTTCCTCCTCAGCGGGTTCGTGAACCTGGCGCTGCTGCAGACCGACGCGAACTTCCTCGCCTTCAAGATCCAGAACGTGCTGTTCAGCTTCGTGGTGGGCCTGATGCTGATGGTCTTCGGGATGTACGGACGGGTCAGCGGCGGCCTCCCGTCGGACAACCCGTACTGGCGCGCCCGGCACCCGGAGGAAGCGGAACGCTTCGACCGCGGCGAGTGGCATCCCGTATCCGGTATGACGGCCGGACGGCAGGCGATGCTCGTCAAGATCCAGGGTGCGTCGCACGCCGGGCGTGGTTCGTTCGGGCCCGGGACCAGCGGGAGTGGCATCCGCCGCAGTACGGCCACCGAGGCGCACGGCCCCGCCGGAGGCGGTGACAGTAGTGGCAGCGGTCGCGGTGGCACCAGCGGTACCGGGCCGGGGGCGTCCGGCCGGTCGAGCGGAACGAGCGGATCCAGTAGGGCGGGCGGCGCGAGCGGTTCCGGCGGCAACGAGCCGTGAGCCGACCGTGAGCCGGCGTCGCGCGGAGGCGTCAGGGCGTGCCGAGGAGGGATCGGGGTTCGGCACGCCCTGACGTCGCACGCATCGGACCTCGTACGGCCCGGCGTCGGACGCATCGGACGTCGTACTCGCACACATCGGTTGTCGGACACATCGGACGTCGTACGGCCCGGCGTGGCACGCACGCATCGGATGGCGTACGGCCCAACCCGACGCCGCGCGCCCCGAGACGCATCGAGTGGCGTACGCGTCGGACCCGTCGGACCGGAGGCCAGGCAGAAGCAGGGAGTGGCAGCATGAGCCGGTCGGGGCAGCCCGCCCCCGCCGCGGGGAGCGGTGTGCAGCACGCGGCGGTCGAAGCGCTCGCCAAGCGGATCCTCAACGGCGTCTACGGCGAGGGCGAGTCCCTCGTCATGCCGGAACTGATGGCGGAGCTGGACGTCAGCCAGACCGTACTGCGCGAGACGGTCAAGGTGCTGACCACCAAGGGACTGCTCGGCACCGATCAGCAGCGTGGGACGTTCGTCCTGCCCCGGGCGGAGTGGAACCTGCTGGACACGGACGTACTGCGCTGGAAGCTCGCGGCCGGTGTGTCCTCCGACTTCTTCGCGGACGTGCTCGAACTGCGGCGTTCCATCGAGCCGGCCGCGGCCGCGCTCGCCGCGGAGCGCCGTACCGACGAGGACCTGGCGGCCCTGGACGCGGCGCTGAGCACCATGGCGGCGACCGACGACGATCCGGAGCTGCTCGTCCGCGCCGACGCGGACTTCCACACGGCGCTGCTGATCGCGTCGAACAACCGGTTCTATGCGCAGATGCACCGGGTGATCGTGCCGGTGCTCGTCCAGCGTGACCGGGCGGTGCTCGGTGCCGACGGCGCCTTCGAGCACCCGCACGCGGTGCACGCCACGGTCCGCGACGCGGTGCGGGACCGGGACGTGGACGGCGCGTACATGGCGATGCTCGAACTGCTGGACAAGTCGGCACGCGAGCATCCCTAGGCACGCGCACGGACCGCTGTCGCCCGCCCGCAGCACTGCGGTTGCTCGCCCATACCTCTGCGGCCCGCCCGTACCGCTCCTGCTCGCCCGTACCGCTGCGGCTGCGGCTCCTACCGCTGCCGCTACGTCTCGCTCTTCCGCCACCGCGCAGCTCCCGCATGCCCTGCCGCCGCCCCGTTACGCCCCTCTCCGCACGGGGCAGGAACCACCGTCACGGAAGCCATCTCGCAGAAACCACCGTCACGGAAACCAACGAAAACGGCACAGCCTCAGCCCAGCCCCCGCCCCGGCCCCACCGGGCCGGCCCACCGCTCCGGAGGGATCCGCATGAAGATCAGCCGTATCGAGACCTTCCTCGCTCCGCCGCGCTGGATGTTCGTGCGGGTCGAGACCGATGAGGGGCTGGTCGGCTGGGGTGAGCCGGTGGTCGAGGGGCGGGCGGAGCCGGTGCGGGCGGCCGTGGAGGTGCTGGCCGAGTACCTCCTGGGCCAGGAACCGGAGCGGATCGAGGACCACTGGCAGGTCATGACCAAGGGCGGGTTCTACCGCGGCGGGCCCGTCCTGTCGTCCGCCGTCGCCGGGCTGGACCAGGCGCTGTGGGACATCAAGGGCAAGCGGCACGGCCTGCCCGTCCACCAGCTGTTGGGCGGACCGGTCCGCGAGAAGATCCGGGCCTACGCATGGGTCGGCGGCGACGAACCGGAAGCCATCCGCGACGCCGTCACCGCACAGGCCGAGGCCGGCTTCACGGCCGTCAAGATGAACGGCTGCGGCCGGATGAGCCCGGTGGCGACCCGCGCCGAGGTACGGGCGTGCCTGCAGCGTGCCGAGACCGCACGGGAAGTCCTCGGCGACGACCGGGACTTCGGTCTCGACTTCCACGGCCGGGTCTCCCCCGCCAATGCCCGCAGGCTCCTCCCCCTGCTGGCCGAGCACGCACCGATGTTCGTCGAGGAGCCGGTGCTGTCCGACTACATGCAAGCCCTCCCTGATCTCGTCAACGCCTCCAACATCCCCCTCGCACTCGGTGAACGTCTCTTCACCCGGCGGGAGTTCCTGGCTCCGCTTCAGGCCGGGGTGGCGATCCTCCAGCCCGACATCTCGCACGCCGGGGGCATCTCCGAACTCCGCCGGATCGCCGCGCTCGCGGAGACCTACGGGGCGCAGCTCGCCCCGCACTGCCCCCTCGGGCCGGTCGCCCTGGCCGCCAGCCTCCAAGTCGCCTTCACCACCCCGAACTTCCTCATCCAGGAGCAGTCCCTCGGCATCCACTACCACCGGGACGCGGAGCTGCTCGACTACGTCGTGGACCCGGAGCCGTTCCGCTTCCACGGCGGCTCACTGCTGCGGACCGAACGTCCCGGCCTCGGCGTGGAGGTCGACGAGGCCGCCGTACGGGCCGCCGACGCGCGCGGACACGCCTGGCGGAACCCGGTGTGGCGCCATGAGGACGGATCGTTCGCCGAATGGTGACCGGGACGGTGAGCCGAACGGTGGGCCGAATGGTGACCCGGACGGCGAGTGAACGGTGAGCCGAACGGTGAGCCGGATGGTGCCCCGGACGATGAGCCGAACGGTGAGCCGGATGGTGCCCCGGACGATCAGCCGACCGGTGAGCTGAATGGTGACCCGACCGGCGCCGTATTGTCCGGCGCGCCTGTCAGTCCGGACCGGAATAATCGGAGTCGGAGGCAGCACCCGCGCGACCGGACGACCCACCTGCCTGGCATCTGCCGGGCGGGAACGGGAGAAAGTAGGAAACGCCATGGACTTCAGCACAGCGCTCCGCACCGAGCGGCTGGTCGCCATCATCCGGGGCAGTGACGCGGAGGCGTCCTTCCGTACGGTCATGGCCCTCGCGGAGGCGGGGCTGCCGCTGGTCGAGATCTCGCTCAGCGGGAAGGACGCGCTGGGCGTCATCCGGCGGGCGCGCGCCGAGCTCGGCGATGCCGCCTGGATCGGCGCGGGCACCGTCCTGACCGGCGGCGACGCCCGGCGCGCCGCGGAGGCGGGAGCGAACCTCATCGTCACGCCCGGTCTGGGGGCGGGGCTGGAGGAGTCCGTCCGGCAGGGGCTGGCGACGCTCGCCGGGGTGCTGACGCCGTCCGAGGTGATCGCGGCCGAGGCGCTGGGTGTCTCGGCGCTGAAGCTGTTCCCGGCGTCGGCGGGCGGTCCGGCGTATTTGCAGGCGCTCCGCGCGCCCTTCCCCGAGCTGCCGTTCGTGCCGGTCGGCGGGGTGGACGCGGCGATCGCGCAGGCGTACTTCGACGCCGGGGCGGTGGCCGTGGGGGTGGGCTCACCGCTGGTCGGGGACGCGGCGGACGGCGGTGATCTGGACGAGCTGCGCAAGCGCGCGGCGGAGTTCCGTGCGGTATGCGCCCGATGACGGGAGGAGTCCCGGTCGCAGGAGAGGGCTCGGCGGCCGGGGAGGCGGGCCCGGGGCCGGGGACGGAAGAGGACGCAGCGGGCCCGGGGGCGTCGGCGGAGGAGGCGGAGGCAAGCGCGCGGCCGCTTCCCCCGGCGCGGCCCGGCCGGCCCGACGTCCTCACCTTCGGCGAGACCATGGTCGCGCTGCGCGGCAGCGGACCGCTGAAGCTCGGCGGCACGATGGAGGTGTCCGTCGCCGGGGCGGAGAGCAACGTCGCGATCGGCCTGGCCCGGCTCGGGCACGCCGTGCGCTGGGCCGGCGCGGTCGGCGACGACGAGGCCGGGCAGCTGGTGCTCCGTACGCTGCGGGCCGAGGGCGTCGGGGTGTCCGGCGCCACCGTCGATCCCGGTGCGCCCACCGGGCTGCTGATGTTCGAGCCGCGGCTGCCCGACGTCACCCGCGTGCACTACTACCGCGCGGGTTCGGCCAGCTCCCGGCTCACGGCGCACGCGGTCGAGGCCGCCTTCGACGCCGCGCCGCCGCGCGTCCTCCATCTGACGGGCATCACCCCGGCCCTCGGCCCCGCGGCCCGCGCGGCGTCCCGGCACGCCCTCGAACTGGCCCACCGGGACGGCTCGTTGATCTGCCTCGACGTCAACTTCCGGGCCCGCCTGTGGACCGCCGAGGACGCGGCGGCCGTGCTCCGGCAGTGGATGCCGTTCGTGGACGTGCTGATCGCCTCGGACGACGAACTCCCGCTCTGCCTGCCGGAGGGGGCGGGCGGGGCGGGCGGGCCCGGAGCCGGACGGGTCGCCGCGCTCGCCGAGCGGGCCGCGCCGCTGCTGGACCTGGGCGTCGCCGAGGTGGTGGCGAAACTGGGCGCGGACGGGGCGGCGGTCTTCACCGGCGAGGGGGCGCTCCACCGGCCCGCCACACCGGTCCGCGCCGTGGACGCCGTGGGTGCCGGGGACGCGTTCGTGGCGGGATACCTCTCGGCGCTGCTGGACGGCGAGGGGCCCGCGGAACGCCTGGAGCGGGCCGTCACCACCGGCGCGTTCGCGGTCGCCTCGCACGGCGACTGGGAGGGCGCACCGACCCGTGCCGAGCTGGGCCTGCTGGGCGCGCCGCCCGGCACCGTCGTGCGCTGACCGGCGGCGCGGCTAATCTGTGGCCATGCCTCGTTACGAATACCGGTGCCGCCCCTGCGGCTCCACCTTCGAGCTGAACCGGCCGATGGCCGAGTCCTCCGCCCCGGCCGTCTGCCCGGAAGGCCACGAGGACACCGTGAAGCTGCTCTCCACGGTCGCCGTCGGCGGCTCGGCGGCCGCCCCGGCCCGGAGCGCGCCCAGCGGCGGGGGCGGCGGCTGCTGCGGGGGCGGCTGCTGCGGCTGACCCGCCACGGCCCGCCCCGCGGCGGGCCGTACGTCATCCCGTCGGCGGGCGGCCGGTCGGCTGCCCGCCCGTACATGCCCGCTACCGCTTGCGGGCCAGCGTCACCCCGTCCGCCACGGTGAGCATCACCGCCTCCATCCGGGCGTCCGCCTGCACATGGTCGTTGAACGCCCGGATCGCCAGCGCCGATCCGGTGGCCGCCGGGTTGACGACCTCGCCCTTGTAGAGGACGTTGTCCGCGACGATCAGGCCGCCCGGCCGCAGCCGCGGTACCAGCTCTTCCCAGTACGCGATGTAGCCGCCCTTGTCCGCGTCGAGGTACGCGAGGTCGATGTGCGGTTCGGCCGGCATCGCCCGCAGCGTCTCCAGGGCGGGCGCGATCCGCAGGTCGATGCGGTCCGCGACGCCGGCGGCGGCCCACGCCTCCCGGCCGTACGCCGTCCACTCCTCGGAGATGTCGCAGGCGACCAGCGTGCCGTCCGCGGGCAGCGCCTGGGCCATGGACAGCGCCGAGAAGCCGGTGAACGTGCCGACCTCGACCACGTGCCGGGCGCCGATCAGCCGTACCAGGAACGCCAGCAGCGCCCCCTGCTCCTCGGCGGACTGCATCCCCGCGGCGTCGGGGAACTTCTGGTGGGTGAGGTCCACGATCTCGCGCTGGGCGGGGTTCAGCTGCGGGTTGTGCGCGAGGACGTAGTCGTACATCTCCGCCGTGATCGGCGTGCTCTTGGACTCGGCCACTGGCTCTCCTCCGGATCAAGGACGGTGTCGGCCGATCACCGGAACTGCGGCCGACCGCCCTCGCGAGACTAGCCGAGGTCCGGGGCCGCCCCGCGGTTATCCACAGCCCCGAGGAAGGCCCGGACGATCTCCTCGCCCGCGGCGGCGCCCCGGGCGTCGAGCGCGGTGACGTGGTCGGCCCGCCAGCCGGAGTCGGCCAGTTCGCCGTGGCCCGGCCGCCAGCCGCGGTCCGCGGCCAGCAGCAGGTCCGCGTCGAGCAGGGAGTCACCGGCGGCGAGCACCTGGGACGCCCCCGTACGGCGGGCCACCTCCGCCACGGCCGCGCTCTTGGTCAGCGGCCGGGGCACGGCGTAGATCTTGCGGCCCTGCAGGGAGACGGTCCAGCCGCGCTCCTCCGCCCAGCGGGCGAGCTCCTTGACCCAGGTGTCGGGCAGCAGCGGCCGCTCCACAACGAGGTAGGCGAAGAGGTCCTCGGCGACCCGCTCCTTGAGCAGCCAGGCGGGGTCGGCGGTGCGGACCAGGTGTTCCCGGACCTCGTCCAGCGGCGCGCACTGCGCGGCGAGCCGCTCGGCGACCGTGCGCCGCCAGTCCGGGTCGGACTCGCCCCGGACGAGCAGATGGCCGCCGTTGGCGCAGATCGCGAACTCCGGTGGCGGGCCGGGCAGATGGATGCGGCCGTACTGCTCGCGGGTGCGGGTGGTGGTCGGCACGAAGGTGGTGCCGGCGGCGAGTTCGGCGAGCAGCCCGGCGGCCGTCTCCGTCATGTAGGAGAGCGGTGCGCCCTGGTAGACCTCGACGCACAGCAGCCGTGGGGCCGCCGCGTCGGGCATGGCCAGGCCGAGGGCCGCGGCCGAGTAGATCAGCGTGCGGTCGAGATCGCTGGCGACCAAAAGAGGGGCAGCGCGCAGCGCTTCCGGGGAAGGGTGGTGGTGGGCGAGGGGCCGGCCGCTCATGAGGAGACCACCGCCTTGCCGTCGGCACCGGTGGCGCCGCGGGTGAAGCGCGGGTGGATCAATCCCACGCAGGTGTAGGGGAGTTCGTCGACCTCTTCGACGGGTACGCCCCGTTGTTCCGCCAGGAGACGGACATGGTCGAGGTCGGTCCCGGCGCCGCGGCGGGCCAGGATCTTCCAGGGGACCCGGCGCAGCAGTACGCGGGTGGTCTCGCCGACGCCGGGCTTGACGAGGTTGACGTCGTGGATGCCGTACTCCTCGCTGATCCGCTCGACGGCCGTCCAGCCCTCCCAGGTGGGGGCCCGGTCGGCGCCGGCCAGCTCCTTCACCTCCGCGGTGACGTCCTCGGCGACCTCGTCGAAGCAGGCGCCGACCGCGTCCAGGAAAGCCCGCGACACATCGGCGCCGGCCAGTTCGCGGTAGAACTTGGCGCCGTGGAAGTCGTCCGGGCCGACCAGGTCGTCGCGCAGGACCGTGCGCGATATGAGGCCGGAGACGGTGGAGTTGAGGCAGGCGGACGGGATGAGGAAGTCGTCGCGGGTGCCGTAGGTCTCGACGCAGCCGCCGGGGTCGGCGAGCACGGCGATCCGGGGGTCGAAGCCGGGGAAGTCCGCCAGGGCCCGGGCGAGTTCGCGGGTGATGGCGCCCTTGCCCGTCCAGCCGTCGACGAAGACGACGTCCGCCGGGTCGTGGTGGGCGGCCAGCCAGCGCAGTGCGGTGGTGTCGATGCCCCGGCCGCGGACGATCGAGACGGCGTAGTGCGGCAGGTCGAGGCCGTGTGCGTGCCGGGCCCAGCGGCGCATCAGCACGCCGACGGGGGTGCCGGCCCGGGCCAGGGACACCAATACGGGGCGGGGGCTGCGCTCGGCGAGCACGGTCTCGGTGACGGTACCGACGGCGCGCGCGATCCGGCGCGCGGAGCTCTGCAGCGCGCTGTGGAACAGCGCCTGGTAGCGCTCGCTCGGCTGGTATTCGACCGGCAGCGACTCGGCGTAGTGGGCGCCGCCGCGCTGGATCGCCTCCTCGCGTTCCTCGGTGGGCGCTTCCAGGGTGACGTCGGAGAGGTCCTGCAGCAGCCAGCCGACCTCGTCGGCGTCGTAGGAGGAGAAGGCGGGGCCGCGCAGCGGCTCGGGCAGGGGCATGGGGGCGGCCTGGGGTTGCGGGGCGTACGAGGGGATGACGGCGAGCAGCAGCCGGTCGGTGTGGCCGGCGAGCCGGTCCAGCAGCCCTCCGGCGGCGTGTAGTTCGGGGCGGTCGCCGTGCGAGTCCACCACGGCGACGACGGCGTCGAAGCGGCGGGCCGGGTCGCTGCCGGCCGCGACGTTGTAGGCGTACCGCTCCCCCGGGCCGTCGGCGGGCCGGTCGTGGGCGGGGAAGGACAGCCGGGTGCGTATCGCGTAGCCGGGGTCGTCCACGGCCAGGACGGGCGAGCGGGTGGTGGTCGAGAAGCGGACCTCCGCGTCAGCGCCGAGGTGCGGTTCGAGCGCCCCGGCCAGCCGCAGCGGCGCGTACATCAGCTCCTCGTTGCCGAGGACGAGGACGCGGCGGGCGCCGTCCAGATGCGGGGCGAGACGGGCCGCCAGGTCGGGGAGTACGGCCTCCAGGCGGGCGCGGTGCGCCGGGGTGAAGCCGTGCCGCCCCCCGTCCGGCAGCCCGGCGGGCCAGCCGAGGTCGACGCGTACGGCGTCCGCGCGGCCGCCGGCTCCGTATCCGGGCGGGCCGTGTGGAGCCGCCGGTACCGGCTGCGTGCGGGCCTCGTGCTCCGCGACCAGCGCCTGACCGCGGGCCAGGACGTCCTCGGGAAGGCGTACGCCCCCCGCGGCGAGCGTCACGAGGTCGACCCGGGCGCCCAGTTCCGCCGCGAACTCCTCCAGCCGGCCGCGGTCGGCGTCGGAGCGCATGTCGACCAGGGCGACGACGACGTAGTGGTCGCGCGGGAAGCGGGTGTGCAGCGCGCTGATGGTGTTCAGGACCGTCCGGCCGGTGGAGAACTCGTCGTCGACGAGCACCAGCGGCCCGTCTCCCGCGAGGAGTTGTGGGTCCTCGGGAAGCAGCAGGTGCGAGGTGGCGTGGCTGTGCTCCTCCTCGAACCCGGCCTGGTGGGCCACCCCTTCGACCGGCCGGCGGGTGGAGTGCAGATACGGCGCGAGCGCCAGGCCGTCGGCGACGGAGTGCCCGAGGCCGGTGGCGGTCTCGGCGTAGCCCAGGACGACGGCGCGGGCGGCCGCCTCGTCACCCAGCAGCGTGCGCACCCGGCGCCCCAGGCCCACACCGGCGCCGTGCACCGCGTCCGGCCGCTGCGGCACGTGCTTGCCCAGCACGTTCGAGACGAGCAGGTGGGCCCGCTTGGGGTTGCGCCGCAGCGCGAGTCCCAGCAGGCCGGTCAGCTCGTCCCCGCCGCTCAGCGAGACGCCGAGCCGGCCGGCGACCCATTCTCCCGTCCAGACCACGCGTTCCGTCTCCTCCGTCGTACCGTTCATGTCGTTCGCCGTGTCCCAGGTCCCAGGTGGTGCTCAGGTCTGCGGCAGGCTCGCCGTCAGCAGTTCCACGAACCCGATGCCCTCCCGCGCGACGCCGAACGCCTCGGCGCGCAGCAGGGTGCGCTCCGCCCAGGCGCGGTGCGGCTTCACCTCATTCATCTTGTTCGTGTACGCCGAGCGGAGCACCCCGCCGTCGCAGCGTTCCGGCCGCAGGATGTCGGCCGCGTCGCTGAACTCCTCGTGGCTGACGACCGAGAGGGCGTGCACCGGCGCGACGTGCGAGGGGTGGATGCAGGTCTTGCCCTGCAGGCCGTTGGCGCGGTCCAGTTCGATCTCGCGCAGCAGGCCGTCCATGTCGTGCTCGATCAGCGCGGTGCGCAGCTCCTCGGCGCGGCCGAGGAAGGGCGAGCGGCGCAGCTGGGGCTTGAACATCCGCTCGTGCAGCCGGAAGTACTCCCAGACCGGACCGGTGACGGTGAATCCGGTGCCGTCCGCCCGGCCCAGCACGTTGACCACGTCGGCGATCACGGAGGCCACGATCTGGACGTCGTACGCGGTCATGTCGGGCGCCCTGCGCAGCCCGTAGGCGGAGCAGAAGTCCGTGACGCCCAGCCGGAGGGCGAGGACGCGGTCCCGGTATTTGTCGACGGTGCGGGCTATGCCCTGGAGCGTCTCGGGACGGCTCTCCAGGTGGAGCAGTTCCGGGGACTCCAGTACCGGCATCGCGAACAGCCGCCGGTCGCATACGGACTCGGCCGCGGTCAGCGCTTCGAGGAACGGCACGCCACGTTCTTCGGTGAACTTCGGAAGTACAAATCCGGACAGCCGGCGCACGGCCGGTCCGATACGGCGGATCAGATCCGGAATCTGCCCGGGCGCCCGTACGCGGATGAACAGCAGCGGCAGGTCCGTGCCCGCCTCGGCCGCCTCGTCGAGCAGTCCGAGCTGCCGTACGAGGTTCTCCTCGCCGGCCGCGACGTCCCCGTCGCTGATGGAATCCTCCAGACAGAGCACCATGGACAGCACGCCGCGCCCGGCCTGTTTGAGGACATCGGCGGCGAGTCGCGGCCGGGTGGCGGGGCTGTAGAGGGTGGCACCGAGGGCGACCGCGAGCGTGCGGGCCGGGGAATCGGCGGTGAACTCCACCGGCTCCTGGTGGAACAGTGTCTTCCGGATGTCGGGCGGAAGATGCCCAAAATGCCGCATATAACTCCCCGATTACCTGCGGGACCCGGGCACCCCCGCTGCGTCTCGCTGTCTGGATCCAGCCGGTAATCGTACGTCTGTGGGGGTGGGGTTGGTTCCCACGGGCGTGAAAATCACGTAACCCTCGTGAGGCGCCCGGGTGTCGGGACGGACGCCCGACGCACCGGCTCGCGTGCCCCGCGTTGTCCCTGCCACCTCCGGGAAGGCAGGATTGCGGCATGACGCACGCGATGTTGAAAGGGTCGAACGTACCCCTCGACGCCACGGCCGTCCGGGCCGTCCTGCGCTGGACACCCGGCGCCGACGTCCCCGACGTCGATGCCTCGGCACTGCTGGTGGGGCCCGAGGGGCGCGTGCGTTCCGACGAGGACTTCGTCTTCTACAACCAGCCGCGGCATCCCAGCGGTCTGGTGCGGCATCTGCCCAAGGCCCGGCTCGACGAAAGTCTGGCCGAAACCATCGAGGCGGACCTGGCCGGCCTGGATCCGTCGATCGACCGGGTCGTACTGGCCGCATCGTCCGACGGCGGTGCCTTCGCGGGCGTAGCCGACCTGCGGGTGCTGCTGTACGACGCGGCTGCGGGCGACGGTGAGCCGATCGCGGTCTTCGACGTGGAGCCCGAGACCGGCGACGAGACCGCCCTGATCTGCGGGGAGTTGTACCGCCGTGCCGAGTCCTGGAAGTTCCGCGCCCTGGGGCAGGGGTACGAGAGCGGCCTGACGGGCCTGGCGACCGAGTTCGGCATCTCGGTGGAGGACAACGACGGCGCGGCCGGCGGCGACGCGCCCGCGGATGCCGGGGCAACGGCCCCCGCGGCAGCACCGGAAGCGGCGTCGTCCGCCTCGGACGCCACGACGGCGGTCGCCCCGTCCCCGCGGAGCGAGCCGGCCCCTGCCGACGCCGTCACCCCGCCCCCGAGCACCTGGCCCGAAGGGGCGTCCGGCCCGGGAGCCGCGGCGGACGCGGAGAGCTACCCGCTGGCGGACCCGGAGGCCGTCACCCAGCACGTGGCGGACGCGATGCCCGAGCCGTTCTCGGCCGCTCCGCTGCCGCCGCCCGGCGCCGCACCCCAGGCACCCGCGGCCGCGCCGACGACCGGCGGCGGTTACGGCTACCCGGCGCACGTCCCGCCGCCGCCCACCCAGCCCCCGGCCCAGCCCGGCTACGGCTACCCGGGCCCGCCGCCGCAGTACGCACCGCAGCAGCCGCCCGCGTACGGCTATCCGCAGCAACCGCCGCCCCCGGCCCCGGCGTACGGCTACCCGACCCAGCAGTACCCCGCGCCGGACCCGTCCTTCGTGCTGCCGCCGCAGGGCCCCCAGTTCCAGCGCCGGTAGCCGACGGCCGGCCGACCGGGCGGGGTGCGGGTCAGACCTTGGACTTGTACCCGCGCCCCCACTGGAGCCCCCAGCCGTACAGCCGGTCGAGCTCCGCCTGGAAGCCGTAGACGTACTTGACCTCGCGGCGCACCGTGAGCTCGCCCTTGGCGTTCTCCAGCGTGAAGATCGCGCAGGACCGGGCCTGCGGCGCCCGCTCGTCGAGCTTGACCTCCACCCGCGGTCCGCTGCTGGGATAGAGCGTCACGACCGCATGCGTGCGGTCGAAGGCCGGTGTGCCGTCGTAGATGTAGACGAAGATCAGTAACCGCTTGATCTCGTCGCGGTGGTCCAGGTTGATGTACAGCGTCTCGCCGGAGCCCGAACCGAACCGGTCGTCGCCGCTGAGCTGGACGAACGGCGGGCCGTTGAGGTCGCCGAGGAAGTTGCCCAGCGGCTGCACCACGCCCTTGGTGCCGTCCTTCAGCTCATACAGGCAGGCCAGGTCCAGGTCGACGTTGACCACGGCCGGCCCCTGCGCCTGGACGATCTCGGGCTTGAACAGCTTGCCCGGGTGCCGCAGCAGCCCGCCCCTGCCCTGCCCGACCCGCTCGTGGAAGTCGGAGGTCCGCATCTGCCAGTGCAGATTGACCCGCAGATGCCCGGCCGCCGCGCCCTGCTTGGTCAGCGAGATGACCGGACTGCGTTTCGTCAGCTCGACGACGTACGACGCCCCGCCGCTGTCGAAGTCGTATTTCTGGGCGCCACCGCGCCACAGGTTCCCCAGGAACGACACCTTGCCCACCCCATTGTTCGGCCCCAATTACCGCGGGGCGGCCCGGGGTCCATACCCCATGGCCGCCCCGCAGAGAGCGTTCCTCAATCAGACCCGCGTCACACTCCGGACACGACTTCCTGTTCGGCTCCGGAGGTGTCGCCCGGCTTGCCCTCGCGCCGGTTGCGGATCACCGACGAGGCGAACGAGAGGCCGATCAGCGCCACGCCGATCATGCCGGTGACGACCTCGGGGATCTCGTACTTGATCGAGGCGAGCAGGATGACGGCGAGCGCGCCGATGGCGTAGTGCGCGCCGTGCTCCAGGTAGACGTAGTCGTCGAGGGTGCCCTTGCGGACCAGGAAGACCGTCAGCGAGCGGATGTACATCGCGCCGATGCCCAGGCCCAGCGCCATCATGAAGATGTCGTTGGTGATGGCGAACGAGCTGATGACGCCGTCGAAGGAGAAGGACGCGTCGATGACCTCGAGGTAGAGGAACATGAAGAACGCGGCCTTGCCGGCCAGGCCGAGCGCCGAGCCGGCGCCCTTCGTCGCGGGCGTCGCGGCGGCCGCGGTGGCCTCCTCGCCGTCCTCGTCCTCGTCGTCCTCCTCCAGCTTGCCCTCGAAGTAGCCCGAGATGCCGCCGACGACGAGGTACGTGATCAGGCCCGCGACGCCGGACAGCAGGACCGTGGCGGTCTTGTCACCACCGCCGTGCGCGACGTTCGTCGCCACCGTCATCGCGCTCACCAGCAGGGCGACCAGCGCGATGATCACGGAGAGCATGTCGAGCTTGCCCATCTTGGCCATCGGCTTCTCGATCCAGGAGAGCCACTTGTAGTCGCGCTCCTCGAAGATGAAGTCGAGGAAGATCATCAGCAGGAACATCCCGCCGAAGGCCGCGATGGCCGGGTGGGCGCTGGTGACCAGCTCCTGGTAGTGCACCTTGTCGTTGAGGGCGAGCTTGACCGCCTCGATCGGCCCCAGCTTCGCGGTGATCGCGACGATGACGACCGGGAAGACCAGCCGCATACCGAACACGGCGATAAGGATGCCGACGGTAAGGAAGATCTTCTGCCAGAAGGCGTTCATCTTGCGCAGGATGCCTGCGTTGATGACGGCGTTGTCGAACGAGAGCGAGATCTCCAGAACGGACAGGATCCCGACAATCGCGAGCCCCTGCCACCCCCAGAGCACGCCGGCCAAGGCGAGACCGACCACCGTGATGGCGAACGACCAGCCAAAGGTTTTCAGGAGCACTGCCTACCCAATCCCTCGCTGTGTGGGTCCCCCGCGCGCAGCGCGCGGCGCTTTACGAAACGTTGACCCCGAAGTCTAGAGCGATGCCCCGCAGACCCGACGCGTACCCCTGTCCTACCGCCCGGAACTTCCATTCGCCGTTGTAGCGGTACACCTCACCGAAGATCATCGCGGTTTCGCTCGACGCGTCCTCGCTCAGGTCGTAACGGGCGAGTTCACTGCCGTCGGCCTGATTGACGATTCGGATGAAAGCATTGCTGACCTGGCCGAAACTCTGGCCCCTCAGATCCGCCTCATGGATCGAGACCGGAAAGACGATCTTGTCGACCTGCTCGGGGACCTGCGAGAGGTCCACCAGGATCGACTCGTCGTCGCCCTCGCCCTCACCGGTGAGGTTGTCACCGGTGTGCTCGACGGAGCCCTCGGGGCTCTTGAGGTTGTTGTAGAAGACGAAGTACTCGTCGCCCAGCACCCGGCCCTCCCGGCACAGCAGCGCGCTGGCGTCGAGGTCGAAGGGTGCGCCGGTCGTGGACCGCGCGTCCCAGCCGAGGCCGACCATGATCTGGGTGAGATTCGGCGCGGCCTTGGACAGGGAGACGTTGCCCCCCTTGGCGAGCGTGACACTCATCGTTCGCTTCCTCCCCGGTGTCGTACGGGCCCGCCCTGGCGCGGCCCGGGTCCTTCACGCGCGCCCGGCGCCGCACTCCCCGGACGGGGCGTACGGCGCCGGGCGCGGTCACTCTCCTGGCCGGGCGGCCACCGCGGCGGCGCTGCCCGGCCGAACGTCGGCGATCGGCTCGGGGCCGATCAGACGTTGACGCCGAAGTCCTGGGCGATGCCGCGCAGGCCGGAGGCGTAGCCCTGGCCGATGGCGCGGAACTTCCACTCCGCGCCGTTGCGGTACAGCTCGCCGAAGACCATGGCGGTCTCGGTCGAGGCGTCCTCGCTCAGGTCGTAGCGCGCCAGCTCCTTGTCGTCGGCCTGGTTGACCACGCGGATGAAGGCGTTGCGGACCTGGCCGAAACTCTGCTGGCGGGTCTCGGCGTCGTAGATCGACACCGGGAAGACGATCTTGGCGACATCGGCCGGCACGGCGGCGAGGTTCACCTTGATCTGCTCGTCGTCGCCCTCGCCCTCGCCGGTGATGTTGTCACCGGTGTGTTCGACCGAACCGTCCGGGCTCTTCAGGTTGTTGAAGAACACGAAGTTCTGGTCGTTGGCCACCTTGCCCTGGTCGTTCGTCAGCAGGGCGCTGGCGTCCAGGTCGAAGTCCGTACCGGTGGTGGTACGCGCGTCCCAGCCCAGACCGACGACGACCGCGGTCAGATTGGGGGCTTCCTTCGTCAGCGAGACGTTGCCGCCCTTGCTGAGGCTGACTCCCACGAGTCCTCCCGTAGATTCGAGGGGTACGTAAAGATTTGCGCCCCCATCGTGCATGGCATCGGATCAACGAATTGATCCTAGTGACCGGTTCCCACCGATTGCAGATATCGCACCCGGATCGGTGCGGATGTCGGCGCGGCGGGACCGGCGGGTGGGAGAGCGCCCCGGCTCAGAGGGTTTCGAGGGCCTTGACGTAGTCGTTCAGGTCGCGGGCGTCGGGCAGGCCGTTGACGACCGTCCAGCGGACCACGCCCTCCTTGTCGATGACGAAGGTGCCGCGCACCGCGCAGCCCTTCTCCTCGTCGAAGACGCCGTAGGCGCGGGAGGCCTCGCCGTGCGGCCAGAAGTCCGACAGCAGCGGGTACTCCAGGCCCTCCTGCTCGGCGAAGATGCGCAGCGAGAAGGGGGAGTCGTTGGAGACGGCCAGCAGCTGGACGTCGTCGTTGACGAACTTCGGCAGCTCGTCGCGGAGGGCGCACAGCTCGCCGGTGCACACGCCGGTGAAGGCGAACGGGTAGAAGAGGAGGACGACGGCCTTCTCGCCGCGGAAGTCGGAGAGCTTGACCAGCTCGCCGTGCTGGTTCTTCAGCTCGAAATCCGGAGCCTTCGTGCCGACCTCGATCGCCATGGGGGTGCTTCCCTTCCGCTCACGCTCTACAGAACGCGACCACCCTACGCGCCGGGGCACCCCTCCGGGGACCCGACCTGAACGGGTCCGAGCCCCCTCCGGAACAGGGCGGAGGGGGCTCGGTGGCGAGTGAGGGGCCTGCGGCTCAGCGCTTGCCGGACTTGGGCGTGACCAGCCGGCTGCCCGTCCAGTCCTTGCCCGCGTTGATGCTCCGGGTCTGCGACAGGCCCGCGGTCTGCGCGGCTTCGTTGATGTCGCTGGGCTCGATGTAGCCGTCACGGCCGGTCTTGGGCGTCATCAGCCAGATCTGGCCGCCCTCGTCGATCAGACCGATGGCATCCACCAGCGCGTCCGTGAGGTCGCCGTCTTCATCGCGGAACCACAGCAGAACGACGTCGGCCACATCGTCGTAGTCCTCGTCGACGAGATCCTGGCCGATCACGGTCTCAATGGCTTCGCGGAGATCCTGATCGACGTCATCGTCGTAGCCGATCTCCTGGACCACCTGTCCGGGCTCGAACCCCAGCCTGGCGGCAGGGTTGGTCCGCTCCTCCGCGTGGTCCGCGGTCGCGCTCACGGATTGCCTCCTGTCATGTTTCGGAAAATGCTCGGGGACCCCGCGCGTGCGCGGAGCATTGGGCGTAGTCCACACGGGCCGGGCGGATCGCGCAAGTACCCGGCGGTCCAGACCGCCGAAACGGTGACGTTTGGCGGCGTCTCGCCGCAACCGCGACCCCCGGAAGACAGGGTGAAGTGATTCACACCACAGCGTTCTGCGGGGTTTATCGGGTAGTCGCGCGTGACTGGTCCCTTCGGGGGGTGGCCGGGCCCGGTACCGGATCTCATTTCGGAGGGCGTACGTCCGTACGCGAAGCACTTTCCGCATGGGCGTATGGTTGCGATTTGGCCGACGCGAGAAATCGGCCCTTTCAGCGCCATCTCTCAGCGGATGGTTACCCATCGGTAGAGGTGACGTATCGCTGTGGCTCGGTACACGATGGAAGACGGCGCGACACCAAGGCAGAGACAGCATTCGTCCCGTGCACGGCATGAATAACGTGCGGAGCACGACACGACCCGAACACGAAGGAACAGCGTGGCTTCCGGATCCGATCGAAACCCGATCATCATTGGCGGCCTTCCCAGCCAGGTCCCGGACTTCGATCCCGAAGAGACCCAGGAATGGCTCGACTCGCTCGACGCGGCCGTCGACGAGCGAGGCCGGGAACGTGCCCGCTATCTCATGCTCCGGCTGATCGAGCGGGCCCGCGAGAAGCGCGTGGCCGTGCCGGAGATGCGCAGCACGGACTACGTCAACACCATCGCGACCAAGGACGAGCCGTTCTTCCCCGGCAACGAGGAGATCGAGCGCAAGGTCCTCAACGCGACCCGGTGGAACGCCGCCGTCATGGTGTCCCGCGCCCAGCGCCCCGGCATCGGCGTCGGCGGTCACATCGCCACCTTCGCGTCCTCCGCCTCCCTCTACGACGTGGGCTTCAACCACTTCTTCCGGGGCAAGGACGAGGGTGACGGCGGCGACCAGATCTTCTTCCAGGGCCACGCCTCGCCCGGTGTCTACGCCCGCGCGTTCCTCCTCGACCGGCTGTCCGAGGCCCAGCTGGACGCCTTCCGCCAGGAGAAGTCCAAGGCCCCCAACGGTCTGTCCAGCTACCCGCACCCGCGGCTGATGCCGGACTTCTGGGAGTTCCCGACCGTCTCGATGGGCCTCGGCCCGCTCGGCGCGATCTACCAGGCCCGGATGAACCGCTACATGGAGGCCCGCGGCATCGCCGACACCTCCAAGTCGCACGTGTGGGCCTACCTCGGCGACGGCGAGATGGACGAGCCCGAGTCGCTCGGCCAGCTGTCCATCGCCGCCCGCGAGGGCCTGGACAACCTGACCTTCGTCGTCAACTGCAACCTGCAGCGCCTGGACGGCCCGGTCCGCGGCAACGGCAAGATCATGCAGGAGCTGGAGTCGCAGTTCCGCGGCGCCGGCTGGAACGTCATCAAGCTGGTCTGGGACCGCAGCTGGGACCCGCTGCTCGCACAGGACCGCGACGGCATTCTGGTCAACAAGCTCAACAGCACCCCCGACGGCCAGTTCCAGACGTACGCGACCGAGACCGGCTCGTACATCCGCGAGCACTTCTTCGGCGACGACCACCGTCTGCGGAAGATGGTCGAGAACATGACCGACGACCAGATCCTGCACCTGGGCCGCGGCGGTCACGACCACAAGAAGATCTACGCGGCCTATGCGGCGGCCAAGGCGCACAAGGGCCAGCCGACCGTGATCCTCGCGCAGACCGTCAAGGGCTGGACGCTCGGCCCGAACTTCGAGGGCCGCAACGCGACCCACCAGATGAAGAAGCTGACGGTCGAGGACCTCAAGGGCTTCCGCGACCGGCTGCACCTGCCGATCCCGGACAAGGACCTGGAGGACGGCCTGCCGCCGTACTACCACCCGGGCCGGAACTCCGAAGAGATCCAGTACATGCACGACCGCCGCAAGGCGCTGGGCGGGTACGTACCCACCCGTGTCGTGCGCGCCGAGCCGCTGCATCTGCCGGACGACAAGGCCTACGCGGGCGCCAAGAAGGGCTCGGGCCAGCAGAAGATCGCCACGACCATGGCGTTCGTCCGCATCCTGAAGGACCTCATGCGGGACAAGGAGATCGGCAAGCGCTTCGTGCCGATCGCGCCCGACGAGTACCGGACCTTCGGCATGGACGCGTTCTTCCCGTCGGCCAAGATCTACAACCCGCTGGGCCAGCAGTACGAGTCGGTGGACCGCGAACTGCTCCTGGCCTACAAGGAGTCGCCGACCGGCCAGATGCTGCACGACGGCATCACCGAGGCGGGCTGCACGGCCTCGCTGATCGCGGCGGGCTCCGCCTATGCCACGCACGGCGAGCCGCTGATCCCGGTCTACGTCTTCTACTCGATGTTCGGGTTCCAGCGCACCGGTGACCAGTTCTGGCAGATGGCCGACCAGCTCGCGCGCGGTTTCGTGCTCGGCGCGACCGCGGGTCGTACGACGCTGACCGGTGAGGGCCTCCAGCACGCCGACGGCCACTCCCAGCTGCTGGCCTCGACGAACCCGGCCTGTGTCGCCTACGACCCGGCCTACGGTTACGAGATCGCGCACATCGTCAAGGACGGTCTGCGGCGGATGTACGGCGAGAACGCCGAGGACGTCTTCTACTACCTGACCGTCTACAACGAGCCGATCCAGCACCCCGCGGAGCCGGCCGACGTCGACGTCGAGGGCATCCTCAAGGGTCTGCACCGCATCAAGGCCGGCGAGAAGGGCGAGCACGCGGCCCAGATCCTCGCCTCCGGCGTCGCGGTGCCGTGGGCGGTCGAGGCCCAGCAGATCCTCGCGGACGAGTGGAACGTCAAGGCCGATGTGTGGTCGGCGACCTCCTGGAACGAGCTGCGCCGCGAGGCGGTGGACGTCGAGGAGCACAACCTGCTGCACCCGGAGGAGGAGCAGCGCGTCCCGTACGTGACGCAGAAGCTCCAGGGCGCCGAGGGCCCGAAGGTCGCGGTCTCGGACTGGATGCGTGCCGTCCCGGACCAGATCTCCCGCTGGGTCCCGGGTACGTACCAGTCGCTGGGCGCCGACGGCTTCGGCTTCGCGGACACCCGTGGCGCGGCCCGTCGCTTCTTCCACATCGACGCGCAGTCCATCGTCCTGAGCGTGCTCACCGAGCTCGCCAAGGAGGGCAAGGTCGACCGCTCCCTGCTGAAGCAGGCCATCGACCGCTACCAGCTCCTGGACGTCGCGGCCGCCGACGCGGGTGAGGCCGGCGGCGACGCCTGATCCTCCCGCGGCCTGCCGCCGCACCGCTTCCCTCGCGCCCCCCGGCCGGTGTCCTCCACCGGCCGGGGGGCGCGGTGGTGTGCGGCCCGGCGGGCCGGCACCCCGCGGTGGGACCGCCGGTGCGCGGTTCATCGCTCCCACACCTTGAACGCCCTTACCTGGTAAGGGGATCGGGGCACCCAGGTGCCGCCGCCGGGGTAGGTGTTGTACTCGGCGGTCTCGGCGCACTCCGCACTCTGGTACGTGGTGACCGGCCGGCCCATCCGGTTGGCGAACGAGGCGGCGCTGACGCCCTTGGGCAAGGCGATGCAGCTCTCGATGTCCGTGTCGGACAGCTCGAAGGTCCGCCGCTTGCCGGCGAAGTCCGCCCTCGGCCAGAGGCACAGCTGCCCCGCCGCGCACGGGCCCGAGGCCGCGGCGGTACGGCCGGTGGTGGCCGCGTGCGCGGGGACGGTGCCGAGCGCGGTCGGGAGGGTGAGCGCGGCGGCCAGGGTGGCGAGGCCGGTGAACAGCGCGGTGGCGGTGGTGGTGGACGTGCGCAGACGCAGACGCATAGGAATCTCTCCCCCGTGAGGTACGTGACGTGCCGCGGCGGGCGGCTGCCCGCGGCGGGTTCGTCATCGACCTTCGCCGGGCCGCGGTGCGGTTGCCAAGGCCCGGCCGGGTCCACCACCCGGATCAGGTATGTGGACAAGCGGACCGGCCCGAAGCGGGGCCGCGGCGTACGAGGTTGACGTGGCGCGGGGCGGCCGGGCGGGCCGCGGAAACCGTTCTTCGCTGACACCTGCCGGGGGCGGGGGCAGGGGCGTCGCCTGTAATGCGCGCGGGAGCCAGGTCGGTTCCCGGCACGGCTCACCAGGATGAGGGATTCGGCGTTGCGGAAGGGGTCAACTGCCGCTTGGTTCCTGGCCGATGGGACCGTGCGGCGGCCCGGAGTGGCTGGTTGACGCGGTCGGCCCCGCGGATCCGCGACCGCGGCCAGGCATCCGCGGCCGGCACAACGGCAACGCATGCGACGGCGCGCGGCCGGCCGAGGAGTGCCTCGACCGGCCGCGCGCCGGGTGATGCGGGCGAGCCCGGGCGCTCACACGCCCCGGCGGCCCGGGTCAGATGTGGCCGACGCCGGCACCCGCCTCGGCGTTCGCTCCGCGCTTGGTGAAGAGCGCGACGACCGCCGCGACGACCGCGACACCGCAGGCGACGGTGAAGGCCAGGCCCATGCCGGACACGAAGGTGTCGTGCGCGACCGAGGTGATCTTCTGCGCGAACTCCGGCGGGGTGTGCTTCGGGACCGGTGCGATACCGGCCGAGACGGCATCCGAGACCTTCGGCATCTGGGCGGGCGGGATCGGCGGGAGGCCGGCCGACTGCCACTTGTCCGGGAGGTCGTTCTCCACGCGGGAGGCCATCACCGCGCCGAGCACGGCCGTGCCGAGGCTGCCGCCGACCTGCATGGCGGCCTGCTGGAGGCCGCCGGCGACGCCGGAGAGCTCCAGGGGGGCGTTGCCGACGATGACCTCGGTGGCGCCGACCATGACGGGCGCGAGTCCCAGGCCGAGCAGCGCGAACCAGACGGACATCGGCCCGGTGCCGGTGCCGGTGTCCAGGCCGGCCATGCCGTACATGGCGACCGCGGTGAGGACCATGCCGCCGACCAGCGGGATGCGCGGGCCGAACTTGGTGATCAGGGCGCCCGCCAGCGGCGAGCCGACGATCATCATGCCGGTGAGCGGGAGGAGGTGCAGGCCGCTGTCCACGGGGGTCATGCCGTGGACGTTCTGCAGGTAGAACGTCACGAAGAACAGGCCGCCCATGAAGGCGAAGGCCATCAGCACCATCAGGATCGTGCCGGCGGTCAGCGGCACGGAGCGGAACATCCGCAGCGGGATGAGCGGTTCGCGGACCCTGGTCTCCAGGAGGGCGAACAGCGCGAACAGGACCACGGCCCCGATCAGGAAGCCCCAGGTCTTCATGTCACCCCAGCCCCAGTCGGTCGCCTTGATCAGCGGCCAGATGAGGCAGAACATCGCGGCGGAGAGCAGCACGATGCCGGGGACGTCGAACGAGCGGGGGGCGTTCTCCGCGCGGTGGTCCTTGAGGATCACCAGGCCGAGGATCAGGGCCAGCACGCCGACCGGAACGTTGATGAAGAACACGGACTGCCAGTTGACGTGCTCGACCAGCAGTCCGCCGACTATGGGGCCGCCGGCGGTGGAGGCGCCTATGACCATGCCCCAGATACCGATCGCCATGTTGAGCTTCTCGGCCGGGAAGGTGGCGCGCAGCAGTCCGAGGGCGGCGGGCATCAGCAGCGCGCCGAACAGGCCCTGGAACACGCGGAAGACGATGACCAGCGTGACCTGGCTGGAGAAGCCGATGGCTCCGGAGGCGGCGGCGAAACCGACGATGCCTATGAGGAAGGTCTGGCGGTGGCCGAAGCGGTCACCGAGCTTTCCGGCCGTGATCAGCGCGACGGCCAGGGCGAGCATGTAGCCGTTGGTGATCCACTGCACGTCGCCGAACGAGGCGCCGAGGTCTTCCTTGATCGCCGGGTTGGCGATGGCGACGATCGTGCCGTCCAGGGCCACCATCATGACGCCGATGGCGACGGAGAAGAGGGTCAGCCACGGATGGCCTCGCAGCCCCCTCGGGGGCTCCGGTACGGGAAGTTCCGGCGCGGCGTGGGCGACCGGGGTCTGGGAACTCATACCCAGAGGCTAATGTCAGCGTCTGACAATTGACAAAGCAATTCATGATTCGGTAACTGTCATCTCCCTCACAGGTAACCTGAGCAGCGAGAACACCACGGAAAGGCGGCGCAGGATGGCCACCTCGACGCCGCAGACGTCCCCCGTAGGCGGACTGCGCGAACGCAAGAAGCAGCGCACCCGCGACGCCCTGATCCGCGCGGCGCTCGAACTGTTCACGGAGCAGGGCTACGAGGAGACGACCGTCGACGAGATCGCCGAGGCGGTGGACGTCTCCCAGAGGACGTACTTCCGGTACTTCGCCAACAAGGAGGACGTCGCCTTCGCGGTCCAGGAGATGGTCGAGGCCCGCTTCCTCGAAGAGCTGACCGCACGCCCCGCCGCCGAGGACCCGCTGACGGCGCTGCGCAGCGCGGTGATGGTGGCGTGGGACGACATCGGCAGCGCCATCGAGTCGGTGATCCCGGTGGAGCTGCACATGCGGACGTACCGGATGATCGAGTCCACACCCACGCTCGTGGCCTCCCATCTGCGGCGCTCGTCCGAACTGGAGGAGCGGATCGCGGGGTTGATCGCCCGGCGCGAGGGGCTGGACGTCGAAGCCGATCCGCGGCCGCGGGTGCTGGTCGCCGCGTTCTGCGGGGTGATGCGGGTGGCCGGCAAGGTGTGGGGCGAGGGCCCGGACTGCAGCGTGGCGTCCATCCGTGAGCTGACCCAGTCCTATCTGGACCACATCCAGCCGGCGATCGGCGGCGACTGGCGTTCCGCCCGCTGAGGCCGAACCCCCCACAACTACCTGTAACGGACAGCCGCCGTTGAGCAACCCATTAACCGCATGATGAGACCGCCCCTGCACGACTGAGCGCGGGAAATCAGCAATTCATGTCCGGTTTGGTCGAAATACCCGCCGCGAAACGTGATATCACTCACGGGCCCGGCAGCTGGCCTGCCCGGTCTCCTAGGGTGGCCCGCGGTGACTTCCTTCCCGGGCCTGGGCCCCTCCTCCGGTTTTCTGCAGTCCACCGCCTGGCGTGCGGCACTCGCCTTGGCGGTGGTGTTCGTGATGCTCGCCATGACCGGCTGGACGGCCGTCAGAGGCACCAAGGACGACGCCAACCCCCTGGCCACGGCCAGAACCGCCTGGAAGCACGCCACCTTCCTCGGGCGTCCGTTGCCCGACCCCAACGGCTCCCCGGCCAGCCTGCGGACCTTCTTCGCCGCGCTCACCGCTGCCCAGAAGCAGCAGCTCGCCGCCCGTTATCCGCTGGTCGTCGGCAACATGGGCGGCGCGCCCGTCGCACTGCGTTACCGCGCCAACCGGATGGCGATCGACGACGCCCGCGCCGTGGAGAAGCGGCGGATGGCCGACCACCGGCTCACGCCCGTGGGCCGCCAGGAGGCCGGCCGGCTCATGCACCGCTTCGAGTCGATGATGAGCCCCGGGCGGCAGATCCTCGCCTTCGATCCGGCCGGCGGCGGCCGGGCCGCCGAGGTCTTCGGCAGCCTTCCGGCGGCGAAGCGGGTCTCCGTGGTGGTGCCCGGTGTGGACACCAACCTGTCGACCTTCGAACGGACCGCACGGGCCACCGCGGCGCCCGTCGGCATGGGGCGCTCCCTCTACGACGCCGAGCGCGCGGCCAAGCCGGGCGTGCGGACGGCCGTGATCGCCTGGGCCGACTACACCACGCCGTCCGGCCTCGGCGTCGAGGCCGCCACCGGGAACCTCGCCGAGGCCGGCGCGGTCCGCCTGCGCGCCCTGGTGAAGTCACTGCCGTCCTCCGACACCATCTCGCTGTTCTGCCACAGCTACGGCTCCGTGGTGTGCGGCGTCGCGGCCCGGCACCTGCCGGCGAACGTCGAGGACATCGCGGTCGCGGGCAGCCCCGGCATGCGGGCGGAAAGCCTCTCCGGGCTCGGCACCCACGCCCGGGTCTGGGCGATGCGGGACTCCGACGACTGGATCCAGGACGTGCCGTACCTGGAGGTCGGCGGGCTCGGCCACGGCGCCGACCCGGTCGATCCGTCCTTCGGCTCCCGGATCCTGTCCGCCGACGGCGCCGTCGGACACGCCGGCTACTTCGCGCCCGGCACCCGCAGCCTGCGCAACTTCGCTCTGGTCGGGGTCGGTTCGCTCGACTCGGTGGCCTGCGCGACCGACGACCCGCACTGCAGCACGGGCCTCGCCTGAGGTCCCGCGAGACGGCCGGTTCCCGCCGGTACGGCCCGGCGCCCGGGGACGGGCCGTGCCGACGGGAACCGTCACCGGTGGCGAGCGCGTCCATGGAACAAGGGCCGGAAGCGGCCGGGCCGAAGGCGCGTGACGCGCGTAGTCCTGGCAGGCGCCTTCGAGGTGTCCGGAAGGGGGACGGGCGGGCAACCGCCCGCATACGATGAGCCGCATGGGTGATGTGCTGGCCGGTTTTCATGCCGTCTGGGAGTTCGACACGGACTCCGTACTCATCCGCTTCGAACGGGGGATCCGCAGGCCGAAGCTCTTCCAGGCGCTCGGCGAGCGACGCATTCCGTACGAGGCGCTGAGCTCCGTCGAGGTGTCCGAGGGCAGACGCGGCACGGTGGTGCTGCACGCCGTGCCCCGGCCGGGCGCCGACCCCCTGATGGAGGCGGCCAACGGGCAACTCAAGGAGGAGGCCGATCCGTACCGGCTGGTGCTGCCGGCCGAGCGCGAGACGCTGGCGGAGTTCTACGCCGACGAACTGCGCACGGCGCTGGGCCCCGATGCCAAGGAAGCCGCCGAGCGTCATCTGGTGACCGCACCGGAACCTCCGCTCCACTTCAAGGCGTACGACGGCAAGGCGTCCTTCGACGGCCGTTCGGTCGCGTTCCGCTGGTTCTGGACGGGGGCGTCGTCGGCGAAATGGAAGTGCGGCGACCAGACCTTCACGGTGGGCGAGTTGGCCGGTGTCGAGTGGCGCTCGCCGGAGGTCTTCAACGGCTACCTCCGGTTGCTGGAACGCGGGGCGGCCGAGCCGGGGAAGGGCGAGGCCGACCAGGACCCGGCAGCCGTGGTGTTCGGGCTGGGGTACGGCCCGGTCCACGAGTCCCTGCCGTTCGCCGCCGCGGTCCTGCAGGCCGTGCGCGCCGCCGAGCCGGAGCAGGAGACCGCGGAGCGCGAACCGGTCTGCCGCCGGGCCGGGGACGCCCGCCGGGACCCGGCGGACATCGCGGACCGGATACGGCACCTGGGAGAGCTGCACGACGCCGGGCTGCTGACGGACGACGAGTTCAGCGCGAAGAAGGCCGAACTGCTGGCGGAGTTGTAGGGGCCGGGCTCGCTGCGGGCCCGGCCGCCTCGCCGCGGTGTCGTACCGCGGTGGGTCATACCGTGGTACGGGGCCGAAGGCCGAACCGTGGTATGACGCCCGGGCCCCGGCCGCCCGCTTAGATTGACTCCGCGATGAACGGACGATCCCCCACCCCAGCCCCCGAGGCGGCCCGCAGCGCCGAGCGCGAGCCGGCCCGGTCGAGAGCGCTGCGCGCCGCACGGCAGGCGCTGCGCATCCTCGCCGTCGAGCTCGGCACCCCGACCGAACCCGGCATCCCGCTGTTCGCCGGTGTGCAGAACCCCTGGCTGCGCCGGGTGCCGTATCTCGTCGCCTTCGCGTTCGCGGTGTCGCTGCTGCCGACGACCATCAATGTCCTCGGCAACGACTACGGCATGAACGGCGGTCTGGCCGGCGCGCTCGCCACCGCCCAGACCGTGCCCCTGATGCTGGCCGTGACCCGGCCGCTGCAGGCCTGGTGGGTGATCTTCGCCGCGGATGTCGTCTGTGCACTGGGGCTCACCGTGGTCGACGGCGTGGCGGACCGCGCCTGGCCCTGGACGCCCCCGGCGATCGTCGGCTATCTCGCACTGATGCTGGCGCTGTCCCTGCGCGAGCGCCGGCGCACCCTGATAGCCGTCTGGCTGACGACCGGCTTCGCCGGAATTCTCTCCGAGACGATGACCCCGGAGCGCAGCCAGAGCACCTGGGTGCTGATGTTCGTCCTCGCCGGCGTGATGCTGCTGATGGGCGCCACCCTGCGGGAACGGGGCGACGCACAGCGGAAGTTGATCGAGCAGGAGACCATCAGCGAGGCCGAGCGTGCCCGCCGTACGCTCCTGGAGGAGCGCACCCGGATCGCCCGCGAGCTGCACGACGTGGTCGCCCACCACATGTCGGTGATCACGGTCCAGGCGGACAGTGCTCCGTACCGCATCAGCGGGATACCCGAGGAGGCGCAGGAGGAGTTCGGGTCGATCGCCGCGACCGCGCGCGAGTCCCTGGCGGAGATGCGGCGGCTGCTCGGTGTGCTGCGCAGCGAGGAGACGGAACGGCAGGGCGGCCCGGAGAAGACCCCGCAACCCGGGGTGGCGATGCTGCCGAAGCTGGTCGAGGGCACCGTACGGGCCGGCGTGCCGGTGGAGTTGGTACTGCCGGAGGAGGCGGTGGTACTCGAACCGGCTGTGGATCTGTCGGCGTACCGCATCGTGCAGGAGGCGCTGGCCAATGTGGTGCGGCACGCCCCCGGCGCCCAGACCCGGGTGTCGGTCATCCCGACCGCGGACCGCACCCGGCTGACGGTGCTGATCGTCAACTCCGCCCCGCCCGCGGCGTTGGCGCCCTCCGCGCCGCTGGAGACGACCGGGACCGGCCACGGCCTGGTCGGGATGCGGGAGCGGGTGCGGCTGGTGGACGGTTCGCTCGACACCGGTCCGCTGCCCGACGGCGGCTTCCGGGTCGCGGCACAGCTGCCCTTCGCGGCCGCGCCCGGCTCTCCCTCAACCGGCACCGCCGCATCCGGCTCTCCAGCACCCGGCACCGCCGCACCCGGCTCCTCCGCGCCCGGTTCCCCGGCACCCGGTTCCGCCGCGTCCCCCTCGACCTCTCCCCTCTCAGCGAAGGATTCCGGCTCTTCATGACCACGCGCGTGATCATCGTCGACGACCAGGCCATGGTGCGCGCGGGGTTCGCCGCGCTGCTCGCCGCGCAGAGCGACATCGATGTGGTGGGCGACGCCCCCGACGGTGTGCAGGGGGTGGAGCTGAGCCGTCGGACGCACCCCGATGTGGTGCTGATGGACGTCCGGATGCCGGAGATGGACGGGCTGGAGGCGGCCCGGCAACTGCTCAGTCCGCCGCCCGGTGTCACCCACCGCCCCAAGGTGCTCATGCTGACCACCTTCGACGTCGACGACTACGTCTACGAAGCGCTGCGCGCCGGGGCCTCGGGGTTCCTGCTGAAGGACGCCCCGCCGGCCGATCTGATCTCCGCGGTGCGCGTGGTGGCGGCGGGCGAGGCACTGCTGGCGCCATCGGTGACCCGTCGGCTGATCGCCGATTTCGCCCGCCAGCGGCCGGCGCCCCGCAAGGACCGTGCCTCGCTGCGGCTGAACGGCCTGACCCCACGGGAGACCGAGGTGCTGGAGTTGATCGCCCGTGGTCTGTCGAACCAGGAGATCGCCGAGGCGCTGATCCTCGCCGAGCAGACCGTGAAGACCCACATCGGGCGGGTGCTGGCCAAGCTGGAACTGCGGGACCGCGCGCAGGCCGTGATCTTCGCGTACGAGTCGGGTCTGGTGGCGCCGGGGAGCGGCAGCTAGAGCGGTAGGTGGAGCTGTGGTGGAAGCTCTCCCTGGCGCCGCTGTGGTGGAGGCTCTCCCTGGCGCTGTAGTGGAAGCTCGCCCTCGAACTGCCATCGAAGGTCCCCTTGGAGCTGCAGTGGGAGCGGTGGGGCGGCAGCTCTTGGCGGCCCCGGTCGCCGGCCCTCTTCGGGCCGACGGCTGGGGCCGCGGCCTGTCGTACGCCCCCTGACGCGACGCGTGCCCCGCCCACCCGCGCAACCCCTACGTTCCCCCTACGCCCCCTCGCGCGCGCTCCTTCCTGAGGACGAGCGCGGTGCCGGACCCCCTACCCCGGTATCACCCGGGAGTTGGCTCCGCGGTGTGACGCCGTGTCATACACCGTCTCCCTACCTTTCCTCCGCCACACCAACGGGAGAGGGAGACACACCATGTCCGTGCTGCGCACCGTCGCTCGACGCAGCAAGCGCACGCTGATCGCCGCCGCGCTCGCGGTGACCGTGGCCGCCGGAACCGGCGGCTGGGCGGCCGGTTCCGCGCAGACCGCGGTCACCGGTCCGCCGCCCGGCGCCGCCGCCTGGCGTGCCGACCACTCCCTCGGCATGGGGTTGCCGGACCCGGCGACCGCCCGACCCGCCGCCGTCGCCCGCTTCTTCGCCGCCCTGACCGACGCCCAGCAGCAGGCGCTCGCCGTCCGGCACCCACTCACCGTGGGCAATCTCGACGGCGCCCCGATCGCCCTGCGGTACACGGCCAACTCCCTTGCCCTGAAGGCGGAACGTGCCCGGCAGCTGGCCCGTGCCACGGATCCGGCCGGCACCCTCCAGGACCACCAGCAGGCCAGGAAGGCAGCCGACCGGTGTGCCGCACTGCTCAAGCCCGGCCGCCGGATCCTCGCCTTCGACCCTCGGGGACGTGGCCAAGTGGCGGAGGTGTACGGCGACTTGACCACCGCAGAGCACACCGCCGTGATCGTGCCGGGCTCGGACATCGACCTGGGGTCGTTCGACCGCGCCAAGGACCCCTACGGCACACCGGCCGGGATGGCCAGGTCGCTGCGTACGCAGCTGACCGCCGACGCGCCCGGGACCCGTACCGCCGTCATCGCCTGGGTCGGGTACACCACCCCGGTCGGCCTCGGCCCGGACGCCGCCACCGGCCGGCTCGCCGAGGCCGGTGCGCCCCGCCTGGCCCGCCTCCTGTCCGGGCTGACGGCCACCGGCGTGCCGGCGCCGGCCGTGCTGTGTCACAGCTACGGCTCGGTGGTCTGCGGGCTGGCCGTGCCTCAGCTGGGTGGTCAGGGCCGCATCGCCGACCTGATCGTCTTCGGCTCCCCCGGTATGCGCCGGGACGACGTGGCGGAACTGCACACCTCCGCCCGGGTCTGGGCGGCCCGGGACGCGTCCGACTGGATCGGCGACATCCCGAACGTCGAGCTGCTGGGCCTCGGTCACGGCGAGGACCCCACCGACCCCGCCTTCGGCGCCCGGCACGTCTCCGCGACGCGCGCCGAGGGCCACACCGGCTACCTCGCCCCCGGCACGGACTCGCTCCGGAACTTCGCGGCCATCGTGCTGGGCCGGTACGGCCAGGTCAGCTGACACGCGCAAGGCGCGGGCGCGGCACGGCACCGGATGGCACGACACGGCACCGCACGGCACGACACGGCACAGCACGGCAGACCGCAGCACGGCGTGACATCTCGCCGCACGGCGCGGCACCACGGCGCACCCCCGGCGCGGCACGGAGTCGAGGCACCCGCCCCGCACGCCGTCCCCCTCCCCTCCCCCCGCACCCCGGCGCCGCCCACCTTCAAGGCACCACTGCACCACCCATCTTCAGGACGCAGAGGCCAAGGACACCCATGAAAACCACAGACACCCTCCGCTCGGCCGTCCGCGCCATCGAGGCGCGTACCCCCGTGGAACGGGACCGGGCGATCGACGGGCTGCGGGCGCTCGCGCTGCTCGCGGTACCCACCGGCCACTGGCTGCTCGGTGGCTTCACGCTGGACACCGACGGTGCGCTGCACAACGCCAGCCCGCTGACCACCTTCGGCACTCTCGCGCCCGCCAGTTGGGTGCTGCAGATGCTCGGCATCTTCTTCCTGGTCGGCGGCTATTCCTCGGTGCTGTCCTACCGGCGCGCGATCGGGCGCGGCGAGTCCGTCGGTGGCTGGCTGCGCGGACGGCTCGTCAGGCTGGGCCGGCCGGTGCTCGGCGTCACGGCCGTATGGGCGGCACTGCTGCCGCTGCTCTACAGCGTGGGCGTGCCGGAGGCGACCCTGCGGACCGGCGCGACGCTGGTGATCCAGCCGCTGTGGTTCGTCGGCGTGTACGCGGCGATCACCGCGCTGACGCCGTACTGCGTCCGCGCGGCGCGCCGTATGGGGGCCTGGGCCGCCGCGCCGCTACTGGGGGCGGTGGCGGCGGTGGACTTCCTGCGTTACGGGCCGTTCGCCGACGCCATGCCGTCCTGGCTGAGCCTGCTGAACCTGCTCCCCGGCTGGATGTTCGCCTATCAGCTCGGCGTCTCCTGGGGCGAACGGCGGCTCGGCCGGCGGGCCGCTTGGACGCTGCTGTTCGGCGGGGCGGCGCTGTTCGCGGCGCTGCTGCTGTTCTTCCACTACCCGGCGAGCATGGTCGGCGTCCCCGGTCAGGACCGTACGAACTCGCATCCGCCGTCGTTGCTGGTCCTGGCGCTGGCGGCGGCCCAGTCGGGTGCCGCGATCCTGCTCCGGGACCGGATCGCCGGCCTGCTGCGCCGGCCCGCCCTGTGGGCGCCGGTCGTGGTCATCAACCTGTCGGCGATGACGATCCTGTGCTGGCACCAGACGGCGATGCTGTCCGCGGCGGTGCCCGCGTCCTTCCTCGGAGCGGTGCCCGGTCTGACCGTCGCGCCCGTCACGCCGGGGTGGGTCCTCGTCCGGCTCGCCTGGCTGCCGGTCTTCGCCGTCGCCCTGCTGCTGATCGGCCGCAACACCCGCCGTTTCGAGGGCCCTTGGGTGGGCGTCACCCGGGCCCGTCGCGCCCTCGCCGCGGTCCTGGCCACCGCGTTCGCGGCGTTCGCACTGGGGCTGGCGTAGGACCGGGGCTAAGGCTGGCGTAGGACCGGGGCGCGGCTGCCCGCGGCGCGGCAGGCCGGGGCGCGGGCAGCCAGGGGCCACCGGCCCCCGGGTCACCCGGGCCGACCGCACGCCACGCCACGCCCCGCCCCAGCGCGAGGAGCTACGGCTCCCGTACCGGCGAGCTACTCCCGCCCCGCCGACGTGTGCGTCATGTCCGCGTAGCGCTCGCCCGCCACCTTGTCGGCGATCGGCTCCAGCAGGGCCAGTTCCTCGTGGGTGAGCCGGACGCGGGTGGCGGCGGTGTTCTCCTCGACGCGGTGGCGCTTGCGGGTGCCGGGGATCGGGACGACGGCCAGCCGGTGTACGGCGGCCTGCTGCTGCACCCAGGCCAGGGCGATCTGGCCGAGCGTGGCGTCGTGGGCGTCGGCGACCGTCCGGACCGGCTCCAGCAGTGCGGCGTTGGCGGCCGCGTTGTCGCCGGTGAAGCGCGGCTGCGTACGGCGGAAGTCGTCCGCGCCGAGCTCCTGGTCGGCGTGCACGAACGCGCCGGTCAGAAAGCCGCGGCCGAGCGGCGAGTAGGGCACCAGGCCGACGCCGAGCTCGGCCGCGGCCGGCACCACGCCGCCCTCGATGTCCCGGCTGAAGAGGGACCACTCGGACTGGACGGCCGCGATCGGGTGGATGGCGTGCGCCGCGCGCAGTTCGCTGCCGGTCACCTCGCTCAGCCCCAGGTGCTTGACCTTTCCCTCGGCGACCAGTTCGGCCATCGCCCCGATCGACTCCTCCAGGGGGACGTCCGGGGTGCGGCGGTGCATGTAGTAGAGGTCGATCTCGTCGACGCCCAGCCGCTTGAGGCTGCCTTCGACGGCCTGGCGGATGTACGCGCGGTCGTTGCGGATGATGCGCCGGTACGGGTCGTCCGGGGCGTCCGGGTCGGGGGAGATGGCGAACTTGGTGGCCAGGACGACCTCGTCGCGGTGCGCCTGGATGAAGGGGGCGATGAACTTCTCGTTCTCCCCCCGGCCGTACATGTCGGCCGTGTCGTAGAGCGTCACGCCCAGCTCCAGCGCGCGCTCCAGGGTGGCCCGCGCCTCGTCGGCGTCCGTGGGACCGTAGGCGAAACTCATGCCCATACAGCCGAGGCCCTGCACCCCGACGCGGGGGCCGCCGGTGCCCAGCTCGACCGTCTCGATCTTCTCGCTACCCATGAGACCTCAGAACCTCTCGGACGCCCGCCGGGCGTCGGCGTAGATGTTGATCTTGCAGTCGAGGACGTCCAGCGTGCTCTGCAGGTCCGCTATGCGCTGCCGCACGTCCTCGCGGTGCGCGGTCAGCAGCTGCTCACGCTCGGCGAAGGTGCTCTCGCCCAGCCGGACCAGCTCGGCGTAGCGGACCATGTCGGCGACCGGCATGCCGGTCAGCCGCAGCTTGGTGACCAGGCTCAGCCAGTTCAGATCGCGGTTGCTGAAGCGGCGCTGCCCGGTGTGCGTCCGGTCCACGTGCGGCATCAGCCCTATCCGCTCGTACCAGCGGAGGGTGTGGGCGCTGAGCCCGGTGTGTTCCGCCACCTCGCTGATCGTGTACCGGTCCTCGCCGGTGGGCTTGGGGTGCGGGGGCGGCGGGGCGCCGCAGTTGGGGGCCCGCGCCGGCCGTGCGGCGGTCGCTGCCACGCCGCTCGTCACCGGTTCGCTCTGCGTGACCGTCATGCCCCGTCTCCCCTGTTTCACCGGATTGCTCTCGACTTCGCCGCGGACCTCGCGGCTTCCGCCGGACGCCTTGCGACGTCTTCAACGCTAGAGACTTCGAGCGCACTCCAAGCAAGCGCGTATCGGGCGCAGACTTGACCCGAATTTGGGGAGGTTAGGCTCGGAGCATGCAGAGCCTGCGGATGATCGAGAACTGGCCGGTGCCCACCGCTGCGGCCGCCGTCGTACGAGCCGACGGGTCGGTGACCGGATCGCACGGCCCCCTGGAGCAGAGGTTCCCGCTGGCGTCGGTGACCAAGCCGCTGGCCGCGTACGCCGCCCTGCTGGCCGTCGAGGAGGGCGCCGTCGAGCTGGACGAGCCGGCCGGCCCCGAGGGTTCCACGGTCCGTCATCTGCTCGCGCACACCTCGGGGCTCGCCTTCGACGAGCAGCGAGTGATGGCCGCCCCCGGCACCCGCCGGATCTACTCCAACACCGGCTTCGAGGTGCTGGGCGACCACATCGCCAAGGCGACCGACATCCCCTTCCCGCAGTATCTGCACGAGGCGGTTCTCCAGCCGCTCGGCATGACCGCGACGGAACTGCCCGGCTCGCCCGCCAAGGACGGCGTCTCCACGGTCGCCGACCTGATCCGGTTCGCGGCCGAGCTGCAGGCGCCGCGACTGCTCGCGCCGCAGACGCTCGCGGAGGCGACGCAGGTGGTCTTCCCCGGGCTGACGGGCGTGCTGCCGGGCTACGGCCACCAGAAGCCGAACGACTGGGGGCTGGGCTTCGAGATCCGCGACGGCAAGTCGCCGCACTGGACGGGCGCCGGCTCCTCGCCGCGCACCTACGGGCACTTCGGGCAGTCCGGGACGTTCCTGTGGGTGGACCCGGATGCCGGGGCCGCCTGTGTGGCGCTGACCGACCGGGCCTTCGGACCATGGGCGATCGAGGTCTGGCCGAAGCTGACGGACGCGGTGCTGGACGAGCTGGCGCGGTCGGCCTGACACGGCGGGCCGGCGGGGCGGGCGCGTCCCGTGGGAGCGGGAAGCGGAATCGGGCCCGCCCGCTCACCCGTAGACCGGCTCCGGCCCCATCTCCCACATCAGGCACTCCGACGCCGCCAGCGCCGTCAGCTCCAGCTCGGTCCCGTCCGTGATCCGCGCCGCGTCGCCCGCCTCCAGGCGCTGCCCGCCGATCCCGATCGCGCCCCGCACGACGTGCACGTACACCCGCTCCGCGGCCGGGACGGCGGTGCGCTCACCGTCCGTGAGGCGGCGCACATGCAGCAGGGCGCCGGCCCGCGGGACCGCGTACGGAGTGCCGTCGGCGATGCCGCGGACGATCTCGTACGCCGGCTCCCCGCCGAATTCGCGCGGCGCCAGCCACATCTGCACGAAGCGCAGCGGGGCCCCGCCGGCGTTGCGCTCCACGTGCCGCACGCCGCCGGCGGAGCTGAGCCGCTGGAGATCGCCGGAGCGTACCGTGGTCTCGTGACCGGCCGAGTCGCGGTGGGTCAGCTCACCCTCGACCACCCAGGTCACGATCTCGGTGTCGCGGTGCGGATGCTCGTCGAAGCCGGCACCGGCCGCCAGCCGCTCCTCATTGCAGGCGATAAGCGCCCCGAAGCGCAGATTGTCCGGGTCGAAGTGGGGCCCGAAGGAGAATGCGTGCAGTGACTCGATCCCGCCGTCCGGATCGCCGCCCCGATAGCGTTCCTCGCCCCTGCGCACCTGAATCATGCGCCCACGGTAGCCCCGCCCCCTCACCTCCTCGCCCCGATAGTGCAGGCTTGTCCCGTGTCTGAACCCGCATCGCGCGACGCGCACCCGCACTCCGCGACCCTCCGGCGGCTGGAGAATTCCTCCGGCACGCTGGCGGCCGCGGCCATCGCCCGCATGGACGCCACGTTGCCGTGGTACCGCGCGATGCCCCCGGAGAACCGCTCCTGGATCGGCCTGGTCGCCCAGGCCGGTATCGCCGCGTTCACCGAGTGGTTCCGGCATCCGGAGACCCCGCAGGCGATCAGCACCGACGTCTTCGGCACCGCGCCGCGCGAGCTGACCCGGGCGATCACACTGCGCCAGACCGTCGAGATGGTCCGGACGACCATCGAGGTCATGGAGGCGGCGATCGACGACGTCGCGGCCCCCGGCGACGAGTCCGTACTGCGCGAGGCGCTCCTGGTGTACGCCCGGGAGATCGCCTTCGCCACCGCCCAGGTGTACGCGCAGGCCGCCGAGGCCCGCGGCGCCTGGGACGCCCGCCTGGAGTCGCTCGTGGTCAACGCGGTGCTCTCGGGGGAGGCCGACGAGGGCGCGGTCTCCCGGGCGGCGGCACTGGGCTGGAACTCCCCCGAGCACGTCTGCGTGGTGCTGGGCACCGCCCCGGACGGCGACAGCGAGCTGACCGTGGAGGCGATCCGGCGGGCCGCCCGGCACGCCAAGCTCCAGGTGCTGACCGGCGTGCTGGGCTCGCGCCTGGTGGTGATCGCGGGCGGTTCGGACAATCCGCTCAAGGCGGCGAAGGCGCTGATCGGCCCGTATGCCGCCGGCCCCGTGGTGGCCGGTCCGGTGGTCTCCGACCTCCTGGCGGCGACCCGTTCCGCGCAGGCCGCGGCGGCCGGTCTGCGGGCGTGCGCGGCCTGGCCGGACGCCCCGCGCCCGGTGCTCGCGGACGATCTGCTTCCGGAACGCGCGATGGCCTCCGACCCGGTCGCGCGGGAGCAGTTGGTGGAGGAGATCTACAGACCGCTGGAGGAAGCCGGGTCGGCCCTCCTGGAGACGCTGAGCGTCTATCTTGAGCAGGCGAGCAGTCTGGAGGGCGCGGCCCGGATGCTGTTCGTCCACCCCAACACCGTGCGCTATCGGCTGCGACGTGTGACGGACGTCACCGGGTGGTCACCCTCCGATGTGCGCTCGGCCTTCACCCTCCGTATCGCGCTGATTCTGGGGCGTCTGGCTGACGGTGAGGCGCAACTCTAGACTTTTGTCGGAGACCAACAATTACCCCGATGGTTCTTCGTCCTTGTCCCCACGGGCGGGCGGAACCACCCACAAGAGAGAGTGTGAGGGTGCTCGTACTCGTCGCTCCCGGCCAAGGCGCCCAGACGCCCGGCTTCCTGACCCCCTGGCTCGACCTCCCCGGTGTCGAAGACCGGCTCCGTGAGTGGTCGGCCGCCATCGACCTCGACCTGGTCCACTACGGCACGAAGGCGGACGAAGAGGAAATCCGCGACACCGCGGTGGCGCAGCCGCTGCTGGTGGCGTCCGCCCTGATTTCCGCCCGTCAGCTGTTCGCGACGGCCGACGACGTCTCCTCCAAGGTCGGCGCCGCGGCCGGCCACAGCGTCGGCGAGCTCGCCGCCGCCGCGCTGACCGGCACGCTCTCCGACGAGGCCGCGATGGGGCTGGTACGCCGCCGTGGCCTGGCGATGGCCGAGGCCGCCGCCGTTACCGAGACCGGCATGGCCGCGCTGCTGGGCGGCGACGAGGACGTCGTCATCCCGCACCTGGAGCGGCTGGGCCTCACCCCGGCGAACGTCAACGGCGCCGGCCAGATCGTCGCGGCCGGCACCGCCGAGCAGATCGCCGCGCTGGTCGAGAACAAGCCGGAGGGCACTCGCCGGGTCGTACCGCTGAAGGTGGCCGGCGCGTTCCATACTCACCACATGGCACCCGCCGTCTCCGCGCTGGAATCCGCGACCGCTTCGCTGTCGGTCGCCGATCCGCACACCCGTTACGTCTCCAACAAGGACGGGCAGCTGGTCTCCTCCGGTCAGGAACTGGTGCAGCGGCTGGTCGGCCAGGTGGCCAACCCCGTGCGCTGGGACCTGTGCATGGAGACCTTCAAGGCGCTCGGCGTCACCGCGCTCATCGAGGCCGCCCCCGGCGGCACGCTCACCGGCCTGGCCAAGCGCGCCCTGCCCGGCGTGCGGACCCTCGCCCTCAAGTCGCCCGACGACCTCGACGCGGCCCGCACGCTGATCGCCGAGGCGTCCGCCGCCACCGCTGCTGGCTCGGCACCGGCCGAATAGGAGTCCGAAGCGCATGACCTCGAAGATCAAGCCCTCCAAGGGCGCTCCGTACGCCCGGATCATGGGCGTCGGCGGCTACCGGCCGACCCGTGTGGTGCCCAACGAGGAGATCCTCAAGCACATCGACTCGTCCGACGAGTGGATCCGCTCGCGGTCCGGTATCGCGACCCGCCACTGGGCGGGCCCCGAGGAGACCGTGGCGCAGATGTCGGTCGAGGCGTCCGGCAAGGCCATCGCCGACGCCGGCATCACGCCCGAGCAGATCGGTGCCGTGATCGTCTCCACCGTCTCGCACTTCAAGCAGACCCCGGCGATCGCGACCGAGATCGCGCACCGCATCGGCGCCGGCAAGCCGGCCGCCTTCGACATCTCGGCGGGCTGCGCGGGCTTCGGCTACGGACTGACCCTCGCCAAGGGCCTGGTGACGGAGGGTTCGGCGGAGTACGTCCTGGTCATCGGCGTCGAGCGGCTGTCGGACCTGACCGACCTGGAGGACCGCGCGACGGCCTTCCTGTTCGGTGACGGCGCCGGCGCCGTGGTCGTCGGCCCGGCCAACGAGCCGGAGATCGGCCCGACGGTCTGGGGCTCGGAGGGCGACAAGGCCGACACGATCAAGCAGACCCTCGGCTGGGACGTCTACCGTTCCACGCCGTTCCCCGGAGGCGACGGGCCCGAGGCGCGCCCCGCCCTGGAGGAGATCCGGTACCCCGCCATCACCCAGGAGGGCCAGTCGGTCTTCCGGTGGGCGGTGTTCGAGATGGCGAAGGTCGCCCAGCAGGCGCTGGACGCGGCCGGAGTCAGCCCGGACGACCTGGACGTCTTCATCCCGCACCAGGCCAACATGCGGATCATCGACTCGATGGTGAAGACTCTGAAGCTGCCGGAGAGCGTGACGGTCGCCCGCGACGTGGAGACCACCGGCAACACCTCGGCCGCCTCCATTCCGCTCGCCATGGAGCGGCTGTTGGCGACCGGACAGGCCAAGAGCGGCGACACCGCGCTGGTCATCGGCTTCGGGGCGGGTCTCGTGTACGCCGCGACGGTCGTTACCCTCCCCTAGGCAAGATCTGCGCAGCACCGTCCGTCTCCGGACGTGCCGGGCGCCGCACGGATCTTCACCGCAAGTAACGCAGTTTCCCCTTAAAATGACCGAAGGAGCGCCATCATGGCCGCCACTCAGGAAGAGATCGTCGCCGGTCTCGCCGAGATCGTGAACGAGATCGCCGGGATCCCCACCGAGGACGTCCAGGTGGACAAGTCCTTCACCGACGACCTGGACGTTGACTCGCTGTCCATGGTCGAGGTCGTCGTCGCCGCCGAAGAGCGCTTCGACGTGAAGATCCCGGACGACGACGTCAAGAACCTCAAGACCGTCGGCGACGCGACCGACTACATCCTCAAGCACCAGAGCTGATCCAGCTCCCGCGCATGTCGCCACCCTGCGGTGGCGCCGTCGATTCAGACCCCTCTACCCGTGGAGTAAGAATTCCCGTGAACGCGACCAATCGCACCGTGGTCGTCACCGGTATCGGCGCAACCACACCGCTGGGTGGCGACAGCGCTTCGACCTGGGAGGCCCTGCTCGCCGGACGCTCCGGTGTCAGCCCCCTCGAACAGGACTGGGCTGCCGACCTGCCCGTCCAGATCGCCGCTCAGGCGGCCGTCGACCCGGCGGAGGTCCTTCCCCGGGCACAGGCGCGCAAGCTGGACCGTTCGGCGCAGTTCGCGCTGATCGCCGCCCGCGAGGCCTGGGCGGACGCCGGTTTCACCGCCAGGGCCGGTGAGCCCGACGCCGCCGCCGGCGCGGCCGGCTCGGTCAACCCCGACCGGCTGGGCACCGTCATCGCCTCCGGCATCGGCGGCGTGACCACCCTGCTCGGCCAGTACGACATCCTGCGGGAGAAGGGCGTGCGCCGCGTCTCCCCGCACACGGTGCCGATGCTGATGCCCAACGGCCCGTCCGCCAACGTCGGCCTGGACGTGAACGCCCGCGCGGGTGTGCACACCCCGGTCAGCGCCTGTGCGTCCGGCTCGGAGGCGATCGGCTACGCCATCGAGATGATCCGTACGGGCCGTGCCGACATCGTCGTCGCGGGCGGTACGGAGGCGGCCATCCACCCGCTGCCGATCGCCGCGTTCGGCAACATGATGGCGATGTCCAAGAACAACGAGGACCCGCAGGGCGCCTCCCGCCCGTTCGACGTCGCCCGCAACGGCTTCGTCCTCGGTGAGGGCGCCGGCGTGATCGTCCTGGAGTCCGCCGAGCACGCCGCCAAGCGCGGTGCCAAGGTCTACGCCGAGGCCGTCGGCCAGGGCGTCTCCGCGGACAGCCACGACATCGTGCAGCCCGAGCCGTCCGGCAACGGCATCGCGCACGCCCTGCAGAACCTCCTCGACGGCAGCGACCTCGACCCGGCCGAGATCGTGCACGTCAACGCGCACGCCACGTCCACGCCGCAGGGCGACCTGGCCGAACTGAAGGCGCTGCGCAAGGTGTTCGGCGACGACACCGACCACATGGCGGTCTCCGCCACCAAGTCGATGACCGGTCACCTCCTGGGCGGCGCGGGCGGCGTCGAGACGGTCGCCGCCATCCTGGCGCTGTACCACCGGGTGGCGCCGCCGACCATCAACATCGACGAGCTCGACCCGGAGGCCGACGCGGACATCGTCCGCGGCGAGGCCCGCAAGCTGCCGGCCGAGGGCCGGATCGCGGCACTGAACGACTCGTTCGGCTTCGGCGGCCACAACGTCGTGCTCGCTTTCCGCACGGTCTGAGGCGCGCCAGCAGACGCGTAGGAGGGCCCGCCCGGTGACACGTTCACCGGGCGGGCCCTCCGCCTTTCCCAGGCCGGCGTTTCGAGCCGGTTTCCGCCGCTCTCAGTCGTCGAAGCTGGCGAAGTACGCCGCCGCGCCGTCCTCGTCGCCGTGCCCCTGCGCCTCGGCCCGGCGGAAGCGGTCGGCCGCCGCCTGCGCCAGATCCACCCGTACGCCGGCCCGGTGGGCGGCCTCGGTGATCAGGCGGGTGTCCTTGCGGGCGGCGGAGACGGTGAAGCTCGCGGGGTACTCACCGGACAGGATGAGCTCGGACTTCATCCGCAGATACGGCACGTCCAGCGCCCCGCCGGCGACCGCCGCGAGCACCTCGCGCGGGTCCACGCCGAGTCCCTTGGCCAGCGCCATGGTCTCCCCCGTGCCGGTGATGAGCGTCATCACCCAGTTGTTGACGACCAGTTTGAGCCGGCTGGCGGCCCCGCTCGCACCGTCCTCGCCCACCCACTGGGTGCGGCTGCCGACGATCCCGAAGACCCGCTCGGCGCGCTCCCGCACGTCCGGTGCGCCGGCCGCCAGAATCGTCAACTCCCCCTTCTCGGCAGGCGCCTTGGTGCCCAATACGGGGGCGTCGACGAACCGCAGTCCGTGGTCGTCGGCGAAACGGGCGAGCGGGTCGAGCGCCTCGTCGCCCACCGTGCTCATCTGGAGCCAGAGGGCGCCGGCGGGCAGCGCCGGGGCGGCCTGCCGCACCGCGTCGAGGACGGCGTCCCCGTCGAGCAGCATGGTGAGCACCACCTCGGCGCCGTCCACCGCCTCGGCGGGCGTGTCGGCGATCCGGACCCCGTCGGCCGCCAGCGGCTCGGCCCTGGCCCGGGTACGGTTCCAGGCGCGGACGTCCAGCCCGGCCCGGGCGAGGTTGCGGGCCATCGCCGCGCCCATGATTCCGGTACCCAGGACGGCTACTGACAGCGTGTCGGGAGAGTTGTTGTCGGCCATGAGGGCACGCTAAGTCTTCGAGCGCACTCCAGGACAACCGCTGCGGCGTGTCGCCCTTCGGGCGCCACGGCGGCGGCGTCGGACGACCTGGTGCAGCCAGCGCACTGGCGCCTAGCTCCTCATACGGCCTGGTGCAGGCAGCGCACCGGGGCGCCTCGCTCCCCAGACGGCCTGGCACAGGCAGCGCATGGGGCGCCTAGCTCCTCAGACGACCTGGTGCAGCCAGCGCACCGGGGCGCCCTCGCCGGCGTACCGGAAGGGCTCCAGTTCGTCGTCCCAGGGCTTGCCGAGGAGTTTGGCGACCTCGGCGGCCAGCTCGGTCTCGCCGCGCGCGGAGCGGGCGACGGCGGCGCGCAGCCGGTCCTCGGGGATCAGGATGTCGCCGTGGATGCCCGTAACGGCGTGGAAGATGCCCAGGTCAGGGGTGGAGCTGTAGCGCTCACCCTCGGCGCTGGCGCAGGGTTCCGCGGTCACCTCGAAGCGCAGCAGGTGCCAGCCGCGCAGCGCGGAGGCGAGCTTGGAGGCCGTACCGACCTCGCCCTGCCAGGAGAATTCGGCTCTCCACGTGCCCGGCGACGCCGGCTGCCGGATCCAGTCGAGGTTGACGCGCACCCCGAGGACGCCCGCCACGGCCCATTCGACGTGCGGGCACAGCGCGCGCGGAGCGGAGTGGACGTACAGAACTCCACGTGTCGTCACCGGGACCTCCAGTGCGGTTCGAGGTTCGCCTTCCCCAGCGGCCTCGTGCCCGTTCCGGTTGCGGCCGGGACAGTTGTCATTCTGCCCCAGTGATCACTTCGGCACCAGCCTGCGAGGTGACCTACAGTAAACACCATTAGGCGGAATTTGCCGCAAAAGGGACAGGAAATGACGTGATGTAATTTGTCTGTGCCGACCGCACGTGCCACTTTGGGTCACCGCCCGGCAGGCACGGGGCAAAGCTACCGCGCGGTGCCGGACGAGGGGGTGACGTACCGTCGGTACCCGAAGAGATATCACTCGCACGCCGGAGGGGACAGGGGATGACCCAGATCGATCGGCCCTTTCGCCTCCGTCACCACGGTCCTCGCGCACGCCGCACACGCACCGTCACCGCCGTCTCCGCCCTGCTGCTCGCCCTCGCCTCCTGTAGTGCCGGCAGCGGCGCACCTCCCCACTCCAGCCCGTCGGCCGGACGGCAGGCGAAACCGGCACCCGCCTGGCGCACCCACCCCCGCTCGATCGCGGCGCTCGGTGACTCGATCACCGTCGGCTTCAACGCCTGCACCATCCTCTCCGAATGTCCCGAGGTCTCCTGGTCCACCGGCACCGACCCCAAGGTCGACAGCCTCGCCCGACGCCTGGTGAAACGCCCCGCCACCCACAGCTGGAACTTCGCCCGGGCCGGCGCCCTGATGGACGACCTGCCCGGCCAGGTGGCCGCCGCGGCCGTACGGAAGCCCGAACTGGTCACGGTCCTGATCGGCGCCAACGACGCCTGCCGCACCGATGTCGGATCGATGACCCCGACGGCCTCCTTCCGCGCCGACTTCACGCGCTCCCTGAGGGCGCTGCGGCGCTCCCTGCCGCACACCCAGGTCTATGTCGCGTCGGTGCCCGACCTGTTGCGGCTGTGGTCCGAGGGACGCAAGAACCCGCTCGGCAAGGAAGTCTGGAAGCTCGGCATCTGCGGTTCGATGCTGCGGGATCCGGACGACCTGACCAAGCCGGCCCAGGACCGGCGGGAGAAGGTGCGCGAGCGGGTCATGGCCTACAACTCGGCGCTGGCCGACGTCTGCGGCAAGGACCCGCTGTGCCGCTTCGACCCCGCCGTCTTCGACTACCGGTTCACCGGGCGCCAGTTGAGCACCTGGGACTGGTTCCACCCGGGCGCCGGCGGCCAGAAGGAACTGGCCGAGCTGGCGTTCCGCACGATCACGCGCCGGCAGGGGTAGCGGGGCCGGCCAGCGGGCCGGTTCAACGGGCCGGCTCGGCGAGACCGTCCGCCCAGCCGGTCCGGCCCTTTGGGCGGGCGGTCGGTGTGCGGTGTGTCGGTGTGCGGTGTGTCGGTGTGTGGTGTGTCGGTGTGCGGTGTGTCGGTGTGTGTCCGCAGGGCGCGCGGCGGGTTGCCTTCCGCCCGGCATCGGCTCCCGGGCGGGCATAGGCTCATGCCCATGAAGACGCAGGTCAGCAGGGAACCCTTCGGCACGCTGGACGACGGGACCGGCGTCGACCGCTGGACCCTGGAGTCGGGCGCCGGCCCGGACGCACTACGGGTGCGGGTCCTGACGTACGGCGGCATCGTCCAGACCATCGAGGCCCCCGACCGGGACGGCAGGTCCGGCCAGCTGGCGCTCGGCTTCCGCGACCTGGCCTCCTACGTGGCCCACGGCGGCTCCCACTTCGGCGCGTTGGTCGGCCGCTACGCCAACAGGATCGCCGGGGCCGCCTTCCCCCTCGACGGCAGGACGTACCCGCTCACGGCGAACGACGGGCACAACAGCCTGCACGGCGGGCCGCGCAACTTCTCCCGGGTGGTGTGGGACGCCCGGGAGGTCGAGGGCGGGGTGGAGCTGCACCGGGTCAGCCCCGACGGCGAGGAGGGCTTCCCCGGCAACCTGGACGTGCGGGTGACCTACACCCTCTCCCCCGGCCCGCGCGGCGGCACCCTGCACCTCTCCTACGACGCGCACTCCGACGCCCCCACCGTCCTGAACCTCACCAACCACACCTACCTCCACCTGGGCGGCGACGGCAACGGCAGCGCCACCGGGCACGAGCTGCGGCTCGCCGCCAGCCGCTACACGCCCGTCGACGACACCGGCATTCCGCTGCCCGGCGCGCCGGCCGCGGTCGCCGGTACCCGCTTCGACTTCCGCGCCGCCCGCGCGGTGGGCGACCCGTACGACCACAACTTCGTGCTGGACGGCGGCGTGACCACGACCCCGCGCCCGGTCGCGGAGCTCTACGACCCGGCGTCCGGCCGCGCCCTCGAACTGGCCACCACGGAACCCGGTCTGCAGCTCTACACCGCCGACCATCTCGACGGTTCCCTGACCGGCTTCTCCGGCTTGCCCTACGGCCCGGCGGCCGGCCTCGCCCTCGAAACCCAGCACTTCCCGGACTCCCCCAACCGCCCGGACTACCCCAGCACCGTCCTGCGCCCGGGCGAGGTCCACCATTCCGAGACCGTGTACCACTTCTCCGTGCGACCGCGGGAGGCGGGCGCTGCGTCGTGAGCCGGGGGCCGAGGGCGGAGGGCCGTGAGCCGGGGGCCGGGAGCCGGAGGCCTGGGGGCGGGAGCCGGAGGCCGGAGGCCGAGGGCCAGGAGCCGAGGGCCGGGGGCCGTTGGGGGGCTCCCCGGGGAGGGCGGCGCTCAGGGGTGAGGGGCGCCTCCCCCTAGGGGACTCTCATACCGTGCGGTGATGCCAAAGGTCATACCCTGCGGTGACGATTCCCGATTCGCGATACCCGAAGATGATCAGTGTCCGGCCCACCCGGTCCGGAACCGCTTCGGTCCCCTTCCCTTCGTCTCGGGAGACGTATCACCATGGCCCGCCTCCGCGCTCCTCATCTCGTCCTGTCCTGTGCGGCCTTGACCGCGCTGGTGGCCGGCTGCTCGCTCTCCGATTTCGGCCCGACCAAAGAGGCGAAGCGCACGTACACCGTGGGCGGAAAGATCACTGCTCTCTCGGCGACGACCCACGGCGGGGACATCGAGGTGGTCCCGGTCGCGGCCGGCGGCTCGGTGAAGGTCACCGAGAAGTACCGCTACAACGACCGCAAGCCGACCCCGGCGCACAGCGTCAAGAACGGCCAGTTGACCCTGAAGGCCGAGGACTGCGGCATGGGCCGCAAGTGCGAGGTGGACTTCAAGGTGCTGCTGCCGCGCGACGCCTCCGTCAATCTGCACACCAGCGGCGGGGACGTCATCGTCCACGGCACCTCGGGCGCCATCGACGCGGAGACCAGCGGCGGCGACGTCACCATTGCGGACTCCACGGCCCGCAGAGCCCAGGCCAGAACCAGCGGCGGAGACGTCGACCTGACGCTGACCACGATGCCCGACGACATCTCGGCCCGCACCAGCGGAGGCAACGTCACCGTCCGTCTCCCGAAGGGCAGCTACGCGGTCAACGCCACCACCTCCGGCGGCACCAGCAAGGTCTCCGTACCGACGGACCCGAACTCCCCCCACAAGGTGACGGCCCGGACCAGCGGGGGTGATGTGTCGGTGCGGACCTCTTAGTCAAGGACCGACCGGCCACAGACGACTGCGGTGACCGGCGCTGGCTATCACGTGGCGTTTTCTGTGGCTTTCAGGTGGCGGTGACCTCGTCTGTCAGGTGGCGTTGGCCTCCTCTGTCCGGCGGCGGTGACCTCGGCTGTCAGGTGGAGGTGACGTCCCGTGTCCGGCGGCGGTGACCTGCGCTGTCAGGTGGCGGTGACCTCGGCTGTGAGGCGGCGGTCGGTGAAGCTGTGGGCGGCTTCGACGGTGTAGACGCCCTTGATCCGGCGCCAGTCGCCTGCCGCCTCGTCCCAGATCTCGAAGGCCCGGTCCGGCAACGGGATTTCGGCCTCGGCGCTCTCACCGGGCCCGGCCTCGACGGCGGCGAAGCCGACCAGCCAGCGGGCCGGTCGTTCGGGTGCCGTCGGGGTGGCGGTCGGGGCGAGCGAGGCGGCGGCCGAGGTTGGGGTGGGGTCGGCGTGCGGGGCGGACGGGGTGCTCGGCGGGTTCGTGGGGGTGGGGCTCAGGTAGATCTGGACGATTTCGCGGCCGGGGCGGGGCCCTGCGTTGCGGAGGCGTACGCGTACCGAGTCGGGGGTGGTGTCCAGGGACTCGTACTCCCAGTCGGTGTAGCCGAGGCCGTGGCCGAAGGGGTAGGCGGGGGCGGGGAGCGACGCGTCGCGCTGCCAGGCGCGATAGCCGATGAACGGGCCCTCGGAGTACGCGAGTTGGCCGTTGGTGGGAGTGACCGTGGTGACCGGGGCATCGCCGAGGCGGGCCGGCCAGGTGGTGGGGAGCCGACCGCCGGGCTCATGGGTCCCGAGCAGGACGTCGGCGAGTGCGGCACCGGCCTCCTGCCCGGGGAACCAGCTCAGCAGGACCGCGGCGACCTGCTCGCGCCAGGGAAGTTCCACCGGAGAGCCGGAGTTGACCACGACGACGGTGCGCGGGTTGACCGCGGCGACGCGGGTGACCAGCTCGTCCTGGCGGCCGGGAAGCCGTAGATCGCGGCGGTCGAAGCCCTCGGACTCGACCTCTTCGGTCGTGGCGACGACCACGACCGCCACATCGGAGGCGGCCGCGGCGCGGACCGCTTCGTCGATCTCGGCGTCCGCGTCGAGCTGCGGCGCGCTGTGGCCGAGGGTGAAGTTCAGCGCGTCCATGCCCTCCCCCAGCCCGAGGCTGCGCGGTACGAACCGCAGGGTGACGTCGATCCGCTCCCCCGCCGCCAGTTCCGCCGTCACCTGCTGCTCGACGGGGTTCATGAACGCCTCGAAGGGGTCGCTGCCCTCGGGTGTGACGGTGTCGTCGAAGAGGGCCGTGCCGCCCACGGTCAGCCGGAGGGCGCCGGTCCCGGCGACGGCGAAGGTGTGCGCGCCGCTGAGCTGGGGGGTGTAGCTGCCGGTCAGTTCGACGGCGCTGAGGTTCTGCCGGGTGACGCCGGCGGGGAAGCGGCCCATCACCTGCACCTTCCCGTCGAACTGCGAGGTTTCGGCCAGCAGGTTGCCGTCCGCATCGAGGTAACGGGCGTGCAGGGTGAACCCTTCGCGGGCGTGCGGGATCCGGGTGCGCGGGTCGGCGCCGACGGCGAAGGTGACCTCGACGTCGTCGGGCAGGGCCGCGCGGAGTCCTTCCAGCGGGGAGACGATCCGGTCGGGGAAGACGGTCGCGGATCCGCCGCCGAGGACACGGGCGTCGCGCGCGGTGGCTCCGATGACGGCGAGGGAGCGGATCGCCGTCGCGTCGAGGGGGAGCAAACGGCGGGCCCCGCCCGCTGGTCGGGTGGTCGCCGCCGCACCGATTACGGCTTCGTGGGCTGCCGTTTCGTGGGCTGACGTTTCGTGGGCCGCCACTTGGTGGGACGCCGCTTCGTGGGCTGTCGTCTCGTGGGCTGTCGTCTCGTGGGCTGTCGTTTCGTGGGCCGTCGTCTCGTGGGCTCCGGGTTCATCGACGACCGGCGCCTGGGCTGTCCCCGTCCCGCGCCGCGCCCGGTTGTCCGCCGTCGGCGCATCGGCCAGCTGTTCACCGGCGACCGGTTCGTTGCGGAGCAGGACGAACGCGCGTCGGGCGATTTCGCGGGCCATCGCGGGGCCGTCGATGGCCTGGGGTACGTCGGCCGGGGCGACGGCGGCGGGTACGCCCGCGAGGCATCCCGTCCGGGCGGCGAGCAGGAGTACGCGGCGGACCGCGTCATCCACCTCGTTTTCGGCGACCTCACCGGCTCGGACGGCCTCGGCGAGCGGGGCGCCGTACACGGTGCGCGGGCCGGGCATCGCCACGTCCAGGCCGCCACGCAGCGCCCGGACGGTGTCGCGGGCGGCCGTCCAGTCGGAGACGTTGCAGCCGTCGAAGCCCCATTCACCGCGCAGGACCTCCTGGACGAGGTAGCGGTGTTCGGTCATCGTCGAGCCGTTGACCTGGTTGTACGCGGTCATGATGCCCCAGGGGCGGGCGTGGGTGACGATGTGCTCGAACGGCGCGAGGTACAGCTCGCGCAGCGGGCGGGGAGCGATGCGGTTGTCGACGGTGAGCCGGTCGGTCTCGGCGTCGTTGCCGACGAAGTGCTTGACCGTAGTGGCGACGCCGCCTTCCTGCACCCCTCGTACGTATCCGGCGCCCATCACGCCGGTGAGGAGCGGGTCTTCCGAGTAGCACTCGAAGTGGCGGCCGCCCAGCGGGGAGCGGTGCAGATTGACGGTCGGCGCCAGGAGGACGTGCACGCCCTTGCGGCGGGCCTCCTGGGCGAGGAGTTGCCCGGCGCGGCGGGCGAGTTCGGGGTCCCAGGTGGCGGCCAGGGCGGTGGGGCTGGGCAGGGCGACCGAGGGGTCCTCGGCGCTCCATTCCTGGCCGCGTACGCCGATCGGGCCGTCCGACATCACCAGCGACCGCAGGCCGATCTCGGGGACGGCCGGGAGGGTCCACATGTCCTGGCCGGAGAGCAGCCGGACCTTGGTGTCGAGGTCGAGCGCGGTAAGCGCCCGTTCGACGGCCGCGGCGTGTGCGTCGGCGAGCGCCGCCCCGTATGCGTCGGCGTGTGTCTCGGCGTGTGTCTCGGCGTGTGTCTCCGCACGAGTGGGGGCGTGGACGGGCGCGGTGTCGCGGGAGGGGCGGTCTGACTGGGCGTCGGTCATACGGCTCTCCGGTCTCGCTGGCGGGGCCTGTTGGGGCTGTGGATCCTGAGGGACCTGAGGGACCTGAGAGACCTACGGGTCCCGGACGTCATGGGGCCCTGGCCGGATTCTGATCCCCTGACCTCCCGAACGGTAGGCATTGTAACGTTTCCGTTACCTTGCCCGTACGAGTTCTCCACGCCGGGGTTACGCTCGGCCGGTGACTGCACGAGAGCGAGGCGCCTCCCGCGACGGCCGGCCGGGGCCGCGGCGCGGCGGTGGCGGACGGGAGGCCCAGCGCGCGGAGCGGCGCGAGGCCATCCTGGAGGCCGCCATGGAACTCATCGCCGAGCGGGGCTACCGCCGCACCTCACTGGCCGCCGTCGCCGAGCGCGCCGGGCTGACCCAGCAGGGGCTGCTGCACCACTTCCCCACCAAGGAACTGCTGCTGGTCGCTGTGCTGGAGGCACGCGACCGTTGGGACCTGGCCTCGTCCGTCGCCGCATCCGGCACTTGGCGTACCGACACCCTCGCTCAGCTCGTCGACTACAACGCCACCCGCCCCGGCATCGTCCAGACCTACACCGTCCTGTCCGCCGACAGCGTCACGGAGGGCCATCCGGCCCGCGCGTTCTTCGAGTCCCGCTTCCGGACCGTACGCGCGGCGATGGCGGCCGCGCTACGGGCCGAGTTCGGGGACCGGCTGCCCGGCGGGCTGACGCCGGAGCGTGCGGCTCCGCTGCTGGTCGCGGTGATGGACGGGCTCCAGCTGCAGTGGCTGCTGGACCCGGAGAACGTCGATATGCCCGTGGCGTTCCGGGACTTCGTGGCGTTGCTCAAGGGCGGGGAGGGCGAGGGGACGAGCGACGGGGAGGGCCAGGGGACGAGCGACGGGAAGGGCGATGGGGAGGGCGACGGAGAAGGCACCCTCCGGAGGACGTGACGGGCGGGCCGGTGGGCGTGAGGGCGGGTGTGAGGGACGTCGGAATGCCGGAACATCGGGACACCGGAACGCCAGGACGTTAAGGACGCCGGGACGTTAAGGACCTCGGGACGTCGGGGCGTCGGGGCTTCTACCGGAGAGGTGTGAGGCAGGAGGTCGTCATCCCGTCCGAGCTGTACTTGGTGTCGGCCAGGTAGTCCCCGTCGGCGCACTGCTCTCCCGAGGAGTGGCCCGTGCGGGTCACCTTGAACTGTGCATCGGCCGATCCGCAGTCCAGTGTCCGCAGGTCCTGGTCGTGCCAGTCGCCGTCATTGTGTACGCAGTCGCCGACGACGAGGGTCTGCGCCTTCTCCACTCCGGTAGTGGACGAGCTGTCGTGCGGGTCGTCTGCGAGCAGGCCGATGATGAACAGCACCGGCAGCAGCAGCGCGAGCAGCGTCATCGGCACCAGGAACAGCATCGCCTCGGGGCGGCGGGTGAGCGACTTGCCCGGATCGAGCGGGGGTCGGAAGCCGCCCATCGGAGGCGCCAGTTTGCGGAAGCGGGACCGGGGGCCGAGGTTGATCAGGAGAGTGAGCGGCGTGATGGCCACGGAGAGCGGGCTCCACCACCCCTGCCACAGGGTTTTCGCCGACATCTCCCGGTAGGTGGCCAGTCCGCACGAACGGCAGAACATGCCGCTGCGGCTGAGGAACCGCATGACGTAGAGGATGCCCTGGTGGCCTCGTACGGTGGCCTGGACGGCGGGCTGCGCACCGCAGAACATGCAACCGGGTGCGGGGGCCGCCGCCCCGTAGGACTGGGCGTACGGATCCGGGTGCTGGTGGGGCGGGTACTGGTGCTGGGGCGGGTACTGGTGCGGCGGGTACTGCTGGGGCACCGGCGGTTGCTGAGGGTACGGATACGCGTGGGGTGCCTGGGCTGCCTGGTTCGGGGCCGAGGTCGGGGTCGGGGCCGGAGTCGGGGTCGGGTAACCCGGTTGCGGGCCGTACGGGTTCGGGCCGGCCTGGCTCGGCGGCGGAGCGTACGGGTGCGGGCCGTGCGGTGGTGGCGGAGTGGCCACAGAGATCCCCCTGAGTCTCACGGAAAACAAGTCCGGTACATGTCATGTCGCGCACGTATCGCGTCACGTATCGCGTCATGGATCACGGGTCTTGGGTCATGTCATGTCCGGATTCGAGCGCGGTGCCGGTGGCTTGGCGTTCGGGAGCGGACCAGAACCGGCCCCGGACCGGACGGGAAACCCTATCCGTGACCGCGCGGGGCCGTGCACCCGCCCTCTACCGTCGCGGCCCGCGCCCCCGCTTTACTCACCCCATGAGATCGCTCTTCAACCCCTCACGCATGGCGCACACCGGACGCTCAACTGCGCGGCTGGGCACGCTCGGTGTCGCGCTGTTGGCCGCCGTTCCGCTGTCCCTCCCGGCCCCATCGGCCGCGGCGACCCCGACCCGCACGACGACCGCCACCACCACACCCACCGCAGCCTCCATAGCCTCCGCGCCACCCACAACGAGCGCCCCTCCGGCTACGGCGACGGACCTCACCGTGGAGGAAGGCCGACTGGCGCAGACCGCCCCTCAGGAGATCCTGCGACGCAGTGGATTTGCCGTATGGCCGCGGAAGTTCGGGCGCGGGCTGGCGCGGATGAGCACGTATCCACAGGCCAGGCGGTATGTGGAGGCGGAGGGACGGGCGTTGTGGCGGCGTGCCGTGGACCGGGCGCAGGGGCGCGGGCCCGCGGGCGGCGACCTCAGCCGGGACGACGACCGCCCGCTGTATTGGGCGCGGTTGGGGATGTCGAAGGAACTGCGGCAGTGGCGGCCGGGCTTCGAACTGTCAGCCGCGCAACGCGCCGCGCTGCTCGGCAGGTTGGAGCGCGGCTCGCGGGGCCAGGACTCGATCGAGCTGCCCGCGGGCAAGCACCTGCTGCGGATCGTGGTGACCGGGTTCGACCCGTTCCAGCTGGATGCCGATCCGCGGCGGAGCAATCCGTCGGGAGCGGCGGCGCTCGCGCTGGACGGGACGACGATACGGACCGCGTCGGGTGAGCCGGCGCGGCTCGAGGCCGCGGTCTTCCCCGTACGGTGGGCCGATTTCGTGCAGGGGACCGTGGAGCGAACCCTGGCACCGTATTTCCGGCACGGGCCGCGGCAGGTGGATCTGTTCACGACGATCAGCCAAGGGCGGCCGGGGCGGTTCGACGTGGAGCGGACCAACGGGGCCTGGCGGGGCGGCTATCCGGACAATGTGCGGGAGTCGCGTACGGAGACCGTGCCGATTCCGCCCGGGGTGCCGACCGTTACGCCACAGCCGCAGTGGACGACCACGAGTCTGCCGTACGCGCGGATCGTGGCGGCCGGTACCGGGCCGTACCCGGTGGTCGATCACACCGCGGTGACGGAGATCCCGGCGGGCGGTACGGCGCCGGTCGAGCGGCCGGACGGTCCGACTCCGGGGTCCACCGCTCGGGCCGGGGGCGGCGGGGACTACCTGTCCAATGAGATCGCTTATCGGGCGACGCTGTTGCGGGATGCGGTAGGGCGTCCGGCGCTGCCGGGCGGGCATCTGCACACCCCTGTCCTGGAGTTCGGGCCCGGCAACACGGACCCGGAGAACGGGCAGGTCACCGACCCGGTCCTGGTGCAGAACCGGTTGGCGATCACCCGGCAGGTGCGGGAGATCGTGACGGTGGCGGCCGACTCGGCGAGCGGCGCTGAGGCCGGTACGTCGTAGCGAAAGGAAGGGGCGAGCGGGCTCGACCAGCCAGGCGCGACCGGGCCTGCGAAGAGTTATCCACAGGCCCGCACGCGGCGGGGCCGCGGCGGGCATCATGGGGGAATGATCACCGCAGCCGCACAGTTCGCCCCCGTGCCAGGGGATATCGAGGCCAACGCCGCGCGGATGGCCGCGCTCATCGGCGAGGCCGCCGGCCGTGACGCCGGCCTGGTGGTGTTTTCCGAACTCGCCCTGACGCACTACGACCTGCGGCTCATAGCGGCCGATCCGGACCGGCTGACGGTCGCTCCCGACGATGCCCGGCTGGCGCCGGTCCGGGATGCCTGCCGGGCGAGCGGGGTGGCGGCGGTGGTGAACGCCGCGGGCCGGGCCGTCGAGCCCGGCGGCCGGCCGACGATCTCCTCGTTCGTCTACGGACCGGACGGCGCCCTGCTGACCCGTTACGACAAGGTCCATCTGTCCGACGACGAGAGCGAGGTCTTCGCGCCGGGCAGCGCCGACGGCCGGTTCTTCCTCGGCGGGATCCGGTTCGCGCTGGCCACGTGCTTCGACAACAGTTTCCCCGAGGTGCCGGCGCGGGCCGCGGCGGACGGCTGCCGGGTGTATCTCTCCAGCGCCTTCCACGATGCGGCGGAAGGGTTGGCGCGGTACGGCGCGATAGCGCGGGAGCACGGCCTCCTCGTCGTGCTCGCCAACGGGATGGAGGTCGGCAGTCCCGGGCCGGCCTGCGGACTGAGCGGAGTCTGGCTGCCGTCGGGCGAGCGGGTGGCGGCGGCCGCCGAGTGGACCGCGCCGGTGCCGGGCGACGGTGCGGAGCTGGTGGTGAGCGACGTCCGTGACCGCATCACGCTGATGTCGAATCCGGCGGTGGCGGCGATACCGGTCAAGGAGTGCGGTGAGCAGCTGGTGGACGTGCGGACCGCGGTGCCCGGTCTGCTGGTGGCCGCGGACCGGCGCGACGAGCGGGGTGCGTTCGCGTATCTGCGGGAGGGAGTGCTGCGGCGGCTGCTGGACGCGCAGCGGGCGCTGCCGGACGGGCTGCGGCTGCAGTTCGTCGAGGGGTACCGCCCGCCGGGCCTCCAGCGGCGCTATTTCGAACAGTACGCGGACGAGCTGCGCGCCGCGCACCCGGACTGGGACGGGGCACGGGTCCATGAGGCCGCCAGCCGGTATGTGTCCCCGCCGGAGATAGCGCCGCACAGCGCGGGTGGTGCGGTGGACCTCACGCTCGTCAGCGCAGACGGCGAGGAAGTCGACATGGGCACACCGATCAACGCCTCCCCGGAGGAGAGCGACGGTGCCTGCTACACGGCCGCGCCGGGCTTGTCCCCCGCGGCGCGCGAGCACCGCCGCATACTGAGCGCCGCGCTCACCGCCGCCGGGCTGGTCAACTACCCGACGGAGTGGTGGCACTGGTCCTACGGCGACCGCTACTGGGCAGTGGCGACCGGCGCGGACCGTGCGCTGTACGGACCGAAGGAGCTGGGGAACTGAGGGAGTTGAGGAACTGACGGAGCTGGGGGACTGACGGAGTTGAGGAGCTGATGGAGCTGGGGGAACTGGCGGAGTTGGGGGAACTGAAGGAGGAAGGGGCGGAAGGACGGGGAGCAGGCGCGGGCCGCCTGCGTCCCCGGCGAGGCCGGGGACGGTGGGCGCGCGCCGGTACTCGCCTCAGCTGCCGCCGCCCGCGTCCTGGGCGGATTCCGGTACCAGGGCTTCCAGTTCGGCGCGGGTGGGGTACGAGGGCTGGGCGCCCGGCTTGGTGACGGCTGCGGCTCCGACCCGTACGGCGAAGCGGGCGGCCTCGGGGAGGGTGTCGCCGCGGGCCAGGCGGGTGGCCAGGGCACCGGTGAAGGCGTCGCCGGCGCCGGTGGTGTCCACGGCCTTGACGCGGACGCCGGGCACCTCGGTGGCTCCGGAGGCGTCCAGGACCAGCGCGCCGTCGCCGCCGAGGGTGACGACGACGGAGCGGGCGCCCTGGTCGCGCAGTGCCGCGGCCCACTCGGCGGGCGTGCCGTCGGCGCGGCCGGAGAGCTGACGGGCTTCGTGCTCGTTGACCACCAACGGATCGGCGACTGCGAGGAGTTCGGGAGCCAGGGCCGTCTGGGGTGCCGGGGAGGGGTTGAGGACGACGCGGGTGCCGGCCTGTTCGGCGGCGGCTGCGGCGGCCCGTACGGACTCCATGGGGATCTCCAGCTGGAGGGAGACCACCGCGGAGGCGGCGATGGTGTGCTTCGCCGCGGCCACGTCCTGCGGGGTGAGGGCGGCGTTGGCGCCCGGGGAGACGACGATGCTGTTGTCGCCGTCCGGATCGACGATGATCATCGCGGTGCCGGTGCGGGCCGACTCGTCCACGATGACCGGTGTGACGTCGGTGCCCGCCTCGCGCTGGGCGTGCAGCAGCAGTTCACCGTAGGCGTCGCCGCCGACCCGGGCGAGCAGCGCGGTGCGGCCGCCGATCCGGGCGGCGGCGGCCGCCTGGTTGGCGCCCTTGCCGCCGGCCGATTCGACCAGGTCCGTGCCGAGCACGGTCTCTCCCGCGCCGGGCCGTCGCTCGACCCGTACCGTCAGATCCGCGTTGGCCGAGCCGACCACCAGGACGTCATACATGCGCCGTTCTCCCGTTTCCGAGCGTCGCCCGGCCCCGCCGATGGCTGTCCATGCGCCGCTCTCCTTCTGTTCTCGTGTGTGGTGCGTGAGTCATGTTGTTGCAGTCGAGGATGTTGCTGTCGAGGTTGTTGCTGTCACGCGTGTTGTGGCGGCGTGTGGGTTTCCGTGTGTTGCCGTCGCGTGTCAGTTGTTGCCGTCGCGTGTGGGGTCTTGCTGCCGTGTGGGGTGATGCTGCCGTGTGGGGTGTTGCTGCCGTGTGTGTTGTTGTCGTCGTGCCTGCCGTTGCTGTCCTGCGGGTTGCATGAGCCCGCACCTGGGATCGGGTCTGTGGGTGGGCCTCATCCGCCGTCGAACGTGGCCGCGTTCTTGCGGGTCACCAGGACCACCGGGACCTTGACCGACTGCGGCAGCTTCTCACCGTGGGCGGCCTTCAGGGCCCAGTCCACGGCCTGTTTGCCGAGGAGTTCCGGCTGCTGGGCGATGGTGGCGGTCAGGGTTCCGTTGCGGACGGCCGTGATCCCGTCGGGTGTCCCGTCGAACGCCACCACCTGGACGTCCTTGCCCGACCGGCCGCCCAGCGCCTTGGCGGCGCCGAGCGCCATCTCGTCGTTGGCGGCGAAGACCCCGGTGAGGTCGCGGTGGGCCTGGAGCATGTTGGTCATCACGTCCATGCCCTTGGTGCGATCGAAGTCGGCGGGCTGGCGGGCGACGACCTGGATGCCCGGGTACTTCCTGAGGCCCTCCTCGAAGCCCCGGCCGCGCTCGCGGGCGGCGGAGGTGCCGGGCTGCCCTTCGAGGAAGGCCACCTTGCCCTTGCCGCCGAGCGATTCGGCCAGTGTCTTCGCGGCGAGCCGGCCGCCGGCGACGTTGTCGGAAGCGATGGTCGAGCCGACCGTGCCGCCGTTGACGCCGCGGTCCAGGGAGATGACCGGCACCTTCGCCCGGTTGGCGACGCCGACGGCCGGGACGGCGGCGTCGGAGTCGACCGGGTTGATGATGGCGGCCTTGACGTTCTGGCTGGTGAAGGTCTCCATCTGGTTGATCTGCTGGGTGGGGTCGTTCTGGGCGTCGGTGATGTTGATGTGCAGCCCGCGGGCGTCGGCCTCGGCCTGCGCGCCCTTCTTGATGCCGACGAAGAACGGGTTGTTCATCGTGGACAGGGCGAGCCCCAGGTCGGTGTTGCCGCCGCGGTCGCAGCCGGTGAGCGCGAGCGCGGCCGTGAGGGTCCCGGCCACCGCCATCGCGAGCGTCCCGCTACGCGCACGCCCACCAGCATCCCTGCGAGCACGCCCACGGGCCTCCCCGCGCGCCCTCCTCCGGGCATCCCGGCGGGCATCCGTGTGCGTACCCCCAGGGGCGTCGCCGCGGCGCGTGCGCGCGTCCGCGCCCGCCCTCATCGGGTGCTCCGGCGGCGCAGCGTGTCCAGGAGGACCGCGAGGGCGATGACCAGGCCGGTGGCCACCTGCTGCCAGAAGGCCGACACGCTCAGCAGGTTGAGGCCGTTGCGCAGCACGGCCAGGATCAGGGCGCCGATGAGGGTGCCGGACGCCTTGCCGGAGCCGCCGGAGAGGCTGGCCCCGCCGATCACCACGGCCGCGATCGCGTCCAGTTCGTAGCCGGTGGCCGCCTGGGGCTGGGCGGAGGTGAGGCGGGCCGCGAGCACGATGCCGGCGACCGCCGCGAACAGCCCGGACAGCGCGTAGATGACGAGCTTGCGGCGCTTGACGTGGATGCCGGAGAGACGGGCCGCCTCCTCGTTGCCGCCGATCGCGAACATCGCGCGTCCGGCGTACGTGCGGGCCAGGATCAGGGCGGCGACCAGCCCCATGCCGATCATGACGAGCACCGGTACCGGCAGCCAGCCGCCGAGGGTGTCACCGAGCCTGCTGACCGAGGCGGGGAAGGGGATCGGCGAGCCGCCGGAGATGACCAGGGCCAGACCGCGGCCCACGGACAGCATCGCCAACGTCGCGATGAACGCGGGCAGTTTGCCGTACGCGACCAGTGCGCCGGAGAGCAGTCCGGATCCCGCGCCGACCGCGAGGCCGAGCAGTACGGCGATCCAGACCGGCAGGCCCTGGCCGGTGGCGGCCCAGGCGACGACGGTGGCGGCGAGCCCGGCGACCGAGCCGACGGACAGGTCGATGCCGGCCGAGACGATCACGAAGGTGACGCCGAAGGCGAGGATCGCGGTGACCGATGCCTGGACGCCGACGTTGAGGAGGTTCTGGCCGTTGAGGAAATCCTTGGAGAGCGCGGCCATCACCACGACCAGGGCGGCCAGGCCGCCGAGCGGGCCGTTCTTGAGGACCGCCCGGGAGAACCACGCCGCGGGCCGGTGGCCGCCCGCCTCCCGGTCCGGTGCCCGTCCCACCGCCTCGGCGGCGGCTCCCGTCTTCAGCTCAGCGGACATCGGAGCCCTCCATCGCGCTCTTGTCGGTGTGGTTGCGGTGGCCGGCGCCGCGGTCGGTGCCGTGGGCCGTGCCGCGGTCGGTGCCGTGGGCCGTGTGGAGGGCCAGCTCCATCACGGCGTCCTGGGTGGCCTCTTCGGCGGTGAGCTCTCCGGCCAGCCGGCCCTGGGACATCACCAGCACCCGGTCGCTCATGCCGAGCACCTCCGGCAGGTCGCTGGAGATCATCAGGACCGCCCGGCCGGACGCCGTCAGCTCGTTGATGAGCTGGTAGATCTCGACCTTGGCGCCGACGTCGATGCCCCGCGTGGGCTCGTCGAGGATCAGCAGCCGGGTGTCCGCGAGCAGCCACTTGCCGATGACGATCTTCTGCTGGTTGCCGCCGGAGAGCGTCCGGGCGGACTGCGCCAGGCCGCTCATCCGCACCTTCAACTGCTCGGCCACGGTGGCCGCCCGGCGCCGCTGGGCGCCGCGGTCCACCAGCCCGCCACGGGTGTCGCGGGTGAGCCGGGCCAGGGTGAGGTTGTCCTGGAGGGACGCGTCCAGGACCAGGCCCTGACCCTTGCGGTCCTCCGGTACGAGGCCGAGGCCGGCGCGCATCGCGGCGCGGACATCGCCCCGGGCCAGTCGCTCGCCGTCGATCTCGACCGTGCCGGCGTCATACGGGTCCACCCCGAAGACCGCCCGGGCCACCTCGGTACGGCCCGCGCCGACCAGTCCGGCCAGGCCCACGACCTCACCGGCGCGCACCTCGAAGTCGACGTCCTGGAACACCGGTCCGGTCCCGCGGCCGTGGCGGGTCAGGCCGCGGACCCGCAGCAGCGGCGGGCCGGGCCGGTCGGGGCGCTGCCGCGGGTACTGCTCGGCGATGTCCCGGCCGACCATGAGGCGGATCAGCTCGTCCTCGCCGGTCGAGGCCGGTACCTGGGCGACGGAGCGGCCGTCGCGCAGCACGGTGACGCGGTCGCCGAGCGCGCCGATCTCCTCCAGGTGGTGGGTGATGAAGAGGATGCCGACGCCGGCGTCGCGCAGTTCGCGGACGATCCCGAAGAGGGTGCTCACCTCCTCGGAGGTGAGCACCGCAGTCGGCTCGTCCATGATCAGCACCCGGGCGTCGAGGCTGAGCGCCTTGGCGATCTCGACCATCTGGAGGCGGGCGATGCCCAGTTCGGCGACCGGGGTGTCCGGGGAGACGTCCAGCCTTACGCGGCGCAGCAGTTCGGCGGCGCGGGCCCGCATCGTCTTCTTGTCGATGAGGCCGAGGCGGGTGCGGGGCTGACGGCCGAGGAAGAGGTTCTCGGCGACGGTCAGACCGGGGACGAGGGTGAACTCCTGGTAGATGGTGGCGATGCCGAGCCGCTCGGCGTCCTGGGCGGAGCGGATGTGCACCTCGCGCAGATCGCCGCCGGGACGGGTGCCGGGCCTGGTGGTGGGCCTGGTGCCGGGCCTGGTGGTGGGCTTGGTGGTGGGCTTGGCGCCGAGCCTGGGGGTGGACTTGGTGGTGGGCCCGGCCTCGGGGCGGTCCGGCCCGGTGGCAGGCACGTCCGGCCCAGTGGCAGGCACGTCCGGCCCGGCGGCAGGCACGTCCGGCCCGGCGGCGAGGATGCGGCCCTGGTCGGGGCGGTGGGCGCCGGAGAGCATCTTGATGAGCGTGCTCTTGCCCGCGCCGTTCTCACCGAGGAGGACGTGCACCTCGCCGCGGCGCAGGCTCAGGTCCACGCCGTCCAGCGCGCGCACCCCGGGGAAGGACTTGGTCACCCCCTCCACGCGCAGCATTTCGCGGCCGTCCGGCACGTCGTCCGGTGCGCGGCCCGGCACATCGGCCGGTGCGCTGTCCGGTATGCCGTCCGGAACGTCGTCGTTGACGCCGGTCATGCGCTGCCCCTCTCATCCTCATGTGACTGCTCGCCGGTGACTGCTTGTTGTCGGCTGCTTGCTGGTGTGGCTGCTCGCTGGTGTGGCCGCTGGTGCGACGGCTGTGGTGGCCGCCCGCCGATCCGGCTGGTGGTGTGGCTGCTCGGGTGGTCCTCGGAGACGAAGTGCGGGGTCGGAGACGGTCGGGAACGGGTGCCGGGGGTGCGCTGCCGGGTGCCCAGGGGTCGGGGGTCAGAGGTCGGGGGTCAGGGGTCGGAAGTCGGAGGCGTACGTACCGCCCGCCGCTCAGCCGCCCGCCGCTCAGCCGCCCGCCGGTTCGCCGCAGGAGCGGCGGGGCACGAGCCGGGCCGGGAGCAGTACCGATTCGGCGGGGCTGCCCTCGATCCGGGCCAGCAGGGTGCGGACGGCGGCCCGGCCCAGTTCACGGGTGGGCTGCGCGATGGCGGTCAGCGGCGGATCGGTGTGGGCGAACCAGGGCACGTCGTCGTAGACCACCAGCGCCATGTCGTCGGGGACCCGCAGTCCGCGGGCGCGGAGTTCGTCCAGCGCGCCGAGCGCCATCAGGTTGTCGGTGGCCAGCACCGCGTCCGGCGGCTCGGGGAGGTCGAGGAAGCCGCGCATCACCTGGCGGCCGCCGGTGGGCTGGAGGTCGGGGGTGGCGCCGACCCGCTCGTCGGGCAGCGGGATGTCGTGGCGGGCCAGCGCCGTACGGAAGAGGGCGAGGCGCTCGTCGCCGGTGGGGGTGCCGGCCGGGGCGACGATGATCGCGGGGCGGCGGCGGCCGAGGGCGGCGAGATGGCCGGCGAGTTCGGTGAGCGCGGCGCGTCCGTCGGCGCGTACGCAGGGGGCGTCGACGCCGGGAACGCTGCGGTCCAGCAGGACCAGCGGGGTGCCGGAGGCGACGACCTCGCGGAGCATCGCCGAACCGGTACCGGCCGAGCTGACCAGCAGGCCGTCGATCCGGCGGTCGAGCAGGGTGCGGATGTAGTCGTCCTGCTGCTCGGGGCGTTCGCCGGCGTTGCCGATGACCAGGCTGTAGCCGAGGCTGCGGGCCGCGTCCTCGACGGCGTCGGCGAGCTCGGTGAAGAACGGGTTGGTCAGATCGCTGATGATCAGGCCGAGCGCGCCGGTCCGCGCGGTGCGCAGGGCGCGGGCGACGTTGTTGGGGCGGTAGCCCAGCTCGTGTACGGCGGCGAGCACCCGGTCGCGGGTCTCGGCGACCGGGCTGTGCCCGTTGAGGACCCGGGAGACCGTGGCCACGGAGACCCCTGCCCGCTCTGCCACGTCCTTGATGTTCGCCATGGCGCCGTTGCCGTTCCGATCGTCGGTGTAATCGTTTTCACGAGGATGTCATGAGGGCTACGAAATCGATTACACGGCGGGGGCGTCAAGGTGCGGTGCGCGTGGCCTGCGTCACACCGTGATCGCGCGGCCGGCCGCTGGGGGCATGCGACGGGGCGGGAGAAGGGTGGCCGTACGGGCCTCCGCGAACGACAGGGGCCGCACCCCGGGTCGGTCCGGGATGCGGCCCCTGGCGCGTGCGCGAAGGCGCCGTTACGGGAAACGCCGTGCGGCAGACGCCTCTTCAGGAGACGTCACTGCGGCGCTCGGTCAGGCGACGGTCAGCTTGACGTCGATGTTGCCGCGGGTGGCGTGGGAGTACGGGCACACCTGGTGCGCCTTCTCCACGAGGTCCTTGGCGGTGGCGGCGTCGACCGTGGGGATGGAGGCCACGATCTCGACGGTGAGGCCGAAGCCGCCGTCCGGGGTCTTGCCGATGCCGACCTTGGCGGTCACCCGGGAGCCGGAGACATCGGCGTTCTCCCGGCGGGCGACGACGCTGAGCGCGCCCTGGAAGCAGGCGCTGTAACCGGCCGCGAACAGCTGCTCCGGGTTGGTGCCGGCGCCGCTGCCGCCCTGCTCCTTGGGCGGGTTGACGACCACGTCGAGCTTGCCGTCGTCGCTGGCGACGCGGCCGTCACGGCCGTTCTCAGCGGTGGCGACGGCGGTGTAGACGACGTCGACGGTCTGGATGGACATACGAAATCCTCCTGTGGTTCGCCGCGACTCGCGCCCACGGATCGCGACGGCTTGCCGCCGAGCCTAACGGGCCCGCGCAAGGGCACGGCGAGGAGGGCTCGCCGTCCGGCGGCCGCCGCCGGTGATCGCTCAGGCCTCCGTCAGGCTCACGATCATCTTTCCGGTGTTCTCGCCGCGGAGCATGCCCAGGAAGGCGTCCACGCCGTGCTCGATGCCGGCGACCTTGGTCTCGCTGTACTGCAGCTCGCCGGAGCGGATCCAGGCGGAGACCTCCTCGACGAACTGCGGCTGCAGCGCGGAGTGGTCGCTGACCAGCAGGCCCTGGAGGCGCAGCCGCTTGCCGATGACCATGGCGAGGTTGCGCGGCGCGGGGCTGGGCTCCGTGGCGTTGTACATCGAGATCATGCCGCAGATGGCCGCCCGGCCGTGGACGTTGAGGGCGCTGATGGCCGCTTCGAGGTGGTCGCCGCCGACGTTGTCGAAGTAGACGTCGATGCCTTCGGGCGCGGCCTCCTTCAGCTGCTGGGTGACGTTGCCGTTCTTGTAGTTGAAGGCGGCGTCGAAGCCGTACTCCTCGACCAGGAGCTTGACCTTCTCGTCGGAGCCGGCCGAGCCGATGACCCGGGAGGCGCCCTTGAGCTTGGCGATCTGGCCGACCTGGCTGCCCACCGCGCCGGCCGCGCCGGACACGAAGACGGCGTCGCCCTCCTTGAAGGACGCGACCTCCAGCAGGCCCGCGTACGCGGTCAGGCCCGGCATGCCCAGGACGCCGAGGTAGGCGGTGAGCGGGGCCAGCGACGGGTCCACCTTGGCGGTCCGCTTGGCGTCCACGACGGCGTACTCGCGCCAGCCGAGGCCGTGCAGGACGTGGTCGCCGACGGCGAGGGAGTCGGCGCGGGAGGCGATGACCTCGCCGACCGCGCCGCCCTCCATCGGCTCGTCGAGCTGGAAGGGCGGGACGTAGGACTTCACGTCGTTCATCCGGCCGCGCATGTACGGGTCGACGGAGAAGTGCTGGTTGCGGACGAGGACCTGGCCCTCGCCGAGCTCGGGCACCGCGGCCTCGCGCAGCGCGAAGTCCTCCGGGGTGGGCCAGCCGTGCGGGCGGGCGACGAGGTGCCATTCGCGGCTGGTCGTGGGCAGTGCGGACATGAGAGCCATCCTCCTAATGCTTCAGGTGCTGAAACAATAATGGACTCGATATTTCATGATGTCAAGTAATCGGGTATCCTGGTGCACATGACACCGCGCCCAGACTCCTTGACCGTCGAGGTCGTCGATCTCATCGGCACCGTCGTCGCCCGTTACCACGAGGAGTACGAGCACGCCGCGGCCGAGCACTCCCTCACCGGCACGCAGGCCCGCGTCCTCAGCCTGCTCGCGGTCGGGCCGCAGCCCATGCGCAAGATCGCCAACTGCCTGAAGTGCGAGCCGTCGAACGTCACCGGCATCGTGGACCGCCTGGAGTCCCGCGGCCTGGTCGAGCGCCGCCCCGATCCGGACGACCGCCGCGTGAAGCTCGCCGCCGCGACGGCCGAGGGCGCGCGGACGGCCGAGGCGCTGCGGACCTCGCTGCACTTCGCCCGCGAGCCGCTCGGCAAGCTGACCATCGCCGAGCGCACGCTGCTGAAGGAACTGCTGCAGCGGATGCTGGGCGGCACCGCGGAGTAGGCGGAGTAGCGGGGCGGCACCGCGGAGCAACGGCGAGGAGCACCGCCGTCACCGTCGCGCAAGTGGCCCACGATCACCGCGGCCAGGTGGACCGGGCGGGCGGGCCGGTGGCGGCTTAGGGTCGCCGTATGACACAGACCGGCGAGACCCGCCACTCCGTCGACTTCTACTTCGACCCCATCTGCCCGTTCGCCTGGATCTCCTCCCGCTGGATCCTGGAGGTCGAGCAGCACCGCGAGCTGGACCTGCGGTTCCGCGTGATGAGCCTGTCCGTGCTCAACGAGGGCCGCACGGACCTCCCCGAGAAGTACCGCGAGCTGCTGGACTCCGGGTGGGGACCGGTGCGGGTGTGCATCGCGGCGGCCCAGGAGCACGGCGAGGACGTGCTGCGCGACCTCTACACCGCGCTGGGCACCCGGATCCACAACAACGGCCGCGAGGACACCGCGGCCGTCATCGAGGAGGCGCTCGCCGAGGTCGGACTGCCGGCGGAGCTGGCCCGTGCCGCCGGGAGCGAGGCGTACGACGATGCGCTGCGCAAGAGCCACCACGAGGGCATGGACCCGGTCGGCGAGGACGTCGGGACGCCCACGATCCACATCGACGGCGTCGCCTTCTTCGGGCCGGTCCTGATGGCGATCCCGCGTGGCGAGGACGCGGTGCGGGTCTTCGACGGCGCCCGCCTCCTCGCCGGTTACGACAAGTTCTTCGAGCTCAAGCGGACCCGCACCGGCGAGTTCGACTTCAGCTGACCGCTTCCGTGGAGGCCGGGGCCGGGGCCGGGTCCACCGGAGCCGGTGTGGGACGTACCCCCCGCAGCAGCGCCACGGCCAGCACGGCCGCGCAGAGCATCACGCCCGCGGCGCTCAGCACGGCCGTCTGCAGTCCGTCGGTGAAGGCGGTGCGGGCCGCGGTCAGCACCGCCCGGCCGGCCTGCGCCGGGAGATGCGCGGCCACCGCGGCGGCGCCGGCCAGCGTCTCCCGTGCGGCGTCGGCCGCCCCCTGGGGGAGGCCGGCCGGCAGGGCGTCGCCCATGTGGCCGCGGTAGACGGCACTGCCGACGCTGCCCAGGATCGCCATGCCCAGCGCGCCGCCCAGTTCGGTGCCGGACTCCAGCACGGCCGAGGCGGAGCCCGCGCGCTCCGGGGGTGCCGCGCCGAGGGCCAGTTCGTTGCCGAGCGACGCCACCATCACCAGGCCGGAGGCGTAGACCGACGAGGCGACCAGGACGTACCAGAGGGCCGAGCCCGGCTCCACCCAGGAGAGCCAGATGAAGCCGCCGGCCGCGAGGACGAAGCCGAGGGCGATGACGTGCGCCCGGTCCATCCGCTGGGCGAGCGCCGTGGCCACCGCGGTCATGCCGCCCACGGCGAGGGTCGGCAGCAGGTTCCAGAGCGCGGCCTCCAGCGGGCTCATGCCCCGTACGGTCTGCAGGTACTGGGTGAAGAAGACCGCGCAGCCGACGATCGCGAACATCGCCAGCAGGTTCATCAGCACCGAGACGCTGAACCCGCGGTGCCGGAAGAGTTCGAGGTCGAGCATGGGGTGGCGGGCGGTGCGCTGGCGGACGACGAAGCCCGCGGCGGCCAGCAGGCCGACGGCGAGGGCGAGGACGGGCAGGACGGACACGCCGTTGCGGGCCATCTCCTTGATGCCGTAGACGATCGGCAGCATGGCGAGCAGGGAGAGCAGCGAGCCGGGCAGGTCGAAGCGGCCGGTGGCCGGATTCCTGAACTCCGGGAGCAGCAGCGGCCCGCAGACCAGCAGCAGCACCATCGCCGGCGTGTTGATCAGGAACACCGAGCCCCACCAGAAGTGCTCCAGCAGCAGCCCGCTGAGCACCGGTCCGACCGCGATGCCGCCCATGGTCGCGGCCGACCAGATGGCGATGGCCTTGCCGCGCTGCTTGGCGTCGTGGAAGAGGTTGCGGATCAGCGCCAGGGTGGACGGCATCAGGGTCGCGCCCCCGATGCCGAGCAACGCCCGGGCGGCGATGAGCATTTCGGCGCTGCCGGCGTAGGCGGCGAGCCCGGAGGCGAGGGCGAAGAGCAGGGCGCCGAACAGCAGCAGCCGGCGGCGCCCGATGCGGTCGCCCAGCGCGCCCATGGTGATGAGCAGGCCGGCCAGGACGAACCCGTAGACGTCCAGGATCCACAGCTGCTGGACGCTGCTGGGTTCGAGCTGCGCGGTCAGGAACGGCACCGCGAAGTAGAGCACCGAGACGTCCATGGAGACCAGGAGGCAGGGCAGCAGGAGGACGGCGAGGGCAATCCACTCCCGGCGGCCGGCCCGCGGCTCGGGGGCCGGGGCGGGGGCAGGCGATGTGTACGAGGTAAACGACATGGGTGACACGGTAAGCACCCGCGACTTACGGTGCAAACATCAGGAACGGCAAGGGAGTTGCAGGTGCATCACACTAGTGCACCTGCCTAGTGCGCAATATCAGAGCGCCGCAGGTAGGGGCGGGTAGTTCCCCGCGCTGCTACTGTCGGCGTCAGTGCGAAGGCCCTGGTGCACTAGTACGGCACCGATGAGGCCCTGACCCGGCACCCAGACGGAGGAGGCCCCCCGTGGCGCAGCCCAGCGCACCGCCCTACCGCCGGATCGTCGCGGAGATCCGGCGCCGCATCGACGCCGGTGAACTGGCGCCGGGCGACCGGGTGCCGTCGACCCGGCGGATCACCCAGGAATGGGGGGTGGCGATGGCCACCGCCACGAAGGTACTGACCACGCTGCGCCAGGAGGGGGTCGTACGGGCGGTCCCGGGCGTGGGGACGGTGGTGGCCGAGCCGCGGCCGCAGCAGCGGGCGGCACGCGGTCCGGCCCCGCGGGAGCGGCGATCGCGGGACGCGGACGGCGGGCTGAGCCAGGAGCGGATCGTCCGGGCCGGGATCAAGGTCGCCGACGCCGAGGGGCTGCGCGCGCTGTCGATGCGCCGGGTCGCCGCCGAGTTCGGGGTGTCGTCGATGGCGCTCTACCGCCATGTGGCCGGCAAGGACGAGCTGGAACTGCTGATGGCGGACGCCGTGTTCGGGGAGGTGGAGCTGCCCGATCCGGCACCGGACGGCTGGCGCGACCGGATGGAGGCCGGGGCGCGGCTGCAGTGGACGCTCTACCGGCGCCATCCATGGCTGGCGAAGTACCTGTCGGTCACCCGCCCGCAGCCGATGCCGCGGGCGATGGCACTGATCGAGTGGACCGTGGGCCGGGTCGAAGGGGCGGCTCCGGTGACCCAGCTCCACATGGCCGTGACACTGCTGGGTTTCGTGATGTTCACCGCCGCCGGTTTCGAGGACGACCTGGAGGCCGAGCAGGAGACCGGGATGAACCAGGACCAGTGGATGGCCGCGATGGAGCCGGAGTTCGAGGGCATCTTCACGTCCGGCGCGTATCCGATGTACGCGGCGATGTCCGACTCCCCGGAGGACTCCTTCAACCTGGAGACGCTGTTCGAGTTCGGTCTGGCCCGCCTCCTGGACGGCATGGCGGTGCTGGTCGAGGGCCGCGGCGACACCGCCTGACCCGGCCGGAGAGCTCAGTGGAGTTCCCCGCGGAGCCGCCGCGCCCGTAACACCAGTTCCAGTTCGAAGCGGCGGTCCGGGTCGTCCACCTCCGGGCCCCATAACTCCCTTATCTGGCGCAGCCGGTAGCGCACGGTCTGCGGGTGGACGCCGAGCCGGGCGGCGATCTCCGGGGCCCCGCCGCGGGTCTCCAGCCAGGCGAGCAGGGTCTCCGCGAGCCGCCGCCCGTGGGTCGGGCCGCAGTCGTCGAGGGGGGCGAGGCGGCGGCGGGTGAGGTCGTCGATCAGCTCCTCGGGCGGCAGCAGGACCAGCGCCTCGGTGTGTTCGGTGCACTGCAGCAGTTCGCCGGCCGGCAGCAGTCCGCGCTCGATCAGGTCGGCCGCGGCCCCGGCCCAGCGCAGCGATTTCGCGGCGGCCGGCAGGGGGACGACCGGGCCGAGCGCGCCCGACCAGCCGGCCGCGGCCCGGCCCAGCAGCTCGCGCCGGCCCGGGGCGTCCGGTTCCGGCACCACCATCCGCGGCCGTTCGCACTCCATGTCCAGCAGGACGTCCGGGGCGACGGCGGGGGCCACCGCCGCCCGGTCCGGGCGCAGCAGCACGGCGACCGCGACGCGTTCGGGCAGCGGCCAGCCGATCCGGGCGGCGCGTTCGGCGAGCGCCGCCGGCACCCCGCCGGCCGCCCCGGGAGGGGCCGTTCCGGTTCCGCTCCCGCCGCGTCGCGTACGGGTCGCCGCGAGGCCGAAGAGCTGCTCCATCAGGCGGCGTTGCTGCCGCAGCCGCTCCCCCGCCTGGCGGGCGGCGGCCTCGGCGTAGCCGCGGACGGACTCGGCGACCAGCCCGTCGAGGTACTCGAAGCCGGACTCGGCCAGCTCGTACATCGCCGGGGCGGGGATGGCGACCTGCTGGCCGATCTCGGCGAGCCGCCGCCAGGCCAGCCGTACGCCGAGCCGGTAGATCGCCTGCAGCGCGTCCAGGCTGCGGCCCTGCATGCCCTCGCCGCGGCCGAACTCCTGGAAGACCCGCGGGTGGACGTGCGGCCGGTCCAGCCCGGTGGTCAGGTGCGTGACGAAGTGCTCCAGCGACTGGCGGATGCCGACCAGCGCCCGCGGCTCGCCGAACTCGTCCGGAACCAGCGGTAGTTGGGGGTACTCGTGGCGGATCTCGCGCAGGATGTCCTGGGCCAGCGTGGGCACCTCCGCCAGCGCCAGGGTGGCGAACTGCCGTACCTGGTAGGGCGGGACGTCCCGCCAGGCCGAGCGGACGGCGGTCACCATGGCGAGGACCTCCTTCGTACGCCGCGGGCCGGCCGGGCTGCGCATACCGCCCGCCTACTCGCCGGCCCGGTCGAAGGTCACCAGCGGCACATTGGGCTGTTCGGGGGTGGCATCCAGCGCCGCGACGATGCCGAGTGCGGCGGCGACGGCCAGGGCGGCGGCGGTCAGCGCGGTCAGTGCGGCGGCGAGCATCCGGTGCATGGCGCGGCGAGCCCTTCGTCGGGACCGGAGACCTCACCGGTCTCCGTCGGGTCGGTACGGCACACGGCACAGCCCCGGGGCGTACGGAATCGGGGTCCGGCTCGTGCCGCGTCCCACAGCGCGGCACCACTCGGTCGTGGTGACTGCCGAGTGTGGAAGGGCATTGACGGTCTGTCAAGAGTTCGCTTACGTTCCCGGCCCATGGGCGCCCGGCCCGCCCGACGCCGTTTCCCGGGCGGCCGCCCGCCCCTCCGCACGTGCACCAGAGCGTGATCCCCCACCGCTTCCAGGAGTGCCCGTATGCCTTCCCCCACCTCCGTTTCCGCCCCGCCTCCGGCCCCCGCCACCACGGCGACCGGTGCCCGCACCGCCGCCCCGACATCCCTGGCACTGCTCGGCCTCGGTGTCTTCCTGCTCGTCCTCGCACCCCTGCTGGCCTGGTACGTCACGCCGTGGGCGAAGGTCACCCCGGTCGACGTCGACGTCACCACCGTCTTCACCGGCACCGGCAGCTACTTCGACACCGACGCCCTGCGCACCAGGGACCGGCAGCGGATCACCCTCACCCGGCACGTACTGGGCGACGTCGCGGCGAGCGAGAAGAGCGGACGGGCCGTGTGGGACGTCTCCACCACGGTCGACACCCCGAAGACGCTGGCCCTCGCGGATCCGCGCCGGGCGTTCCAGTGGACCACCGAGCGCTGGGTCACCGACCGGCGCAGCAACGCCCCGGTGCACTGCTGCGGCGAGGCCCCGACCCGCTTCGACGGCGATGCCTACCTGAAGTTCCCCTTCGACCTGCGGCGGACCGGATACCGCTGGTGGGACAACACGCTGGGCGCCGCCGTTCCGCTCCGCTTCGCCGGTGAGCGGCGGGCCGGTGGGCTCGTGCTGTACCGCTTCACCGGGACCGTGCCGGCCACCAGGACCGGCAGCCGGCAGGTCCCCGGGCGGCTCGTCGGGCGGCCGCGGCAGGGCCAGATCCAGGCCGAGGAGTGGTACGCCAACTCCGGTATCGAGCTGGTCGCCGAGCAGCGCACCGGCCGGATCGTGGATGCGGCGATCTCGCCGGTCAAGACGCTGCGGGCGCCCGGCGGCCGGCACGACGCGGTGACGCTGCTGCGCGGCGAGCGGCTGCGGTTCACCCCGGCGACGCGACGGGCGCAGCTGCGGCTGGCGGAGGCGGACAGCGGCAGGCTGACGCTGGTCGGCGGGGCGCTGCCGGTGGGCGCCGCGGTGGCGGGCGGACTGCTGACGGCGGCCGGGGTGATCTGGGTGGCGCGGGGGCGGCGGCGCACGGAGGGCGGGTGACGCCCCGCGCCGCCGGCCGGCCGCGGCGCCCCACGGCTTGCGTGAAGTGATGAACCGTCAGTTCAAGACCGCGCGGATTTTGTCACCCCGGTGAGTAGCCGCACCCCGGGGCCCGGCCCAAAACTGTCCACCCCATGGCGCAGCACGACCCGCACGACTCAGCACGCAGTACGTCCCCCCACCACCGGTACCGCACCCTGAGACGAGTTGGATCCGCCCATGCCCCCACACGTACGGCCCGCTCCCGACACCCGCCCCGCTCCGCCGCTCGCCCCGCCCGCGGCCGCCGGTCCCCCCGCCGGCGGCCCGCCCCCGCTCCCCCGCCGGATCGTCTTCCTCGCCCGGCGTGACCTGGGCAACCCGGCCGCCGGCGGCTCCGAGCTGCTGGTGGACCGGATCGCCGAGGGCCTGACCGCACACGGTCACCAGGTCACCCTGGTGTGCGGCGGGCCGGCCTCCCCCAAGGCCTCGGCTCCGCCCGGCCAGGGAGGTACCCCCGCCCCGGACTACCGGGTGGTGTCCGCGGGCGGCGACGTCGGCCACTTCCTGCGCGCACCACGCCACCTGGAGCGCCGGGTCGGCGGCTGCGACCTGCTGGTCGAGGTCTGCAACGGCATGCCGTACCTCGCCCCGCTGTGGCACCGCGGACCGACGCTGTGCCTGGTCAACCACGTGCACACGGACCTGTGGCGGCTGCGCTACCCGGGGCCGGCCGCCCGGCTGGGCCGCCAACTGGAGCACTGGGCGCTGGCCGGGGCGCACCGCCGCAATCTGATGGTCGCGGTCTCCGGTTCGACCGCGGCCGCGCTGCACGAGCTGGGCGTGGCCCCCGAGCGCGTCCGGCTGGTGCACAACGGCGTGGAGGAACCGGGGCCGCTGGTCCCGAAGGCGCCCGAACCGCTGTTCCTGGCCATGGGCCGGCTCGTCGAGTACAAGCGGATCGACCTGCTGCTGCGGCTGTGGGAACGGGTCCGGCCGGTGACCGGCGGCCGATTGGTGATCGTCGGCGACGGACCGGAACGCGCCCGGCTGACCGCGCTGGCCGGCCCCGGCGTCACCTTCACCGGCCGGATCTGCGAACGGCGCAAACACGAACTGCTCTGCTCCGCGTGGCTGTTGCTGCACCCGTCGCTGGTCGAGGGGTGGGGCCTGGTGGTCATGGAGGCGGCCGCCCGGCGCACCCCCGCGCTCGGCTTCGACATCCCCGGACTGCGGGATTCCGTCGAGGACGGCGTCACCGGTCTGCTCGCCCGCGGGGAGAGCACCTTCGCCGCGCACTGGTGCGCCCTCGGGCTGAGCGCGCGGCGCCGTACCGCCCTGGGACTCGCCGCGGAGGCGCGGGCCGCCCGCTTCCGGTGGAGCCATACCGTCCGCAGCTTCCGTGCGGTCGCGGCGGAGGCGTTCCGCACCGCGTCCCCCGGGCGGTGAGGCCCGAAGTGCGCGACCCCTCACTGCGCCGGTCCTGGGCCCTGTTCCGGGCCTTCCTGCGGGAGCAGGACGATCCCGAGCACTGCTACCGGCTGCTCGCCCGCGACGCCGCCGACCAGGTCGAACGCCATCTGCCGCTGCAGGGCGCGGTGGTCGCCGACGTCGGCGGCGGCTGCGGCCACTTCACCGAGGAGTTCCGGCGGCGCGGCGCCCACGGCTACCTCTTCGAGCCCGATCCCGCCGAACTGACCGCCCGCGGGCGGCGGCCCGAGGGCGCGGTGATCGCCGACGGCTATCTGCTGCCGCTCGCCGACGGCGCCGCCGACGTCTGCTTCTCGTCCAACGTCCTGGAACACGTCGCCGACCCGCAGACCTTCCTCAGCGAACTGATCCGGGTCACCCGCCCCGGCGGGCTCGTCTACGTCGCCTTCACCAACTGGTTCTCCCCCTGGGGCGGCCACGAGACCGCGCCCTGGCACTACCTTGGCGCCGAGCGGGCCCGCAGCCGCTACCGGCGGCGCACCGGCGGACCGGCCAAACACACCCTGGGCGTCAACCTGTTCGCGGTGCACGTCGGCCGCACCCTGCGCCAGGTGCGGGCCCGGGACGACGTCGCGCTCGTCACCGCACGCTCCCGCTACGCGCCGTTCCTCGCCGAGGCCATCCCCCGCCTCCCGGGCATCCGGGAGGTCGCCACCTGGAACCTCCTCCTCATCCTGCGGCGGTTGCCATGACCCAGACCCTCAGGTCCTCCCCGTCCCCGGGGTCGCCCGACGCCGGCGGCCGGACCGCGCCCGTCCCGGCCCCCTCGCCCGGGCGGCCGCGGTCCCGGCGCTGGCTGCTCGCCTTCTGGGCGCTCACCCTGGCCGGCTTCCTCGCGCCCGCGCCGGGCAGGATGACGTTCGAGACGAAGCTGGGGGTCAGCACCGATCCCTGGCGCTTCCTCGGTGACCTCGGGCAGCTGTGGCACGACCGGGCCGGTCTCGGCGGCCTCGCCGACCAGTACATCGGCTACGCCTTCCCGGCCCTCCCGTATTACGGCCTGGCCCACCTCGCCCACCTACCGGTGTGGCTGGCCGAGCGGCTGTGGATGTCCCTGATCGTCACGACCGCGTTCTGGGGCGCCCTCCGGCTGGCCGAACGGCTGCGGTGCGGCTCCCCGGCCTCCCGCCTGCTGTCCGCCGCCTGTTACGCGCTGTGGCCCACCTTCACCCTCGTCATCGGCTCCACCTCCGCCGCCGCGCTGCCCGGGGCGATGCTGCCGTGGGTGCTGCTGCCGTTGACGAACACGCAGGTCAACGCGCGGATCGCGGCCGCCCGTTCGGCGCTGCTGATCCCGTTCATGGGCGGTGTCAACGCGGCCTCGACGCTGGCCTGCCTGCTGCCCGCCGGGCTGTACCTGCTCTCCCGCACCGGGCCGCGCCGGACCCGGCTGCTCGCCTGGTGGCTGCCCGGGGTCGTGCTGGCCACCGCCTGGTGGGTGGTGCCGCTGCTCCTGCTGGGCCTGCACGGCGAAAACTTCATGCCGTTCATCGAGCAGGCCGACACCACCACCGGCACCATGTCCGCCACCGAACTGCTGCGCGGCGCCGGCAACTGGGTCGGCTATCTGAACTTCGGCGAACCGTGGTTGCCCGCCGGCTGGACGCTGACCGCCCGACCGTACGCGGTGCTCGGCTCGGCGCTGGCCGCGGCCCTCGGCCTGGCCGGCCTGGCCCGCCGCGAGCTGCCCGAGCGGCGCTGGCTGCTGCTGACCGTGCTGTCCGTCGCGCTGATCACGCTGGCCGGATACGGCGGCGCGCTCGGCGGGCCGCTGCACGGGCCGTGGCAGGACTGGCTGAACGGCTGGCTGCGCCCGTTCCGCAACATCTACAAGTTCACGCCCGGCCTGGCGCTCGCGCTCACCCTGGGCCTGGCGCATCTGCTCGCGGCCGCCGGCGGACGGCACGCCACCCGCCGGGTCCCCGCCCGCCACCGGCTGCCCCTGCTGACCGCGCTCCTCATCCTGCCCGCGCTCGCCCTGCCGTTCCTCACCGGCACCGTCCTCCAGCCGGGCGCCTTCAAGCAGTTGCCCGCCTACTGGACGCAGACCGCCCAGTGGCTGAAAGCGCACTCCCCGCAGAGCCGCGCCCTGGTGGTCCCCGCCACCGCGCACGGCATCTACACCTGGGGCTCCCCCATCGACGACCCCCTCGACGTCCTGGCCCGATCGCCCTGGACGCAACGGGACTTCGTGCCCTTCGGCACCCCCGGCGCCCGGCGCGCCCTGGACGCCGTCGAACAGGCCCTGCTGACCGGCGCCGAGGTCCCGGGCCTGCGCGACTACCTGCACCGCGCCGGACTGTACGACGTCGTCGTCCGCAACGACCTCGACCCGGACCAGATCGGCTACGTCCCGCCGCAGACCGTCAAAAGCACCCTGGAGGCGTCCGGCTACCGCAAGGCGGCCGCCTTCGGCCCGCTCACCACCGGCGGCCGGATCCCCGCCGAGGCCCCGCTCCAGATCCAGGGCCTCTATCCGCGCCAACGCGCCGTCGAGATCTACCGGCCGAGGGACACCCCCGCGCCCGGACCGGTCACCGCCCGGGCCGTCGCGGACACCGCCCAGCTCAGCGGCGGCCCGGAGGCCCTCCTCCAGCTGTCCGCCGACCCCGCGCTGCGCCGCCGGCCCACCGTGCTGACCGGCGACCACCACCCCGGGCTCGGCACCCCGCCGCTCCAGCTGACCGCCGACGGACTGCGCCGCGCCGACACCCGCTTCGGACTCGTCAACAGCAACACCTCCTACACGTACACGGCCTCGGAGACCAACCACCCCGACAGCGTGCAGGACCCCGGCCGGCCGCCCCGGCAGATCCTGCCGACCTCCGGCATCGGCCACCAGACCACCGCCGTGCTCCGCGGCGCCGCCTCGGTCACCGCCTCCACCAGCGGCAACTGGCTGTTCCACCTGCCGCAGTACGACCCGGTCAACGCCTTCGACGGCAACCCCGACACCGCCTGGGCGGAGGGCAGCGCCGGCGACCCGGTCGGCCAATGGATCAAGATCACCTTCACCCGGCCCACCGCCCTTCCGGCCACGCTGTCCCTCACCCCGCTCCGGGGGGACGGACTGCGCGCCGCCCCCACCTCCGTACGGATCGCGACCGACCGCGGCAGCACGGTCGGCCCGCTCCGCCCCGACGGGACGAAACAACAGGTCAAGGCCCCGGCGGGACCGGCGAAGTGGCTGAAGGTGACGGTCCTCGGCGCACAGACACCGCGCGCCGGGCTCTCCGGCGCCGGTTTCGCCGAGATCGGCGTGCCGGGCGTCCAGGTGACCCGGCTGCTGCAACTCCCCACCGACGCCCAGGATTCCGCCGCCCCCGCCGAGACCATCTCGCTGCACCGCGGCAGCGACCCGGGCGGACTGTCGCCGGTCTCCGCCGAGGTGGGACTGCACCGCCAGTTCCGCACCGGCTCGCCCGCGCCCTACGCGGTCTCCGGCACCGCGCTGCCCGTGCCCGGCCCCGAACTCGACCGGCTGCTGGACCGCATCGCACCGGAGCAGAAGGACCGGATCACCGCCACCGCCGACTCCACCAGCTTCGGCTTCGGCCGGTCGCTCAGCCCCCGCAACCTCGTCGACGGCGACCTGACCACCGCCTGGATCGCCGGCGACCAACCGACCCTGCACCTGCGCTGGCCGGGGCGGAAGAAGATCGACCGGATCGTGCTGGCCGCGGCCGGCGGCATCTCCACCCGGCCGGAGCAGATCCTGATCAACTCCCCGGACGGGGCGGCCACCGCGGGCGTCGACGAGAACGGCCAGGCCCGCTTCGACCCGATCACCACCGACCGCCTCGACATCACCATCAGCAAGGTGAAGGAGCTGACGCTCCACAACCCGGTCGCCGGGCAGGCCCTACAACTCCCGGTCGGCCTCAGCGAGGTCTACCTCCCGGCGCTGGACGCGTACCGCACCCCGCCGCCACCGGCCGGCGCACGCTTCACGCTCGGCTGCGGCCAGGGCCCGATGCTCGCCGTCGACGGCGTCCTGCACGCGACCAAGGCCTCGGGATACGTCCGCGATCTGACCGAACGGCGGCCCGTCTCCGTGCAGTTGTGCGCGGGCGAGGCGCGCGACGGGCGCCTGGAACTGGCGGCGGGCTGCCACCGGGTCGAGGCGGGCGACCAGGGGCCGCTGGCGCTGACGGACGTGACGTTGGGGAGGGGGACGGCGGGCGTGACGTCGGGGAGCGAGACGACGGGCGCGACGTCGGGGAGGGGGACCACGGGTGTGACGTCGGGGAGGGAGACGACGGGTGTGACGTCGGGGAGCGAGACGACGGGCGCGACGTCGGAGAGGGGGACCACGAGTGTGACGTCGGGGAAGGGCGGGCCGGCCGGTACGCGTGCGGGCGCAAGGGACCGCAGGGCCACCGCTCAGGACTGGTCGGGGGACCGGCGCACCGTCCGCATCGGCCCCGGCCAGGCCGTC